>NZ_QEOL01000001.1 GCF_003096715.1 Paraburkholderia silvatlantica
ACTCCCCATAATCTGCCAGGATCCTGCAAATGCATCAACCACTTTCGGCTTCAAATCCTTGCTGCACAGGGCCCTTCGAATTTTTCAGACCCGACCAAGTAAGCAGGGACGATATCGACGCCTGCGGCGCTTCGCATTGCTGGGCACCTGCGCAACTGCCCGTCGATGCGTCGCTCGCAATGCAGCCGCCGGATTCGTCGTGACTTCCCTCGAGGTGCGGGCGAACCAGAAAAACTTGACAATGAGAGCATATGCTTCTACTCTTTGTCAAAAGAGAGCATATGCTCTCACTTTCGAACGGAGCAAAGCGATGAACGAGCCTGAGATTCTTGTAAGCGGTGCAACCGGACGCACTGGGGGTATTGCCATTGACGAACTGCTCAAGATGCACAAACGCGTGCGGGCCTATATGCGCACCGATGATGATCGGGCGGCAGTTCTGAGGCAGCGCGGCGTCGATGTCGCAGTCGGAGACTTCACCGATATCGACGACATTCGGGCCGCGATGGAAGGCATCCGATCAGCGTATTTCCTTCATCCGATCGCGCCGGGAATCATCGGAGCCGCGGCCTATTTCGCGCAGGCAGCAAAGGAAGCGGGCGTCACGGCGATCGTCAACATGTCGCAGATTTCCGCGCGCCGGGAGTCGATGAGCCACGCGGCACAGGATCACTGGGTATCCGAGCGGGTCTTCGATTGGTCGGGTGTCGCGACCACGCATTTGCGTCCGACCTTCTTTGCCGATTGGCTCGTCTATCCGCATTTTGCGCGGGAGATATGGGCCACGAAGAAGATCGAATTTCCGTTTGGCAACGGCCGTCACGCGCCCATCGCCAGCGACGATCAGGGACGCGTGATCGCCCACATCCTCGCCAACCCCGAAGGCCACGAGGGCAAGACCTACACGCTCCACGGCCCCGTCGAGATGAACCACGTCGAGATCGCAGCCGCGATGAGCGAGGTTCTCGGCACCCGGATCGAATACGCGCCGACGTCCATCGAGGAATTCCAGATCAAGATGGAAACCCTTTACAAGTTTCCGCCGTTCCTCACGCAGCATCTGGTCGAAGTCGCACAGAACTACCGCGACGGCATCTTCTCGGGCACCAACGACGTCGTCGAGAAGGTCACCGGAGAGCCGCCGCTGTCGGTCCAGCAATTCGTCGCGAAATATCGGGCCGCATTCGCGTGAACACGTCCTTGAAACGAATCGAGAGGTTTGAAAATGTCACCCATCCAATCCGATCGTCACCCGTTTCTCGATGATCTGACGGCCGACGCCGAGCTGGTCAGCTCGGTGTTGCGCGCGCCCGTCATCGGGCGCGACGAAATCCGGCTCGCCGTCGACGCCGTCGGTGCCTTTTACGTCTCACAGACGCCAACGTTCGTTCAAGCCGTCGGCTCGCGGCTTTTTCTCGAATACGAGGCCGTTCTGACGAGCGGCGAAACGTTGGGCGCGGTCGCGGTCGTCGATCGCAACGCCGACGGCTCGGTGCCGCGAGTCAGCGTGCGGATGAGCCCGCTTGGCGCCGTACTGACTCTCGCGACCCATCTGCGGGAGTCGCTCTCGAAGCAGTTGCCGGAACACGTCTTTCTTTGAACCACTCATCCGCGCGCTCGTGGGTGGAGTCGACATTCCCCCGGCACGCGGCTTTTGAAAAAGGAGCATGTCATGGATATCAAGAACGCCACAGTCTTCATCACCGGTGCCAATCGCGGGCTGGGCCTCGCTTTTGCACGCGAGGCGCTTCGGCGCGGGGCGGCGAAAGTGTACGCGGGTATGCGCAATACGAACGGTTTCGACGAGCCGGGCATCGTGCCGGTCAGGATCGATGTCACGGATCCGGCGTCGATCGCCGAGGCCGCGAAACTGGCGGCCGACACGACTCTGCTGATCAACAACGCGGGCATTGCCGCTCTGATCGACGGGCCCCTCGCAGCTGACGTCGAAGCGCAGTCCACCCGCTTGTTCGATACCAACTACTACGGCGTAGTGCGCGTCACACAGGCCTTCGAACAGATCCTGGCGGCCCAGCCGCATGCCGCTATCATTAACGTGCTTTCCGACATCGTGTGGCTTCCGCGGCCCTATCTGACACCGTATGCCGCGTCGAAAGCCGCCGCCTGGAGCTACACGAACCAGCTTCGCTTTCACCTGCACGAGCGTGGCATCCAGGTTCTCGGCCTGCACGTCGGGTTCATGGATACCGATCTGACCAACGGCATTGACGTGCCGAAAGCCAGTCCGGAGGACGTTGTGCGACAGACCTACGACGCGCTCGCCGCCGGCAAGAGCGAGGTCATGGCCGACAAGGGGACAGCGGTGCTGAAGAGCACGCTTGCGGCCGAGATACCCGGCTACATCACACCGCCTGCAGGTCTTTGAGCACCGCAGATGACACGGGTCGGTTTCGGCAGCGAGACATGAGGCGCGTAGGTCGCCGGACACCAGCGCTGTCGATCGCGGCTTTCATTGAAGGATACTGCCGTATCTTCGCGCGACGCGCGCGTAGTTAGCGTGCCTAACCAAAATCAGGAGTAGAACAGATGTTGCCGGTCAACCAGCCGCTTGGAATCGATCAATGCAACTGCTTCGCCGTGAGGAAAGCGAGCAGGCAGATCTCCCGACTCTACGATAGCCATCTTGCGCCCGCGGGTCTGCGCATTACGCAATTCCTCACCCTGGCCGCCCTTGAGGAGGTGGGCAGTATCCCGGTCAATGCCCTTGCCGAACGGCTCGATATCGAACGAACGGCGATGGGGAAAATGGTTGGCTTCCTGGAACGCGACGGCTTCGTCACGATCAAGCCCTCGCCCACGGACGGCCGAAGCCGCCTTATCGAGCTCACCGAGGATGGGCGGCGCCTGCACGAAAGGGCGGCCGCTCTCTGGCAGGAAGCGCAACGGGAGTTCGAGCAACTGAACGGTGCAGACAATGTTACGGCGTTGCGAGAGGGGTTGAAAGGCGTGGTCGTCGGCGACGTGTCGCTGCGTTCGCCGGAAGACTAAGTCTTCAGATGCATTGCGACAACAACATGATTCGTGAAACCGGTCCTGATTCGAGGAAGGGCTACGCTTCACGACCTGAACTTCTCCCCGACTGTCTCAGTGGTAGCGATGCTCGTATTTTGGGCCGTCAATGGAAAGTGGGAATGTGATGCAGTTGATCCATGACTGTTTCGTGGTGCATTTGAGTCGTTGATCTTTCACTGCCGTGAACGGCTGCTGAGGGTTGAGTTATGCCTTTTGCATGAGATGCTCGCCGAGTTGATCGTCGCGCTCGGTTGTGGGGGACGCTGTGCGGCCAATACCGGCCCTCAGAATTCTAACGGTAGGTAAGCTGGATGACGACGAAGCGCAATCCATCTCGGTCGCCTCGAGGCTTGATTCCGCCGTCGCACTTAATGACGATCCTCACCAACGCAGCATGCCCTCAACGCCGCAGCCACTCCGCCTTAGCACTCCCAAGCTCAGGCGTGGTGCCGAGCCAGGTGCATGGCGTTTCCGACATGCGTAAAACCGGGCCCAGCGTTTTCAGATCACCATAAACCGTGTCGTCATCGCATACCGCCAGCGCCTCGAATTCGGCAGACGTCAGGCTGCCTGGAGCATCGTGAAAATCTTCGAGCAAGCCCTGTCGCTGGAGCAGCATCGCGGACTGGCATAGCGACACCTGCACACGATATGTTCCACCTTCGCGTGCGCGGCGCGCTAGCGCGATCATCGCGCCGAAAGTGGCGAGGAACCCTGTCAGAAAATCGCATGTGAAAACCGGCGTCAGTTGCGGGTGACCCGCGCCCGTCGCCTGTCCCTGCGTGTGGCACATGCCGGTGACGGCCTGCGCGACCTGATCCCACCCCGCGCGATCCGCGAACGGGCCGCCCGAGCCATAGCAATTGACCGAGACATGGATCAGGCCAGGTCGAAGCTTGACGAGTTCATCGACACCAAAACCATGCGCCGCCAACCGGTTCGGACGGTATCCGTCGATCAGCACGTCGGCCTCGCTCACCAGTTCGCGCAGACGTTCGGCTTCGACTGCACGATCCATGTCGAGAAAACAGCTACGTTTTCCGTGACTCGTGTCGCGCACGAAAGAGGGCACCTGAGGCAGATGCGGTGCAGTGACCATCAATACGTCTGCGCCGTGTTCAGCCATGCCGAGCGCCGCAGTCGGCCCGGCGAGGATACGCGTGAGGTCGAGCGCGCGGATGCTTGATAAAGGCCGGGTGCCGGGAGGCAGTGGCTCGGGTTCGCCGTCGGCGAGTTTCGTGATTTCGACGACCGGGCGGCTCGCCAGATACGCACCGTGCGGATGCGCGAGCCACTCTTCAGGCGTGCGCACCTTGCCTGCACACGCCTGCGCCCGGGCGATGGCGTCTTCAAGCGCGTCCGAATCCCAGCGCGCGACGGCCGTGCGCACCGAATCGACTGTGCTGTGGCAGTCGAGCACATCGAGCACGCGTCGTTCGAGATGCGGCAGATTCGTGTGCGGCAATACCCAGCGTCCGTCGCGGGCCTTCCACGGCTGCGTGAGCGACACCATGTGCTTCATCGCCTGGGAGTAGGGAATGGGCTGGTACTCGCCGTGCTCGTTGCGGCGCAAGGTCATGTCGCCACCATAGCGCGATGTCGCCGCCGCCGCGCGAACGTCGATGCTGATTTTCTGACGGTGACCGGTGCGCAACTCCCAGAGATCGTTGGCGGCGACGCCTCGTGCGGCCAGCGCCCCTGCGCAAGTTTCGCCCAGTTTGAACGGCGACACGTACATGGGATCCGCGCCGGTGACCTCAACCTCGTCAGTGCTGGGCGGCAGGCCGCCGCGTATCGCCATCAGTTCAGTAAATGCGTTGTTCTTGCTGATACTCATTTTGTCTGCCTTGTTCGGTAAGGACGGTGTTGTTGTGATTTCATGAAAGATTGCTGACGGGGGCACGCATCAGGCTTCGCTCCAGCAGCGATACGGCGATGCTTGCCGCGAACGCCAGCGGCACGGTGATGATTGCGGGCGGATCGATGGAGACAGCGGGCGCGGCGTGGCCGAGTACCGCGACCCAGATCGATGGGCCTAGAATCGTCAGCAGCAGCGACGTGGCGAGTCCTGCTCCGCCGCCGCACAACGCGCCGAGCGTCGTGAAGCGCCTCCAGTAGATCGCGAGGATCAGCACCGGGAACGTCGACGAACACGAGATCGAAAACGCGAGGCTGATCATGTACGCAATGTTCTGGGTTCTGAACGCGAGGCTCAGCACGACCGCGAGCGCACCGATCAGCACGACTGCGATTTTCATGACGGTCATTTCCGTGCGTTCGTCGAGTCTGCCGTGACGGCGGCTGCGCATCAGACTGCCGTAGATGTCGTGGCTGACGGCCGTCGCGCCCGATAAGGTAAGGCCCGCCACGACCGCGAGAATCGTCGCAAAGGCGACGGCGGCGAGAAAACCGAACAGCGCGTTGCCGCCAAGAAGGTAGGCAAGATGCAGCGCCGCCGTGTTGCCACCGCCCAACAGCGAGCCGTGCGCGTCGAAGAATTGTGGATTCTTGCGCAGCAGATACAGCGCACCGAAGCCGATGATGAAAATCATCGCGTAAAAGCAGTTCATTAGCATGGTGGCCCACAGCACCGAACTGCGCGCGGCGCGTGCGTCCGGCACCGTGAAGAAGCGCATCAGCACGTGCGGTAGACCGGCCGTGCCAAGCATCAGCGCGATCCCGAGCGAAAACGCGTTGAGCGGCTGCCTTGCGAACGACGTCGGCGCGAGAATCCCGGACCCCGACGTATGCACGCGGACGGCATCCGCGAGCAGTGCACCGTAGCTGAAGCCGGTCTGATGCAGCACGAGCACGCACAGCAGTGCGCAGCCGGAAATCATCAGCACGGCCTTCACGATCTGCACCCACGTCGTGGCCATCATGCCGCCGAAGGCGACGTAGAGCACCATCAAGGCGCCAACCAGCAACACGGCATACGGATAGCCGATGCCGAACAATACCTCGATGAGCTGACCCGCCCCCACCATCTGGGCGACCAGATAAAACAGAACGATGACGAGCGACGCGCACGCCGAGAAGATACGGATTGACGGGCTGTCGAGACGCGCGCCGACGACGTCGATGAACGTGAAGCGGCCCATCTTGCGCATGCGACCCGCCATCAGAAAAACGACGATCGGCATGCCCGTCGTGTAGCCGACTGCATAGAAGAGACCATCGAAGCCTTTGGAAAAAACGAGCGCCGTGAGGCCGAGCAGCGCGCCGGCGGACATTGCATCGCCGGCTATCGCCAGACCGTTCTGGAAACCGGTGATCCGGCCGCCCGCGGTGTAATAATCGCTCGCCGAGCGTGTGCGCCGCGCGGCCCACCAGGTAATCCCGAGTGTGATGGCGATGATGACGAGAAACAGGGCGATCGATATGCCGCTTGCGGCCGGAGCGTGCGCGTCGACGGCCATTGCGGGGGACGCGAGCGCCATCAGCAGGAGAGGGATGAGATAACGAGTCACTCGGCACGCTCCCAAAGACGGTTCGATACGGCAACATAGATGGCGGTCAAAACGATTCCGCACGCGATCACCGATAGTCCCGCGAGAAACGACAGAGGCACGCCGATACCGAGGGCATCCCGTTGCAGAAGCGCTGGATGAAATGTGCATAGCGAGACGAACGAGAAGAAGACGATCACCTGAATCGCGGTCAGGACGATGCCGAGCCGCATGTGCTCGTCCTGGTTGGAAGTCGATACGGCGATGCTGGATAAGCTGTGTTTTTCCATGATCGTGTCAGATATCGGGTTGAATGAAGGATCATGTGTTTTTATGCATGGCATATGCCGCTTGCGTGAGCGTTCACCCATCGAGATACGAGACATTCCGTTCGATGATGGCGCGCGGAAGTTTTCACCTGAAAAGCGGGATTGGAAGGCTTGGCAGGCGCTCATCGAGCATGCGGGACCGTCGAAAGGCAGGGCTCTCGTGCACCATGAATGCAGTCTAACGCCGATGTGTGCTTCGGTTCGGCGCACCGATGTACCATTGCAGTGCGACGCGCATTGCGATTTTCGAAACACTCGCGTATGGCACGCATGTTGCCTCGCGTAAGCTCTCGCAGTGCAAACGTGTTGCAATAGTTGAGGAAGACGTATGGATTCGGGCGATCTGATTTATTTCACTGCGGTGGCGCGCATGGGCAGCATCACCAAGGCGGCGCTGTTCCTCGATACCGTGCAGTCCAATGTCACGCAGCGCATCCGGCGCCTTGAAGAAGAACTCTCTGTGTCGCTCTTTCACCGGCACGGACGTGGCGTTACGCTGACGCCTGCAGGCGCGCAATTGCTGCCGTATGCGAGCCAGATTGATCACATGATGGCGGAGGCGAAGCGTTCGATTGCCAGCAACTCGGTCCCCGGAGGCGTGCTGCGCATCGGATCGATGGAAACCACGGCGGCCGTTCGCTTGCCCGAAGTCCTGGTCGAATACGCGACCGAATTTCCTCGCGTGGATATTTCCTTTGGCACCGGAACATCGCAGAGCCTGATCCTGGATGTGCTTGAGCGGCGTCTCGAAGCGGCGCTGGTGTGCGCACCTGTCGATCACATCGATCTGTTGGCGGAATCGATATTGTGCGAAGAACTCGTTGTCGTCACGGCCCCGTGGATAAGACATTCGCGAGACGGTTGCCGACCTGCGTGGGCTGAGTTCCGCGGCGACGCAAAAATCGCGATATTCCGGCACGGCTGCGCCTATCGGGAGCGCCTCGAGCGTTTGCTGATCCGGCGCGGCATCACGAGCATCAGGCGCATGGAGCTGGGCACGCTCGACGGGCTACTCGGCTGCGTCCGCGCCGGAATCGCAATCAGCCTTTTGCCGCGATCCGTGGTCGCGCCATTGGCGAAGGATGGCAAGCTCGCGGTACACGCGTTGACAGACGACGAAGGCCAGGCGCAAACACTGCTTGTGAGGCGGCGCGACGTGGCGGTGTCACTTGCATTGAACTGCTTCGTAGAAAAACTACGCGCGTGCTTCCGGTCAACCGACGACAACATTGGCCAGCAAGACGGTCAGGCGGAAGTAACATCGACACCGTAGTTGTGGTTTGCCCAAGATCGTCTGCGCCTCCCACATGCCTTTAGCGCGCCGGTGCACTGACCAGCAACTCGTGCTTCCTGGGGCGCTGGACGGCCATCTTCGGCCGCTCCTCCAGCACGTTGACTCGACACTCGAACGTTGTCTTCACCCTCGGCAACAGACATTCGAACGCCGACAGCGATCGCCTCGGACGTCAGTTGAGCCTGTGCCGAATCTACGCACAAACTGGTGTGATCCGCGGTACGCCGGACATCACGCAATGCAATTCCCCGGTACGAATCCCCGCGCTTGTCCGCTTACGGTCTGTGCAGCCGCGTCGCCCACCATGGCCTGGCGTGTGCTGCCCCGGCTGCCGACCGTGGCACTATCGACGTCTGTGCCTGATTTCCCGGCCGGCATAGACAGCCAGAAAGGTGCCGACAAGCATCGCAGCCATCGCCAGCGATTCGTCCAGGGAGTTGGCGTGTTCCGATGACTTCGCGTAGATCCAGATGCCGATCCCAGCCACCGTCAGGAACATCCCCAAAATCAGGCCCCAAACCGGGCCGGTCGAATCGGATTGCAATCTGTGAGACATTTTCATGGCACTACCCCGCGACACACTGGTTGTCCACTGCGCACTTCATGAGGCTCACAACCGGATGCCGCACGTGACGCATGCGGCTGTTGGGACTTCGCGCCACTGCGTATGGTTCTCAATTATCCAGTGCCTCGCGCTCCAGTCGGTCGCGCGAAAGGTGACGGACATCCTTACCCTTGACAACATAGATGACAAGTTCTGCCAGGTTCTTCGCATGGTCACCGATCCGTTCGATGGCCGACGCGATGGACACGTAGTCGAGCGCGGAAGAGATGATGCGGGGATTCTCCGCCATGAATGCCGGCAGCTTGCGCACGAATGCGCGGTACTGCTCATCGATCGCCTCATCCTCACGCATGATCTGCGCCGCCTGAACCGTATCAAGCCGTGCAAATGCAGCGAGCGCATTGTGGAGGATGGTTCCCGCCATTTGGCCGGATGACCGGATTTCCGCGATATTCATGTTCCTGCCCGCAGCGTCATTCGCGATCCTTCTCGTCCGCTTTGCGATCTTGCGCGCTTCATCGCCTGCGCGCTCGAGATTGCTGATCCCCTTGGAGAAGGCCAGCAGTCGACGCAGATCGGATGCAATGGGCTGGCGCCGCGCAATGATGTTGCTGCACTCGGCATCGATCTCGACTTCCATCGCATTGAGTCGATGCTCCTCATCGACCACCTTCTCGACCAGCCCCATGTCGAAGCGGCTGAGCGCATCCATTGCATCGGCCAATTGGGACTCAACCAGCCCGCCCATCTCGAAAAATCTCGACGACAGATGTTCCAGATCGGCATCGAACTGGCTGGAAATGTGTTTGTCTGGCATGGAAAACTCCCTCTTGCCAGAAAGACGATAAACTGTTTGTACGGTTTGTCAAACCTGAAAAAAAATCATGAAGCCAAAGGCTACCAGGAACAGAAGCGGCAAGCGAGCGCATCCATCCCCGGACGACAGTGCCAACAAGGCAGTGGCCGGCGGGGAGTCGCTCCAGACTGCGCAAACCAGACATGTAGCGGCAAGGCCACAGACCGCGAAGGCCATACCAGTCGAAGCGCAATCCGCGCGCGCTGCCCGGCACCGTAAAGACCATGTCAAACAGGAAAAGGTCGTGCGCGACACCTTCACGATGCCCAGGGAGGACTACCAGCAGCTCGCGGTGCTCAAACAGCGGTGCCTCGATGCTGGTCTCGCCGTGAAGAAGAGCGAACTCGTCCGTGCAGGGCTGCTCCTGCTGGCATCCGAGCCGACGAAACGTCTTCTTGCAGCCGTCAAGGCGGTCGAACCGGTCAAGACCGGACGGCCACCGAAATCGAAATAAGCCGCGCTCGCAGCCAGACAGGAGGTGCCGCTACGCTGGCGCTCTTGTGCCCGCCCGCCTGCGAAGGACCTTCATAGGCGTAGCTTCAGGTCATGGATGTCGCCCCGCCTTATTTCTCGCGTCGACATTCGCGCACGCCCGACATGGCTTCGAGGCGCGCGCATATCGTCGAGAACTCGCCCGCGTTCACCCGCGACAGAGCAATCTGCACATCGTCGAGATCCGCGTCATCCTCCGACTGCTGGACAATGAACTGCTTGACGCGAACGCTGCCCGTGCCCAGCGCCTGATGGACGGTGTCCAGCGAGACACTGCCGCGCTCGACCAGCAGTTGTATGGTGCGCTGCTGGCGCACGGCAATGAAGCGCCGCTCCAGCGGTTTCACACCGACCAGGATAATCATGATGATGACCGTCGCACCGATGGCGGCCGTGTACATGCCGCCGCCCACCGCCAGGCCGATACCCGCGACCGACCACAGGCTCGCTGCCGTCGTCAACCCGCGTACCACTTCGCCACGCAACAGGATCGATCCCGCGCCGAGGAAGCCGATGCCCGAAACCACCTGGGCAGCCACCCGCGACGGATCAAGCACGACATTCTTCTCGCCGAGCACATCAGCAAACCCGAATGCCGACACCAGCATCATCAGTGCGGCCCCAACGCAGACCAGCATGTGCGTACGCAGGCCGGCCGCCCAGTTCAGCCGCTCGCGCTCGAAGCCGATTACGCTCCCAAGGAGGGCGGCGATCAGCAGGCGCGATAGAAGCTCAAGGTTCCCAATCACTTTTACCGTCCCAATAGCCATTTGCACAAACGGAGTGTTTGCGGATCAAGGGACGAATTGTGACATTTTAGTGACAACAATGCCGGCCCGGGCCTTGGAAACGCATCCGGGACCGCTAGCGCGCCTGGTTGCCAGGCGCAGTCCGGTGAGCCGCGGGGCTTCGCGCACTCAGTCACGCGGGCGCCCAAACGTCCGCTGGACCGCATGTCGCCTGAATCAACCCATGAAGTCCCAATGCGTCGGACCAGGTCTTGGCCGCCATTAACCCGCATGCGGCGGCTGGCCCGCGAAGCGCGGCGCGGGCGCGGCGTCGGGATGGCCGTCGGGGTGACGGTGATGGCCGGCATTCGCATTGGCGCTGGCGTTCGCGTTACGGCCCGGCGCGGGCGGCGGGCGATGTTGGGCGGTGTGCACCGGCGGATGCCCGCCCGGCTGCGGCCGGTAGCCATGCGGCGGCGCGCCGTGCGGCTGCATCGCCACGCGCACGCGCTGGGGCTCCGGCATGCGTGCGTGTTGCATCGGCAGATGGCCTTCGTTGTGCGCCATCACCACGCGCAATTCCGCGCGGCGATGCAGGACTTCGCCGCGCAAGTCGCCGCGGCCGTAGTAGCGGCGCTGGCGGTGGCCGTCCGGTCCCACGATCCAGATATACGTGCTGCCGCCGGCGTAGACCACGTCGCGGTCGGGCACGACCGAAACATAGGCGTCGTACGGCTGTGGCACATAAACGGGTTGTGCGACGACGACAGGCGGAGGCGGCGAAGGGGGAGCGGCAACCACGGTCGTGGGGCGCGCGGGTGCGGTGGCGACGCGAGGGCTGGAGACGCAGCCGCTAATCAGCAGGGTTGCAGCCAGGGTACCGAACAAGACGGATGCAGATGGCAGAGCGCGTGGTTTCGCGTGCAAGCGGGGACTCCGGAATGAGTGGTTGCTGGTCCCGTGTGTTAACGGCAAATGCCCGGGTCGCTTGAGCAGGCACCCCGGATGCATGGTTTTCCAGGCGCCATGCCATCCGTTTTTCGCATACCAGTGTTTTCAATTTGTGATTTTACGATGGCATATCGGCTTCCTATACTCGCCCGGAAAACGTACCGATGAAGTACCGATTCCGGAGACAGCCCCCCATGAACGCCCCAGACCGTGCCGCCGCAGAAGCTGCATCGCTAGCCGCATCCGTTTCGCTCGACGACAAATACACGCTGGAAAAAGGCCGCGTGTACATTAGCGGCACGCAGGCGCTGGTGCGCCTGCCCATGCTGCAAAAGGCGCGCGACCGCAAGGCCGGCCTGAATACGGCGGGCTTCGTCTCCGGCTATCGCGGCTCGCCGCTCGGCGCGCTCGACCAGTCGCTCTGGAAGGCGAAAAAGCACCTCCAGGCCCACGATGTCGTGTTCCAGCCCGGCGTGAACGAAGACCTCGCCGCCACCGCCGTGTGGGGCACGCAGCAGATCAATCTCTGGCCCGGCGCGCAGCGCGACGGCGTGTTCGGCATGTGGTACGGCAAGGGCCCAGGCGTGGACCGCACCGGCGACGTGTTCAAGCACGCCAACTCGGCGGGCAGCGATGCGCGCGGCGGCGTGCTCGTGCTCGCGGGCGACGACCATGCGGCGAAGTCGTCGTCGGTTGCGCACCAGTCCGAGCACGCGCTCATCGCGGCGGGCATTCCTGTGCTCTATCCCGCGAACGTGCAGGAATATCTCGACTACGGCTTGCACGGCTGGGCCATGAGCCGCTACTCGGGCCTGTGGGTCGTCATGAAGTGCGTGACCGACGTCATCGAATCGACCGCCTCGATCGACCTCGACCCGGATCGCGTGGCAATCGTCACGCCCGCCGACTACATCATGCCCGCAGGCGGCCTCAATATCCGCTGGCCCGACACGCCGCTCGCCCAGGAAGCGCGCCTGCTCGACGAGAAGTGGTACGCCGCGCTCGCCTATGTGCGCGCGAACCGCCTGAACCGCGTGGTGATCGATTCGCCGCGCGCGCGCTTTGGCATCATGACCGCGGGCAAGGCGTATCTCGACGTGCGCCAGGCGCTCACCGACCTCGGCCTCGACGACGAAACCTGCGCGCAGATCGGCGTGCGCGTGCTCAAGGTGGGCTGTGTATGGCCGCTCGACGCGCAGGACGCGCGCGGCTTTGCCACCGGGCTCGACGAAATTCTCGTGGTCGAAGAAAAGCGCCAGATTCTCGAATACGCGCTCAAGGAAGAGCTATACAACTGGCGCGAAGACGTGCGTCCCAGGATCTACGGCAAATTCGACGAGCGCGACAACGAAGGCGGCGAATGGTCGGTGCCGCGCGGCAACTGGCTGCTGCCCGCGCACTACGAACTCTCGCCCGCGCTGATCGCCAAGGCCATTGCGCGGCGTCTCTCGCGCGCGGACTTGTCCAATGCGGTGCCCGAGGACGTGCGCGCGCGCATGCTCGCGCGCGTGGCGATCATCGAGGCGAAGGAGCGCGAAGCGGCGAAGCCGCGTGTGACGGTGGAGCGCAAGCCGTGGTTCTGCTCGGGCTGTCCGCACAACACCTCGACGAACGTGCCCGAAGGCTCGCGCGCGCTGGCGGGCATCGGCTGCCACTACATGTCGATGTGGATGGACCGCAAGACCGAAACGTTCAGCCAGATGGGCGGCGAGGGCGTGGCGTGGCTCGGCCAGATGCACTTCTCGGGCGACAAGCACGTGTTCGTGAATCTCGGCGACGGCACATACTTTCACTCAGGACTGCTGGCGATTCGCGCGGCCATCGCATCGAACGCCAACATTACCTACAAGATTCTCTACAACGACGCGGTGGCGATGACGGGCGGCCAGCCCGTGGACGGCGTGCTCACCGTGCCGCAGATCGCGCATCAGGTGCATGCCGAAGGCGCGAAACGCATCGTCATCGTCACGGACGAGCCGCAAAAATACGCCGCCACGATCCCATTGCCGCCCGGCGTGGATGTTCACCATCGCGATCAGCTCGACAGCGTGCAGCGCACGCTGCGCGACACCGCCGGCACCACCGTGCTGATCTACGACCAGACCTGCGCCACCGAAAAGCGCCGCCGCCGCAAGCGCGGCGCGTATCCGGACCCGGCGCGCCGCGCGTTCATCAACGACGCCGTATGCGAAGGCTGCGGCGACTGCTCGGTGCAGTCGAACTGCCTCTCCGTCGAGCCGCTGGAAACGCCGCTCGGCACGAAGCGCAAGATCAACCAGTCGTCGTGCAACAAGGACTTCTCGTGCGTGAAGGGCTTTTGCCCGAGCTTCGTGACGGCCGAGGGCGCGCAGCTGCGCAAGCCGCGCGCGGCGCATGCGACCAGCGCCGCCTCGATCGATTTCGACGCGTTGCCCATGCCCGTGCTCCCGCAACTGGCGAAGCCTTACGGCATTCTCGTGACGGGCGTCGGCGGCACGGGTGTCGTGACCATCGGCGGGCTGATCGGCATGGCTGCGCATCTCGCGGGCAAGGGCGTGACCGTGCTCGACATGGCCGGGCTCGCACAGAAGGGCGGCGCCGTGCTGAGCCACGTGCAGGTAGCGGCTTCGCCCGCAGCCTTGCATGCCACGCGCATCGCCACGGGCGAAGCGCGCCTCGTCATCGGCTGCGATGCGATCGTCTCGGCTTCGGGCGACGTGCTCTCGCGGACCCAGCATGGCGTGACGGTCGCGGCGATCAACAGCGGCGCGACGCCGACTGCGGAATTCGTCAAGAATCCCAGGTGGACGTTCCCGGGCGCGCAAACCGAGGCCGAACTGCGCGCGAGCATCGGCGAGGGCTGTGCGTTCGTGGACGCCAATGCGCTTGCGCTGGCGTTGCTCGGCGACACGATCTACAGCAATCCGCTGCTGCTCGGCTATGCGTGGCAAAAGGGCTGGCTGCCGCTCGAACTCGCGCATCTGCGCCGTGCGATCGAACTCAACGCCGTGGCCGTGGAGAAGAACCAGCAGGCGTTCGACTGGGGCCGCTACGTCGCGCATCATGGCGAGGCGGTCGTGCGCGCGCTCACCCAAACGCCGGCAGAACCGCAGGCTGTCGTTCTGCACATGCCCGAATCGCTCGACAAGCTGATCGCCGCGCGCGAAGCGTTGCTCACCGCGTATCAGAACGCCGCCTATGCGCAGCAATATCGCCGCGTGGTCGAGCGCATTCGCGTGAAAGAGACGGCGCTCGGCGGCGACGCGAAGCTGCCGCTCACGCGCGCCGTTGCCGTGAATCTCGCGAAGCTCATGGCCTATAAGGACGAGTACGAAGTCGCGCGTCTTTATGCCGATCCTGCGTATCTGCAGAAGCTGCGCGAGCAGTTCGAAGGCGAGCCGGGACGCGACTACCAGCTGAACTTCTGGCTCGCGCCGCCGCTCATCGCGAAGCGCGACGAGCACGGTCATCTCGTGAAGCGCCGTTTCGGTCCGTGGATGCTGCCGGTGTTGCGCACGCTGGCTCGCATGAAGGGGCTGCGCGGCACGGCGCTCGATGTATTCGGCAAGACGCAGGAGCGTCGCGACGAACGCCGCTCGATTGCGCAATACGTGGCGCTCGTCGACGAATTCTGCGCGAGCCTCGACGCGCAGCGCCTGCCCGTCGCGCTGCAGCTGGCCGCGCTGCCCGACGAGATTCGCGGCTTCGGCCACGTCAAGGCGCGCCATCTCGCTGCGGCCGGGAAAAAGCAGGAGCGCTTGCTGGCCGACTACCGCACGCCCGCCACGCAGCGCGCCACGGCGTAACCAGCCAGCCGGCGATCAGGGAAGCAGGCGCCTGCCGATCAGGCGCGGCAGGCGCAGCGCCAACCCGCCCACGAGCCGCAGATGCATGCCCGCGAGCAGCAGGTTGTCGCGCACGTAGTTGAAATGCGAAACGCCGCCTTCATCGGCGCCGAAGTAACGCACCGGCGCTTCGATCCGGATCGGCCGCACACCGGCCCAGCACAGGCGCACGGCGGCTTCGGGATCGAAGTCGAAGCGGCGCATCCACGTCTGGCGCTGCATGATCGCCTTGAGCGGCGCGATCGGGTACACGCGAAAGCCGTACAGCGAATCGCCGATGCCGGCCCACAGCGTCTCGAAGTCGGCGAAGAAGTTCGACAGGCGCCGTCCCTGCACGCGCAGTTGCGGCGCGCTCGCGTCGAACTTCGGCAGGCCCAGCACCATGGCTTCGGGCGCGGCCTGCGAGGCGGCCATGAACTCGGGAATCAGCGCGGCGGGGTGCTGGCCGTCGGAGTCCATCGTCAGGACGTGAGTGAATCCGCGCGCCGCGGCGGCTTCGAGCCCCGCGAGCACTGCGCCACCCTTGCCCCGGTTGTCGGGCAGCACGATGACGTGCAGGCCGGGGTCGTCGTTGGCCATGGCCTGCAGGCGCGCGGCACTGCCGTCCGTGCTGCCGTCCACCACGACCCACACGGGGTTCCATTGCGCGCGTGCACCGCGTACGGTCTCGTCGAGCCGGGCGCCCGGGTTGTAGCTCGGGATCAGGACAAGATGCGTGGATGAAGGCGTGGCCATGGCAGCGGGTGCCTCGACAGCGTGAGACCCTGGAAAAATTCTAGCGCGCGCCGCTGCGCGCGCATAACCGCCGGGGCGGACGTCCGGCGCATCGTGCGCGGGGGCTTCGTATCCGGATGCTTCGGCGCTCGCGCCCGTGCCTGTGTCGGGCGCGGAGCGCGACTGCCGCTTTGCGTCGAAGGGTTGCACAGACACTCGTATTTCCTCAGAGGATGCAGCAGCGCAAAACGCGCCGCGTATTCAGGCCAGGCCGCCGTTGATCGAGAGCACTTGCCCTGTCACGTAGGCGGCCGCGTCGGACACCAGGTACGCCACCATGCCCGCGACTTCCGCGGGCTGACCGGCACGCTGCGCAGGCACGAGCTGCTTGATGCGCTCGGCGGGAAATGCGTGCTCCGCCATCGGCGAGGCGATGATGCCGGGCGCCACGGCGTTCACGGTGATGCCGCGCGAAGCCAGTTCCAGCGAGAGCGATTTCGTCGCGCCGATCAGCCCGGCCTTCGCGGCCGCATAGTTCGCCTGGCCGCGATTGCCCATCACGCCCGCGAGCGAGGCGATGTTGACGATACGCCCGCGGCGCGTGCGGATCATCGGCATGAGAAGCGGCTGGGTCACGTTGAAAAAGCCGTTGAGCGAGACGTCGATCACGCGGCGCCACTGCTCCCGGCGCATGCCCACCAATGGCGCGTCGTCGTGAATGCCTGCGTTGTTGACCAGGATCTGCACGGGCGCGTCTTCCACGAGACGGGCGAGCGCCGCTTCGGCCGCGTCGGCGTCGGTCACGTCGAAGGCAATGGCGTGCGCGCTGCCGCCCGCCGCGACGATGCGCTGCGCGACGGCCTCGGCCTCGGCCAGCCGCCGGTTCGCGTGCACCCAGACCTCGTGGCCCGCCTGCGCGAGCGCAACGCTGATGGCCTGCCCGAGTGCGCCGCTGCCGCCTGTCACGAGTGCACGCATGGGTTTTCCTCCCTCAATCCCGGCCAGCGCCGGCAGTCGTGGCACCGCGCGCCGCTCACGTCAGTCAACGCACGCGGTGCGCCGCGACATAGGCGGCCAGCGTGCCGAGCGTCGCGAAGATCTTCTCGTTTTCCGGATTGTCCGAGCGCAGCTCGAAGCCGTACTTCTTCGAGATCAGCAGCGCAATTTCCAGAATGTCGATCGAGTCGAGCCCGAAGCCTTCGCCGTAGAGCGGCGTGTCGGCGCTCACTTCGTCGAGCGAGACGTCTTCGAGGTTCAGCTCTTTCACGATCTGCGCGGCGAGTTCTTGTTCCAGTGCGTTCATCATGCGTGGGCTCTCCGGGCGTGCGGGCCGACAGCACCGGCCGCCCGTTTTTAGGGTTCGTTTGATGTAAAAGTTACCAGGATTCTAAGTGAAGGGTATCGGTGCGTATACCGTGCTCCCAGGCGAAAGGGTTACAGAGGGTCGGTGCCAGGCGGCACGCATTTTTGCGACCGGAACGCGCGAGACGCTTGCGCGGCATTGGGCCTGTCTGGATCGGACAAAAGCCCTGGCTGGCGCGATTCCCAACATTCGGTTACAAACCGGCGTCGGGCAGGACAGGTGATCGGGTCCCGCCAATCTTAAAATGTGCGTGCCTGGATACGCTTGCAAGAAACCGGCCCGATACTTGCATTTCTTGTGATGATTCGAGGCGCCTGCCTCGCCCTACGATTCGCTTACGAGCCTATTTGCGATATAAGCCAGATGTCTTTTTCACTCAGCCAGACCGCCCTGGGCCGCACCAGGGCCGAACGCCCGCCGGCGCCGTGCACACGGCGCGCTGGCCCGCGCGTGCGCCAGCGCGGAGGCGGGCGATGAGCGCCGTGGCTGCGGCGGCGCGCGCGGTGCCTGGCGTGGCGGCGGTGGCCGCCTGGCAAATCGGCGCGCACTACGCGGTGGCGACGCCGGGCGCGCACGGCTTCGGCCTTGCGATGGCGCTCGTGCCGCCGCTCGCGATCGCGCTGGCCGCCGCCGCGCGCTCGCCGCGCCGGGCGTGGCTGCTGCCGCTCTGGACGCTCGTCGCGCTCGCGCTGTGGATCATGCGCACGCCGCTTGCTTTGCACTTTGAATGGGGACTGTATCTGGAGCATGTGAGCTTTAACCTCGCGATGGCGCTCTTGTTCGGGCGTACGCTCGCGGCGGGGCGCGTGCCGCTTTGTACGCAGTTCGCCTCGATGATCCATGGCGGCGCGCTGACGCCCGCCGTCGCGCGCTATACGCGCCAGATCACGCTCGCGTGGACGCTCTTTTTCGTCGCGATTGCCGGCGTTTCGACGCTGATGTTCGCGGTTGCACCGATCGTCGCGTGGGCGACGTTCGCCAACTATCTGGCTTTGCCGCTCGTGGCGGTAATGTTCGTCGCCGAGCACGCGTGCCGGCGTTTCGTGCTGCCTGGCGAGCCGAATGCCGGCATGCTCGACGCGATCCGCGCATACCGGCAGACGACTCAGCAGACGGCCCACGCCCGCGCGGAGCATTCCTGATCATGAATGCCGCTCGCCAGCCTGAGGCCTGCCAGGGAACAACGCAGGAATCCGTATTGACTGAAGTTATGCAGACTCATCCGCTCGTTTTTCATCCGTCGCCCGACCAGGTCATCGCCTGGCGCGACGGCGCGCCCGTCACGGTGCGCGCGTTCCTCGCCGACGTCACGCGCGTGGCCGCGGCGCTGCCGGCGGGCGGACATGTGTTCAACGTCTGCCGCGACCGCTACCGCTTCACCGTGGGCCTGTGCGCGGCGCTCGTGTCCGGCCGCATCAGCCTGCTGCCCTCCACGCAGACGCCGGAAACCGTGCGCCAGCTCGCCTCGTTCGCCCCCGACGCGTTCTGCCTGCACGACGCGCCCGATTGCGCGATCGGCCTGCCGCGTTTCGCCTGGCCCGAAGCACCGCAGGAAGCCGACGCGGCCGCGCCGTTCGTCGTCCCGCAGATCGACGCCTCGCGCGTCGTCGCCTACGTGTTCACGTCGGGGTCCACCGGCGCGCCGGTGCCGCACGGCAAGACGTGGGGCGCGCTGGTGGCGGGCGTGCGCGCGTCGGCCGAGCGGCACGGCCTGCTCGCCGCGCACGACTGCACGATTGTCGGCACGGTTCCGCCGCAGCACATGTACGGTTTCGAAGTGACCGTGCTGCTCCCGCTGATCGGCGGCTGCGCGTTCAGCAACCGGCTGCCGTTCTATCCCGTCGATATTCGCGACGAACTCGAAGCGGTGCCGCATCCGCGCGTGCTCGTGACTTCGCCGATCCATCTGCGCGCGCTGCTCGCCACCGCTCATGCGCTGCCGCCGGCCGAACTGGTGCTCTCGGCCACTGCGCCGCTCTCGGAAAAGCTGGCGATCGAAGCGGAAACGCGCCTGAAGGCGCCGCTCGTCGAAATCTACGGCAGCACCGAAACCGGCCAGATCGCGACGCGCCGCACGGCGAAGGGGGCAACGTGGCAACTGCTCCCGAAGCTTCGTTTCGAAGCGCGCGAAAGCGCGGCGCAGGACGGCGAAGGCGCGACGATGTGGGTATCGGGCGGCCACGTGGAAGAGCCGGTGCCGATGGGGGATGCGATCGAACTGCTCGACGCCCGGCGTTTCCTGCTGCACGGGCGCAAGGCGGACCTCATCAACATCGCCGGCAAACGAAGCTCGCTCGCGTACCTCAATCATCAGCTCAACGCGATTCCAGGCGTGGTGGACGGCGTGTTCTTCATGCCCGACCACCTCGAACACGATGCGCGTACGGGCCACGACGTCGTGCAGCGCCTCGTCGCGCTCGTGGTCGCGCCGACGCTTGCGCTCGCCGATCTGCAGCGTGCGCTGCGCGAACGCATCGATCGCGCGTTTCTGCCGCGTCCGCTCCTGTTCGTCGATGCCCTGCCGCGCAACGACACCGGCAAGCTGCCACACGACGTGCTCGCCGCGTTCGTGGCGCGGCAGATGCGCGGCGCTCCCGCGAAGGACGCGAAGGACGCGGGCGGCGCTTTCGCCAAGCCGGCGTCCACGCTTTCGTTCGCAATTCCCGCCGATCATCCCGCGTTGCCCGGCCACTTCCCGGGTCACCCGATCGTGCCCGGCGTCGTGCTGCTCGATCACGCCATCGACGCGATCGGCGCCGCGCTGAACCGGCCGTTCGACACGTTCAGGCTCAGCACCGCGAAATTCCTGAGCCCGGCCGCGCCCGGCGAAACACTCGACCTCGCCTGGGACGCGGCGGCGAGCGGTGCGATCCGCTTCACGCTGCGCGCGGGCGCGCGCGATGTCGCGAGCGGCGTCATCAGCGACGAAGCCGCTGACGCACGCGGCGCCGGGCCGCTCACGCGCGCGGGCGCGCAGACCGGAGCGCAGCCATGACGAAGCGCACCGACTGGGCGAACCAGCAGGAGCGCAGCAACACGCTGCTCCTGCGCATCATGACGTGGCTCTCGCTGCGCCTCGGCCGCCGCGCGGGCCGCGCGCTGCTGCATCTGATCGCGCTGTATTTCGTGCTGTTTTCGCCGCGCGCGTGCGCGGCCTCGCGCGATTACCTGCGCCGCGTGCTGGGCCGCCCGGCGCACTGGCGCGACGTCTACCGCCACGTGTTCACGTTCGCCTCGACGATCCACGACCGCATCTATCTGGCGAACGCGCGCTTCGACATGTTCGACATCCGCCCGCACGGCCATACGCTCGTGGACGAGACGCTCGCCAGGGGGCGCGGCGTGTTCCTGATGGGCGCGCACCTTGGCAGCTTCGAGATCGTGCGCGCGCTCGGCCGCACGCGGCCCGACCTGCGCGTGGTCGTGACGATGTACGAGGAGAACGCGCAGAAGATCAACGCGACGCTCGCCGCCGTGAATCCCGCGGCGAAGCCCGAAGTGATCGGGCTCGGCCAGGTCGGCTCGATGCTGAAGGTGCACGAGCGTCTCGACCAGAACTGCATGGTGGGCATGCTCGCGGACCGCACGCTGCTCGCCGGCGACACCGCCACCATGCGGCGCATGGCGTTTCTCGGCGAGCCGGCGGCGTTCCCGCTCGGGCCGCTCTACATGGCCGCGATGCTCAAGCGCCCGGTGCTCTTCATGACGGGCCTGTACCGCGGCGGCAATCGCTATGACGTGCACTTCGAAACGCTGGCGGACTTCACCGACGTGCCGCGCGAGTCGCGCCAGCGCGCCATCGACGCGGCGCTCGTTCGCTACGTCACGCTGCTCGACCGCTATTGCCGCAAGGCGCCGTACAACTGGTTCAACTACTACGACTTCTGGCAGGGCGGCAAGCAGGGCGCGAAGGTCGGCGCACCGGCCCCGGCAACGGCGGCGGCAAGCGCTGCGGCCCGTGCGCCGGCGCCGGCCCCGGTACGCCGCCGCGAGACGCGCGCCCCTGCCGAGCTTCCCGTGCACGAGGTGACCGACGCATGAGTGCGATCCGCCGTTGCGCGACCTTGCGCGCGCGCTGCCAGCGTGCGCTGGCGAGCGCCGCTTTCATCGCCGCTTCCGTCATCGCGGCGGGCGCGCCTGCCGTGCCGGCCCAGGCTGCCGAAACCGCGCAGCCCGCCTGGACGCTCGACCGCCTGATGTCCACGCTCGCGCAGCACAAGTCCGGCCGCGCGAGCTTCACCGAGACGAAGTACCTCTCGATCGCCACGCAGCCCGTCGAGTCGTCGGGCGAACTCGTGTTCGTCGCGCCCGATCATCTGGAAAAGATCACGCAGAACCCGAAGCCCGAGCACCTCGTGGTGGACGGCGACATGCTGACCGTCCAGCGCGAGAACCGCACCTACACGCTGGCGCTCGCGCGCTATCCGGAGCTGGGCGCGTTCATCGAGAGCATCCGTGCGACGCTCGCGGGCAACCGCTTCGCGCTGGAGCAGGTGTACAAGGTCGCGCTCGCGGGCGAGGGCGACGACTGGACGCTTACGCTCACGCCGCTCGACTCGCGCATGCGCAAGGTGGTGAATACGATCACGATAGACGGCACACGCGACGCGATGCGCAGCGTCGCGATCCAGCAGGCGGACGGCGATCATTCGGTGATGCGCCTGCACGCCCTTTCCGCGGACGCGAACTGATGGACCCGCGTGCCCATCCGGTCCTTGCGCGCGGCTTCGCGCTCGTGCAGCGCCGCGCCGTTGCGGTGTGGCTGCTGGGCCTCGTCGCGTGCGCGGTGGCGATCGGCCGCGCAAATTTCACTGCCGACCTCTCGGCGTTTCTGCCGCGCTCGCCGAGCCCCACGCAGCAAGTGCTCGTCGATCAACTGCGCGACGGCCTGGCTTCCCGGCTCATTCTCATCGGCATCGACGGCGGCTACGAGAGCACGCGCGCGGCGCTTTCGCGCCGCGTGGCGGCGAGCCTGCGCGCCGATCCGCAATTCGTGGCGATTCACAACGGCTCGGACGAGAACGACGCGCGCGACGAGCAGTTCATGTTCGCACACCGCTACGTGCTGAGCCCCGCGGTCACGCCCCAACACTTCACGGAACAAGGCATGCACGCGGCGCTCGGCGAGAGCCTCGATCTGCTGACGTCGTCGGCGGGCCTCGTTGCCAAGGACCTGCTGCCGCGCGACCCGACGGGCGAAGTGGCGGCCATGGTCGGTCAGCTCGACAGCGCGGCGCAGCCAGCGAGCCGCGGCGGCGTCTGGGCCTCGCGCGACGGCCGGCGCGCCGTGCTGGTGGCGCAAACGGCGGCCGCCGGCTCCGACACCGACGCGCAGTCCCGCGCCATCGACGCCGTGCGCGCCGCCTTTGCCGCCGCCACGCGCACCTTGCCCAATGCTTCGGCCTACCAGGTATCGCTGACGGGGCCGGGCGTGTTCGCGGTCGCCACCCGCGACGCCATTCGCCACGACGTGGAGCGCCTCTCCACCCTGAGCCTCGTGCTGATCGTCGCGCTGCTGCTCACGCTGTACCGCTCGCCGCGCACGCTGGGGCTCGGGCTCTTGCCGGTGTTCTCGGGCGTGGCGGCGGGCATTGCCACAGTTTCGCTCGTGTTCGGCACGGTGCATGGCTTGACGCTCGGCTTCGGCACGACGCTGATGGGCGAGGCGGTGGACTATTCGATCTATCTGTTCGTGCAGTCGTCGCAGGGCGGCCCCCGCGGTGCGCCCCAGGGCCGCGGGACGATGCGCGCCTGGCTCGCCGCTTACTGGCCGACCATCCGCCTTGGCGTGCTGACCTCGGTGTGCGGCTTCGCGACGATGCTGTTCTCGGGCTTCCCCGGCCTCGTGCAACTGGGGCTCTATTCGATTGCGGGCCTCGTGAGCGCCGCGCTCGTTACGCGCTTCGTGCTGCCGCAGCTGTGCGGCGGTGCCGTCGCGATTCGCGATGTGTCGCGCATCGGTGCGGCGCTCGCACGCCTCGCGCAGGCCGCGCCGCGCCTGCGCTGGCCGCTCGCGGCGCTCGTGCTCGCCGCGGTGGCGGCGCTGTGGCTGCATCGCGGCGACCTCTGGAGCCACGAGCTTTCCTCCCTGAGCCCCGTGCCCGCCGCGAGCCAGGCGCTCGACACGCGTCTGCGCGCGGACGTTGGCGCACCCGACGTGCGCTATCTCGTGGTGATCCCGGCCGCGAGCGAGCAGGCCGCGCTCGAAGGCGCGGAGAAGGTTGGCGCGCAGTTGCAACCGCTCGTCGAGCGTGGCGTGCTGGGCGGTTTCGAGAGCCCCGCGCGCTACCTGCCGAGCGACGCCACGCAGCGTGCGCGCCTCGCGAGCCTGCCCGCCAGCGATGTGCTCGCGGCGCGCCTGCAGGAGGCGATCAGGAACCAGCCGGTGGACGTGAAGCCCGACGCCTTCGCGCCGTTTCTCGCCGACGTCGAGGCGGCGCGCAACGCGCCGCTCGTCACGCGCGCGGACCTCAAGGGCACGTCGATGGCGCTCGCTGTCGATGCGCTGCTGACCCGGCGCGACGGGCAATGGAGCGCCATGCTCGCCTTGCGCGCGCCGCGCAATGCACAAGGCGCACAGGCCGTGAATACGCCGAGCCTCGACGCCGGCGCCGTGAGCGGCGCCGTCGCCCGTGCGAACGTGCCGGGCGCACTGTTCGTCGACCTGAAGGCCGAAGCCGACCGCATGTACGTGGACTACGTGCACGAAGACATTCGCCTCTCGCTCGCGGGTTTCGTCGTCATCGTCGTGCTGCTGGTACTCGCGCTGCGCTCGGTCTCACGAGCGGCGCGCGCGCTCGCGCCGCTCGTCGCGGCGGTACTGGTCGTGGCGGCGGGATTCGCGCTGGCGGGCGTGCCGCTGACCATCCTGCATCTGGTCGGCATGCTGCTCATCGTCGCGGTGGGCTCGAACTATGCGCTGTTCTTCTGCAAGCGCGACGACGAAGCGGGCATCACGCCGCGCACGCTCGTCTCGCTGCTCGTCGCCAATCTCGCGACGGTGGCGGGCTTCGGCCTGCTCTCGCTGTCTCATGTGCCGCTGCTCGAAACGTTCGGACTGACCGTCGGGCCGGGCGCGATGCTTGCGCTCGCGTTCGCGGCGATTCTCGCGCCGCCGCTCGTGCACAGCAGCGCCGAGGCGCACGTGAGCGCCGATACGCCCGACGAGCGGCGGTCCGCTCGTCCGCGCACCGAACGCGCGCAGATGAGCCGCCCGCACGGAGGCCGCGCATGAACCCGGCTTCATTGCCCGCTACGCGAGTGATGCCCGCGTTCGCCACGGCGCGGCGCTGGAAGCCGTCGCCGTTCATTTGCGGCGCAGCGGCGCTGCACGCGGGCGCGGCCGCCGCCGTGGCCGCGCAGCCGCACGCATGGCCGTGGGCCGCGGGCAGCGTGGTCGCCTCGCATCTCGCGCTCACTGCCGCGGGCTTGTGGCCGCGCAGCGCGTTGCTCGGCCCGAACTGGACGCGCCTGCCCGAGCACGCGGGGCAGCGCATCGCGCTTACTATCGACGATGGTCCAGACCCCGAAGTGACGCCGCGCGTGCTCGAGCTGCTGGGCCGCTTCGATGCGCACGCAACGTTCTTCTGCATCGGCGAGCTGGCGCAACGCTACCCGCATCTTGTCGAAGCGATCGTGGCGCGCGGCCATGCCGTCGAAAATCATAGCCAGCGCCATCGGCATACGTTTTCGGTCTCGGGGCCGCTCGTGATGAAACGCGAGATCGAGGCGGCGCAGCGCACGCTCACCGGAATCGCGGGTACGGCGCCGCGCTTTTTCCGTGCACCGGCGGGCCTGCGCAATCCGTTCCTCGAGCCGGTGTTATGCGCCCTCGGTCTGCACCTCGCGAGCTGGACGCGGCGCGGCTTCGACACCTGCGCGAAAAACGCCGCCCCGGTCACGCACCGCCTGCTCGATGGCCTGGCTGCGCGCGACATCCTGCTCGTGCACGACGGCCACGCGGCGCGCGACGCGCGCGGCAAGCCGCTCGTGCTCGATGTGCTGCCGCCGCTTCTGCGCGCCGCCGCCGAACGCCAGCTGCAGTGGACCACACTGCGCGCGTGCCTCGACGGCGAAGCCGGTCAACCCTGATTCCACCGCTGCGCCAATGGACCGACTGACGTGAAACCACTCATCCTTTCGCATTTCACCGCTACCAGCTGCCTCGGGCGCGGGCTCGACGCGACGCTCGACGCGCTGCGCGGCGCGCGCGGAGGCCTCGCGCGCTGCGATTTCGCGCGCGCGGACCTCGATACGTGGACCGGCGAGGTGGCGGGCCTCGAGAGCGAGACGATGCGGGCCGACCTCGCGGACTACGCGTGCCGCAACCACCGTCTCGCGCAGATCGGCTTCACGCAGGACGGTTTCGCCGAACACATTCAGGCCGCCGTCGCGCGCTATGGCGCCGCTCGCGTGGGCGTGTTCGTCGGCACCAGCACCTCGGGCATTCTCGAAACCGAAAACGCCTACCGGCAGCGCGACCTGGAAAGCGGCGCGCTCAAGCCGGGCTTTCATTACGCGCAGACGCACAACCCGTTCGCGCTGGCCTCGTTCGTGCGCGCGTACTTCGGCCTGCGCGGGCCGGCCACGTCGATTTCTTCGGCCTGTTCTTCGGGCGCGAAGGTGTTCGGTTCCGCGCGCCGCATGATCGAAGCGGGGCTCATCGATGCGGCCGTGGTGGGCGGCGTGGATTCGCTCTGCCTGACGACGCTGTACGGTTTCAACTCGCTCGAACTGCTCTCGCGCGATCCGTGCCGCCCGTTCGACGTGAACCGCAACGGCATTTCGATCGGCGAGGCCGCGGCGTTCGCCTTCCTCGAGCGCACGCCCGACACGCTGGACGACGATGCCATCCTGCTGCTCGGCGTGGGCGAATCGAGCGACGCGCATCACATGTCGTCGCCGCATCCCGAAGGGCTCGGCGCGCGCGCCGCGATGGCGCAGGCGCTTTCTGCCGCGGGCGTGGCGCCTGGCGAAATCGGCTACATCAATCTGCATGGCACGGCCACGCCGAGCAACGACGCCGCCGAAAGCCGCGCGGTCAATGCGCTGTTCGAGCGCACGCCGTGCAGCTCGACCAAGGGCGCGACGGGGCATACGCTCGGCGCGGCGGGCGCGCTCGAAGCCGTGATCGCGGCGCTTGCGCTGCGCCATCGCTTCGTGCCCGCCGGCGTCAACACCACGCAGCCCGACGCCGCGCTGGGCCTCGACTACGTGCTGGAAAGCCGCGAGGCGCAAGTGGGCGCCGCGCTCAGCAATTCATTCGGTTTCGGCGGCACGAACTGCAGCCTCCTGTTCGGGCGCGCGGACCGCGCACATCACGGATGACCGCCATGAGACTTTCCGCATTCATCGAAAGCGTTGGCGTGATCGGCCCGGGTCTTGCCAACTGGCCGCAGACGGCCGACGTGCTCGCCGCGCGCACGCCGTACGCGAGCGCACGCACGCTGCTGCCGCCGCCCGAGGGCCTGCCGGCCGCGGAGCGCCGCCGTACCGGGGCCGTCGTCAAGACCGCGCTCGCCGTGGGCCACGAAGCCGTCGCGGCGAGCGGCCGCGACGCGACGACGCTTGCCGCCGTGTTCGCGGCCTCGGGTGGAGATGGTCAGAACTGCCACATAATCTGCGACGCGTTGGCCGGCGACGACCGCCTGCTTTCGCCGACGCGTTTTCACAACTCGGTGCACAACGCGCCCGCGGGCTACTGGAGCATCGCGACGCGCGACCGGGCCGCCTCGAACGTGCTGTGCGCGCACGACGGCAGCTTCGCAGCGGGCCTGCTCGAAAGCGCGTGCCAGGTGGCCGTGGATGGCGTGCCCACCTTGCTGATCGCCTACGACGCCGACTATCCCGAGCCGCTGCATGCGTTGCGGCCGGTGGCCGATGCATTTGGCGTGGCGCTCGTGCTCGCGCCGCAGGCGAGCGCGGCGACGATTGCGCGCCTCGACGTGACGCTCACCGAAGCGCCCGCGACGCCGCTCGCCTCGCCCGAACTCGAAGCGCTGCGCACGAACAATCCCGCTGCGCGCGCGCTGCCGCTGCTCGAAGCGCTCGCGTGCATGGACAGGTCCGGACAGCCTGCGAGCGTGGTCATCGACTATTTGCCCGAACTGCGCGTGCAAATCGGCGTGACGGCCCCGGACGCGTTTGGAGACGGCGCATGACGACGCAAGCCGACCTGCCGGATACGCTCGCGGACGTGATCGCGAACGCCGCGCCGACCGCGCCCGCCGCGCCGCTCGAGCGCGCATGGATCGCGGCGCGCATACCGCATAGCGGTGCGATGTGTCTGCTCGACGGTGTGCAGGCGTGGGACGAGACACGGATCCGTTGTACGGCGACAAGTCATTGCGATCCGCACAACCCGCTGCGCTCGCGCGGCCGCCTCGCAGCCGTTTGCGGCGTGGAGTACGCGGCGCAGGCGATGGCCGTGCATGGCGCGTTGCTTGGCGCAATGGAGGGCGCGGCAGCGGGCCGCCCGCGCGCGGGCTTTCTTGCGAGCGTGCGTAACGTAGTGGCGCATGTCGAGCGCCTCGACACGCTCGCCGCACCGCTCGCGATCGAAGCCGAACGCATGAGCGGCAGCGGCAACACGATCCTCTATGGTTTTACGGTGCGCGGCGAGGGCCGCGTGCTGCTTACGGGGCGCGCGGCAGTGATGCTCGATGCGTCTGCAGTCATTCGATGACAATACAAAAGGGAGCCCGACGATGAAATCCAAACGGTTCATACTCGCGGCGCTCGTGCTGGGCATGGCCAGCACGATGGCGCACGCCGATGTTCACGAAGTGAAGGAGAACATCAAGCACGATTCGAAGGAAGCGGCCGCGAAAACCGGCCACGCCGCGCGCGAATTCGGCCACGCCACCGCGAACGCCGCGAAGACGGTGGGCCACGGCATCGCGCATGTGTCGCGCGAGGGCTACGAGGCCACGAAGCGCGCGACCAGGCGCGTGTTCCATAAGGACGGCAGTGGCGAGAGCAGCGAGAAGAGCCAGACGTAGGGTGTAGTGCTTGCGAACAGGAAGGCCGTTCATGTACGAGCGGCCTTTTTTCTTTGTCCGCTTGCCTAGGCAGATTCTCAATTATTCATGGCAAATTCAGACAGCGAAAATTAATCGAGATAGTAACAAAAATCTGACGAGCATCAAATTAATTGCAAGCGAATGCGCTCGCGAGATTATTTGCCTGGAAATTCGGACCAGTCTTATGTCTCCACTCAATCAGACGGCGTACTTATCGGAGTGCCGGGTGAAAACTAGCTCGGCGCTTCGCCGGTCGCATCGTCGAGCCGGTTGTTTTCGTCGATTTCGTGGAGGTCTGGAAATGTCGAATCAGAAGGAACGCAAAGGCACTCTGTACGCATTCGCAACATTGGGCGCGCGCACGGAACGCGGCGGGTATATCACCAAGGCGACATCGGGCCTTGTTATCTGTGACCTTCGCGCCGCACTCGTGGGGGATATCGTCACCTATCCCGACGGCAGCCAAGCCGTAATCATGGATGGTTCGGGCTCCCTGGTTTCAGATCGAGCCACGTGCTTTGTTCTCGTAGGCAGCACCCTGAGCAACGGCGACAAAATCGTATCCACCCCTTGGGGAGACCGGGAATCAGGTTTGTTCGTCGCAGAAGGCGAAACGCCCGAAGGTCTTTTCGATGCGTCATATGTACCGCCGCCGTGCATACCCGGCGAACGCTTCGCACTCTATGGTTCAACGACGGCACGCGGCGGCGTACTGCGCGATCCAGGGGGCGAATGGAACGTTGACGGAGAGCGCGTGAGGGTCGGCGTTATCGGCGATAAAGTCCATTACGCGAACGGCACGACCGCCCGAATCGTTAGCGGCCTGGCGATCAAGACCAATCCGACGATGGCCCAATTCGCGTATGTGGGGAGCGTGCTGGATAACGGCGACACGATAACGGATAGCCCCGATCGAAAGGGGTCGGCGTGGTTGGACACCTGGGAGGTTGTCACAGAAGAGGCAATGAAGAGCCGAGGCGAGGCCGTATGAGACGCGTATTTCTTGGCATCGGCGATGAGGCAGGTGACGCATTCATAACGGAAGGCTTGCCGAGTGTAACGTGTGCGAATCCACCGCCGGAAGTGAATATCTCCACGCTCTACATGAAAACGTATTGCCGCGCGTGCAAACAGGAAGGCTACATCGCACCGCGCGGGCCGCGTCATAAAGGCACCGGGCCGAATGGTCAACAATGGGCGCTCAGCGGCGATGTCAATATTTGCGGTTGTTCGCCGCCCCCCGTGTTCCATGCCGAGCGAAACATGGCGATGATCTTTACCGCCGAAGAATCGACGGGGCTTATGGGCCAACGTGCGAACACTACGACATCAAGCGCGACGCAACGCGACTACGACCAATGTTTCCATCTAAGTAACCCGCGCACAGGTCAACCTCTACGCGATATGCCCTACAGGATCATTACTGATGATGGAGACGAGATAGACGGCCGAACAGACGCGCGAGGCTACACGCAACGCATATCGGCCTATGACGCGAGTTCAGCAACGCTGCATGTACTCGAAGAAACACCGCCCCTCAACCCCGATTGGGACAAGTTTTTATGACAGCCAAAGTAATCAAGACACGTAGGGCACAACTTACGCCGAAGTTCGATACCGCGCCTGTCACCGTACTGGTTGACGATTCGGCGCGGTTGCACGAAATTCGCCAGTTGGTGCAATTCAATAACAAATCGAGTCTGGACGAAAATCTTGTAATTTGTCAGATTTACATGGAATCACGATTCGATGCGAACGCTACCGTAGCGGGTTCCACGGCGAAGGGCCTTATGCAAATGAACAAAGGTGCGGTGCAACAAGTCTATAAATACCGAAAGCAGCAAGAGCTAGGGCATATGCCCAGTGATCTGCAAACCCACCAGGCATTCGCGGAAGGTGCCGCTATGCACGTCTCCTCAAGCATGTTCGATGAGGCTACGAATATTCAGCTTGGCACGGAGTATATGCAATACTGGATCGACAAGGCTGGTTCGCTGGAGGAGGCGTACAAACTCTATCGCGGTCTGTCAAACGGTGTGTACTACAAGAAAATCAGGGCGTGCGCGGAGAAGCTAAAGGCCGATCCGGGTTCGATGCAACCATTGCGTGATATGGCCAAATGAGACTACTCGCCTTTATGTCGGTTCTCTGTGTTAGTTACAATGCCGTGTCGCAGCCCGCCTTCGGAATGGATGTGGTTGCGACTTGCACACTAGGAAGCGATCAAAGCCACACAGTCGTATTGCTGCGCGATCGTCCCATAGATAGCACGACGACCTACTATCTAAGTAAAGACGATGCAGCGCCCGTACGCCTCTATCAGGGTGACGAAGATCAGTCACGCGGCAATGATGTACAGATTGCGTGCGTAGGCACGAAGGAACGTGCCTTACTGATATCTGGCGAATTCACTTCGAACTATCTACAGGGCGTCGCGATTCGTTATAACGCTAACGCGAAACGGTGGGAGCGAGTCGAATTCGCGGAACGGGCGCGACCGGTTTCCCTCTATTTCGATGCGGACGGTGTGGAGGTTCTAATACCGAATGTCGAACGAAACGAGTCGACCAAGCGATACATCATTTACCGATACGACGCGAGCGAGCGGCGGGCTGAGCAAACCTATTCGAATTATTTGCCGAAGCTACGTGCAACGCGCATATTTTGGAATTGGCGATGACCATATTCTATGCAGTTGCCGAAGACGATCCACATGGTAGTGCGGCGCAATGGCCAGTCTTTGAGAGCCATCCCCATTGCGCTATCGAAGGGCAAACCGGGCCCTGAGGAAGGGTATCGCGGCCATTGGCATGGCGAGTCGCGTGTCAGGCAGTGGGTATCATCGTTGCGGGGCGCGAGGATATCTGTTTACGTTTACCTGCGCGGTCCCGCCGATACGAGGACGGGTCGCGCCCGGTGTTTACCCTCACAACCACCCACGCTCCGCGCGCGAACCCCCACCCGGCGCGCCTTCCCACCCGCGCCCCGTTATCCGCCCCGCACCACCCGCGCCCGACACTTCAAGATACGGCAGCCCTTGCCGTTAATGCAGTGGCGGCGTCATCACTCGCCTCACGGCGGGCGGTACGCCGCACACCACACTGGAGATCGGGCCGGCCGCGGATGCTACCTGCACCACACGCGCCGCGGCAACAGGAGGGGAAGAAGGTATGGTCTATTCCCAAGCGGCGGGAGCGTTCGGCGCGGCGGGATCACGGGGCGGTCAGCCGGAGGAGGAATCGGACGGGGCAAACGGCGGGGCCGATGAAGCGCTCGCGCAGGAGCGCAGTGTATTGCGGCTGGTGTCGCGCAGCATGCCGCTGCCGGAGCTGCTGGCTCAGGTTTGTTGCCGCGCCGGGCGGCTCTTGGGCGCGGGCGCGAACTGCGCGATCCTGCAACTGGACGGCGATGGCCGGCGCCTGCGCATCGGCAGCGCGCCAGCCTTGCCGGCGCAGTATCACGCCGCGTTCGACGGCACGCCGGTCGGTTCCGGCACGAGCCCGTCCGGCACGGCGATTGCCGAGCGGCGCACGGTGTGCGTGGAAGACTTCGAACTCGCGCACGAGTGGGGCAAGTACCGCCGCATCGCGCTCGACAGTGGCCTGCGCGCGGTCTGGACCACACCGCTCGACGACGACAACGGCGGCGTGCTGGGCGCGCTTGCCGTGTACCAGAGCCGGCCCTGGCGGCCCAGCGCGGCCGAGGAGGCGCTGCTGTGCGATATCGCCCGCAGCGTCGCGGCCATGCTCAACCAGCAGACCATGGCCGAGCGGCTCGCGCTCAGCGAGGAGCACCATCGCCTCGTGGTGGATCACCTCAACGAAGGCATCGTGATGCAGGCCCGCGACGACACCGTGCTCGCCTGCAACCGCAGCGCGCGGCGCCTCCTGCGCTTGCCCGAGAACGCCATCGGCATGAGCATCGTGAAGGTGATTCCGCGCGTGCTCGACGAAAGCGGCAAGCCGCTGCCCACCGCGAAGCGCCCCAGCATGAAGGCGCTCGAAACGGGCAAGCCGGTGCTCGGCGAGACGGTCGGCCTCGAACTCGCGGACGGCGAGATCGTCTGGGTGAGCGAGAACGTGCTGCCGATCTTCCGGCCCGGCGAAAGCGAGCCGGTTTCCGTGGTGGTGTCGTTCACGGACATCGGGCCCGTGCGCGAGGCGCAGCAGCAGTTGCGCTACCTCGCCACGCGCGACGCGCTCACAGGCCTTTACAACCGTACCTTTCTTGCCGAGCGCATGCATGCGATGCTGGAGCGCGCCACGTGCTCGGCGAAGCCGGCGCTCCTCTTCGTCGATCTCGACGGGTTCAAGAAGGTCAACGACACGGGCGGCCACGAAGCCGGCGACTCGCTGCTGCGCGACGTGGGGCGGCGCCTCACCGGGTGCGTGAGCGAGGGGGACACGCTCGCGCGCGTGGGCGGCGACGAATTCGTGATCGCGGTGTGCTGCTACACAGGCGTGGACGAACTCGTCGCGCTCGCGCAGCGCGTGCTCGGCGCGATAGCCGCGCCGTTCGCGGTGGCGGGCAACGAGTACTACCTGGGCGCCTCGATCGGCATCAGCCTGTATCCCGACGATGGCCGCAGCGCCGCCGCGCTCATGCGCAACGCCGACTCGGCCATGTACGCGGCCAAGCAGCGCGGCACCAACCAGTTTCAGTTTTTCACGACCGAGCTGCGCCAGCGCCTGCAGCGCCGCTTCCAGATCGAGCGTGGGCTGCGCCGTGCGCTCGCTTCGGGCGAACTGCGCCTCGTCTATCAGCCGATCGTGGATGGCGCAAACGGCCGCATGATCGGCGCCGAGGCGCTGCTGCGCTGGGAGAGCGAGGAGCTGGGCCAGGTCTCGCCGGCGGAGTTCATCCCCGTGGCCGAGGACACCGGCATGATTATCCCGATCGGCCAGTGGGTGCTCGAGCACGCATGCCGCCAGGCCGCGCAGTGGCGGCGCCTCCTCGCGCCCGACTTCGTCATGGCGGTCAACTTCTCGCCGCGCCAGATCGCGGACGGGCTGGTCGAACAGGTGGAGCAATGCCTCGCGCGCACGGGCCTCTCGCCCGACGCGCTCGAAGTGGAGATCACCGAAGGCATTCTCATGAGCGACAGTCAGAGCGTGCTGCCTCTGCTGCACGCGCTGAACGCCATTGGCGTGCGCATTTCGGTGGACGACTTCGGCACCGGCTATTCGTCGCTTGCGTATCTGAAGCGTTTTCCGCTGCACCACCTGAAGGTCGATCGCACGTTCGTGGCGGGCCTGCCCGACAATCGCGACTCCGTGGCGATCACCCAGGCCGTCGTGGCGATGGCGCATTCACTCGGCATGCGCGTGACCGCCGAAGGCGTGGAAACGTCAGAGCAGTCGTCGTTTCTGCGCTCGCTGCGCTGCGAACGGCAGCAGGGCTACCTGTTCGGCAGGCCGGTGAGCGCGCGGGTCTGCGCGGCGCTGCTGCGCGAGCATACTGCTGGCCGCCTGCGCGGGGGCGTGTGAGGACGTCCTGATCCAGCACGCTCGTGCGGCAGCGGCAGGCTCAAGATTTCCCTCGCCAGGCCGTAGACGTTGGCAGGGAGCCGATGCCGGACGCATCGCGCCACACGTAAAGGACACCAGAGAATCATGGATAGCGGCTTCGCAATCGACGAACGAACCCGCCTGACGAGCACGAACCAGTTCGAGCTGCTGCTTTTCCGTCTCGGCGCGGCGCCGGGCAGCGAGGTTGGCGAAGTCTTCGGCATCAACGTTTTCAAGGTACGGGAAATCCTGAGCATGCCGGCGATCACGCCGATCGCGGCGTCGTCCCCCTACGTGCTGGGCGCGGCGAACATCCGCGGCCAGGTGATGCCCGTGATCGACCTGCCGCGGCTCATGGGCTGCGAGCCGGCCACGGGCCTGAACATCCTGCTCGTGACCGAATTCGCGCGCTCCACACAGGGCTTCGCGCTCGAAAGCGTGGACGAGATCGTGCGGCTCGAATGGAGCCAGGTGCTGACCGCCGACGTGACGATGGGCAACCGCGTGACGAGCATCGCGCGGCTCGAGAACGACCCCGAGAGCAAGAAGCTCGTGCAGGTGGTGGACGTGGAGCAGGTGCTGCGCGACGTGTTCCCGGCGCAGCACGGCGCGGTCGTGCCGGAGGACGTGGGCGAGCCCGCGATGATTCCGCCGGGTGCGAAAGTGCTGGCCGCCGACGACTCGGGTTTCGCGCGCGAGCTGATCGGCCAGAGCCTCAAGGCGCTCGGCGTGGAATACACGATGGCGAAGACGGGCCTCGAAGCGTGGAAGCAGCTCGACGAGATTGCGGCAAAAGCGGAACGCGACGGCGTGCGCGCGAAGGATCGCATTGCGCTCGTGCTGACCGACCTCGAAATGCCGGAGATGGACGGCTTCACGCTGACGCGCAAGATCAAGGCGGACCCGCGCACCGTGGATATTCCCGTGGTGATTCATTCGTCGCTCACGGGCACCGCGAATGAAGCCCACGTGAAGAATGCAGGCGCGAGCGGCTATGTGGCGAAATTCGCCGCTGGCGACCTCGCGGGTGCGATTCGCAGCGCGCTCGCTGGCAAGCCCATTTACGCCTGATTTCATTAGCCGATGAGGTCACTGGCGCGCGAACAACCGCCCCAACTGCGGCTCGCTATCCTGCACCCCCGCGAGCCGCAGCGCGTGCCACGCCATCGCGTAGTTGCTCGACAGCACCGGCTTGCCGGTCTGCGCTTCGATCTGAGGCACGAGCGCGGCCACGCGCAGGCTGGTGCACGACACGAACACCGCATCGGCATCGTCGTGGCGCGCCAGCGTGTCTATCGCACTGCGAATCGAATTCGCATCGATACGCGCCACCTCGTTGTCGTCTGCATGCTCGAATGAAGCCATGCGCGTGACGGTCACGTCGCGCGCCTCGATGTAATCGCGCATGAAGTCGTTGATGGTGCGCACGTAGGGCGTCAGCAGCGCCACGCGGCGCACGTCGAGCGCCTTTAGCGCGGCGAGCGCGGCCGTGATCGGCGTGGTGCAGGCAATGTCCGGCCGGACCTCGCGGATGCGCGCCGCGACCTTTTCTTCGCCTATCACCATCGAAGCCGACGTGCAGCCGAACGCCACCACGTCGAGGCGCTCGCCGGGCAGCATCAGGCTCACCGCGGGGGCGATGCGCGCCTCGATTTCCGCGAGGCGAGGCGGCGTGATGTCGGGCGAATTCTCGAGCCGGCTCTCGTAGAACGCTACGCCCGGCTGGCGCAACAGATCGCGCCACTCGTATTCGATCGTGTGATCGGTGGCCAGCACGACGAGGCCGATCGCGGCGCGGCGGGCAATGCCGCCGTCGAGCGCGAAATCGAGCTTTGTGTAGGCATTCTCATGATTTTGCGGCGGTGCGGCAGATATCATTTCAGCGTCAATCCCGTCATGTCGAGTTCGGGTTCGCGCCCGGCCATGATGTCGGCGAGCAGTTTTGCCGTGCCGCACGACATGGTCCAGCCCATGTGTCCGTGACCCGTGTTCAGAAAGAGGTTGCGATGGCGCGTGCGGCCGATCAGCGGCGTCCCTTCGGGCGTCATTGGACGCAGCCCGGCCCAGTACGCCGGCTGCGTGTAATCGGCGCCTTGCGGAAAGAGTTCGCGCGCCGAGCGCATCATGGAAGTGAAATCGGCGGGCGTGTGGCGCGTGTCGTAGCCCGCGAAATCCGCAGTGGCCGTGAAGCGCAGGCGCGCGCCAAACCGCGCCCATGCCACAAGGTGATTCTCGTCCACGCCGCCGATCTCGGGCGGGCGATGCCCTGGCCCGCAGGGGAACGTGGCCGAATAGCCCTTCACAGGATAGACCGCGATGCGGTAGCCGAGCGGCCGCGCGAGGATCGGCGACCAGGAGCCGAGCGCGAGCACGTAGTCGTCGCCCTGGATCACGCCGGCGCTCGTGCGTACGCCGGCAATGCGATCGCCGGCGGCTTCGATGGCCTCGATCGGCGCGTCGAACACGAAACGCACGCCCATACGTTCGCAAACGTCCTTGAGCCCGCGCGTGAAGCGGTGCGCGTCGCCGCTTGCGTCGCTCGGGCAGTAGATCGCGCCCGCAATGCGTTCGCGCGCGTGGGCGAGCGCGGGCTCGCGTGCCGCGACCGCGGCGGCGTCGAGCGTTTCGAGCGGCAGTCCGTTTTCGACGAGGATCGACATGTGGGCGCGGCCGCGCTCGAACGAGGCGGCGTCGCGATAGAGATAGAGCAGGCCGCGGCTGATGAGGTCGTATTCGAGTCGCTCGCGCGCGGTGACCTCCTGCAGTTGATGCTGCGCATAGCGGCACAGCTTTACCTTGCGCGAGGTGTTCTCGCGCGAGCGCGCCTCGGTGCAGTTGAGCAGGAATTGCGCGCACCATGCCCACATGTGCGGATCGGCATTCAGGCGCAGGCGCAGCGCCTGGCCCTCGACGAACAGCGATTTGAGCAGGATTAGCGGCGCGCGGGGCGAGGCCCACGTGTACGAATGGCCCGGCGCGACGAGCCCGGCGTTGGCGAAACTCGTTTCGAGCGCAACGCCAGCGCGTCGCTCGATAACCGTCACGTCGCGGCCGTCGCGCGCGAGGTAATACGCGCTCGTGACGCCCGCTATGCCGCCGCCCAGTACGATGGTCTTCATTCGCGCCCCTCCGTGCGTGTCTACAAAGTACCTTCACGCTGCCGCGAGCGCACGCAATTTGTATTCGCGCTTACCCTATGGCAGTTAAACGGTGGCATGCATCTATCATGGATAGGTCGTTATGCGCCGGTACCCATGCAAGCTGTGCGCCATGAGCGGGCAGGACCTGCAGGGCATCGCACTGGACGAATTATTTCGTTTCGCTAACTGACCGCGCGGGCTCGCCTGCGTTGCAGCATCGCCCGGTCGGGTCCACGCTCAGGAGCCGCTCACATGAATCCTCAGAACAATGGCACGCTGCATGCAACCCTCGCGCTCACGCTCTTTTCGCTCGCCGTGCTCGCGCCTGGACTCGCCCAGGCGCAGACCATCAAGATCGGCGTGCCGGTGCCGCTTTCGGGCAGCAGCGCCGCAGCGGGCACGGATATCCTGAACGGCGCGAAACTCGCGGCCGCCAGAATCAACGCGGCCGGTGGCGTGCTCGGCAAGCCAATCGAACTCGTGCCCGAAGACGACGCGTGCGACGCACAAACGGCGGTTCAGGCCGCACAGAAACTCGTGGACGCGGGCGTGGTCGCCGTGGCGGGCGGCTACTGCTCGAGCGCGGCATTGCCCGAGTTGACCGCCTTCCACCGCGCCGGTATTCCCTACGTACTTGACGCCTCGACCAATCCGAAGCTCACGGAAATGGGCTACGACAACGTATTCCGCACGATTGGCCGTGACGACGAGCAAGGGCCTTTCGCGGCCAGCTTCATGAAGAACTCGCTGCACGCAAAGCGGGCGGCGGTGATCGACGACAACACGACCTATGCCAAGGGTCTCGCGCAGAACACGGTGGAATCGCTCAAGAAAATGGGCGTGGACGTGGTCTACGCCGACTCGATCACGCCGGGCCAGATGGATTATTCGCCCACGCTCACCAAGGTTGCCTCGCTCAAGCCGGACGTGATCTATTACACGGGGTATTTCTCCGAGGCGGGTCTGCTCGTGAAGGAAGCGCGCCAGGTCGGCCTGAAGATGACCTTCATGGGCGGCGACGGCACCAATGACCCCACGCTCATGAAGACGGCCGGCCCGGCCGCCGACGGCATGATCATCACGACCGCACCGCTCGCACAGTTCCTTGCCGGCGCGCACGACTATCTCGATCAGTACAACAAGACCTATGGTCAGGGCCCGGGACCGTACTCGGTGTACGAGTACGACGCCGTGGGCGTGACCGCCAAGGCCATCGCCGATGGCAAGTCGGCAAAGCCCGCCGACATCAGCGCCGCACTGCACAAGATCACGAACTACCCGGGCGCCACGGGGACGATCGGCTTCAATCCGAAGGGCGACCGCAGCCGTGCCGTGTACATCACGGTCGTCGTGCATAACGATCAGTTCGAGCCTTACCAGCGCCAGGATGCGAGCGGCAAGTGGGTGGCAATGAAGTAAGCGCGCCGGGCCGCTCATGAGCACCTTTTTCCAGTTCGTCATCGAGGGGCTGACGATCGGCTCGTTCTACGCGCTCGTCGCCCTCGGCTACACGATGGTCTACGGCATCATCCGGCTCATCAACTTCGCACACGGGGATCTCTTCATGGTGGGCGCGTTCGTGGGCTGGACCGCGCTTTCCGCACTCGCGGCCGCTCGCCTGCCGCTCGCGCTCGCGCTGTTCTTCGCCTTCGCGGCGGCCATGCTCGCGACCGGCGTGCTCGGCGTGGCGATTGCGCGCGTGGCTTACCAGCCGTTGCTGCGCGCGCCGCGCCTGTCCATTCTCATTACGGCGCTAGCCGTTTCGCTGCTGCTCGAGAATGGCGTGCTGATCGCTTACGGCGCGGGCTTTCGCACCTACCCGCACCTGCTCACGCATAGCGGCTTCGACGTTGCGCAAGTGCACATCACGTTTGCGCAGATCGGCATTATCGCGGCCAGCTTCACGCTGATGATCGCGCTGTATTTGTTCGTACACCATACATTCGTCGGCACGGCCATGCGTGCGCTCGCCATCGACCAGGATGCGGCGCGGCTCATGGGCATCGACGTCGAGCGGCTCATCCAGCTCACGTTTTTCATCGGCTCGTCGCTCGCCGCGGTCGCCGGCGTGATGGAAGGGCTCTTCTACACGCAGATCAACTTCTTCATGGGCTTCGTGCTCGGGCTGCGAGCGTTCACGGCGGCAGTGCTCGGCGGCATCGGCAATATTCCGGGCGCGATGGTGGGCGGCTTCCTGATCGGCCTGCTGGAGGCGTTCGGCGCGGGGTACGTGTCGTCCCAATGGACCGACGTGTTCGTGTTCGGTGTGCTGATCGCCGTGCTCGTGGTGAAGCCCACCGGGCTGTTCGGCGAACGCGTGGTCGAGAGGATGTGAGACATGCGCGCGCGGGCCACGGACACCTCATGGGTCGTTTCCGGCGTGCTGATCGCGTTGGCGATCGCGCTGCCCCAGTTCGCGAGCGGCTATATCGTCGACGTCGGGCTGACCATCATCACCTACGCGATTCTGGGCCTCGGGTTGAACGTCGTCGTGGGCTATGCCGGGTTGCTCGACCTCGGCTACGCGGCGTTTTTCGCCATTGGCGCCTATACCACGGCGCTGCTCGAAACGCTGCTGCACTTCTCGTTCTGGGCGACGCTGCCGTTCAGCCTCGCGTTCGCCGGGGCTTCCGGCGTCGTGATCGGCTATCCCACGTTGCGCCTGCGCAGCGACTATCTCGCCATCGTCACGCTCGGCTTTGGCGAGATCACGCGCATCGTCGCCACCAACCTCGACATTACCGGCGGCCCGAACGGCATCTACGGCATCGAGCCGCCGAGCCTGTTCGGCTTCGAGTTCAGCTCGCCGCGCTCGGTGTATGTGCTGGGCATGGCGTTCTTCATCGTCGTGCTGGTGTTCGCCGTGCGGCTCGGACGCTCGCGCCTCGGGCGCGCATGGACCAGCATCCGCGAGGACGAAGCCGCCGCCGAGGCGGTCGGGGTCGCGACCTTGCGCGTGAAGATGCTCGCGTACGTGATCGGCGCGCTGATCGGCGGTCTCGCGGGCAGTCTCTTCGCCGCGCGCTTCGGCACGATCGACCCCACGGCATTTACGTATCTGCAGTCGGTGACGATCCTCATCGTCGTCGTGATGGGCGGTCGCGGCAGCATTCCCGGCGTGATCCTCGGCGCGTTGATCGTCGCGGGGCTGCCGGAAATGCTGCGCTTTTTGAACCTGTGGCGGATATTCGGCTTTGCCGTCGCGCTCGTCGTGCTCATGTTGCTGCGCCCGCAGGGACTGTGGCCCGCGCGCGTGAGGCGCGCCGCGCCGCGGCCCGAGGAAGAGACGGTGGCGCACGAAGCGGAAGCAGCGGAAGCGGCGGGCAAGGAAAGCGAGGCGGCTGTCTCTCTCGCCGATAGCGGCGGCCTCGAAGCCGCCGCTGCGCGCGAAACCCTGCTCGAAGTGCATGACCTCGAGCGCCGCTTTGGCGGCGTGCGCGCGATCGGCGGCATCACGTTCCAGGTGCGCAGCGGCGAGATTCTCGCGTTGATCGGCCCGAACGGCGCGGGCAAGACCACGGTCTTCAACTGCCTGACGGGCGTGATCCGCCCGAGCGGCGGCCGCCTCGTCTGGCGCGGCGAGCCGCTCGGCGGCGGCGCGCCCCATCGCAACGTGCATCTCGGCATCGCGCGCACGTTTCAGGGCATCCGTCTGTTCAACCATATGAGCGCGTTCGAGAACGTGCTGATCGGCATGGATCACCGGCTGCACACGGCCCTCGTGGCGGAGCTGGCGGGCACGCGCGCCGCGCGCGCCGAGGCGGCCGCGCACGGCGCGCTCGGTCAGCGCTGGCTCGATCTCGTGGGGCTCGGTGCGCGCGCGAGCGAATATGCCTCGGACCTGCCGTATGGCGATCAGCGCAGGCTGGAAATCGCCCGCGCGCTGGCGAGCCAGCCACGCCTGTTGCTGCTCGACGAACCTGCCGCGGGCATGAACCCGACCGAAAAGCACGCGTTGATGGCGCAGATCCGCCGCATCCGCGACCTGGGCGTGACGGTGCTGCTGATCGAGCACGACATGGCGCTCGTGATGGGCGTGTCCGACCGCATCGTCGTGATGGATCATGGCGAGATCATTGCTCAGGGCACGCCCGCGCAGATCCAGAACGACCCGGTGGTGATCGACGCCTACCTGGGCACGGCAGACGAAGACGACGGACCCGACGCCACGGACGGGGAGAAGTCGCTATGGGGTTAGACACGGGGTTAGACACGGCCGGCAAACTCCTCGACGTGCGCGACCTGCGCGTGAATTACGGCAACATCGAAGCGCTGCACGGCGTTTCGCTCGATGTCGGGCCGGGCGAGATCGTCGCGCTGCTTGGGGCCAACGGCGCGGGCAAGACCACGACGCTGCGTACCGTCTCCGGGCTGCTGCGTCCGCGCGGCGGAAGCATTGCGTTCGAGGGGCAGGCGCTCGTCGGGCTGCCGTCGCATCGCATCGTCGCGCTGGGGATCGGGCACGTGCCGGAAGGGCGGCGCATTTTTGGCGGGTTGACGGTCGAGGAGAACCTGCGTCTGGGCGGCTACCTGTTGCGGCGCGATGCCGGCGCGCTCGACCGGGGCATTGCTCAGGCATACGAAACGTTCAGCCGGCTGCGCGAGCGCAAGGATCAACTCGCCGGCACGCTGAGCGGGGGCGAGCAGCAGATGCTCGCGATTGCGCGCGCGCTCATGCTCAAGCCAAAACTCGTGCTGCTCGACGAGCCTTCCATGGGACTCGCGCCCAAACTCGTGCGCGCGATCTTCGAAGTGATCGCGCGCATCAGCCACGCGGGCACGGCGGTGCTGCTCGTGGAGCAGAACGCGCGCCAGGCGCTGCGCATTGCGAACCGCGCCTATGTGCTGGAAGGCGGCCGTGTGGCGCTCGCGGGTTCGGCCCATGAGCTGGCCAACGACAACCGGGTGCGGGCAACGTATCTCGGCGGCAGTGCACAGGCGGAAGGAGGCGCCGTCTAGGCATTGCTCGGTGAAATGCGCGCTTCGCGCGTCACATCTGCCTGAACAGGTGTGCGTACTGGCGGCTCACGCCGAGGGCGCCCGCGTGGCCGCGCAGCCTCAACGTCATCTTCCCGATCGCGCTGACCGAGGCGCATTCCACCTGGTCCACGTTGACCACCGTACCGCGGTGAACCTGCCAGAAGCGCGCCGGGTCCAGTTGCGCGCATAGCTCTCGCAGGCTCGTGCGGATCAGCAACTCGCCGCTGCGCGTCGTGACCACGACATATTTGTCGGCGGCCTCGAGGTACAACACCTCTTCCACCGGCACCATGCGGATGTCGTTGCCGCTGGACGCGCGCAGATATCGCAGCGGCGCGGCGCGCGGGGCGCTATCGGCATTGCCCGCTCGCGCTCCGGCACGCGCTTCGCGAACGTCCTGGGTGATCGTTTCCAGCTGGCGCAGCACGCGTTGCAGATCTGCCTGCACTTGCCGCGGCCCGGCGTCGTTCGCCGCCGATTGCGCGAGCCGTGCACGCAGGCGCTCCACCGTGCGGGCAAGCCGCGCTGTCTCCACTGGCTTGAGCAGATAGTCGATGGCCGCGGCCTCGAAGGCTTCGAGCGCGTAGGCGTCGTAGGCGGTCACGAACACGATCTGCGGCGGCGCGGCGAGATTCGCGCACGCGCGCGCGACATCGAGGCCGGTCGCGCCGGGCATGGCGATGTCGAGGAACGCGACGTCGGGCGCCAGCGCGCCGATGCGCTCGATGGCTTCGTGGCCGTTGCCGGCTGTTGCCACGATGCGCAATTCCGGCCACGCGGCAGCGAGTTCGCGCGTAAGCGCGGCGGCGATCAGCGGCTCGTCCTCGGCGATCAGCGCGCTCGGGGTGTCGGGCGAGCGCAGCGAGGCATCGCCGTGCTGCGCCGCATCGGCAGGCGTCTGGCGTTTCATGATCCGGACTCCTGCACGCTTGCGCCAACGGTATCGCGCAACGGCAGCCGGACACGCGCCACGAGGCCATGCGGAACGTTTTCGATCAGCGTGAGCGACGCCTGCTCGCCATAGAGCGCCGCAAGCCGCTCGCGCACGTTCACGAGCCCGACCCCCGCGCCCTGGGTGCCCGGCGTCGCGCCGAAGCCCGGGCCCGTATCGGTCACGCTCAGCTCGACTTGCTCGCCGTCGCGCCGTGCGCCGACGTCGATTCGGCCGCCCTCGAGCGCGCCCTGAATGCCATGCTTGAGCGCGTTCTCCACGAGCGGCTGCAACAGCATGGGCGGCACCGCGAGGTCGGCGCAATCGCGCGGCAGGTCGAGCGCGTAGGCGAGGCGCGGGCCGACGCGCATGGCGTGCACGGCGAGCATCGAGTCGAGCACCTTGAACTGCACCGCGAGCGTTTCGCTTTGCGCGCGCGAGGCCTCCAGCGTCGCGCGCAGGAAGCGGTTGAGGCTCGCGAGCAGCTCGCGCGCACGCGGCGGGTCGGACGCGATCAGGCTGTCGAGCGTTGCCAGCGTATTGAAGAGAAAGTGCGGCTCGATCTGCGCCTGCAGCGCCTGCAGGCGGGCGCTGAGCGCCGTGCGCTCGGCGGTTTCCTTCTGCCATGCCGTGCGCGCGACCTGTTCGCTCAGCTCGGCAATGCGCGTGCGCGACCAGCCATACCAGGTGACGAGCAGCGTGGCGGTGAGCGCGATCCAGCCGGTGAGCGCGAGATCCTTCGTCGCGAACGCGTGGCGCAGGCCGATCCCGAGCACCACGCTTGCAATGCCGCGTCCGAGCGCCGCGCCGAGCACGATGGCGAGCACCATCGCGAGGGCGAGCCGCGGGCCGGTGAGCGCATTGTGGCGTTGCAGATAAAAGCGGCCGACGTCGAGCAGCAGCATGATCGAAAGCCCGATTGCCTGGCTGAAGACAAGGTTGTCGATGAATCGCTCGTGAACGCCCGCGGCGGTGAGCGCGACGGCAATCAGCGTATTGCCGGTCACGACGATCACGCCCTCGCGCGCGAACCCTGCGAGCAGGACGCTGGCCGCCGGCGCCGGCAGGCGGGCGGCGGCGTTCGGAAACTCGACGTGCGTGCCAGGCATCATGCGAACCAGCTTGTGACGATGAGGTTGAGCAGCCTGTGAGGCGTCGCGACGGCGGCAAGACCGGCAGCGACGAGACTGAAGAACGAACCGCGCATCGCGAGGCGATGGCCGCGGACGTTGCCGTGGCGGATCGCCCAGATGGCGCGCCCGACGCTGGCGAACGTCAGCAGCGACAGACCGTGCACCCAGGACAGATGCCCCGGATGCAACTCGCGGATGTCGAACGAACTGAGCGCGGCGGCAAACATCGTCAGCGTCCAGAGGCGGCCGAGCCACTTGTGCCGCGCGCTGCCCTTTTCGGCCAGCATGACGGCGGTTCCGAGTATGACAGAAAGTGTTGCGGCGACGACGTGCGCAGCAATGATGGCAGACATGCTGGCTCTCCTTGGCGGGTCGAGCGGGGGCGATGTCTGCAGTGTGGCGAGTGGGGGCCAGGCGGGCGAGGGGGATGCGACGAAGCGTGGGGAAACGGGCGCGAATGGGGCCTGGGTGGCGCGAACGGTGGGCAGGCGGACCGCACGGCGTCGCTCAGTCCGGCGGCGCGCTTTCGATTGCACGTGGTTCTCGTGCCCGCTTGCCTGCGCAACGGCTGCCGGGCCTGACGAGTGTGGTCCCCCTCTGCGTTGCCGTAGCCCGCTTGTAGTTTTTACAGGGCGCAAGCGCGCGCGGGTGTGCGGGCGTTGCGCGGGCGGGGCCGGGCGTAGCGCCGTGGCATGGTATGTGTCTTGCTTCGCAGGAGCCCCATTACAATCCGGTCCGCGCCCACGAGCCGCACAGCGATCCGACCTGAGTGCGCCCGACCCGCTAGACTGAGCGCTGGCGTGCGTGCGCGAAGCGCCGGGCTTGCGGCGCCCACGCGCCGTGATGCCGGTGTCGCCGGCTCACCGGATTCGCGCCCGCTCGCCGCTCCCGCCATTGCCCAGAGATATCGATGACCAGGTTATTCCGCATGACCGCGCTCGTTGCGTGGTGTCTTTTGTTCCTGCCCGCTACGGCGGCGTTTGCGCAATCGGTCCAGGTGGACCAGTCGGACCCGCAGGCGCTCATCAAGACCGCCACGCAGCAGGTGCTCGACGAAGTCCGCACGAAGGCCATCGCGCCGGACGACATCGCTCGCATCCAGGATATCGTCAACCGCGACATTCTTCCGTACGTCGATTTTCGCCGCACCACGCGCCTCGCCATGGGGCCTCACTGGCGCACCACCACGCCCGAGCAGCAAGCGCAGATCGAGCAGCAGTTCCAGCTGCTGCTGATCCATCTCTACTCGGGCGCCATCGCGCAACTGAAGCCTGACCAGAAGATCGACTATCCCCCCATGCGCAGCTCGCCCGGCGATACCGACGTCGTCGTGCGCACGCTCGCGCAGACCAACAGCAATCCGCTCGAAATCGATTACCGCCTGTACAAGACGCCGCAAGGCTGGCGCCTTTACGACCTGAATGTGCTCGGCGCGTGGCTGGTCCAGACCTATCGCCAGCAGTTCAACGAGAAGATCCAGCAGGGCGGCGTGGATGGGCTCATCCAGTTCCTCACCGCGCGCAACCAGGAACTCGTCTCGGGCAAGACGCAGACGCAGTGACGCGCGTTTTTTGCGTCTGCCTCCCGCGACCTGCGAAAATCTGGACGGCCGGGCCCCACGCGCGCGGGCGCTGTACCATTTCGAGGCGCGCCTCGTGCGTATGCCTCACGCGTATAGATGGGCCGCGCGCTTGCCCGAGCCAGCGCGGCTTCGATGTTCCTCTTTTTTGCTGATACCCGATCCGACATGAATTTCCCGCTGCGGCCGCAGGGCCGACGCAACCGGGTGTTTCCGCCAAGCCCGCCTACGCTGCACAGCCTCGCCTCCGTCATTACCGGCGTGGTCGTGGTGTGCGGCCTGTACTTCGGGCGCGCGGTGCTGATTCCCATTACGCTCTCGGTGCTGCTGAGCTTTCTGCTGGCGCCGCTCGTGACCACACTGCGGCGCTTTCATTTGCCGCAGTTCCTCGCCATTCTCGTTGCGGTGCTTTCCACCGTGCTCGCACTTGCCGGTGTGGGCGCGCTGATCGCTGCGCAGGTCTATCAGCTTTCCGCCTCCCTGCCGCAGTATCAGGAAGAGATCGAGCAGAAAGTGCAAACGGTGCAGGAAAAAACCGTGGGCCGCGCCGATTCGCTCATGTCGCGGGCCGCCACCGCGCTGCAGCGCGTGACGCCCACGCCGCCGCCCGCGCCGCCGCAGCCGCGCGGGCGCGCGGCGCGCAACCAGCCGCAGCAGCCGATGCCCGTGGAGATCCATACGCCCGCGCCCACGCCGCTCACGCTGGCGCAAAAGGCGCTTGCCCCGGCTATCGCGCCGCTCGAGACGACCTTCATCGTGCTCGTGGTGACGATCTTCATCCTGTTCCAGCGCGAGGACCTGCGCGACCGGCTCATCAGCGTATTCGGCTCCGACGACCTGCACCGCACCACGACCGCCATCAACGACGCCTCGCAGCGGCTCTCGCGCTACTTCGTCGCTCAAGTCGGCGTGAATGTCACGGTGGGCGGGGTGATCGCGCTGGGGCTGGCGGGCATCGGCGTGCCGGGCGCGCTGCTGTTCGGCGCGGTGGCGGCGCTCATGCGCTTCGTGCCGTACATCGGCATCTGGATCGCGGCGATCATGGCGACGATCGTCGCTGCGGCTACGCAGCCGCAATGGACCATGGGCGTGACGACACTGATCTTCTTCATCGTCGTGGACGTGGTGGCGGGGCAGTTCGCCGAGCCGATGGTCTATGGCAAGCGCTCGGGCCTCTCGCCGCTTGCCGTGGTGGTGGCGGCGATCTTCTGGAGCTGGCTGTGGGGTCCCGTGGGGCTCGTGCTTTCCACGCCGCTCACGCTGTGCATCGTCACCCTGGGCCGCTACGTGGACCGGCTGAACTTCCTCACGATCCTGCTCGGCGACCAGCCCGCTCTCACGCCCGCGCAAACCTGCTACCAGCGCCTGCTCGCCGACGATCCCCATGAAGCGCTGCTGCAGGCGGACCGGCTGCTCACGGGCATGCCGCTCATCGACTACTACGAGCAGGTGGTGTTCGAGGGCCTGCGCTTTGCGCGCAACGACGCCTTGCGCGGCGTGCTGCCCGGCGAGCAGGTCGCGCGCATCAACCAGGCGCTGCTCGATATCGTCGAGGACCTCGAATCCGTAGACGATTCGCGTCATGCCGCACCCGAAGAGGAAAGTGCGAGGAAGGCGGCCGCCGAGGGCGCGGACGAAGGCGCGAAGGTGATCGAATTCACCCTCTCGCCGGACGCGGGCGAAGTGCTCTGCGTGCCCGGACGCGGCGCGTTCGACGACGTGGCGGTGGCGATCGTCGGCCAGTTGCTCATGCGGCGCAACATTCCCTGCACGGCGACCACGTACGACGAGGTGCGCGCCACGCGCGGGGCCATGATCGATGAGCGCTCGCCAGCCATCTGCGTGGTGTCGCTCGATGCGCCCGAGTCGGCGCCATATCTGCGCAATCTCGTGCGGCGCCTGCGCGAGCGCGCGCCCGACGCAACCATCGTGGTGGGCATCGGCGCGGCCCTGCGCGACGACGGTGCAGGCATTGCCGACGACCCCGGCACGCTCTTTCCGACTTCGCTGCGCAACCTCGTGGAGGAATGCGGCGCGGCGCTCGTGCCGGCTCACACGCGGCTGCCCGAAAAGAGGGCGGCAACGCCGGATATGCAGGATCAATATCGTGCAGGAGCGAAATTGTGACATTCATGCCCGCGTCACATTGAGGCCCGAATATATGCGGCCCTGTGCCCCTGGTTGCGGCATGAAAGTTACTGGGAGACAACGTTGCTGAGCCCAAAAGAATTCGCCACGCTGATGCTGGTCCGCCATTCGCCGGACCAGATCGACATGAACCGCCAGGAACTGGACACGCTGCTCGAGCGTCAGCTGGTTGCGCTCGAGCAATGGACGCAGGGCCACCGCCGGCTTTCGCTCACGATTGCCGGCCGCTCGCTGCTCGAAGCGGTGGGGCGGCTCGAATACGTGACGGGTTTGCCCGGGAGGGATGGCGACGAGCGCCTTGCCGCCGGTCTTTGATGTCTTTGCAGTGAGCGTGCTTGCGGCCCGGCCCCCGAATGGAGCCGGGCCGTGTCGTTATGCAAGACACATTTTTTGCGCGTGCGTTTACTGAGGCATGCCAGGTAATTATGTGCTTTTGCCCACGCCCGAGGGCGTGATCGCCTTGTGTCCCCCAAAGGACGCTGCTACGCTGATTTGGGTCTCCGGCGGCATCGTGCGCAGGCCGGCACACGCTGTCTGACGGAAGGATTGCGGCAGGCGTTTTCCTGTACGGGTATTTCCCCATCGCCCGGCTTGATGGTGCTCGTCAAACTGACTCCATCCTCCAGAGTCTTTCCCAACTCACCTACCCCCTAAAGCAAAAGGAGGATCTATGGCAAAGCGTATTGCCTACGTGACCGGCGGCATGGGCGGCATCGGAACGGCCATCTGCCAGCGTCTGCACAAGGATGGCTACACGGTGATCGCGGGCTGCGGCCCGAACTCGCAGCGCAAGGCGCGCTGGCTCGACGAGCAGAAGGCGCTTGGCTACGAGTTCGTCGCCTCCGAAGGCAACGTGGCCGACTGGGACTCCACGGCCGCTGCGTTCGAGAAGGTGAAGAAGGACGTCGGCGAAATCGATATTCTGGTCAACAACGCCGGCATCACGCGCGACGTCGTGTTCCGCAAGATGACGCACGAAGACTGGATCGCGGTGATCGACACCAACCTCACGAGCCTCTTCAACGTCACGAAGCAGGTGATCGACGGCATGATCGAGCGCGGCTGGGGGCGGGTGATCAACATCTCGTCGGTGAACGGGCAGAAAGGCCAGTTCGGTCAGACAAATTACTCGACGGCCAAGGCCGGCATTCACGGCTTCACAATGGCGCTCGCCCAGGAGGTGGCGACCAAGGGCATCACGGTCAACACCGTTTCGCCCGGCTATATCGGCACGGACATGGTGAAGGCGGTGAAGCCCGAAGTCCTCTCGAAGATCGTCGACAGCATTCCGGTGCGGCGGCTCGGCGAACCGGCGGAAATCGCCTCGATCGTGGCGTGGCTCGCGTCCGACGAAGCGGGCTTCTCGACTGGCGCGGACTTCTCGCTCAATGGCGGTCTGCACATGAGCTGAGCGTTGCCGCGGCTTCCTTGCGCGGGGCTAGTTGGCATAACGAAGTGATCTGGCGGGAGCGGCGGGATGCCGGCTCCCGCTTTGTATTCTGGGGCGATGGGTTGTTCCGGGTCTGGCTGGCCGGCGATATGCAACAGGGAATGCTCCGGTTCGCCCGGTCGAAGGGGCGGGCGCGAGCGTTCGCGTCACGCGTTCCGTTTGCGACGCACCAGGCGACAGTTCTTTCTAGACTATCGTCATGGCCTCGACCCGCGACCGCAATCCGCCCTCACCGCCGCTTTCCCGCTATCGAAAAAAGCGGGACTTCGATGTCACGCCTGAACCGGCGCCGTTGTCTGCCCACGCGCCCGCTGAAAATGGACCTCTGGGCTTCGTTGTGCAGAAGCACTGGGCGAGCCGGCTGCACTACGACTTTCGGCTCGAACTCGACGGGGTGCTGCTGTCGTGGGCCGTACCCAAAGGCCCGTGTTACGACCCGAAGGAAAAGCGGATGGCCATTCACGTGGAGGACCATCCTGTCGACTACGCGGTCTTTGAAGGCACGATTCCGGCAAAACAATACGGCGCCGGAGACGTGATTGTCTGGGACCGCGGCACCTGGGAACCCGTCGGCGATCCGCGTGAGGGAATGACTGCCGGCAAGCTCGTCTTCCGGCTCCACGGCGAAAAGCTTGCCGGACTCTGGGAACTGGTTCGCATATCCAGGCCCGGCGACAGGCAAGACCCGTGGATGCTGTTCAAGAAGCGCGATGCGTGGGCGCAGCCGCTTGCCGATTACGATGTCATCAAGGCGCTTCCCGACAGCGTTACCGCGAGGCCGCTCGGGCTCATCGAGGAACGAGCGCCGAGGGTGGCGAGGCCGGCAAGCAGCGCGTCGTCGGAGATAGACCTTGGCGCGGCGGTTTCTGCTCCGTTGCCCGCCAGACTCGAGCCCCAACTCGCGACCCTGGCGCCTGCACTACCCGCAAGGGGTAACTGGATAGCCGAAGCCAAGCTCGACGGCTATCGCATGCTGTCCCGCGTCGCCAAAGGCCGGGTGCGACTCATCACACGAGGTGGCCAGGATTGGACAGCGAAGTTTCCCGCGCTTGCAGCAGAGGTCGAAGCGCTTGCGCTCGGCAGTGCGTGGCTGGACGGCGAAATTACCGTCCTCGAAGATGGCATTCCCAGTTTCGCTGCACTGCAAGATGCGATAGACGGCAACGCGAGCCAGGACATCGTCTACTTCCTGTTCGACCTGGTGTACCTCAACGGGAAAGACCTCAGGAAGGTGCCGCTATGGTCGAGGCGCAGGCTTCTCGCGCAGCTTCTTGCGCATGCCGGCGAGCACATCCGGTTCAGCCAGGACTTTGAGGCGCCCCCTGCGCAACTGTTCGAGGCCGCCTCGGGCCTGGGCCTCGAAGGCCTCATGCTCAAGCGCCGCGACGCGCCCTATGAATCGGGGCGGACGCAGACGTGGCTCAAGGCGAAGTCCCGATTCCGGCAGGAACTGGTCATCTGCGGCTTCACGGGCCGAGGCGGCAAAGACGGCGAGGTCGGCAGCCTGCTGCTGGGTTATTACGCAGACGGCAAGCTTCACGACGCCGGAAGCGTCGGCACCGGCTGGGACGCCAGGACCGCGCGGGACCTGTGGGCGCGGCTGGCGCCGCTCGAAGTCGATGCGGCACCATTCGACACCGCTGTCGCGAGGCCCCGCCGCTGGGCCCGGCGCTCGGCCGGCAGCGAGCGGTGGGTGCGCCCGGAACTCGTCGCCGAGGTCGAATTCGCGGACTGGACTGCCGATGGTGTCATCCGGCAAGCCTCCTTCCGGGGTCTGCGAATCGACAAGCCGGCAACGGGCGTCATAAGGGAAGGCGGAAAGACGCAGGCGCCCCAGCCGCAGCCGAAGCTGAAGATCACGCATCCGGAGCGCGTCGTCGACCCATCGACCGGTATCACGAAGGCAGACCTGGTCCGCTACTACGCGAGTATCGCCGAGCGGATGCTGCCACACCTGTTGGCCCGGCCCGTTACGATGGTCCGCGCGCCTGCAGGCATTGCCGAAGAGCTGTTCTTCCAGAAACATGCCGAGAGAACAGGCATACCCGGATTGACGGCTCACGACCGCAGTCTCTGGCCGGATCATCCGCCTTTGTTGACCATCGATACGGTCGACGCGCTGCTGTCGGCGGCACAGATGAACGCCGTCGAGTTTCACACGTGGAATTCAACCGTTCGACGCCTCGAGAAGCCCGACAGGGTCATCTTCGACCTTGACCCAGGCGAAGGCGTGAAATGGGGACGCGTTCAGGAAGCGGCGCTCCTGGTGCAAACGTTGTTGTCGGAGCTGGGCCTGCAAGCCTGGCTGAAGACGAGCGGCGCAAAGGGCTTGCACGTCGTCGTGCCGCTTGCCCCGCAGCTGGGCTACGATCCGGTCAAGGCATTCTCGCAGGCATTCGTGCGGCATCTGGCGAAGACGATTCCCGAGCGCTTTTCGGCGACCTCCGGGGCTTCGAACCGGGTCGGAAAGATCTATGTCGATTACCTGCGCAACGGCAAGGCGCAGACCACCGCTGCGGCATTTTCCGCGCGGGCGCGACCCGCAATGGGCGTCTCGATGCCGGTCTCCTGGGCGCAACTGAATGATCTCAAGGGCGGGGCGCAGTGGACAGTCCAAACGGCCCGCGAGTACCTCAGCTTCCAGCAGCAGGACCCCTGGGCGGATTACTGGACGGGGGCGCAATCGTTGGCATCGGCGATAAAGCTCCTAAAATGAAACCACCGCTGGTCGGCGGCGGCACGCGCTTTGCGTAAGCGACTGCCGAACATGCAAATCCGCGAGGAGAAGTCCATGCCCGCCCGCTCAATCGCTTCCCTGACGCTGTCCTTCGGGCTCGTTTCGATACCGGTGAAGCTCTATACCGCCACTGAGAGTTCGTCCGACGTCCGGTTTCACATGCTGGCGCCCGACGGCTCGCGCGTGAAGCAGCAATACGTCTCCGAGAAGACGGGCGATGTTGTCGAGCGCTCGAGCATGAACAAGGGCTACGAATTCGAAAAGGACCGTTTCGTGGTCTTCACCAGCGACGAGCTAAAAGCCCTGGAAGACGCTGCGAGCCATGTCGTCGAAATCATGGCCTTCATCCCGGAAGAGGCGATTAACCCGGTCTTCTACGACAAGGCCTACTACATTGCGCCGGACAAGCGAGGCGGCAAGCCGTACAGCCTGTTGCAGCAGGCGCTCGTAGAGAGCGGCCGCTGCGCGCTGGCGAAATGGGCGTCGAAAGGACGGACGCGGATCGTGCAGGTGCGCCCCGAGGAAGACGGGCTCGTCTTTCAGCAATTGCTTTACGCCGACGAGGTGCGCTCGCTGGCCGACCTGCATGTCGAACGTGTCGACGTATCCGATACCGAGATGAAACTCGCGCTGCAGATTATCGAGCAGGGTGCTGAAGACAATTACGATCCGACTGCGTACGAAGACGAAGAGAAGAAGCGCATCCTCGCAGCCATCGACGAAAAGATCGCCGGCAAGCAGGTCGTCGTTCACGAGGCTGACGAAGAACGGGCCGGCGGCGGACAGGTTATCGACCTGATGGATGCCTTGCGTGCGAGCTTGAAGGGTGGCGCAAAAGCGAAAGCCGCTGCGGCGCCCAAACGTGGCAAGAGCGCGGAGCCCGTTACCGAGCTTCCTGTCGCGCCCAAAACGCGCAAGCCGCCGGCGCGTGCCGCCAAGGCACCCGCTGAAGCGCCTGCAAAGGTGCGGGCACGCAAGTGACGCCGCAAGCCGCCGCGCGCGAGATATCGATGCGCGAATTGCAGGCCATGCTGGGCGTTACCCGGAGGGTGGTATCAGGTCTCATTGCCGCTGGCTTCGTGAAGCCGTCACGAGGGCCGCGAAACGCCTACCGCTTCACGTTCCAGGACGCCGTGCTGCTGCGTACGGCGTTGCAGCTGCGCGATGCGCGCATTGCGCCGCGCAAGATCATCATGGCGCTCACGCGGCTCAGGGACGAGTTACCTGACGAATTGCCGCTTACGGGAATTCGCGTATCGGCGGTCGGTAACGACGTGGCGGTGCGAGCCGGCCCTTCGCAATGGGATGCCGCCACCGGTCAGTTCCTGCTCGATTTCGAAGTTGCGCAAATCAAGGGCGATGTCGTGTTTCTCGATTCGGCGCCTGCACAGAAGAATCTGGCGCATCAGGCGCACGAGTGGTACGACCTTGGCGAGCAGTTGAGAGCAGCCGATGCGAGCGGTGCCGAACGGGCGTACAGGAAGGCCATCGCGCTATCGCCGCACCCTTTTTATGCTGCCTTCGTTGACCTGGGCGCGCTGCTGTGTGAGCTCGAATCCCGCTGCGAGGATGCGCTGCATGTATTCGACGAGGCGTTGGCTCACTTCCCCAACGATGCCGTGCTGCACTTCAATCGCGCGATTGCGTTCGAGGAACTGGGACGCTTCGAAGACGCTGAGCGAAGCTATACACGCTGCCTCGAACTCGACCCGACGTACGCGGACGCTCACCACAATCTGGCGATGCTGCTCGAAAGACGAGGCGACCCGCAGGGCCTCGTCCGCCATTTGAACGCGTATCGGCGGCTGACGACCTGAACCGTGCAGAAGGCGGCAAGCTGGCCGCATCGGTTTTCGCCGCGCGATTATCGCGCGCCTGGCTCGCGGCCGTGCGTGCCGTAAATGTCGGCGCTCACCTGCCGCAACGCCTCGATCATCACGCTCGCCGCAGGCGTAAGGAGCCCGTCCGCACGCGTGATGATGCCGAAGTCGTCCATCTGGCAATCCATCGGCACCGGCAGGATCGCGACCATGCCGTGCGCCGCGTAGTAGCGCGCCACGTCCTCGGTGAGCACGGCGATCATGTCGCTTTGCTCCAGCACGCGCGTGATGAAGAGCAGCGCGGGTGTCTCGACCACGTTCGATGGGGGCGCGAGGCTCGCGCGCTGGAACATCAGCTCGAAGCGGTGGCGCAGCACGCTGCCGACCGGCGGCACGACCCAGGTGGCGCGCGCGATGTCGGCGAGCGCGATCGGTCGGGCTTGGTCCTGCGCCGCCACAAGCATGGGATGCCCCGGCCGGACTACGGCGCACACGGGCTCGCCCGCGAGCGGCTCGTAACGCAGCTGGAGCTTGTCGTGCTCGGCGGAAAGACGGCCCAGCACCACGTCGAGCTTGTCTTGCGCCAGGTGTTCGAGCAGCACGTTGCTGGCGTCGATTTCTACGGATACGCGCAGGTTCGCATGCGTGCGCTTGACCGCCGCAACGGCCGCCGGCAGCACGCGCACGCCCGGCGAGGTGATCGCGCCCACCGCCACGTGGCCAAGACGCCCGGCCTTCAGTGCGCTCAATTCCTCTTGCGCCTGGTCGAGGCTGCCGAGCACGGCGCGCGCGTGGCGGATCAGTGCGTCGCCATACAGCGTGGGCCGCATGCCGCGCGGCATGCGCTCGAACAGTACCGCGCCGAGCATGTCCTCGAGCTCGCGCAGGAGCTTCGAGGCGGCGGGCTGCGTCATGTTCAGCGCCGCCGCCGCGCGGTGAATGTTGCCTTCCTCCGCCAGCGCCACGACGAGGAGCAGTTGCCGCGTTTTCAGCCGCGTGCGCACGTACCAGGGGCTCGTATCGAGCATGTTTTTCGCCTGTTTTCCCAAATAATATTAGGTGTTTATACCAATGCTGATTTCGATATCGGAAGCGTCCATTATTTCATTAGAAGGTTATCAGACTTCTCCATAGACTGTGCCGAATCCATCGCTCGAATCAATCGGCGAAGCACTCGGCGAACTACCCGCTCCACAAGACGAACACGATGTCGGATACCCAACCCAAACTGCGCTCCCAACAGTGGTTCGGCACCACGGACAAGAACGGCTTCATGTACCGAAGCTGGATGAAGAACCAGGGCATTCCCGATCACGAATTCGATGGTCGTCCGATCATCGGCATCTGCAACACCTGGTCGGAACTCACACCCTGCAATGCGCATTTCCGCAAGCTCGCGGAGCACGTGAAGCGCGGCATTTATGAGGCGGGCGGCTTTCCGGTCGAGTTCCCGGTGTTCTCGAACGGCGAGTCGAACCTGCGCCCCTCGGCCATGCTTACGCGCAATCTCGCCTCCATGGACGTGGAGGAGGCGATTCGCGGCAACCCCATCGACGCCGTCGTGCTGCTGTGCGGCTGCGACAAGACCACGCCCGCGCTGCTGATGGGCGCGGCGAGCGTGGACGTGCCCGCCATCGTCGTGACCGGCGGCCCGATGCTCAACGGCAAGCACGAAGGCCGCGACATCGGCTCCGGCACGGTGGTCTGGCGGCTGCACGAAGAGCTGAAGGCGGGCGAGATCGACTTGCACCAGTTCCTTTCGGCAGAGGCGGGCATGTCGCGCTCGGCGGGCACCTGCAACACCATGGGCACCGCCTCGACGATGGCCTGCATGGCCGAATCGCTCGGCGTTTCGCTGCCGCACAACGCCGCGATTCCCGCCGTCGATTCGCGCCGCTACGTGCTCGCCCATATGTCGGGCATCCGCATCGTGCAGATGGCGCTGGAAGACCTGAAGCTCTCGAAGATCCTCACGCGCGAAGCGTTCGAGAACGCGATTCGCACGAACGCGGCCATTGGCGGCTCGACCAACGCCGTGATCCACCTGAAGGCGATCGCGGGCCGCATTGGCGTGGACCTCGAACTCGAAGACTGGCAGCGCATTGGCCGCAACACGCCGACCATCGTCGATCTGCAGCCTTCGGGCCGCTTCCTGATGGAAGAGTTCTATTACGCGGGCGGGCTGCCGGCGGTGCTGCGCCGGCTCGGCGAAGCGAATCTGCTGCCGCATCCCGACGCGCTCACGGTCAACGGCAAGTCGATCTGGGATAACGTGCGCGAGGCGCCCAGCTACAACGACGAAGTGATTCGTCAACTCGACAACCCATTGATCGCAGACGGCGGCATCTGTATCCTGCGCGGCAATCTCGCGCCGCGCGGCGCCGTGCTCAAGCCGTCGGCGGCCACACCCGAGCTGCTCAGGCATCGTGGCCGCGCCGTGGTGTTCGAAAACTTCGACCACTACAAGGCGACGATCGGCGACGAATCGCTCGACGTCGACCGCGACTCCGTCCTCGTGATGAAGAACTGCGGCCCGCGCGGCTACCCCGGTATGGCCGAGGTCGGCAACATGGGCCTGCCGCCCAAGCTGCTGCGCCAGGGCGTGAAGGACATGGTGCGCATTTCGGATGCGCGCATGAGCGGCACGGCTTACGGCACGGTGGTCTTGCACGTGGCGCCCGAAGCGGCGGCGGGCGGCCCGCTCGCGGCGGTGCGCAACGGCGACTGGATCGAGCTGGACTGCGAATCGGGCCGCCTGCATCTGGACATCAGCGACGAGGAACTCGCGCGCCGTCTGAGCGATGTCGATCCGGCGGCCGCGCCCGGCGTGGCGGAGCAGCTGGGCAAGGGCGGCTATGCGCGCCTGTATGTCGATCACGTGCTGCAGGCCGACGAGGGTTGCGACCTCGACTTCCTCGTGGGCAAGCGTGGAGCGGGAGTACCGCGGCATTCGCATTGAGCGTTTGATGCAATGAGTCAGGGCGCGCCGGCGCCCTGAGCGGGGCAGAGACGAAGGGCAGACCGGTCAAGAGAAAGAACGAGGTTGGAGACACGATGACGAACCCGCAGGTGCTGCAACACGAAAGCCCCGCTGCACGGGCAAGCGCCGGCAGCGAGGAAAAGCACATCGTCGGCCATATCGCGCGCCGGCTGCTGCCTTTTCTCGCGCTGATCTATGTGGTGGCGTACGTCGATCGCACCGTGGTCGGCTTCGCGAAGCTGCACATGAACGCGGCCGTGGGCCTGTCCGACGCCGCCTACGGCCTCGGCGCCGGCCTCTTCTTCATCGGCTATTTCCTATGCGAAGTGCCGAGCAATCTCGCGCTCGCGCGCTTCGGCGCGCGCGTGTGGTTCGCGCGCATCCTCTTCACGTGGGGCGTGATCACGATGCTGATGGCGCTCGTGAGCGGCCCGAAGAGCTTCTACGCGCTGCGCTTTTTGCTGGGCGCGGCGGAGGCCGGTCTCTACCCCGGCATTCTGTATTTCCTCACGCAGTGGTTTCCCATGCGCCACCGCGCGCGCGTGATCGGCCTGCTGGTGCTCGCGCAGCCCATCGCGGGCATCGTCACCGGGCCGATTGCGGGCGCGCTGCTCGAAACGCACGGCTTTTTCGGCATGTCGAACTGGCAGACGCTCTTCGTCGTGAGCGGCCTGCCCGCCGTGCTGCTGTGCATCCCCACACTGCGTCTGTTGCCCGAATCGCCCGCGCACGCGCGCTGGCTCGACGGCACCGAGCGCCGCTGGATCGAGCGCGAACTCGCCGCCGACCGGCGCGCCTACCGGCTCGACACGCATCGCAACCCGTTTGGCGCGCTCAAGGATCGCCGCGTGCTGCTGCTTGCGCTGCTGTTCCTGCCGTTTCCGCTGTGCATCTATGGTTTGTCGCTCTGGTTGCCTACCATTATCAAGGCGTTCGGCGTGAGCGATTCCACGGCGGGCCTGCTTTCCGCGGTGCCGTATCTGTTCGCGGTCGCGGGCTTGCTGATCGTGCCGCGCCATTCGGACAAGCATCGCGAACGCTACGGCCACATCGTCGTGGTCTCGGGCGTCGCGGCGCTGACGATGGCCGCGAGCGCGTGGTTCCACGCGCCGGCGCTGCAACTGCTGTTCATCTGCCTGACCGCGTTTTCGATCTACTCGATTCAGGCCGTGGTCTGGGCGCTGCCCGGCGAGTTCCTCACCGGCGCGAGCGCGGCCGTGGGGATCGCGACGATCAACTCGCTCGCGAATCTCGGCGGCTATCTCGGCCCCTATGGCATCGGGCTCATCAAGGACGCGACGGGCAGCCTGGCGGCCGGGCTTTACTTTCTCGCGGCCACGCTGGTGTTCGCGGTGCTCGTGACGTTCGCCGTGCGCGCGGTGCTGCGCACGCCTCGCCGCAGCACGGGAGAACTGGCGGGCGAATCGTGAAGGCGCGGCCTGACACCTTTTCTCAAGCAGGACTGAAGACATGACTACGAGCCGTACGCCCCGCTACCGGGGCATTTTCCCCGTCGTGCCGACCACGTTCACCGAAACGGGCGAACTGGATCTGGCAAGCCAGAAGCGCGCCGTCGACTTCATGATCGACGCAGGCTCGGACGGCCTGTGCATTCTCGCCAACTTCTCGGAGCAGTTCTCGCTCTCCGACGACGAGCGCGAACGCATCACGCGCACCGTGCTCGAGCACGTGGCGGGCCGCGTGCCCGTGATCGTGACGACCACGCACTACGGCACGCCGGTTGCCGCCGCACGCAGCAAGCGCGCGCAGGAGCAGGGCGCGGCGATGGTGATGCTCATGCCGCCGTATCACGGCGCGACCTTCCGCGTGCCCGAGCAGCAGATTTACGACTTCTACGCGCGCGTGTCCGATGCGATCGACATTCCAGTCATGATTCAGGACGCGCCCGCGAGCGGCACGGCGCTTTCCGCCGCGTTCCTCGCGCGCATGGCCCGGGAGATCGAACAGGTCTCGTACTTCAAGATCGAAACGCCGGGCGCGGCGAACAAGCTGCGCGAACTGATCAAGCTGGCAGGGGAGGCCGTCGAAGGCCCGTGGGACGGCGAAGAAGCCATCACCTTGCTCGCGGACCTGAACGCCGGTGCGACCGGCTCGATGACGGGCGGCGGGTTCCCGGACGGCATTCGGCCGATTATCGAAGCCCACCGCGAAGGCCGCGCCGACGACGCATTCGCGCTTTACCAGAAGTGGCTGCCGCTCATCAATCACGAAAACCGCCAGGCCGGCCTGCTCGCCTGCAAGTCGCTGATGAAGGAAGGCGGCGTGATCGAGTGCGAACTGCCGCGGCACCCGCTGCCCGCGATGCATCCCGCGACGCGCGCCGAGCTGATCGACATTGCGCGCCGCCTCGATCCGCTCGTGCTGCGCTGGGGTCAATAAATCATTCGTCATGCAGAATAAAAAATCTCCCTGAAAAGAAGGGGCGGAGATACGTCATGAAAGCGTCCTATACGTTGGGCATCGCCGGCGTCGGCAAGATTGCGCGCGACCAGCATCTGCCCGCCATTGCGGGCAATCCGGGCTTCGAACTCGTCGCGAGCGCGAGCCGCAACGCGCACGTGGAGAACGTGCGCAATTACAAGGACATCGGTGCGCTGCTGGCGGCCGAGTCCGATCTCGACGCCGTCTCGCTGTGCGCGCCGCCGCAGGTGCGCTACGCGCAGGCGCGCGCCGCACTGGAAGCGGGCAAGCACGTCATGCTCGAGAAGCCGCCCGGCGCGAGCGTGAGCGAAGTCGAGGCGCTGCGCGAACTCGCGCAAAAGCGCGGGCGCACGCTGTTCACCACGTGGCATTCGCGCTGCGCGAGCGCTGTCGAGCCCGCGCGCGCGTGGCTCGCCGAGCGCACGATTCGCGCCGTGCACGTGCGCTGGAAGGAAGACGTGCGCCGCTGGCACCCGGGTCAGCAGTGGATCTGGGAGCCGGGCGGCCTCGGCGTGTTCGATCCGGGCATCAACGCGCTTTCCATCGTCACGCGCATCCTGCCGCGCGAAGTGCTGCTGCAGGGCGCGACGCTGCAAGTGCCGGCCGACTGTGCAACGCCGATCGCGGCGCAACTCGACTGCATCGACACCGATGGCGTGCCCGTGCGCGCCGAGTTCGACTGGCGCCACGGTCCGGTCGAGCAATGGGAAATCGATGCGGAAACCACGGACGGCCTGCTCTCGATCGCCGAAGGCGGCAAGCGCCTCACGATCGCGGGCGAGCCGGTCGCGCTCGATGCGGAACGGGAATATGCGGCGCTCTATGAGCGCTTTCACTGGTTGATCGCACACGGCACCGACGACGTGGACGTGCGCCCGCTGCGCCTCGTGGCGGACGCGTTTCTGCTTGGCAGGCACGTCGAAGTCGAGGCCTTCGGCCATTGAAGACGCTTCTTTCAAGCGCTTCTTTCCAGCCTTACACACACGCATTACACACGCAGTACACCACCACACCTGAGGAGACAGGAGCATGACCAGCAAGATCCGCCGTTTGACCCTTCGTGCCGCATTCGCGGCGATGTGCATCGCCCCGCTCGGCATGAACGTAGCGGCGCACGCCGACTCGCCCGTGAAGATCGGCTTTCTCGTGAAGATGCCGGAACAGGCATGGTTCATCAACGAGCAGAAGGCCGCTACGGCGCTCGGCCAGAAGGAGAACTTCTCGGTGGTGAACATCGGCACGCCGGACGGCGAGAAGGTGCTCGCCGCCATCGACAACCTCGGCGCGCAAGGCGCACAAGGCTTCGTGATCTGCGCGCCGGACGTGCGGCTCGGGCCGGCAATCCAGGCGCGCGCCAGGCGCTACAACATGAAGTTCGTCACGGTGGACGACCAGCTCGTCGACTCGTCGGGCAAGCCGCTCGCCAACGTGCCGCACCTTGGCATGTCGGCGTTCAAGATCGGCAATCAGGTTGGCCAGGCGATCGCCGAAGAAATGAAGCGTCGCGGCTGGAAGCCGGAAGAAGTGGGCGCGCTGCGCATTACCGACTATGAACTGCCCACGGCGAAGCTGCGCACGGACGGTGCGACGCAATCGCTGCTGGCGGGCGGCTTCAAGAAGGAAAACATCTTCGACGCCCCGCAAAAGACCACCGACGACGAAGGCGGCTTCAATGCGGCGTCGCCGGTGCTCGCCCAGCATCCGAACATCAAGAAGTGGGTGGTGTTCGCGCTCAACGAAGAAAGCGTGCTGGGCGCCGTGCGCGCGACCGAACAGCTGCACATCCCTTCGGCTGACGTGATCGGCGTGGGTATCAACGGTGCAGGCGAAGCGTTCGCCGAGTTCCAGAAGAAGCAGCCTACGGGCTTCTACGGCACCATCGCCGTGAGTTCGACGAATCACGGCAAGGAAAGCGCCGAGAACCTCGTCGACTGGATCCGCGACGGCAAGCAGCCCGCCGCCGACACGCAGACCACCGGCAAGCTGATGACGCGCGACAACTGGACGGCCGTGCGCGCCGAGCTGGGTATCTAAGGACTGCGTAGAAGACTGAGGCGAAGCAAAGGGCAGGGATGCAATGACTGAAACCATGACTGATGCGAACGTGCAAGCGAACGCGAACGCGGTGAAGGGCGCTCAACAGGGGACTCGCGCGTATCTGGAACTCGACGGCATGACCGTGAGCTTTCCGGGCGTGCGCGCGCTCGATCGCGTGGCGCTGCAAGTGCGTGCCGGCGAAGTGCACGGCTTGATGGGCGAGAACGGCGCGGGTAAATCCACGCTGCTGAAGGTGCTCTCGGGCGTGAACCAGCCGCAGGAAGGCACGCTCAAGCTGAATGGCGTGGAGCACCGCTTCACGACCACGAAGGCGGCGCTCGAAGCGGGTATCGCGATCATCTATCAGGAACTGCATCTCGTGCCCGAGCTGACGGTGGCGGAAAACCTGATGCTCGGGCAGTTGCCCAACCGCCTCGGCGTGCTCGACGAAGGCACGCTCGTCAAGCGCGCGATGGATGAACTCAAGCGGCTGGGCGAGCGCATCGATCCGCGCACGCCGGTGAAGCATCTCTCCATCGGCCAGCGTCAGATGATCGAAATCGGCAAGGCGCTCATGCGCGACGCGCGCGTGATCGCCTTCGACGAACCGACCAGCTCGCTCTCGGCGCGCGAAACGGAGAACCTGTTTCGCATCATCAACGCGCTGCGTGCGGATGGCCGGGCGATCATCTATGTCACCCACCGCATGGACGAAGTCTATGAGCTCTGCGACCGCGTGACGGTGTTCCGCGACGGCAAGCGCATCGAGACGTTCGATTCGGTGGCCGATCTCGATCGCAATCGCCTGATTGCGGCGATGGTGGGCCGCTCGATCGAGGACGTGTACGGCTATCGTCCGCGCGCAGCGGGTGACGTGCTGCTCGAAGCGAAGGGCCTGCTGGGTCCCGGCCTCGTCGAGCCGGTGTCGTTCACGGCGCGGCGCGGCGAGATCGTCGGCTTCTTCGGGCTCGTGGGCGCGGGTCGCTCGGAACTCATGAAGCTGATTTACGGCGCGACGCGCGCGAGCGCCGGCCACGTCGAGCTCGACGGCCAGCGCGTCAATTTCGCCAGCCCGCGCGACGCCGTGCGCGCGGGCCTCGCGCTATGCCCCGAGGACCGCAAGCAGGAAGGCATCGTCGCGATCGCCTCGGTGGCCGACAATCTCAACATCAGCGCGCGCCGTCACTTCAGCCCCGCGCGCTTCCTGCTCGACGCGCGGCGCGAGCGCGATCTTGCGCAGGACTACATCAGGAAACTCGCGATCAAGACGCGCAATGGCGACACGGCCATCGGCACGCTGTCGGGCGGCAACCAGCAGAAGGTGATTCTTTCGCGCTGGCTCGCCGAGCGCATCGAGGTGTTCCTGATGGACGAGCCCACGCGCGGTATCGACGTGGGCGCGCGCGCCGAGATCTACAACCTGCTGTACGAGCTTGCGGAAGCGGGCAAGACCGTCATCATGGTGTCGAGCGACCTGGCCGAAGTGATCGGTGTGTCGGACCGCATCATCGTCATGCGCGAAGGCCGGATTGCGGGCAGCCTGCCGAAGGCCGAAGCCTCGCCCGACGAACTGATCAAGATGGCGCTGCCGCGCTGAAGCCTGTTTATTTTGCCTTGCCGGTCGCGTCTGAAAACGGCGTCAAGCGACGCCCGCGACCGATCCGAAACGATGAACCAGAAATGAGTGAAGCCATGCAGCCACAGGGCACGCCTACCGTCAACGAAGCCGCCGCGCCGATTACCCCCCAGCGCGCGCGGGCGTGGGACATGATCAACAAATCGGGCATCGTGGTGGTGTTCGTGGTGCTGTTCGCGGTGCTATCCGCAACGGTGCCCGACTTCCTCACGACCCGCAACATTCAGGGTCTGCTGCTCTCCGTCACGCTGATCGGCTCGATCGCCGTCACGATGATGTTCGTGCTCGCGCTCGGCGAGGTCGATCTTTCGGTCGCCTCGATCGTCGCGTTTTCGGGTGTGGTGGCCTCCACCGTCATCACGCAGTCACATAGCGTGATGCTCGGCATTGCGGCCGGCGTGCTCGCGGGCGGCGCGGTGGGGCTCGTGAACGGCGTGCTGATCGCGCGCTTCAAGATCAACTCGCTGATCGCCACGCTCGCGATGATGGAGGCGGTGCGCGGCCTCGCGTTCCTCACCTCGAACGGCGACGCCGTGATGATCTCGGAAGAGCGCTTCTTCGATCTGGGCGGCGGTTCGTTCCTGGGCATTTCGTACCCGATCTGGAGCAACATCATCGGCTTCGTGGTGTTCGGCTTCCTGCTCAAGAAAACCGTGTTCGGCAAGAACGTGCTCGCGGTGGGCGGCAACAGCGAAGCGGCGCGGCTTGCCGGCTTGCCGGTCACGCGCATCAAGATCACGGTGTTCGTGCTGCAAGGGCTCATTACGGGTTTTGCGGGCGTGATGCTGGCCTCGCGCATGAGCCTCGGCGACCCGAAGACTTCGGTGGGCCTCGAACTCGGCGTGATCTCGGCTTGCGTGCTGGGCGGCGTGTCGCTCACGGGCGGCGTGGCGACCATTTCGGGCGTGCTGGTGGGCGTGCTCATCATGGGCGCGGTGCAGGACGCCATGAGCCTCATGAATGTGCCGACGTTCTATCAGTACCTGATTCGCGGCGGCATCCTGCTGCTCGCGGTGCTGTTCGACCAGTTCCGGCGCAGCAAGCGGGCGGTGTGAGGCAAGCGCGTGTCGCCGGGCCGCAACGCGGCCCGGGCGAACGGAGCGTCAGTCAGCGGGCCTCAAGTCTCCAGGCCCGCCCCGCCCAGAATCGAGTTGGCATCGGCGCGCGCATTATCGAGCTGAACGACGCTCGCCTGGCGCGCCGCGAGCGCATCGCCGTGCTCGATCGCCGTGAGAATCGCCTTGTGGCGCGGCAACGAAAGCGCATGCGTGTTGGGATGGCGGCTCGTGAGCTTGATCGACTCGGAAAGCGCGAGCGAGAGCATGTTGCCGATGTACGCCAGCATGTTGTTATGCGTGGCCGCCATGATCGCGCGGTGGAATTCCAGATCGGGCTCGAGCAGGTCGGCGGCGGTCTGCGCCTGCTCCATGCGCGCGTAGGCCGCGGTAATGCGGGCGCGGTCTTCGTCGTTTGCTGAAATCGCGGCGAGCGCGGCGGCGGCGGGCTCGATGATCTGCCGCACGGTCATGAGCGAGCGGAAGAACTCGCCTTCCGGAATGCTGTTGACGGTCCAGTACAGCACGTCGGGGTCGAGCATGTGCCATTCTTCGCGCGGCCGCACGACACTGCCCACGCGCGGCTTCGAAACCACGAGGCCCTTGGCGACCAGCACGCGCGTGGCCTCGCGCAGCACGGGGCGGCTCACGCCGTAGGTCTCGCACAGCGTGGGCTCGGGAGGCAGGCGCTGCCCGGGGGCGAGCGTGCCGCCTACGATCTGCATGCCGAGCTCCTGCACGATGCGCGCGTGCATGCTCTTGCGTTTCTCTAGATTGCGGTAATCCATGATTGTCCGGCCGGGGGCTACCCGATCGGAGCGTCCCCCCTGTTTGCAGGCCCGCTACGCGCTGTTGGCGCGCATGGCCCGATATTCCCGCCGCACGATATCCATCAGCTCAGCCACCGATGTATTGGCGCTGTGCTGCTCGTATGTCACGCGGCCTCGCTGCATCAACATGATGCGATCCGCAATATCGAGCGTCTGCGCATAGTTGTGCATGATCATGATAATCGATAGGCCGCCTTTTTCCTTCAAACGCATGATGAGATCGATGATCAGACCCGCTTCGCGCGCTCCCATTGCGGCGAGCGGCTCGTCGAGCAGGAGGATTCTCGCGTTCGAATGCACGGCGCGCGCGACCGCGATGGCCTGGCGCTGACCACCCGAGAGCCGCTCCACAGGCAGGTCCACCGAGGGCACGTGCACGCCGATGTCGTCGAGCAGTTGCGCCGCGCGCTGGCGCATCTGCTTGTGGTCGAGCAGTCTGAAGGGCCCGCGCCGCACGATTTCGCGGTTCAGGAACATGTTGTGGTAAATGCTCAGCGAATTGGCGAGCGCGAGGTCCTGATAAACGCATTCGATGCCGAGCGAGCGCGCATGGTCCACCGAGCGCAGCAGCGTTTCGCTGCCGTCGATCTGCAGCGTGCCGCTCGTTTGCTGGTGAAAACCCGTGAGGATTTTCACGAGCGTGGACTTGCCCGCGCCGTTGTCGCCGAGAATGCCGAGGATTTCGCCGCGGCCGAGCGTGAGCGAAACGCCGTCGAGCGCCGTCACCGCGCCGAAGCGCTTGACGATGTTGTCGGCCCGCAGGGCGAGCGGCGCGTCGGCCGTGGCGCTCGCGCCGCCGGGGGAGGTTTGCGATTCGTCCATCATCGGCTCCCTTTGCGGCGCAGGCGCCCGACGTGGATGTTGAAGACCATGGCGGCGAGAATCGCGGCGCCGAGAATGATGTTGAAGGTGAACGCGTTGATGCCGATGAGCGTGAAGCCGTCGTTGAGAATGCCGAGCACCGCCGCACCGATCAGGCCGCCCACGATCGTGCCCGAGCCGCCCGTGAGCGGCGTGCCGCCGATCACGGCCGAAGCCACGGCGAGGAACATGATCTGGTTGCCGCCCGCCTGCGGGTCGATCGAGGTGATGCGAAAGCCTTCCAGAATGCCGGTGAAGCCCGCGAGCACGGCGGCAATGATGAAGTTGCCGAGGCGCAGCCGGTTCACATGAATACCGGCTTCGCTCGCGCCCAGCGGATTCGCACCCGCCGCCTGCGTATGCAGGCCCCAGCGCGTATGCCGCAGCAGCACATGCATCGCGAACGCGATCGCCACGGTCCAGATGATCTCGCTATAGCCCCAGGCGCCCATGAAGGCCGCAAATTCGGGGGATCCCGGCGTCTGCACCGGCGTGCCGCGCGAGATCGTGAGCGTGATGCCGTTGATGAGGAAGAGCGTGCCGAGCGTCGTGACGAACGAAGGCAGGCGCAGCCACACGGTCACGGCGCCGTTCACGAAGCCGACGATGCCCGCGGCCACGAGCCCCGCGATCACGGCGAGCCACATGGGCGCGCCCGCGTCGTTGGCGAACACCATCATGAACGGCGCGAAGGCGAACACCATGCCCGCCGACAGATCGATGTCGCCGCCGATCATCAGCATGATTTCGCCGAACGCGATGATCGCCACCGGCGCGATGAACTGCGAGAGGTTGACGAGACTCGCGTTGGTGAGCAGGAAGTCCCGGTTGGAAAATTCGAAGTACGCCGCGAGGATCATCGCCACGAGCAGGATGCGCAGCTCGGGCGCCCACGCGGAGAGCCATTGCCCGCGCGGGCGGACAGCAGCCCGCGCGGCGACTTCAGCCTTGCCAGTTTCGTTCACGGAGTCCATCACTCGTAGTTCGTTGCGTGCAGTTCGTCAAGACTTGATCGCGCCGCTCATCGGCACGATTTGCGGCTTGGTGGTCTTGCCTTCGAAACGCGTCGAGGTGTTCAGGTACGGCTCGACGGTTTCCTTCGTCACGAACTTCAGACCCGTGTTCGTGTCGGCCGGGCCGACCAGACCGCCGGAGGCGAGGGTCACGAACGCCTGCATCACCGTATAGAAGCCCTGCACGTACGGCTGCTGGTCGATCGTGAAGTCGAGGAAGCCTTCGTGAATGAGCTGAACCGTGGTGGGCAGCAGGTCGAAGCCGCCGCCGTGTACGCCCTTCGAAGGCAGGTTGTTTTCCTTCATCACCTGCGCGACGCCCTGCGTGCTGCCCGCATCCACGGCGAACATGCCTTTCAGGTCCTGGTGGCCCAGGTAGAACGACTTGATCTTCGAAAGCTCTTCGTTGACGGTCGCGCCCGTGGCCACGGTCTGGATGTCGATCTTCTTGCCGGACTTCTTGATGGCGTCGCTCGCGCCGTCCAGACGCGGCTGGATGTTGAGCTGGCCGGGCGTGGCGATGAACAGGCCGACGAGGCCGCTGTCGATCAGGCTCACGATGCGCTCGCCCATCTGGTAGCCCGAGAGATACAGGTCCTGGCCGATATAGGCGAGGCGCGGGTTCTTCTTGCCGCGCGGCGCGTCGGCGTTATAGGCGAAGACCGGAATGCCCGCGTCGAGCGCCGCCTGAATCGGCTTGTCGAAGGCGGTGGGGTCGACGATCGGCACCGCGATCGCATCGGCCTTCGCGGCGATCGCCGCATTCACGGCGCGCACCATTTCGCCCGCGTCGGAGGTGGCCGAGCCGGTCCACTGGTAGTCCATGTTGAGCAGCGAGCATGCGTCCTGAATGCCGTATTGCGTAGGCACGAAGAACGGATTCGTGGTGACGTGGTTGACGAACACGATCTTCCACTTCTTGTGCGAAGGGAAGCCCGATTCGGCGGCCTGCGCCGTGGAAATGAATCCGCCGCCGCCCACCGCGCCGAGCAGCGAAAGCGCAGCACCCAGGCCCGCACCCTGCATCAGGCCACGCCGGCCCGTGTCGATCAAGCTCTTACCGTCTTTTGCGTCATCCCGATCCTGCGCCATGTTTTCCTCCGGTCTTGTCATCGTGGTCGATGTAGTCGACTTTCGTCGAAAAGCGTGCAGATACTGGCCAGTACCGGGGGAACGCGCGAGACATCCGCAGCGAACGTGTGTTCGCCAGGCGCCGACGGTACCGCAAAAATCTTAGTGCAGCGTGATGAGGCCTCCTAATCCATGTATACCCCTAACTACTCCACAGGCCCTCGCGCAGCGGCGGGTCGCCCATGACAGGCGGCTTACGCACCGCCTTTCGCCTCCTGCATGTGCGGCGGCGGGCTGGCGAGCCTTGCCTGATCCATCGGCGTAGCGGCTTGCCCCCGTGCGGTGCGCGGGGCGCCGCGTCCCGTGCCGGTCGATTTGCGGCGCGCGGCGTGGCGCTCGGTTGCGCGCTGCATGAGGCAGAACGCGCAGAGCAGCGCGCCGATCACGATGCGCGTCCACCACGAGCTGAGCGTGCCGTCGAAGGTAATGAGCGTCTGGATCGTGCCCAGAATGCCCACGCCGAACACAGAGCCGATCACATAGCCCACGCCGCCCGTGAGCAGCGTGCCGCCGATCACCGTCGCGGCGATGGCGTCGAGTTCCATGCCTTGCGCCTGCAGCCCGTAGCCCGAGAGCACGTAGAGCGTAAACACCACGCCGCCGAGCGCCGAGCAAAAGCCCGAGAGCGCGTAGACGCCGATCTTGGTGCGTGCCACCGGCAGGCCCATGAGCAGCGCGGAGCGCTCGTTGCCGCCGATCGCGTAGACGTTGCGCCCAAAGCGCGTGAAGTGCGCGATGACGATGCCCGCAGCGAGCATGGCGATGGCCGTGAGCGAGCCCGTGGTGAGCGAGCCGCTGCCTACTGGAATGCTGAATTCGGATAGCGCGTGAAAACCGGGGTCGTTGATCTGGATGGATTCGGTGGTGATGAGAAAGCAGGTGCCGCGCGCGAGGAACATGCCCGCGAGCGTGATGATGAAGGGCTGCAGCCGGAAGAAGTGGATCAGCGCGCCCATTGCCGCGCCATAGAGCGCGCCGCAGAGCAAAACGAGCGGCACGACGACGAGCACGGGCCAGTGCAGCTTCTCGGTGCCCACGGCGCAGAGGATCGTCGTGAGCGCAACCACGGCCCCCACCGAAAGATCGATGCCGCCCGAGATGATCACGAACGTCATGCCGATGGCGACGATCAGCAGGAACGCGTTGTCGACCAGCAGCCCGAAGGCCACCTGCAGCGAGAAGAACCCCGTGTACATGACCGAGCCGAAGCCGAACAGCACGGCAAAGAGCACGACGGTCACCACGATGGGCAGCACGCGCGGATCGACGAAGCGGGTGGCGCCGCGCCGGCACGCTGCGAGCGTGTTCGAAAAGGACAGGGCTGGGCGGTTCATGCTCGGCTTCCCCCGAATGGGTGCGCTTCGTGCTCAGGCGCGCGCGCGGCGCGCGAGAGCGAGGCGTTTGAGTTGTTGAAAAGCGAAGGTGCGCGCGGCGGGCGACTGGATCAGGCACACGAGCAGCACGACCACGGCCTTCACGACGAGCGTGGCCTCGGGCGGCACGCCGATCGAATAGGTGGTGTAGGTGAGCGTCTGGATGATGAGCGCGCCGAGCACCGTGCCCGCGAGACTGAAGCGCCCGCCCAGCAGCGACGTGCCGCCGAGCGTCACGGCGAGAATCGCGTCGAGTTCGAGCAGCAGGCCCGCGTTGTTGCCGTCCGCGCTGCGCACGTTCGAGCTGATCAGAATGCCGGCAATCGCGGCGGTCACGCCGCAGAACGCGTAGGCGCCGAACACCACGGCTTGCGACGACAGGCCCGCAAGCCGCGCGGCCACCGGATTCACGCCGATCGAGCGGATGAAGAGGCCGAGCGCCGTGCGGTTGACGATGAGGGCAGTGAGCACAGTCACGGCGAGCGCGATCCACACGGCGCACGGGATGAGCGCGAAATAGCCGCCGCCCGCGAAGAGATAACCGGGCGCGCCGATGGGGATGATCTGGCCGCCCGTGAGCAACTGCGCCACGCCGCGGCCCGCCACCATCAGGATGAGCGTGGCGATGATCGGCTGCATGCCGACGAACGCGACGAGCAGCCCGTTCCAGATGCCGGCGAGCAGGCCCACCGCGAGCGCCGCGCCGAACGCGAGACCCACGCGCGAAGGATCGGCGGCGAGCACCGTGGCGGCAGCCGCACCGGCGATCGCCACGACGGCGCCCACGGAAATGTCGATGCCGCGCGTGGCGATCACGAGCGTCATGCCGAGCGACACCACGACGAGCGGCGCGGCGCGCATGAGGATGTCGATGGGCGCGCCGAACAGGTGGCCGCCCAGCATCGTGATCGAGAGGAAGTTGCCGCGATGCGCGACATCGACGACGAACAGCGCGATGAGCGTCACCGCGGGCCACACCAGCGGATGCCGGATGACGAGCGAAAGCCAGGCGGGGAGGGCGGGGCGCGTCATCGACGGTCTCCGGCAATGAGGTCGTAGACTTCGTGCTCCGAGCGCGCCGCGCCCGAAAGCTCGGCCACCTTGCGCCGGTCGCGCAGCACGGCGATGCGGTCGGAGACGCGCACCACCTCGCTGATCTCCGACGAAATGAACAGGATGCCGAGGCCCTTCGCGCAGAGCGCGCGCACGCGGTCCATGATTTCGAACTTGGCGGCCACGTCGATGCCGCGCGTCGGTTCGTCGAGTATCAGCAATCGTGGCCTGGTCGCGAGCCAGCGCGCGAGCAGCACCTTCTGCTGGTTGCCGCCCGAAAGCAGGCCGATAGGCTGCTCGGCGTCGCGTGCCTTGATGCCGAGCTGCTCGATATATTCGTTGGCCAGTTCGCGCTGGCGCGAGCGCCGGATCATGCGCCACCAGCCGAGTTGCGCCTGCAGCGCGAGCACGATGTTTTCGCGGATCGACAGATCGGCGACGATGCCTTCCTTTTTGCGGTCTTCGGGGCAATAGGCCATGCCGTGGCGCACGGCGTCGCGCGGCGAGGAGAGCTTGACGGCTTTGCCGTTGATGTGCACCGTGCCTGCATCGGCTTTGTCCGCGCCGAAGAGCAGCCGCGCGGTCTCCGTGCGGCCGGAGCCGAGCAGGCCGGCCAGGCCCAGAATCTGCCCCGGCTGCACTTCCAGATCGAGCGGATTGAGCACGCCGCGGCGCGCCACGCCCTGGGCCGCAAGATAGGGCGCGGTATCCGTTGCAGCCGTTTCGCCGTGCGCGGCTTCGGCTTGCGTGAGCCGCTCGCCCGCGTTCTGCAGGCCCACCATCTTCGCGACCAGCGTTTGCACCGGCAGATCGGCGGCGAGATATTCGCCTTCGCGCTCGCCGTTGCGCATCACCGTGATGCGATCGGAGATGGCGTAGGTCTGCTCGAGAAAATGCGTGACGAACAGGATCGCGATGCCCGACGCCTTGAGCTTGCGCAGCACCTCGAAAAGGCGCGCGACTTCGCCTTCGTCGAGGCTGGAAGTCGGCTCGTCGAGAATCAGGATGCGCGCATCGACGGACACTGCGCGCGCAATCGCCACCATCTGCTGCATGGCGATGGGGTAGGTGTCGAGCGATTGCGTCACGTCGAGCGAGAGATTCAGCTCCGCGAGCGCTTCTTGCGCGCGGCGATGAATCGTTTTCCAGTCGATCAGGCCGAGGCCGCGCCTGCGCGGCTGGCGGCCCGCGAAAATGTTCTCTGCAACCGAGAGATTCGGGCAGAGATTGACTTCCTGGTAGAGCGTCTGGATGCCGGCGGCTTCCGCCATCTGCGGCGTCGGGAAGTGCACGGCCTCGCCCGCGAGACGTATCTCGCCGGCCTCGGGCTGGTGCACGCCGGTCAGCACGTTGATGAGCGTGGACTTGCCGGCGCCGTTCTGGCCCATCAGCGTATGGATTTCGCCGGGGTACAGACGAAAATCGACCCGGTCGAGCGCGCGCACGCCGGGGAAGGTTCGGGTAAGACCGACGGTTTCGAGTATCGGGGAAACGCTCATGGGCAACCGTGAAAGAGGCCATCGAGCGCGCGGCGTGCTTAGTAAGCCTCTTAAATATTAAGGGATACGAAACACACCGCGCTGCTTGCAGCGAAGTTTAGTACTTGCGCGACGGCAGCACCTGCGCCGCTACGTCCATCGGGAACACCGTTTCGTTCGTCACGATGCGCTTGGGCAACTGCTTGCCCGCCACGACGTCCTTCACGGCGCTCATGAGCTGAGGCCCGAGCAGCGGGCTGCATTCCACATCCACGTTCATCTTGCCGGCGATCATCGCTTCGAAGCCGCCCTTGGTGGCATCGAACGACACGACGCTGATGTCCTTGCCCGGCTTCATGCCGGCTTCTTCCATGGCCTGGATCGCGCCGAGCGCCATGTCGTCGTTATGCGCGTAGACCACGTTGATCTTGTTTCCATACGTCTTCGCGAACGCCTCCATGACCTGCTTGCCGCCGGCGAGTGTGAAGTCGCCGCTTTGCGAAGCGATGATCTTGAACTTCGGATCGTTCTTGATCACTTCCATGAGACCCGAGTGACGGTCGTTGGCCGGCGCGGAACCCACGGTGCCCTGCAGTTCGACGATATTGATCGGGCCGGGGTTGTTCTTGTAGTGATCTTCAAGCCACTTGCCCGCGCGGCGGCCTTCTTCCATGAAGTCCGAACCGATCATCGTCACGTAGAGCGACGGGTCCTTCACGTCGATGTTGCGGTCCGTGAGGATCACGGGAATCTTCGCGCGTTTGGCTTCCTGCAGTACCGGCTCCCAGCCCGATTCCACCACGGGCGAGAACGCGATCACGTCCACCTTCTGGGCGATATACGAGCGGATCGCCTTGATCTGGTTTTCCTGCTTCTGCTGGGCGTCCGAGAACTTGAGGTTGATGCCGGCGTCTTTGGCGGCCTGTTTGACCGACACCGTGTTGGCCGTGCGCCAGGCGCTTTCCGCGCCGACCTGCGCAAAACCCAGCGTGATCTGCTTGTCTTCGGCGTGGGCGACGCCCGCCGCCAACGAGAAAGCAGCCGCTGCAGCGACCAGCCCGCTTACCATGCGAGTTGCCAGTTTCATGCGTGTCTCCGATGTAGCTCTGTGCGTTGTATTTCTTTAATTCATGGCGCTACACCCGCGTCCATCACGGCCGGACAGTATCACGAGAAGTATCGCGCCATCCCTGGCCTCCGGTTATATCCTTTCGGTATCCCGTTGGCCGCCCCTGCTGACCACAATAGACAAACTATATGCAACGTCATGAACGGTTTCGATTAGCGTTTTCCCGATAAGCCTGACTCATATAGTCATGCTATTTATTGGACTTTCTCACTAAGTGGGCAAAGCCATGAACACCCGTAAGCCCAAGCTTCGCTCGGCCGCGTGGTTCGGCACCGCCGATAAAAACGGCTTCATGTACCGGAGCTGGATGAAGAATCAGGGGATCCCGGATCACGAGTTCGCCGGCAAGCCGATTATCGGCATTTGCAATACGTGGTCGGAACTCACGCCCTGCAACGCGCACTTTCGCAAGCTCGCCGAGCACGTCAAGCGTGGCATCTACGAAGCCGGCGGATTTCCTGTCGAGTTTCCCGTGTTCTCGAACGGCGAGTCGAACCTGCGGCCCACGGCCATGTTCACGCGCAACCTCGCTTCGATGGACGTTGAGGAATCCATACGAGGCAATCCGGTCGATGCGGTCGTCCTGCTCGTGGGCTGCGACAAGACCACGCCTGCATTGCTGATGGGCGCGGCGAGTTGCGACGTGCCGGCCATTGCCGTGACGGGCGGCCCGATGCTCAACGGCAAGCACGAAGGGCGCGATATCGGCTCGGGCACGGTGGTGTGGCAACTGAGCGAGCAGGTGAAGGCGGGCAAGATCTCGATCCACGAGTTCATGTCGGCGGAGGCGGGCATGTCGCGCTCGGCGGGCACCTGCAACACCATGGGCACGGCTTCGACCATGGCGTGCATGGCCGAAGCGCTGGGCGTCACGCTGCCGCACAACGCCGCGATTCCGGCTGTGGACGCGCGCCGCTACGTGCTCGCGCATATGTCGGGCATGCGCATCGTGGAGATGGCGCTCGAAGACTTGCGTCTGTCGAAACTGCTCACGCGAGAGGCGTTCGAGAACGCGATTCGCACGAACGCGGCGATTGGCGGGTCGACCAATGCGGCGATCCATCTGAAGGCGATCGCGGGGCGCATCGGCGTGCCGCTCGAACTCGACGACTGGACGCGCATCGGGCGGGGTACGCCGACCCTCGTCGACCTGCAGCCTTCGGGCCGCTTTCTGATGGAGGAGTTCTATTACGCGGGTGGCTTGCCCGCGGTGCTGCGGCGCCTCGGTGAAGCGAACCTGCTGCCGCATCCCGATGCGCTCACGGCCAACGGCAAGACGCTCTGGGAGAACGTGCGCGAAGCACCCATTCACAACGCCGAAGTCATTCGCCCGCTCGACAATCCGCTCGTGCAGGACGGCGGGCTGTGCGTGCTGCGCGGCAATCTCGCGCCGAACGGCGCGGTGCTCAAGCCATCGGCGGCCACGCAGAAGCTGTTGAAGCATCGCGGGCGCGCCGTGGTGTTCGAGAACTTCGACGACTACAAGGCACGCATTGGCGACCCCGGTCTCGACGTCACGGCCGATTCCGTGCTCGTCATGAAGAACTGCGGGCCCAAGGGGTATCCGGGCATGGCCGAGGTGGGCAACATGGGCCTGCCGCCCAAGCTGCTCGCGCAGGGCGTGACCGACATGGTGCGCGTGTCGGACGCGCGCATGAGCGGCACGGCGTATGGGACGGTGGTGCTGCACGTGGCCCCTGAAGCGCGCGCGGGCGGGCCGCTCGCGATCGTGCGCAACGGCGACTGGATCGAACTCGACTGCGAGAAGGGCGTGCTGCGCGTGGATATCAGCGACGAGACGATCGTCGCGCGGCTCGACGAATGGGCCGCGAATCAGCATCCGATTCCCGCCGACCGCAGCGGTTATCGCAAGCTTTATGTCGAGCATGTGCTGCAGGCCGACGAGGGCTGCGATTTCGACTTCCTGGTGGGCTGCCGCGGCTCGGACGTGCCGCGGCATTCGCACTGAATTTCAGCATCCCTGACAAATCGCGCGGCGCATGAAGGCGTAAGCATCAAGCGGCCTTTGGCGCGCGCCCTTCGGCGCCGAGGCAGTTCAGGCCCATGAGCGTCGCCTCGACGGCTTCGTCGAGCGGCGTATGAGGCTCGCGCCCGAGTTCGCGGACGAGCCGGGCATTGTCGAGCTGCAACGGCTCGCTCCACAAGTAGCGCATCTCCATCAGTTCACGCAGCGTCGTCACGAACGGCGAGATGGCGCGTGCGAGGGCCCAGGAGAAGGGCTTGATCTGCGGCTTCAGTCCGTGACGCCGGGCGACGCGGCAGATCGCGTCGACGAGTTGCGAGCCATCGGCATCCCAGTGGCCGGCCATGTGGAACGTCGCGAACGCGGGCAGCGTTTCGCGGCGCTCGATCAGCTCGAGCATCGTGCGCGCGACGTCGGGCACGTACGACCACGCGTGGCCCACGCCGCGCGTACCCGGCTGACGCACGATCTGCACAGGCTCGCCAGGCTTCACGATCCCTTGCGCAAACCAGCTGTTGCCCACGAGCGGCCCGAAAAAGTCCCCCGCGCGCACGACGATCGAGCGCACGCCGTGCTCGCTCGCGGCCCGCATGCGCCGCTCCAGTTCCACGCGAATCGCGCCCTTGCGCGTGAGTGGCTGCTGCGGCGAGTCTTCACGCAGCACCGGGAAGGTGTCGGGCCCGAAGTTGTAGACCGTGCCCGGCAGCACGACGGCCGCGCCCACGGCAGCCGCGGCGGCGAGCGTGTTGTCGATCATCGGCAGCACGACCTGCGCCCAGCGCCGGTAGCCGGGCGGGTTCACGGCGTGCACGATCACCGCGCAGCCCTGCGCCGCGTGGACCACCGCTTCGCGCGAGAGCACGTCGCCGTCGAGCCATTCGATGGCGCTGGCCGCCGCCATGGCCGGCGCGCCGCCGCGCCGCAGCGCGCGGACCTGCCAGCCGGCGCCCTGCAACTGGCGCGCGACTTCGCTGCCGATTCCGCCGCTTGCGCCGAGCACGAGGGCGCGGTTCTGTCGAGTGATGGGGCCGACGTTCATGCTGGATCTCCTTGCGGGCGAGCTGTGATGAGGGACATTCTGCGCCGTTTGGCATCAATAAAAAATTACCGAAAATAGACGAGAGGCTATACATTTATGCATAGCGTTAGAACTGGATTGGGGACGGTGAATGGCCGAAAAAGAACCGAACTGGGAGTGGTACCGGAGTTTTCTGCAGGTCCTGGAGAGCGGCTCGCTCTCGGCGGCTGCCCGTGCGCTGGGCATCACGCAGCCGACCGTTGGCCGCCACATCGAAAGTCTGGAAGCGGTGCTGGGGCTCACGCTGTTTACTCGCTCATCCGATGGGTTTTCGCCGACCGCCGCGGCCAATGAACTGAGGCCGTACGCTGTCGGCCTCGCGATGACCACGGCGGCCTTGCGCCGCGCGGCGAGCAGTCACGGATCGGGCGTGCGCGGGACGGTGCGGCTGACAGCGAGCGAAGTGATCGGTGTCGAGGTCCTGCCGCCGATACTGGCGGCGCTGCGCAGCGAGTATCCAGAGTTGTCAATCGAACTTGTGCTGTCGAACAAGGCGGACGACCTGCTGCGTCGCGAAGCGGACATTGCGGTGCGCATGTTCCGGCCCGCGCAGGAGGCACTGGTCGCCAAACGCGTTGGCGCGATCGAAGTCGGGCTGCACGCGCACGAACGCTATCTGGCGCTTCATGGCGTGCCGAAGTCGATGAAGGCGTTGTCGCACCATACGATCATTGGCTTCGATCAGGAGAACGCATTCATTCGCTCGGTTCAGCCCAGGTTTGCCGCCTACAACCGCAATAACTTTGCATTTCGGGCCGACAGCGACCTTGCCCAGTTGGCCGCGATACGCGCCGGCTTCGGGATCGGCGGGTGCCAGTCGCCATTGGCGGCAAGAGACCCGAAGCTGGTCCGCGTTCTGCGCGAAGAATTCTCGCTGACGCTCGATACGTGGGTAGCCATGCATGAGGATTTGCGCACGAGCGCGCGCTGCGCCGTGACTTTTGCGGCGCTGGCGTCGGGGCTGAATGCCTATATACAGGGACCGGGCGCGTAACTGCCGCTTCAACGGGGCGCCCGGCGTGCCCGCGCATACGAAGCCAGCATCGTCGCGAGTTCCTGCGCGGCAGGCGTGAGCGGCACGGCCGCGCGCTGCAGCAGACAGACCTGCTGTGCCGCCGGCCGCTCGGCGATCCTGATGCGCGCGAGCCGCTCGGCAAACGGCCCGCGCGTGGCGACCGCCGACGACTCCAGCGCGAGGCAATCCGTCTCGCTGACCCAGTGCAGCGTTTCGAAGAGCCCTTCCACCGTCGCGACGATGCGCGGCGGCGGCAAGCCGTGATCGGCGAAGAACGTCGTGAGCCGGCTCGAAGCGAAGGCGTCCGCGATATTGGGGGAGCGCGTCGCGAGCCAGTCGCACTGCGTGAGCGCGCGCAGCGAGCGCGCCCCCGCCTTCGGATGGTCGCGGCGGCAGACGACCACCGGATCCGATGGGTAAAGCGCCGTCACCGAAAGATCGGTCGTGTCGGTCTGGTCCGAAACGAGTGCGAGCGCGAAATCGAGCGTGCCTTCGCGAATCCACGAGATCATCATGCGCGACGTCCCCGTGCGCAGACGCAGCGCCACACGCGCAAACCGCGTGCTGTACTGGCCGAGCACGGGCACGAGCGCGTCCATGAGCGGGTCGGTCGTGAGGCCGAACGCCACTTCGCCCGCGTAGTCGCCGCGCAGTTGCTGCGCCTCTGCGCTTGCGCGCTCGCACTCGCCGAGAATCGATGCCGCCCGCACCAGCAGCCGCTGCCCCAGCACCGTGAGCGTCACGCCGCGATTCGTGCGCGTGAGCAGCGCGCCGCCCAGTTCGGCTTCGAGATTCTGCAACTGCTGCGTCACGCCGCTTTGCGCCACGCCGAGCGCGCGCGAAGCTGCCCGCACACTGCCGCGCTGGGCAACGGCGACGAAAACGCGCAACTGGGAAAGCGTGAGACTCATGGATGACGATTGAGCGACGATTCGTTGTGATCGGTGGAAGTGATCATGATAGACGAATCAGTACTTTTCCAGAACGCGGCAGCGTCCTACCATCGGACGCTCAGGAGACTCCCGCTTCCCGCCGCCCACCCCGCGCTCATCATGAAAAAAATCCCGTCGATCCTGCTTTCCCTTGCACTGGCCCTTAGCAGCCATGCCTTCGCGCGCGAGGGCGACACCGTGCGTCTCGGCATCGATCCGACCTATCCGCCCATGGACGCCAAGGCGCCCGACGGCTCGCTCAAAGGGTTCGACGTCGATCTCGGCAACGAGATCTGCCGCCGGATTCACGCGCATTGCCAGTGGGTCGAACTGGAGTTCTCGGGCATGATCCCGGCGCTCCAGGCGCGCAAGATCGACGCGATCATGTCGTCGATGGCGATCACCGCGAAGCGCGAGCAGCAGATTCTCTTCACGTCGAAGCTGTTCCAGTTCAAGTCGCGGCTCGTCGCGCGCAAGGGCGCCCCGTTCGACGCCACCGCGCAGTCGCTGGCCGGCAAGTCGGTCGGCGTGCAGGCGGGCACGCAGTTCGAGACGTACGCGCTCGCGAACTGGGCGCCCGCGGGCGTGCACGTCGTCACCTACAAGAGCCAGGACGAAGTGTTCGCCGACCTCGTCAACGGGCGGCTCGACGCCGCGCTGCTGGGTTACGTCGAAGCCGACTACGGCTTCCTGCGCACGCCGCAGGGCAACGGCTTTGCGTTTGCCGGCGGCCCGATTTCGATGGGCGACCGCGGTACCGGCATCGGCATGCGCAAGGACGAAACCGCGCTTCAGGCGCAGATGAACGACGCGATCGCGGGCATGCTGAAGGACGGCACCTACGCGCAGATCGCGCGCCGCTATTTCGACTTCGATCCGTACGGAAACTGAGCCGCCGCCACGCACTCGTTTGAAACCGCATTGAATCCATGAACCAGCAAACCATTCCGCTTTTGAGCGCCACGCCGGGCACGCACCGCGAACTGACCAGTTTCCATTTTGGCCCCGCCGACGCGCGCCAGAAGATTTATATTCAGGCGTCGCTGCACGCCGACGAAACGCCCGCCATGCTGACGGCGGTGTTGTTGCGCGCGCAACTGGCGGAGCTCGAGGCGCAAGGCGCGCTCGCCGCGCAGGTGGTGCTCGTGCCGCTCGCCAATCCCGTGGGTCTGAATCAGCACGTGCTTGGCCAGTTCATCGGCCGCTTCGATCTCGCGAGCGGCAGGAACTTCAATCGTCATTTCCATGCGTTTCCCAGGCTGCTCGCGCGCGCGAAGGAGACGCTCGGCGCCCACGCCGGGCGCAACCGCGATCTGATCCGGCAACTGATGCGCGAAGCGCTGGACGCGCAGGCGCCGCTCACGGAATTCGATTCGCTCCAGTTGGCGCTGCTGAGGCTCTCGCACGACGCCGATCTCATCATCGACCTGCATTGTTCGCTCGAGGCGGTCATGCACGTGTACACGAGCGAGGCCGGCTGGCCCGATATCGAGCCGCTAGCCCGCTATCTCGGCTCGCGGGCGCAACTGCTCGCCACCGACTCGGGCGCGCAGGCGTTCGACGAGGCGCATAGCCTGCTGTGGTGGCAACTGCGGCAACAGATGCCGGCCACGCAGCCCGTGCCCGCCGGACCCGCCGCGGTGACGATCGAGTGCCGCGGCCAGCGCGACGTATCGTGGGAAAGCGCGCAGCAGGACGCCGATGCGCTGCTCGACTACCTGCGCTGGCGCGGCGCGCTCCTCGGCGAGGCGAAGCCGCTGCCGGAACTGCTGATGCCGGCCACGCCGCTTGCCGGCAGCGCGCAATTCCACGCGCCGTGCAGCGGCATTCTCGTGCACCGCGCGAAGATCGGCGACTGGATACGCGAGAACGACCCGCTTTTCGACATCGTCGACCCGATGACGGGCGAGACGACGACGGTGAAGAGCACCTCGGAAGGTGTTTTCTACATGCGACGGGCGATTCGCTTCGTCACGGCCGGTGCGCCGCTCGGACGCGTGACGGGCACCCGGCCGATACGCAGCGGCGTGCTGCTGGGAGCTTGAGCAGGGAGCGCGTCAGGCTTGCTGACGCAACATCCTGAACGTTGCGCGAACTTCTTCCGTGAACGCGGCAGGCTGCTCCCAGGCTGCGAAATGGCCGCCTCTCGGAAGACAACTGTAGTGAATCAGCCTGGGGTAGGCGCGTTCCGCCCAGCTTTGGGGCGCGGCGTAGATTTCGTCGGGGAAGACGCTCACGCCAACCGGCAGCTCCACATGCTTGGGCTCGAAAAAGTTGAGCTTGTTTTCCCAATACAGGCGCGCGGACGAGACCGCCGTCTTCGTCAGCCAATAGAGCGTGACGTTGTCGAGCACATCGTCCTTCGTCAGACCTTCGGGCTGGCCTTCGAACACGCGCGCGATCAGCGCCTGACCGCTCGCATCGTGGTCCAGCATCCATGCAGCGAGGCCGACTGGCGAATCCTGGATGCCGTAGAGCGTCTGCGGGCGATTCGCCATTTCGAGCGCGTAGCCCAGACCGTGCTTGTAAAAGTAATCGAGCTGGCCATACGCGTGCTGTTCCTGCGGCGAAAGTCCGGCGGGCGGCGGTGTGCCGTCCTTGAGCGATTTGGCGATCGCGTCGGGCACGGTCGCGGGCATGTTGGTGTGAATGCCCACGAGTCCTGCGGGCTTGAGCAGCGCCAGTTGTTCCGTCACGGCATTGCCCCAGTCGCCCCCTTGCGCCGCGTAGCGCTTGTAGCCGAGCCGGTCCATCAGCACGGCCCAGGCGCGCGCGATACGCTGCGGGTCCCAGCCGGTCTTCGTCGGCTTGCCGGAAAAGCCGTAGCCCGGAAGCGAGGGAATGACGACGTGGAACGCGTCGGACACACTTGCGCCATGCGCAGTCGGACTGGTGAGCGGCTCGATGATCTTCAGTTGCTCGACGATCGAGCCGGGCCAGCCGTGTGTGACGACGATCGGCAGCGCGTTCTCGTGCTTCGAGCGCACATGGATGAAGTGGATATCGAGCCCGTCGATTTCCGTGACGTATTGCGGCAGCGAGTTGAGTCTCGCTTCCACCTTGCGCCAGTCGTAATCATTGGCCCAGTAGTTGGCGAGCCTTTGCATGGTTGCGAGCTGCACGCCTTGCGACGCGTCGTCGACGGTTTCGCGCTCTGGCCACTGTGTCGCGACGATGCGGCGTCGCAGGTCGGTCAGCGCCGTTTCCGGCACTTGAACGCGAAGCGGACGAATGGAAGACGGATCGCCGGCCGCGATCTGCGTGATGCCGTTTGCCGCCGGCTTCGATTCTGCGAAGGCGAACCGGCTCATTGCGACACCTGCAGCGAGCGTGGCGGCGGCGCCGATGAAGCGCCGGCGTGAAAGCGCGGGATGAAGATCGTTTGACATACAAATTCCTGTTAGAGATGTCGTGCCGTGGCAAGCAGGAAGCATCAGGGCGTGCGTATGCGCCTCGGCAATCGAGGTATGTATCGTATTCCTAACTATTGGCGACAGAAACCGGCCCGCGAAAACGAGGCGCGCCGGTGCGGCGGCTATTCGGTGTCGAGCGAGCGAATCAGATTGGCGCGCAGGTTCACGATCGCCTTCTGCAATCTCATGAATTCGTCGGGACCCAGCCCGGTCGCGTCGGTGAGGTCCGCGATTCTCAGGCTCTTTTCGCGCAGCTTGCGGCCGCTGGCGGTCAGGCTCACACGCACCTGGCGCTCATCTTCCGGATCGCGGCGCCGTTCCACATATCCCATCGCTTCCAGCTTTTTCAGCATGGGGGTGAGCGTATTGGATTCGAGAAAGAGCTTCTCGCCCAGGCCGCTCACCGTCTGGTTGTCCTGCTCCCAGAGCGCGATGATCGCGATGTACTGCGGATAGGTCAGCCCGAGTTCGTCCAGGATCGGCTTGTACGCCTTGCCGAACGCCAGATTGGTCGAGTACACGGCGAAGCAAAGATAGTCTGCGAGCGGCGCGGGCTTGGCGCCCGGCGCCGGGTGGTCCGTCGGTTTCATGGTCATCCTCTTCAGACGAAGGCCTCAATGGCTCGCAAACCTGAATAAATCGCTTGCGATTATATCGTAGGCCGACACCGGTTTCGCCGCCCATCGCCATCGCGATGCCCGGCGAAACGGCCACAACGCGGTGACGCAATTAATGGTGGGCGAAGAGGCTGTTTCGCTCCATGGCAACGCGGCTGCCCGCAGCCGAGGTGACATCGGCCATACCGCCGTACGCGGTGGCTGCGTTGCCGGCCTCGGTGCGCTCCGCGGCGAGCGTTTGCACGCTCTGGCCGCGTTGCGACGCCGGTGCGCCGACTTCGGGGCGATAGGCCGGGGCCGGGCCGTAGCCGCTCGCGAATGCGGGGGCGGCTGCGCTGGCCGAAAGGGCGATGAGAAGCGTGGCGATGAGACGGGTTTTCATGATGGGATCTCGCTAGGTGAGGTTCAGTGGGTTCGGGTGAACGAAGTCATTGCGTTTGCCGCTTACGCGGTCACGACTGTCAGGCTCACGTCGATGTTGCCGTGGACGGCCTTCGAGTAAGGGCAGATCTGATGGGCGCTGCGCGCGATGGCCTCGGCCACGTTTTGCTCGACGCCCGGCAGCTTGACCGTGAAGTGCGCGCCCAGGAACCAGGCGGCGCCGGTCTGACCGATATCGACCTGAATGTCCACCGCGGCGTCCCGCGGCAAGGCGACCTTCTTCAGCGAAGCCGCGATGCCGAGCGCGGAGATGTAGCAGGCAGACCACGCGCCCGCAAACAGCTGTTCGGCGCGCGGATGCGGTTCGGTGCCGACGATGTCGAGCGTTTCGCCGGTTGAAGACGAAAGCTCGAGGTCGACCACGCCGAATTCGCCGCGTTGCGCCGCGGGGTCGTGGTTGATGGTGGTGTGGGTGTTGCCCGAGAACAGCACTTTGTCGATCGTTGCCATGAGGCGCTCCTTGATGATATCCGGGGTTGAGTCGTATGCGTCGCGTGATATCGAATCGCATGCGATGCATAGTGGGCGAGAAATTCCGCCATGTCAAGCGTATAAGATTAAATCGCATGCGATTTATTTGGGGTCGCTGGAGTCACTTAAGGGAAAGATCGACCGCTGAAACGTTATCGATCGTTTTGATGATCCGTCGCGATCGAGACCTTTTGATCGCATGGCTGGGAGGCGGCGCGGCAGGCCGAGCCGCACCGGGCGGTCACAAGCGCCTATGCCGCCAGTTCGATGGCAGGCTCGCAGACAATGGGAAAATTCACCGAATTGGCGATATAGCACTGCTCGTGCGCCGCATGATGCAACCGCTCGGCGAGGCTGCGGTTGTCGCTCGCGCGGATCGTCACGCGCGGGCGCAACACGATCTTCGTGAAGGCGCCGCGCTGCGGCGTATCGGCCATCGTGCCTTCGGCCTCGTCTTCATAGGCGAGCACCGCGATGCCCGCCTCGGCGCACAGGTGCAGATACCAGAGCTTGTGGCACGCCGAAGCCGAAGCCACAAGCAGATCCTCGGGATTCCAGCGCGCGGCGTTGCCGCGAAAGGCCGGATCCGACGAGCCCGGAATGTCCGGCTTGCCGTTTGCGCGGATCACGTGATCGCGGTCGTAATCCCGATAAGCCGAGGTGCCCGTGCCGCGATTGCCCGTCCATTGCACCGAAACGCGGTAGGTGTGTTCGCCGTGCGCCATGCTGACTCTCCGTTTTGCATCGAAAAGGGATACGTCATTATGACCGTACCTGGAATTTTGGTATACCATTATTCCTAATGATCCAAATGAGAACCGGCCGTGAACCGGGCATGACACGCATGGAAACAAGATTCGACTCCACGGCGGATGCGGTTGCGTCCGGGTTGCGCGACCTGATCGTCAGCGGCGAGCTGGGCAGCGGTGAGCGTCTTGTCGAGCGCGATCTCGCGGAGCGTTTCGAGGTGAGCCGCATTCCGTTGCGCGAAGCCATCCAGCGGCTCGCGCGCGAAGGGCTCGTCGAGATTTTCCGCAATCGTGGTGCGGTCGTGCGCATGCTCACGGCGCAGGACGTGGAGGAGATCTACGGCTTGCGCGCGCTGCTCGAAGGCGACGCGATCTTTCACGGCGTCAAGCGCATCGACGACGAAACGCTCGCACGCGCGGAACTCGTCCACCGGCTGCTGGGCGAGGCGGCCGCCACGCGGAAGCAGGGCGAACTCAACCGCGAGTTTCACGAACTGCTTTACGGCGCGTGCGGGAACGCCCGTCAACTGGCGGCCATTCGCGAACTGCGCGCGCAAGTGGAGCGCTACGAGCGGCTGCAGAATACCTTGCTTGCCGATACGCCCTCGTTCCAGCACGAACACGAGGCCATCCTCGAAGCGTGCCTTGCACGCAACGCGCGCAGCGCGCGCGCCTTGACCGTGGCGCATATCCACTCGGCGAGGCGCATCGTGCTCGCCGTGGTGGAGCGCATGGCGGCGCAAGGGTAATGCTTGTACGGCACGGCATTCACGCACATCGCCCTGGTTTTTACGACATTTTTTCTTGTGACCCTTACGGGCGAACCCTAGACTGGGTGCATCGAAACGACAGGAGACGCCATGTCGATCTTGCGTGCAAGCCAACGCCCGGATGAGCAGACCGCTACCGTACAGCCCGGCCTCGGCCGGCTAGTGCTCAGACGCTTCGATCCGCGCCACGACTCATGGGAGGCGCTCACGCGGTTGCTGCATCGCGCGTTCTCGCGGCTCGCGTCGCTTGGATTGCACTGCTCATGTGCCGATCAGGCGGCAAGCCTCACGCGTGAACGCGCGCTGGCTGGAGATTGCTTCGTCGCCGTCTGCAATGGCAGGATCATCGGCACGCTCACGGTGGAAGGTCACGATAGCCATTCGCAGTGCGAACATTATCGCCAGCGCGGCGTGGCTTCGGTCCATCAGTTCGGTATCGAGCCAAAATGGCAAAGCCGCGGTATCGGCCGCGCGCTGCTCGCGTTCGCGGGGCGTTGGGCGGCCGCGCGCGGTTACACGCAGCTCGCGCTCGACACGCCGTTCCCCGCTGCCCACCTCATTGCGTTCTATCGCGCACAAGGCTTCAGTCTCGTCGATGTCGTGCGCTTTGCGGGTCGCGGCTACGACAGCGCGGTGCTCGTCAAGGCGGCCGCGCCGCGCAGCGGCGTGACATTCCCGCACTTGACGGGTGGGTCGTTGCACGCCACGTCGCCGGGTCCGCTCGCCTGAGCGCGCGCCACGCTCACGCCTTGTGCGTGCACGCGGCTTCACGCTCCAGATAGCGCAGGAATTCGTCGGCGGGCATGGCCTTCGCATAAAGCCAGCCCTGCGCGAACTGCACGCCGCGCTCGCGCAGATACTGCGCCTGTGCCTCGGTTTCCACGCCCTCGGCGACCATCAGCAGGTCGAGGCTGCGCGCCATTTCGATGATGTGCGGCACGATCTTGTTCATTTCTTCGCCGCGCGCCAGCGAGCGGATGAACGAACGGTCGATCTTGATGCCATCCACGGGCAATGCCTGCAGATAGGAGAGGCTAGAATATCCCGTGCCGAAATCGTCGATGAAAACGCGGTGGCCGGCCGCGCGAAACGCGTCGAGAACGGGCGCGCAGCTGGCGGTGTCGATGAGCGTGCGCTCGACCGCTTCGAACCAGATTTGTTCGGGATGCACCGCATATTTCGCGAGACTGGCCTTGAGGGTTTCGAGCACGCGTGTGCCGGCGAGATCCTTGCCTGCGAGGTTCAGCGAGACGTGCAGATCGCGGCGATGCGCGAGCGTGGCGCCCACGCCCTCGAACACGGAGCGTATGACCTGATCGGTGATGGGCTCGACGAGATCGAGCGATTCCGCCATCGGAATGAACGTGTCCGGCGCGACGACGGTGCCGTCTTCGAGCTTCCAGCGCACGAGCGCTTCCGCGCCGACGCAGCGCCCGCTTTCCAGCGAGACGAGCGGCTGCATCCACGCCACGAACTGGTGCTGCCGGATGCCCTGCAGAAGCGCGTTGCGCGGCGTGCGCAGCTTGCGGCGCCAGCGCATGACGAGCCACGTGCCGATTGCGCTCAGGACGAGCGCGGGCGGCAGAAGCGTTCGAAGCTGCGCCGCGAGGTCCCGGCGCATGCGTTGCTCGGGCTCGTACGCGACCACCGCAATGGGATAACGGCTCGAGCGCTCGACGACGTAATAGCGTCCTTCGAAATACGCGCTGCTGCCGGTGCGCTCGAGCGCCGCGCGTACGAGGGCATCGTCGGTGTGCGGCCAGTTCGCAATGACGGCGCCGTCCTGCGTTTCGAGAACGGTCAGCTTGATGGTGTCGTCGAGCGGCACAATGTCGAGGTAGAAGCGCGGGTCAATCACCACGACGTGATTGCCGAGGCGCACGTTGAGCATCTGCCGCTCGTTGCCGCGCTTGCCGACTTCGGTATGCCAGGCGGTGAAGCCGCCTGCATAGGCCCATTCGGGCGGCGGCAACGCGATATCGACGGCGCCGCGCAGCGAACTGCAGCGCAGCCGCATGTCATGGATCGAAGCCACTTCGCGAATGTATCGAAACTGTTCCTCGACCTGCCGCAGCCGCTGCATGTGGTCGTTCGTGCACGGCGCGTCGGCGTATGACATGAGCTGGCGCAGCGCGGACCCGGCTTCGGCGCTCACCAGTTCGGCGCGCTGCAGCGCGCGATTCGAAAAGACGTCCACTTGCCGGCGCAACTGGCGTTCGTTGATGGCGTTCGACGCGTACACGGCCGCCGTGAGCGTTGCCAGGACGGCGAACGCCACGACACAAAATGTCGTCAGGACGGTGAGTCGGCTGCTCATGGTGTACGGTCGGGCTCTGGCGCCGCGAACGACGGGGCCGTGCGGCCTTCGTCAAGCGCCGCCGCCGATGGTAGCGTCTTTCCGCTGGCCGCGACGCGATGCTGTCCGGCCGGTGCGTGAGCGCGAGCGCCGTAAGCGCCGGCGGTGCCGTTCATGCGTGGCGCATGAGAGTGGCCAGCGGGGTCGCCGGGTACACGTCAAGAACGCGCAGAATCGATCGATTTGGAATCCTCTGCAACGAAGCGATTGCGACCGCGTTCCTTTGCAGCATAGAGCCGATACGGATCGAATCGCGCGCGCGAGCACGATGCCCGCGAGCAGCGTGGTGGCTTCGCGGTGAAAGCCCTCGATTCCTGTGAGCCCTTGCGCGTTGGTGCCGAAAATGCGTGATCCATCCATCGCGCCGGGAGCCGTCCATTGCAGCTTGTCGCTGCCGCCGCACTCAACCGCGCCAGGCCGAATGGCGGATCACGCTGCAGAAGTTGCCGGCATGGAAATGCGGGTCCTTGTCGGCGAGCACATCGGCCTTCACGTTGCCGAAGGTGGTGGCGGGCTTGTGCTTGATGCCGTCATGGAACGTCTGGATGATGTCCTCCTTGAAGTGCTCGCTGCGCGGGTGCGCATGGACCACGGCCTCGCGCTCGGTGTCGCTGAAGCGGTCGTAGGCAATGCCGAGCACGTCCATTTCCACGCCCGCCGTGACGAGCGCGATCACCGGATGCATGTGCTGCGGGATGCCCGGCGTCGTATGCAGCGCGATGGCGGTCCAAACGAGATCGATGTCCTGCTGCGAGATGCCGTGGCCGCGCAGGAAATCGCGCGCGGCATTCGCGCCGTCCACTTCGAAACGCTCGTGCTCGCTGCTGTGCGCGTGCGTGAGGCCCATGTCATGAAACATTGCGCCGGCGTAGAGCAGTTCGCGGTCGAACGTCAGGCCGAGCCGGCGGCCGGCCAGTGCGCCGAAATAATAGACGCGGCTCGAATGATGGAACAGCAGCGGCGATTCGGTGTCGCGCACGAGTTCGGTGATTTCGCGGGCGAGCTTGCTGTCGGGGATGGCGACATCGGCGAGGGTCGGGGTCATCTGGGGCTCCGTCTGGGTGAGTGATGCGTTCTATTCTGGGCGCCACCACGGTTGTCCTCAATCGACGGATACCGTGGTTTTCTGCCAATTCGACCGAAATTGGGCCAGCGGGGATGCGCGGCGCATGACGGCGGCGCGATAGCGGCGAAATTTCGCCGCGGCACGGGAATAGCGGCGATAATCGGCAAATTCGGTTCGATCGGCACGCATTTCATGCGTCGTGCATCCGGCGGCGAGATCCGGCCCGCGAATCGCACTTTGGGCGCACGGGGACGCTGCGGGGAAGGCGCCGCGCCAGCCTGGTTGGTAAGAACAAAAACCCACGCGACAGACTATGTATTCGATCCTGCCAGCGTTCGTGTCCGCATTGTTTCTCGGATTCGGCGTCTACGTGCTCCTGACTGAGGGCTTTACGCGCCTCTCGGTGCCGTTCGCCCTGATGTGCGCGACGACGTTCTTCTGGCAGGGCACCTGGGCCTTTCTGTTCCAGACGTCCGACCCCGAACTGTCTGCGGTGCTCGTCAAAGTCGGCTACTTCTTCATCCTCTTTCTGCCGACCACGTTCTATCACTTCGTGATCGAAGTGAGCGCGCGGCACGGCGAACGCCCGCTCCTCATCGCCTCGTACCTGCTCAGCGTGATGCTCGCGGCACTGCTGCTGTTCAGTGATGCCGTCGTGGACGGCTACGGCACGTTCTTCTTCGGCAAGTATCCGAATGCGGGCGTGCTGCATCCCGTGCATGTGGCGCAGACCGTGCTGCTCGCGTGCCGCAGCGCCTGGCTGCTGTATGCCGCGCGCGGCCAGACGCATGCGCACGACCGCCGCAAGCTGCTCGACCTGTGCTTCGTGAGCCTCGGCCTCTACACGCTCGCCGCCACCGATTACGCCGTGAACTACGGGCTCGCGTTCTATCCCGTGGGCGCGGTATTCATCGCGATCAGCCTCGGCATTCTCGCGGTCACGATCGTGCGTTACGGCCTCATGCGCCCGTACCTCATCGCGGCCACGGTGGCGCACGAGGTCGCCACGCCGCTCGCGGCCATCGGCATGCATGCCGAGGAAATCGGCAACGTGCTGCCCGAACTCATGCGCGGCTACCAGCTGGCCGTGCAGCACCAGTTGTGCGTGGACGGACTCTATCCCGGGCAGTCGGAACGCCTGTCCTCGCTCGCCACCTCGATACGCCGTCAGGTGGACAGCACGAGCACGGTGGTCGAAATGTCGCTGGCTTCGTTCACGCTCGACCGGCTCGACCGCCGCAGCTTCGAGACCTACCCGGTGCGCTCCTGTGTGAATGCCGCGCTCGAGCGCTTTCCGTTCCGCACCGGCGAGCGCGACATGGTCGAAGTGGCGCCCATCGACGCGCGACTGAGCTTCTCGGGTTCCGATTCGCTCGTCGTGTTCGTGCTGTTCAATCTGCTCAAGAACGCGCTTTTCGCGATTCACGCGGAAATGGCCGAAAGAAGCGACAAGGTGAGCGACTACGTCGGCCACGTGGAGATCAGCGCGACGAGCGAAGCGGGCTTTTGCGTGCTGCGTTTCATCGATAACGGCTGCGGCATTCCCGCCGACGTCCTGCCGCGCGTGTTCGATCCGTTCTACTCGACCAAGGCGCACGGGCGCGGCGCGGGCATGGGCCTCACGTTCTGCCGCCGCGTGGCCGAGGCGCTGGGCGGCACGATCGCCTGCGAGTCGGAGCCGCACGTTCACACCACCTTCACGATCCGTCTGCCCGAGCCTGGCACAGGTGCCGACCGCGCACTGCACGACGCACCGGCGAAGCCCCGCCGCTTTCCGGCGGGGCAGGATTTCGCGGGCTAGTTCAGCCAGCCGGGTTCAAGACGTTCAGTTCGAACCCGTTGGCAGGACCAGCTCGTATTCCTTCACGCGCTCGACGATGCCCGGCGGAAAGCGGCGAATGCGCTTGTCGGTGCCGGCAAAGAGAATCTGCTGATACCCGAGCGAAACGGGCCGTCCGTCCACGCAAAAGCGGAACACGAGATACGCGGAGCACTGACGCACCTGGAAGGTGTTGAGGTAGCAATCCACGCGCTGGAACGGAAAGGTTTCCTGCACGTATTCCTGGTGCGCGCGCTTGGTGACGAACACGCCGCCCGAGGCGAGCAGATTGTTGTGAATGCACTCGTGAAACCAGCGTTCGCGGCAAATGCCTTGCCATTCGAAATAGCGGGCGAAATACGTGTTCATGAACGCGTTCGAGTCCTTCAGGTAAATGTCGATGACGTGATGGAACGTTTTGGTCGGCGTAGCTTCCATGATTTCGTCGGAGAATCCGGCGGTGCCACGGGACAGGACGGCGGGAATGGATTCGCGTGCGTACATCAGAATGACTCCAGATAAGGACTGCAGGCGGCAGCCGCGCGTGCCTCCGGAGAAAAGGAGGCATGCATCATTCTCTTCGTGTTCCTCTTCGTCCAATACCGTGCTCCCCACATACGCAAAGCGCTTCATGCTCGCTGGGTGCGATAACGTTTGCGCGTGCTCCATTGACCGCGCACCTGCGGCTTCGGGTTGCTGTGTCCAGGCGAGACGCCGCATAATCGACATATTTTCCTCGCGGTGCAGCTCCCGGTGTCGAGTGCGCCGCATGAGGCGCAGTGTGCTTAACCGAGATCCAGCATGAGTTCCATCGTCAGACAGCCGGTGTACCACCCCGTCTCCGTCGTTTTTCTGGACGACAGCCCCGACTTCCTCTATGCGCTGCGCGGCCTCTTTCCAGGCGCGGGCACGGACCGCTGCTTCACGAGCGCGAGCCAGGCGCTGGCCTTCGTCGCTTCGCACGAGGCGCGGCAGAGTGCGCGCAATCCCGCAGCGGGCGCCGCATGGTCGGAGTTCGAGAAGCGCGGCGGCAACGCACTGGGCGAGGACGTGATGACCGACGCGGCGCGCTTTGGCGATATCGCCGTGCTCGTCGTGGACTACGAAATGCCGGAGATGACCGGCCTCGAATTCCTGGCCGCCGCGAAGGACGTTGCGTGCACGCGCATCCTGCTCACGGCCACGGCCGACGAATCGCGCGCGGTGGAGGCGTTCAACGCGGGGCTGATCGACTTCTACGTGAAGAAGTCCGATCCCGCCATGACCCGCAAGCTGCGCGGCGCGATCGAAGACGCCAGGCGCAAGTTCTGCGCGCGGCGCGGCCATATCGGCGTGCATGGCGTGGGCGCGATTTACGCGAACCGGCGCATCGCCGAGGTGCTGCACGAAGTCGCGCAGCGCGAGCGCATCGTCGAGTACTACTGGCGCCCCGAGCAAAATGCGGTGCTCACTTTCGACGCCGAAGGCAACGCCGGTGTGTTTCTCGCATGGGACAGCCACGACTGGGCGGCACAATGCGATGTCGTGACCGACGAGGGCGGCCCCGAAGCGTTGCGCAAGGAAATGGCGGCGCGCCGCGTCATGCCGGTTTACTGGCCGAACGAGGCGTATCGGCCCGGCATGTCGCGCGTGGCGTTCGCCACGCCGCAGCCGGCGCCGGGACTCGACGATACCTATACGAGCTGGACTCGTATCGGCGATCCGGGTCTTGCGCCCGGGTTGATCACGTTTGCCGCCTGGCGGGCTCAGCAAGGCGCGCCCGGTGAGGGCGGGCGCCTTGCGTGATCACATCCCAACCGGCATTTAGAACGTTTCCCAGTCTGCGGTTTCGTTGGACGCGGCGGCCACGGGGCTGGCCAATGCCGCCTTTGCGGGTGCCGCGGGTGCGGCGTTCGCGGCCTTGCGGGCCGGCGTGCTTTGCGTGGCCTTCGCGGGCGAGGGGGCAGGGCGCGTGAGCGGTGTGACCGGGCGCACGGCACGCGCGCGTTGAGCGGGCGCTGCCACCGCAGACGTAACCGTCGGCTCGGCCTGCGCTCCGACCCGGAACACCGTCACGACATCGCGCAAGCCATTCGACTGCGCCGCCATCGACTGCGCCGCGGCCGAAGCTTCCTCCACGAGCGCCGCGTTCTGCTGCGTCACTTCGTCCATCTGCGCGACGGCGCGGTTCACCTGCTCGATGCCGGTATGCTGTTCCTCGGAAGCCGCTGCGATTTCGCCCATCAGGTCGGCCACGCGGCGCGCCGAAACCACCACCTCGTCGATGGTCTTGCCCGCTTCATCGACGAGCCTCGTGCCTTCCGACACCTGTGCCACCGACTGCCCGATCAGGTCCTTGATCTCCTTGGCGGCCGTCGCGCTGCGCTGCGCGAGGCTGCGCACTTCGCCCGCCACGACGGCGAAGCCACGGCCCTGGTCGCCGGCGCGCGCCGCTTCCACGGCCGCGTTGAGCGCGAGGATGTTGGTCTGGAAAGCGATGCCGTCGATCACGCCGATGATCTGCTCCACGCGCTGCGAGCTGCTCGAAATCTCGTTCATCGTTTCGACCACGCGGCGCACGACTTCGCCGCCGCGCGCGGCGACTTCCGATGCGTTCACCGCGAGCGTATTGCCCTGGCGCGCGTTGTCCGTATTGTGCTTGACCGTGGTCGTGAGCTCTTCGATGCTGGCGGCCGTTTCCTCGAGCGAGGCGGCTTGCTCTTCGGTACGCGAGGAAAGGTCCAGGTTGCCCGCCGCGATTTCCTTGGCGCCAGTCGTGATCGATTCAGCCGAAGTCTGGATGCGCTGCACGGTTTCGACCAGTTGGCGCTGCATCTGCTGCATCGAGTGGAGCAGGCTGCGCTGGTCGCCGGGCGCGAGATTCACGTGGGCGGTGAGATCGCCTTCGGCGATGCGCTGGCAGATCTGCGAGGCGTATTCCGGCTCGCCACCGAGGCTGCGCAGGATCGTGCGGATGAGCCACGTGAGGCCGAGCGTCACGGCTGCGCCGATCAATGTCACGAGTATGAGGTTGCGAATCAGCGCGTTGCGGAAGGCGTCGTCGATGTCGTCGGTATAGATGCCGGTGAAGAGGTGCCAGTCCCAGCCTGGTACGAGGGCGGAATACGTGATCTTTTCGACCGGCGCGCTCTTGCCGGGCTTTGGCCACCAGTAGCTGCTGTAGCCGTTGCCGCCCGTGGACGAGCTTTTGACGATCTCGAGCGCCACGTGGGTGCCGCGCGGGTCCGTCAAATTCGCCTGGCTCTTGCCTTCCATCTCCGGCTTGGGCGGCACGAGCAGCGCCAGGGCGTTGCTGTCGTAAATGCCGAAGTAGCCGCTCTGGTCGTCGCCGTAGCGCGTGCCGCGCAGCGTGGCGATGGCGAGGCGCTTCGCGTCGTCGGCGCTCATGTGGCCGGCGGCCGCTTCCTTCTGGTAGTACGAGACCACGCCCAATGCGGTTTGCGTCTCCTGCTCGACGAGGGCCTTGCGGTCCGCCACCATGCCCGAGCGCGTCATGAAGGCGTTCGCCAACACCAGCACGACGAGCGAGATCCACAGCAGCCCGACGATGCTCCAGGCCTTCTGATTCAACGTTGTTCGCTTCACGTTCGTTTTTCTCCAGCCATCTTCGATCTGTTTTTCGCGGCGGCGCACAGCTGCAGCGCCATCGTGTTTAACGGATGATTGGAGCGGAACCTTAAGCTTGCTTATCGGTTCTTTGCGCCGGGTGCGGTTTCTTACGCTGATTCTTTCGTTATCCTTTCGCCCTCGGCGGCGCCGTTCAAGGAGACGCCCGCGATTTCGATCGTCGCTCAGGATCTGCAAACCGGTGACCAGTGGGATATCTACCAGCAAAGCCCGAGCGGCTTTCGCATTCGCTTTCATAACTCGGGCGATGCGCCCATCACAAAGACCGCCGGCTGGATCGCTCGCGGCTACGGTTCGAGCATCTGGTGGGCACGCAGCGGCGCATCGCGATGCAGAAGCACTTCGTGGCGGGGCTCACGTTCGGCGCGACCAAGGGTTGAACGATCGATGAAAGGCGGGGCGATTTGACTTCGGCGCGGCGCTACGGTCCAATTTCGGCAGACTCGACGCGCGCAACTCCCGCAAGGAACGCCCCATGCAGCAAAACGAACCGGCCCCGCAGGCGATGCAGCCCGCGATGTGGCCCAAACCCGTCACGCAACTGCCCGCCGCGCTCGTGCGCGAATTCGACGGCGAGCACCTCGAAGCGCGCCTTGCCGATGCGGTTCGCCTTTCGACCGTCGGCGAGGACGGCTGGCCGCACGGCGCCCAGCTGAGCGCGGGTGAGATCCTGGCCGTGAACGCCACCACGCTGCTCATCGCGATCTGGCCGCAGTCCGGCACCACAGCCAACCTCATGCGCGACGGCCGCCTCACGCTCTCGCTCGTGCACGACGGCGCGCTGCTGGAGATTCGCGCGCGCTCGCACGCCGTGGCGCAGCGGCAAACGGCACTCGCACTGAGCGTATTTCGTGTGGAAATCGAATCCGTCACCGAGCATCGCGCGAAGTATGCCGAGGTGCTGAGCGGCGTGACGTTCCGGCTCTACGAGAGCGCGCAGGTGCTGGCGCGCTGGCGCGAGCAGATCGCGATGCTGCGTACCTTCGCCTGAGTTTGCACGCGGTGCGTGGCGGAACCTTCGCGATGTTGTCATTGTCGATGTGCTAGCGTGCCCGGCGGGGGCGCGCGCTTCGCGCGACCGAGCGCAACGCAAAGGCAAACGCAAACGCAACGCAAACGCTACCGGAACCACGATGCAGACCACGGTACTCACAGACTGGCAACAGTTCATGGCGCTGACGACGCAGCTCGACGGCTGGGCGTTTCGCGGCCAACAGAACGCGCAGTGGCACCTCGAAAGCTCGCTCACGCGGTACATGCGCGACTACGTGGGCGACCGGCTGCAATGGCGCCAACGTGAGGAGCGCGCCATTCGCGTGTTTCGCCGCAAGGCGCATAACTTTCTCGCGCATCCGGACCTGCTCAAGGACGACCTGCGCTGTCTCGCGCTCATGCAGCACCACGGCGCGCCCACGCGGCTGCTCGATTTCACCAAGAGCCCGTTCGTCGCTGCCTTTTTCGCGCTCGAACGCGCAATCGGCGACGCGGCCGTCTACGCGCTGAACACGCCCGCGCTCTGGAACAGCCGCGCGCTGCCCAAGGCCAATCCCACCCTCACGCGCGACGTCATCGACCCGCGCGCGCACGACAACTTCGAACGCTACTTCTTTAGCAACACGAACGAAATTCTCTGGTCGGGCGAGCCCACGGAGATGGACGACAGGCTCGTCGCGCAGTCGGGCACGTTTGTCGTGCCGGGCGTGATCGACAAGCCGTTGCAGGCCATTCTGGAAGGCTACGAGAGCCACGAGGAACTGCTGCACAAGATCGTGCTGCCCGAGCGCATCCGCATGGACGCGATGAAGTGGCTCTACCGCATGAACATCACGAATGCGTCGCTGTTTCCGGGGCTCGACGGGCTCGCGCGATCCATTGCAGTGGAGCTGGAAATCGTGTGGTCGGGCATGGTGGTGCCGGTTGCGGGCTCGCCGAACTGAACAGGCCCGGCCCCCAGCGGCCACATTCACGGCGTTTCGGGCCGCGGGAGATTGAGGCCGGGCGCGAGGCGCGTAGCCTTGAATTCCGTCACTTCGTAGGTAGCGACCCCCTGTTGCGCGAAGGGATCGGCGGCGAGCAATGCGTCGAGCCGCTCGCGCGGCATGTGCGAAGCGATGATCACGCCGCCGTCGCGCGGCATCTTCGGGCCGGCGGCAATGAAATTGCCGGCTTCGAACTGCGCGTCGAGGTACGCGCGATGCGCGGGCAGGGCGTCGTCGATGCGTTCGAGCGAAGCGGTATAAAACAGCGAAACGATGTACATGGGTGTCGAAAGAAAGCGGGCGAAGCGTGTATGTTAGCGCGCGAGGCCGCGCAACGCCGCGTGTTGCAACAGCATGATCGTCTTGCCGTCGACGATCTCGCCGCGCTCGATCATCCTTAGCGCCTCGCCAAGCGGCACTTCGATCACTTCCAGGTCCTCGCCTTCTTCCTCGACTCCGCCGCCCGCGCCGGGCCGCTCGGCGGGGTCGTATTCGCCCAGGTAGAAATAGAGCTTCTCGGTCACGGAGCCGGGGCTCATGTACGCCTCGAACACCTTGCGCAGGTTGCGCACGCGGTAGCCCGTCTCTTCCTCGACTTCGGCGCGAATGCGCTCGTCGGGCGCGGCGTCGTCGAGCAGCCCGCCCGGGGCCTCGATCATCATGCCGTCGTGCCCGTTGACGAACGTCGGCATGCGGAATTGCCGCGTGAGCACGACATTGCCGCTGCGCGGGTCGTGCAGCAGGATGGTCGCGCCGTTGCCGCGATCGTAGGTCTCGCGGCTCTGGCGTTGCCACGTGCCGTTGCTGCGCAGGAAGTCGAAGGTCACTTTGCGCAGCACATACCAGTCGTCCGACAGCACGGCGGTTTCGATCATTCGCACGCGGTCTTTCGTTGCTGTCATCTCGTTCCCCCTGGTCGGCATTCGACATTCATGGTATCGTGCAATTTCGTGCAAAATCAAGAAAATTCGTGCAATCCCGGGTCACCTTGTGTCACCTCGTGTCACTCCGTGCCATCCGGTTCGTGCCATTGCCATGCTCACAGATCAACGAAAGAAAGCGATACTCGCGGCGCTCAAGCGCGACGGCCAGGTGCTCGCCGGCGAACTGAGCGCGCAATTCGGCGTTTCCGAGGACACGGTGCGGCGCGACCTGCGCGAACTGGCGGCCGCAGGCCTGTTGCAGCGCGTGCACGGCGGCGCGCTGCCGGCTTCGCCGGCGGTGGCGCCCATTGCCGAGCGGCGCGGCATGGAGGTGGCGGCCAAGCGGCGCATTGCGCAAAAGGCCGCGGACATGATTGCGCCGGGGCAGGTGGCGATCGTCGACGGCGGCACCACCTCGGCGCTTCTGGTCGAGTGCCTGCCGCGCGATCTGCAGGCAACCATCGTCACGCATAGCCCCGGCGTCGCGGTGGCGCTCGCGGAGCATCCCGCCGTCGAGGTCATACTGATCGGCGGGAAGCTCTACAAGCATTCGGTGGTCACCGTGGGTGCGGCGGCCGTGGAGGCGATCGCGCACATTCACGCAGACCTGTACTTCATGGGCGTGACGGGCGTGCACGCGCAAGCCGGCCTGAGCACCGGCGATTTCGAGGAATCCTGTGTCAAGCGCGCGCTGGCCGCGCGCGCGGCTGAAACGGTCGTATTGGCGTCGGCCGCCAAGCTCAACGCCGCGTCGCCGTACTGCATCGGTCCGGTCGGCATGGCGCAGGCCATCGTCGTCGAGCGTTCGACGGACGCGAAGCTCACCGCGCCGATCGAGGCGGCCGGCGTGACGGTGGTGCGCGCCTGAGTGCGTAAGCGCGCCGTCACGCCAGGCCTGAAGCACCGGCTTGCGCACGCGCCAGTCGAATTCCCTGCCGCGCGTACCCTAAAGAATTTGCGCGCGCAACCGATAGCGCAGTAGTCGAGTGGAGGATGCCCATCCCCTAGCCGTTTCGCATACCGAGGTGGCCCATGAGCCCAACGCCAAATTCCCTGCCTCATTCCGCGTTCGATACCAGCGGCTTGCCTCGCGACCAGCAGTTTTCCGCGTGGCGCGAGGCGGTGAGCGTCATCTTCGACACGCAGACCGCCGAATCGCGCGACGCGGGATTTGGAACCAGCGTGAGCGGCTACCTGTTCGGCGACGTGGTGCTGGGCTCGATACGCACGGGTGCGCAGCGCTACGACCGCTCGAACGCGAAGATCGGGCGCGACGGGCATGACCAATATGTTCTGCAGTTCTATCTGGGCGGCCATTGCCGGGTGCGCGACGGCGGCCCGCAAGCCTGTACGCAACCGGGCGACATGTTCATCGTGGACGCAGCCCAACCGCTCGCGACCGAAACTACACCAAGCGAGTTCCTCAATCTGGCGGTGCCGCGGCGCCTGCTCGCGCCGTTGCTGAGCGCACCCGACCAGCAGAGCATGCGTGTGATTCGCGGCGCCGATCCCACGGTCGCGCTGCTGCGCGAGCATCTGGGCGCGCTCTACCGGCACGCCCCGCAGATGACGCTTGCCAACGCCCAGGCCGTCATGCCTGCCACGCTTCAGCTCGCGGCCAGCGCGCTCAACGCGAGCGTGAGCCCGGAACATATGCCGGCCGTTCAGGAATGCGCGTTCGTGTCGATCTGCCGGTATGTGGAGAAGCGCCTGACCGATCCTCAATTGAGCGCGCAAGGGGTTGCGCGTGCATTCGGCATGTCGCGCGCCACGCTGTACCGGCTTTTCGAGCAGGAGGGCGGTTTCGCGACCTATGTGCGCGAGCGCCGCCTGCGGCGCTGCCGCGCGTTGCTCGCCGACCCGGCGCGACGCGGCATGTCGATTGCCGATATTGCCGCCGCGCACGGATTTACCGATGCCGCGAATTTCACGCGCGCCTTCCGCCGCTCGATTGGCCTTTCGCCGCGCGCGGTACGCATGCTGGCGCTCAACGGCGATACCGAACTGGCGAAAGAATCCGGCGCGGACGACTGGCGCTACTGGATGGCCTTGATGCGTTGAGCAGAAACCCGGATCGTGCAAGCCGCGTGTGAGACAAAACAACAAGTATTTGAGACATAGCGACAGATTTGGCCCCCGGCACTGCCGATTCATTGCCGCGTCATGCGCCACCTGCAAAGATGCAGGCGCCTGCGAGATCCAGGCAAACGGGGGAAACATGAGAAAGGCCCACAAAAAGCCGCGTCAAAGCGGTCTGTACTACTACGAAGCGGCGTATTCGCTCGAACTCGCGCGCGGCGCGTCGCATATTTCCAGCATGCTTTCGGCGGCGACACAGGAAGGCGCCGTGCACGAAGTCATGCGCGAATTCGTCGCGACGCACGGCAGGGCCGCGCTGGACGCATTTTGCTGGCTGCTGGCCGAGCGGCTGGAAAAGCGTGGCTGCGCTGCGGCTGCCATGCAGGCCCGGGACTTCGACGCGTCGCGCCGGATGCGGGAACTGGCCTGCGCAAGCTGAGCCGCAGACGGCCGGGCATACGCATGCGCCCGTATGGGCAGGCGAAAGATTAATCTAAAGATTTCGTAATACGTGACGATAGAGCGATAGAGCAGTTGGCCGCGCCGGCATGCCGGCGTGCAGCGCCTTTTTGCGAACGGCCGGGCGTGCAGCCTGGCGAACAACAAGAACGCATCGAGCCATGACCACGCTATCGTCCCTGGATGCCGCCACGACCCTCGCGCTCGCGCCCCTCGTGAGCAGCGTCAGTCCCGCCGCCGAGGCCGGCAGCGTCGCGTCCAGTCTCGCGGCGCTCTCGTCCTCGACCGTTGTCACCATCCCTTCGGCAAGCGGCCTTGCCGTGCTCCAAACCTATACGCCAGAAGGCACGCTCACCGGCACCGCGCCGCTGTTGAGCTGGGCAGGCGACAACAGCGATATCGTGTCGCTCACGATGATGGGCAACTACGCCGCGCAGACGATGGCTGGCCATTTCGCCGGGCTTGGCAGTGCGTTGCTCGATCGCTTCAAGACCACGGGCGGCGACTATGCGCAGTCGGTCAGCGTTTCGTCGGCAAGCGGCCTTGCGCCAGTGGGGCAAGGATCGAATGGTCCAAACGGCCAGATCGGTCTGACGATTCGAACGAAGAGCGGCGTGACGGTCGAAATCGAGCTGGGCAGCGAAGACGGCGGCCTCTCGGTGAGCATCAAGAGCAGCGGCACGCTTGGCGAGAGCGAACGCAGCGCGCTGGCGAAACTCTCGGACGGTTTCCAGCAGGCCATCGACGGCCTGAGCGCCGTGCCGCCCAAACTCGACGTGAGCGGTCTCGCGCAGTTCGACACGTCGGCGCTCGCGTCGGTGAATTTTCACTACAACGTGACGGGCGACCGCAACGGAAATATTTCGGCCAGCTATTCGCAGGACAGTTCGGCGCGCAGCCTGAGCGTAACGAGCGCCGCCGGCGCGATGAACGTCAAGGTCGACACGCGTCATTCCGCACTTTGGGGAACCGGCGCGCAGCGCGCGGCATCGATAGCGAGCTATCTGGCGCAGTTCGACCACGCGAATTCGCGCGGACACGGCAATGCCGCGCTGATGTCGATGTTCGAAGACGGCTTCGCGCAAATGAACGAGGACTATGGCGCGCCTTCGGGCGAGACGTTGCCGGGAGCCGCGTACGCTCCGGCGCTGCAGCAGTCGGATCAGGCCATGCTCACGGGTCTCGCCGACTTCAGTGCGTCGATCACGGACACGAGCACTTCGCCCAATCCGATGCGCCCTGGCGAAGTCGATTCATTCTCCTATCAGGTCGCGCAGAGCACGCAACTCGAAGGCTCGGCGCGCGAGGGCAGGATCTCGCAGATCCAGCAGGCGCATTTGAGTGCGAGCTACCATCAGGCGCTGCAGGGTGGGGGCGCGCCTGTCCTCACGTCGTCGAGAGATTCGCAGAACTACGATTACGTGCGCATCGACGATAGCGCGCAAAGCGCGGTGCGGATAGCGACGGCGCGCGGCGTATTGCTGAATGCCACGCTGATTCAGTCGTCGGCGCAGAATACGCGTGATTCGAAGTACGAACGAGGTGTGCTCGTTTCCGACGTGAACACGCCGAAAGACACCTCACGCCCGACGAACCTGCTTTCGATGCTCGAACCGCTGATCGAGAAAGGCGACGCCGCGCGCAACACCGCCGCATGGCAGCAGGCGCTTGCCAGCATCCACGGCATGATCTTCCTGAACAGCGCGTGAAATTGAGGCGGCAGGTTCTTGCCGGCAGCGCCTTGATCGATCGCCTGTAGCGCCTGTCCTGCGCTCAGCGCGCGAGCCTGAAAGCCCCAACGGCGTCGTGCAGCGCGTCGGCCTGCTCGCTGAGCGCCATGGCGGCCGCGGCCGCTTGTTCCACGAGCGCCGCGTTCTGCTGCGAGACCTGGTCCATCTGCGAGACCGCGAGATTGACCTGCTCGATGCCGTCGCGCTGCTCGTCGGACGCGTTCGCGATCTCATGCATGATGGTCGTTACGCGGCCGATGGACTCGCCGATCTCGTTCATCGTCACGCCGGCGGCGCGCACATACTCCGAACCCGACGAAACGTGCTCGACCGACTCGGCGATCAGCGTCTTGATCTCCTTGGCGGCCGCCGCCGAACGCTGCGCGAGCGAGCGCACCTCGCTCGCGACCACGGCGAATCCGCGCCCCTGTTCGCCCGCCCGCGCGGCTTCCACCGCCGCATTGAGCGCGAGGATATTGGTCTGGAACGCAATGCCTTCGATGATCCCGGTGATATCGGCGATCTTCTGCGAGCTGCCGTCGATGCGCTCCATCGTCTGCACCGCGTTGCTCACCACTTGCGAGCCGCGATCGGCGACTTCCTGCGCGCTGTTGGCCAGCGTCTGCGCGGTGCGCGCGTTTTCGGCGTTCTGCTTGACCGTGGCGGTGAGCTGCTCCATGCTCGCGGCCGTTTCCTGCAGCGAGGCCGCCTGTTCTTCGGTGCGCTGCGACAGGTCGTCGTTGCCGGCGGCAATCTGGCGCGTCGCCGTGGAGATGGACTCGGAGCTGTGGCTGACCTTGCGCACCGTGTGCGCGAGCGCGTCCTGCATGGCCTTCAGGCTCGTCACGAGGCGCCCCATTTCGTCGCTCGAACGGGTTTCGAGGTTGGCGGTCAGGTCGCCGTCTGCAATGCGCTGGAGCGCGCCCTGCACGTCTTCGAGCGGTGCGGCGATCGCGCGGTGCAGTCCCACGGCACACACGCCTGCCACCGCGAGGCCGAGCACGATCAGCGCGATGCTGCCGGCCTGCAGCCACGAATAGCGGTCCTGCGCGCGGTCGAACGCCTGCTCGCCGTGCGCCTTCTGCCATGCCTCGAGCGCAGTCGACGCCTTGGTGAGCGCGACCGAGAGCGGCGGAATGCGCTTCATCGCGATGTCGTCCTGAGCCTGGCGGTCGCCTTGCCTGACCGCGGCCATGAGCGGCTGGATGCCTTGCTCCAGCATGCCGGTGAAGGCGGCCTGAACGCCGTCGGCGAGCGCTTGTTCTTCGGGGGCGTGCGGCAGTGAGCGGTAGACCTCCCAGGCGCTGTTCGAGGTGGCGAGATAGTTCTGCGCCTTTTCGAGCAACGGCTGAACATCGGGCGCGTCGGGGTGCAGGAGAATGCGGTCGAGCGTCGTGCGCGCGATGGTCAGATTCAGGTTCGCCTTGCCGATGTTGGTGGCGGCGGCCAGCTGGTTCGAGTAGGCATAGCCGAGCGCCGTATTGGTGCGCGACATGCCCGCAAGGCCGGAAACGCCCGCTGCCACGATCAGCAAGGCCAGCACGCCGACCGCGATGCGCAGACGGACAGAGATAGAGAGTCGTGCAAACACGAAGAGGGCTCCAGAACGCGAGGGGCTACGTAGCAGAAAAACGGTCGTGCTCCGCGCGTGAGGCGGCAAAGCACCGAACATGTTTACGGCTCTGGGCGAAGGAACTGAAGCTCAGCGCGGGAACCGTTGTGCAATGGCGGTTTTCCCCAGTCGATCGGGATCATTGCGCGCGCCTCAGCGCGCCACGGACTTGACGAAGGCGGGCGCGTTTCGCTTTAACTGTGCCCCGAATGCCTGAGGCGCTTGAGCACGAGCACGCAGAGGGCCGGCAGATGCACGACGCCCAGGCCGCATGCGATCACCGCCCACGGCGGCGCGATCGTGCCGGACATCATCGCCCCGATCACGCCGAAACACAGGCCAGCCAGCAACAGCGTGGCGTGGGCGACGATGCGCTTCGGGCCGCGTTCGGTGAAGCGCGGAATGTTCGCGTGGACATACACGACGATGAGCAAGGCGACGGTGGCGACGGCGGGGAACAGCATGTTCGGATCCTCGATTCCAGCAGCGATGACGGTAAAGTCTTCGACTGTAGTGGAGGATTGTCGTTGCGTCGATCGTCGGGGCCTGGATGGTTGCGGGAGGGGTTAGCACCACACCACACTGTCGTACGCCACCGTACGGCGATACACGTTCTTGCCGCGCCAGCTGGAAAACTCCATATACGCGCATTCCAGCACCAGAATCCAGTTCGTGACCCGCATCGCCGCCCCCAAAGGTGTTCCCGGTTGTTCCTTCGACTGCGAGATCAGTCTATGACCGGGGGGCGGCGGACAATGCGGCGAGCAGGGCGCGATATCGCGTCCAGTTCGCCGCATTGCCGGATCGGGCGGGCGGCTCCGGGCGCCCGCTTGCCGGCTCGGAGGCGTGTGCTGGAACTACGGCTCAGTGGCGCGGCGTCACCGGCTCGACTGCGGCCCAGTACGGCTCGGCGCCGTAATACGCGTGCAGCGTGCTGCCCCAGCTCGCGTCGGCCATCGAGGGCCAACTGTCGCGGTCAAAGCCCGGCGCTTCCTTCACGCGCTCGGACGACACGTTGAGCAGGAAGCACTTGCGGCTCGTGTCGAGCATGAGCGCGCTCCATGGAATGGCGAGCAGCTTGTCGCCAATGCCGAGAAAGCCGCCGCTCGACATCACCACGTAGGCTACGCGGCCGCTCTGCACGTCGAGCATGATTTCCTTGATCTTGCCGACTTCCTGGCCGTCCGAACTCAGCACGCGGTCGCTGTCGAGCGTGCTGGCGGCCATCACGTCGGGGCCAGGCCCCGCCGCGCTCACGCGGCCCTTGCCGACGATGCGCACCCCATTGCCGGTTGGCATGGGCGGAGGAGTGAAGGTGGGCATGATGGTCTCCGAACAGGAAGGGAACAACGTTGAGTCCGGCCAGACCCCCGACGATTCCCGTGTCAGGCGGCAGGCGATGCCGCGGCGGTTCTGGCCGCCTGCGGCAGATACAGCAAGCGGCGTACCGCGTCGCGCCCCTCGATTCGATGCCGAACGTTCGTACGCTTAAGCTGCGATTTGCGCACAGGGGAAATGTCTGGCGCGCAAGCCTTGCGCGGCACGTGTGGTGCGCGCATTCCCGTGCTTCAGTTTTTGCCTGGTCTGGCCGTAAACCCCGATCAAGGCGCGCCGGTACGGGAAGCGCCGCGCAACCGTATCCGCCCTGCCGGGCCTCCCACACGATGATCACTGCTCCGCTTCCTCTGGATGAGGACGTCCGCCTTCGGGCGCTGCGGCAACTCGACATACTCGACACCGATCCCGAAGAGGCGTTCGATCGCATCTCGCGGCTCGCCGCCTTCGCGTTCGACATGCCGATCGTGCTGATCTCGCTCGTGGACGAAGACCGCCAATGGTTCAAGTCGCACTGTGGGCTGGCCGCGTGCGAAACGCCGCGCAGCGTGTCGTTTTGTGCGCACGCCGTGCTGAGCAAGCGCATGCTCGTGGTGGAGGACGCGCTCGACGACGAACGCTTTCTCGATAATCCGCTCGTCACGGGCGCACCGAACATCCGTTTCTACGCGGGCTCGCCGCTGTGCCTCGCCGACGGCCAGGTGGTCGGCACGCTGTGCCTGATAGACGAAAAGCCGCGCGCGTTCGACGCCGCCCAGTCCGCAATGCTCGCGGATTTCGCGCACCTCGTGGAACGCGAGCTGGAATTGCGCCGGCAGCTGAACCACTCGCGAACGGTGCACGAGCGCGACCGCCGTTCGCTCGCCATCAGCGAGGCGCGCTTTCGGACCGTGTTTCAGCAAACGCCGATCGGTAAGGCCGTGGTCGATCTCGACGGCCGTTTTCTCGATGTGAACCAGAAGTTCTCGCAGATCATCGGCTACGAGGAGAGCGAGCTGCGCCGCCGCACGTTCGCATCGGTCACGCACCCGGCCGACATCGCCGCCGATCTCGCGCAAGTGGCCGAACTGCTCGCGGGGCGCCAGGCCACGTATGCTATCGAAAAGCGCTATCTGCGGCCCGACGGCCAAACCGTGTGGGTCAGTCTCGCGGTGTCGCTCGTGCGCGACGTGTCGGGCACGCCGCTGCATTTCATCGCGGCGGTGCAGGACATTACGAGCCGCAAGAAGAGCGAAGAGGCATTGCGCAACTATCACGTCGAGCTCGAAGAGCGCGTGCGCGAGCGCACGGCGGAACTGCGGCGCAGCCGCGACGCGCTGCAGACCATCACCGACAACGTGCCGGCGCTGATTGCCGTGGTCGATCGCGATCTTTGCTACCAGTTCAACAACGAGACGTTCAGGCGCGTGTTTGGCGCGGAGCCGGCAGCGTTGCGCGGGCGCCGCCTGAGCGAGACGCTTCGCCCCGAAGTCTTCGAGCAGTTGCAGCCGCTGTTTGCGCGCGCGCTGGCGGGCGAGCGCGTGACCTGCGACGAGGTGCGTTATCGGGCCGATACCGACCGCGTGTGGTCGGCCACCTACATTCCGGCCAGGCGCGAAGGCAAGGTGACGGGCTTCTACGTGATGGCGCACGACGTGACCGAGCAGCGCCGCACCGAGCAACGCCTGCGCGAGGGCGCGCTGATCGACCCGCTCACGGGGCTCGCGAATCGGCGCGCGCTGCAGGAGACGCTGCGCGAACTGCGTGCGAGCGGTGGGCCTTTCGCGCTCTTCTTCGTGGACATGGATGGCTTCAAGTCCATCAACGACCGCTACGGCCACGATGTGGGCGACGCTTTGCTCAGGGAGGTCGCGCGCAGGCTCGCCGCCACCGTGCGCATGGGCGACGTGGTGAGCCGCCTGGGCGGCGACGAATTCGTGGTGGCAAGCCGCGGCGTGCGCGACGCGCGTACCGGCGAGCGCATCGCGGCGGCCATTTGCCGTGAAGTGTCGAAGGCGTTCGTCGTCGCGGGCCGCGTGATCGAGACGAGCGCGAGCGTGGGTGTCGTGCTGACTGGCGTGACAGGCGCGGCCGGTGTGGTGGACGCGACGAGCGCGGTGCTCTCGGCCGAAGCCGGGAACCGGGCGCTGGCCGACGATCCGCTGGGTCTTGCCGATGCGGCCATGTACGAAGCCAAGCGCGCGGGACGCAATACGTGGCGGTTGGCGCCGGGCGCTGAAGCGATGGCGGCGTCGTGAAGCCGCGCACGCCGTTTTCATGATTCGATTGCCGCCGGTGCCTGGCCGGCGGCAAGTGCAGCACCACGCTCCACGCGCCGCCGCACGCCTTATCTCGCCTGCGGGCGGCACGTCTTTCCGGCTTGTGCCGGGTTCTCCTTCCAAAATCCTGCAACGTGGCCGGGGCGCGCAGCCGGGCGCCTCGTTGTGCCAGGTCAAGCCAATTTTCCCCTTGTTTTGCTTGAACAGGGTAAACGCGGGGCGTGATGAAAATAAATTTTCACTAAGATTCGACCATGTAATTTTATTTACGGCTTTGCCGTTCCAACGCCTGCCCACGCGTGCCAACCCCACCCTCAACGCCGGATACGCACGAAACGCCCGAAGCCGGGATCGTCGCGCGCATTACCGCCGCGATGCCCGTTCTCACGCCGGGCCACCGGCGCATGGCCGAATACGTGCTCGCGAACCTGTTTCACGCCGCGACCATGCGCATCGACGAACTGGCGGCTGCGGTGGGCGCGTCGGTGGCCACGGCCAACCGCTTTGCGCGCGCACTCGGGTTCGACGGCTATGCGCAGTTTCGCGAGGCGCTCGTGCGCGGCTTCGAGGCCACGCTCGCGCCGGTCGAGCGGCTGCGCAGCGCGCAGGAATCGCCGGCCAGCGGCGCCGAATTGTTCGGCGCCTCGCTGGAGCAGGCCGAGTCGAACCTGCGTTTGTCGCGCCAGTCGATCGACAGCGAAGCGGCCGCCGCAGCCGTCGACGCGATCCTCTCGGCGCGCCGCGTCTACGTGATCGGCTCGGGCACGAGCGCGTTTCTCGCCGGGCTCATGGAGAACGCATTGCTGCCGTACCTCGACAACGTGCGGGCGCTCGCGTCGGTCGGCGGGCCCACGCATTCGGCGCGCAGGCTGCTCGGCGCGAACAAGGACGATCTCGTGATCGGCATCGCGTTTCCGCGCTACGTGGACGACACGATCAAGCTCTCGCGTCACGCTGCGAAGCTGGGCGCGCGCGTGCTCGCGCTCACCGACAGCATCGACTCTCCGCTTGCGCGCTTCGCCGATCTCACGCTGCTGATCCGCTCCGAGCGTCGCCTCGCGGCGAACTCGGAAGCCGCGGTGCTGGCCGTCATCGAAGCGCTGTGCGATGCCGTGGCGTTGCGCGCGAAGGATTCCGTCGTCGCCGCGGCGGCCATCACCGAATCGGTGCTGCCGTGGCTTACCTCGGCCCCGGCGCAGGCGCCTGCCGCCCTATCTTCCCCAGCGAAAACGAAGTCATGAAATCGAACGCAGTCATTGCCATCCACGGCGGCGCCGGCACGATCCTGCGCGCCTCGATGGCGCCCGAAGTCGAAACCCGGTATCTCGACGCGCTGAGCGGCATTCTCGCGGCTGGCCAGCGCATCCTGGCCGCTGGCGGCAGCGCGCTAGACGCTGTCGAGCAAGCGGTGCGTCTGCTCGAAGACTGTCCGCTTTTCAACGCGGGCCACGGCGCGGTCTTCACGTCCGCCGGCACGCATGAACTCGACGCCTCGATCATGGACGGCCGCACGCTCGAAGCGGGCGCCGTGTGCTGCGTGAAGCATGTGCGCAATCCGGTGCTGGCAGCGCGCCGCGTGCTGGAAAAGAGCGAGCACGTGCTCTTCACGGGCGAAGGTGCGGAAGCGTTTGCGGCGGCACAGGGTCTCGAATTCGTCGATCCCGGTTATTTCCACACCGATGCGCGCTACCGCCAGTGGCTGCTTGCACGCGGCGAAGCACGCGCGATGCTCGATCACGACGGCGCAACGCTCGAAGCGAAGGCGGCGGCAAACGCATCGGCAGACAGCCTGCCGCACGAGCCGATCGACCCGAACCGCAAATTCGGCACCGTGGGCGCGGTGGCGCTCGACGCGCACGGCCATCTCGCGGCGGCGACTTCGACAGGGGGCATCACGAACAAGCAGGTGGGCCGCGTGGGCGACGCGCCGCTGATCGGCGCCGGCTGCTATGCCGACGACGCTACCTGTGCGGTGTCCACCACGGGGTCGGGCGAAATGTTCATGCGCATGGTCGCGGCTTATGACGTGGCGGCGCAGATGAAATATCGCGGTGTTTCGCTTTCCGAAGCAGCAACGAATGTCGTGATGGAGCAATTGCCGCGCATCGACGGCCGTGGCGGCCTGATCGCCGTGGACGCACAAGGCAACGTGGTCCTGCCGTTCAACACCGAAGGCATGTATCGCGGCTACGCGCGCGTGGGCGAAGCGCCCGTTGCGTCGATCTACGTTTAAGCGGCGCATCGTTTTGCGCACCAGACGAAGGAATCCTCATCGTGCAGACGTCCTCGCACTCAGTCGTGCAACTAACTGTCAGTCGCGTCATACATCGCGCAACGGATTGGCGGCTTTCCCGCCAATCCGCGAAAAGCCTGCCGCTCACCCGGTGAGATCTTCCTCCAGGCGATCGAACACCCGCTGCGTCGCGCCACGCGCGTGCAGCGCGAACAGCAGCAGGGAACGGCCCGTCACCTGGTAAATATCGCCCGCTTCGAATTCGGGCAGTTCGTCGCGCACGGGCATGTTCGTGTCGATGAGGCAGCTCCACTGATCGTTGCCCGGCACGGAAGGCAGCGTGAATTCCACCACGTCGTGATAGGCGTTGAGCACGATGAGCATGGTCGCATCCGAGGCGAGGCGCATGATACCGCTCGTTTGCGAGCGTCCGTCGATCAGCATGCCGAAGCAACGCATGGCCGGATCGTCCCACTGCTCATGGGCGAGGGGCACGCCGGCGGGCGAGAGCCATTCGACGTCGGTGACGTCGAGCGTGGCGTTGTGCTCGCCGATCAGAAACCGGTTCCGGCGCAGCACCGGCAGTGCATGGCGCAGCGCGGTGAGCTTGCGCACGAAGTCGGCGAGCGCGCGCCCCGCGTCGTCAATGCCCTCCCAGTCCACCCAGCTCACCTCGTTGTCCTGACAATACGCATTGTTGTTGCCGCGCTGCGTGCGGCCGAACTCGTCGCCCGCGAGCAGCATGGGCGTGCCCTGCGAGAGTAGCAGCGTGGCGAGGAAGTTGCGCTTCTGGCGCTCGCGCAGCGCCCGGATCTCAGGGTCGTCGGTCGGGCCTTCCGCGCCGCAGTTCCAGGAGAGATTGTCGCCGTGGCCGTCGCGGTTCTCTTCGCCGTTGGCTTCGTTGTGACGCTCGTTGTACGAAACGAGATCGTTCAGCGTGAAGCCGTCGTGCGCGGTGACGAAGTTCACGCTCGACCATGGCCGCCGCCCGCGCCGGTTGAAGCTGTCGCCCGAGGCGCACAGGCGCGTGGCGAGTTCGGGTGCCTTGCCCTCGTCGCCTTTCCACCAGGCGCGCGCGGTGTCGCGAAAGCGGTCGTTCCATTCCATCCACCCGGGCGGGAATCCGCCCACCTGGTAGCCGCCCGGTCCGCAATCCCAGGGCTCGGCAATCAGCTTCACGCTCGCGAGTATCGGGTCCTGGCGGCAACTGTCGAGAAAACCGCCGCCTTCGTCGAAGCCGTAGGGCTCGCGCCCGAGGATCGTCGCGAGGTCGAAGCGAAAACCATCCACGCCCATTTCCAGCACCCAGTAGCGCAGGCTGTCCGTGACCATCTGCAGCACGCGCGGGTGAGAGAGATTGAGCGTATTGCCCGTGCCGGTGTCGTTGATGTAGTAGCGCCTGTCTTCGGGTAGCCGGTAGTACGAAGCATTGTCGATTCCGCGAAACGAGAGCGTCGGACCCAGTTCGCTGCCTTCGGCGGTGTGGTTGTAAACCACGTCGAGTATGACTTCGAGACCCGCCTGATGCAGCCGGTCCACCATGTTCTTGAACTCGTCGATCGAGCCGTGCGCGCCCACCGAGTAGCGCGGGTCCGGCGCGAAGAAGCCGATGGTGTTGTAGCCCCAGTAGTTCGTGAGGCCGCGTTCGAGCAGGTGCGAGTCGTTGACGAAGGTGTGGATCGGCAGTAGCTCCACGGATGTCACGCCAAGTCCGCGGATATATTCGAGCACCGGCGTTTGCGCGAGCCCGGCGAAGGTGCCGCGCTCGTCGGGCGGTACGTCGGGATGGCGGATCGTGAAGCCACGCACATGCGTCTCGTAGATGATCGTGCGCTCGCGCGGCACACGCTCGCGCATCGGGTGGTGCCAGGTAAAGCCCTGATCGACCACGCGGCAGCGCGGCACATAACGCGCACTGTCTCGCGTGTCGAACGAAAGATCGCCGTCGGGGCTGCCGATCGTATAACCGAACACGGCGGGATGCCAGCGCAGCGCGCCCACGTGCGCCTTCGCATAGGGATCGAGCAGCAGCTTGTGCGGATTGAAGCGATGGCCCGCCTGCGGCTCGTACGGCCCATGCACGCGGTACCCATAGATCGCACCCGGTTCGAGGTCCGGCAGATAGACGTGCCAGACCTCGTCGGTGTATTCGGGCAACGCGATGCGTTCGAGTTCGCGCAGGCCGTTCTTGTCGAACAGACACAACTCGACCTTTGCAGCGTTCGCCGAGAAGAGCGCGAAGTTCACGCCGCGACCGTTCCAGGTGGCGCCGAGCGGGAACGGCTGTCCTTCTACGATGCGGGTAGCGGTTTTCTTCTTCATGGTCTGGTCGGTTGGGGACGCGATGGGGCGTGCCTCCAACACTGTTGCGCGCGAGGGCGGGGGCTTGAATCAAGCAAGGTTTGGGCCTAAAAGGCCCGGCGCAGGGGAAGGACGAGGAGAGAGGGGCTGGATGCGCGGGGCACCGCGGTGGTGCGCGCTGCGAGCGTGTAGCTTTGGCGCAGCGCGTGCACAGATTTACCGATTCACTTCATGAGTTCGCGCGCGCCTTCTATTTCACGGTTTGCACGACCTCGAAGCCTTCGAACTCAGGGTGGCTCAAGTAGAGCGGACGGTTTGCACCGCCCGCATTGCCCGCGTTTCGATGCGCCGCGCGAAATGCGTCGGAGCGCGTCCAGTCGTCGAAGTGTGCGTGGCTCGCCCAGATCGTGTGGCTCGCATAGAGCACATGGTCTTCGCGCTGCGGGCCTTTGAGCAGATGAAACTCGATGAAGCCGGGTACTTGCTTCAAGTGCGTGTCGCGCGTGGCCCAGACTTCCTCGAATGCGGCCTCGGAGCCCGGCGCGACCTTGAAGCGGTTCATGGCGATATACATGCGGCATTCCTCTTCGCGTACGGAAAATCGATATGCGAGGCGGCGGGTGACTACGCCCGCCGCCGCTTCGAGTTCCGATTATAAGAGGCCGTGAAAGCGCTCGCGCAGCGCCAGGCCCTCAGCTTCAGGTAGTACGCGACATCGCGCCCGAGGGCGGGCGCAGTGTCGTGGTCGGATTGCGCACTGCGCTCCAGCACGCGTTCTGGCGTGACCCCCCGCTCACACAGTCGCGGCCGCCGGCCGCAGCACCGCGCTCGGCGGCTGTCCGGTCTGCTGCCGCGAGCGGCCCGAACTCAGATAGTCGGCTATCGAATCCTGCGTGATCTCGCCTACGTAGGCGCCCTCGGCGTCGAGCACCGGCATCCACGAGGCACGGAACTGGTACATCTTCGAGAGCACGATGCGCAGGTTGTCGTCGACGGAAACCGTCGCGGGGAAGGGCGTGATGCGATCACCGCACACGCCTTCGGCCCCGCGCGCGGCGCGCCGCGCCACGAAGCCGAGCGCGTGCTGCGCGTCGTCGAGCACGGTGAGGTAGCGCGCATCGCTTTCGTCCATCGCGGCGAACGCGTGCGAGAGCGGCGTTTCGGCGCGTGCGGTTTCGGGCTGCGTGGCAGCGTCGCCGGCCTTCACGAGCAAGAGGCGCTTGAGCGTACTGTCCTGGCCCACGAACTGCGCGACGAAGTCGTCATGCGGGCGCGCGAGCAGCGTATCGGGATGGTCGTACTGCACGAGCCTGCCGCGGCGGAACACCGCGATGCGGTCGCCCAGCTTGATCGCCTCGTCGATATCGTGGCTCACCATGATGACGGTCTTCCTGAGTTGCCGCTGCATCTGGAAGAACTCGTTCTGGATGGTCTCGCGATTGATCGGATCGACCGCGCCGAAAGGCTCGTCCATGAGCAGCACGGGCGGGTCGGCGGCCAGCGCGCGAATCACGCCGATACGCTGCTGCTGCCCGCCCGAAAGTTCGCGCGGATAGCGCTTCAAATACAGCTTCGGGTCGAGCGCGACCATCGACATCAGTTCTGCCGCGCGCTCTGCGCAGCGCTTCTTGTTCCAGCCGAGCAGGCGCGGCACGACCGTGATGTTCTCCTCGATTGTCATGTTCGGAAAGAGGCCGATCTGCTGGATCACATAGCCGATGTGGCGGCGCAGATCCACTTCGTTCAGGCCCGTGGTGTCCTCGCCGTTGATGAGCACGCGGCCCGAGGTCGGCTCGATCAGCCGGTTGATCATCTTGAGCGTGGTGGTCTTGCCGCAGCCCGACGGGCCAAGGAAAACGCAGATCTCGCCTTCGGCCACCGAAAGGCTCACCGAGTCGACGGCGCGCACGGCCTGGCCGTCTTTCTGCGTGAAAGTCTTCGTGAGTTGGTCGAGTTCGATCATGTCTTCTGTACTCCTTTCGGTGTCAATGCGCGCTGCAGCATCTGCAGCAACAGGTCGGCGACGATCGCGAGCACGCTCACGAGCACGGCGCCCACGAGCAGCTTCATCATGCTGCTCTGGCCGATGGCGCGAATGATCAGCGTCCCGAGGCCGCCCGCGCCGATCACGGCGGCAATGGTCATCACGCCGATGTTCATCACGACCGCCATGCGCACGCCCGCGAGAATCACGGGCACGGCCAGCGGCAAATCGACTAGACGCAGTCGTTGCCACGACGTCATGCCAATGCCAGTGCCGGCTTCCTTGATGCCCGCGTCCACGTTGCGCAGCGCGAGGTAGGTGTTGCGCATGATGGGCAGCAGCGAGTAGAGAAACACCGCCGTGACGGCTGGCACCGCGCCGATGCCCTGGCCGAAGCGCGAGAACACCGGGATCATCAGGCCGAACAGCGCGATGGAGGGCAGCGTGAGGATGATGGTCGCCAATCCCAGCAGCGGCGCCGCAAGCCAGTCGTGGCGGTTGATGAGCACGCCGAGCGGCACGCCCGCAATGATCGCGCAGCCCACGGCGACGCCCACGAGGCAGAGATGCTGGAGCGTGAGCTGCAGCAGTTCGGGCCAGTTCGAAGCGAGATAGTCGAATACGTTCATGCGGCCTCCTTCAAGGGAGCGTATGCGTGCGCAGGAACTCCGCCGCCACTTGCCGGGCGGGCTTGCCGTCGAGATCGACGGCCTTGTTCATGTCTTGCATCACGTCGTTGTTGAGGGCGGCGGAAAGCGCGTTGAGCTGCGCGGCCAGTTTGGGATTGCGCTCCAGCACTTCCTTGCGCACCACGGGCGCGGCGTTGTACGGCGGGAAGAAGTGCTTGTCGTCTTCGAGCGGCACGATGCCGAAGCCTTTCACGCGGCCATCGGTCGTGTAGACGAGGCCGATCTTCAGCTGGTCGTTATGCAGCGCCGTGTAGACGAGGCCAGGGTCCATCTGCTTCATCTGCGAGCGATGAAAGCTCATGTCGTAGGTGGCGAGCAGGGGCTTGAGGCCATCCGGACGATTCGCGAACTCGGCGTCCATGCCGAACACGTAGCGCTTCGCGTCGGGGTCCGTCTTCAGCCTTTGCGCAAGCTGCGAGACGGTGGTGATGCCGGTTTGCTCGGCGAATTTGCCTGGCAGGCCTAACGCATACGTATCGTTGAGCGGCGAGGCATTGAGCCAGACGAGGCCGCGCGGCGCGTCGAGCGCCTTCACGCGCTCGTACATCGCTTCGGGCGAAAGCTTTTCGGTCAACTTGTCGTAGACGAGTGCCGCCGTGCCCGTGTAGTCCCAGACGAGGTCGAACTGGCCGTTCTCCAGGGCGCTGCGCATGAGCGTGCTGCCGAGGCCGGAACGCACCTCCACGGTATAGCCGCGCGAACGCAGGTATTGCGCGGTGACTTCGGCGAGCACGTATTGCTCGGTGAAGTTCTTCGCGCCCAGTACGAGCCTGGGCTGCGCGAGTGCGGGCGTGGCGGCAGCAACGAACGCCGCGCCGATCAGGCAGGCCTTAACGAAGCGGCGCAGGGATTTGAAGGGTGACGCGAACATCATGCGAGCCCCCCGTGACGCGAGAGCCACTGACGGCTGCCGGCGGCGACCACGCCGTCCAGCACGAGCGCGAGCGCGGCCGTGAACGCGGCGCCGAGCAGCAGCAAGGGCTGATCGTTCAGATAGATACCGGGGAAAATGAGCGAGCCGAGGCTGTCGGCGCCGATCAGGTAAGCGAGCGGCGCCGTGCCCACGTTGATGGCGAGCGCGGTGCGCACGCCGCCCACGATGATGGGCAGCGCATTGGGCAATTCCACGCGCGTGAGCGACTGCCAGCCCGTCATGCCGATGCCGCGGGCGGCTTCGCGCAGCGCGCCCGGCACGTTCTTCACGCCCTCGTACGTATTGCGCGTGATGGGCAGCAGCGACGCGAGAAAGAGCGCGACGATCGCGGGAACGTCGCCGATGCCGAACACGCCGAGCGCAATGGCGAGCACCGCGAGCGAGGGAATCGTGTTGCCCACGTTGAAGATCTGCATAAAGCGTTCGGCCTGGCGCGCGAAGCGCGGCCGGCTCAGCAGCACGCCGGAGGGCACGCCGACCACGATGGCGAGCGCCATCGAATAGCCGACCAGCAGCAGGTGCCGCCCGGTGTAGTAGGCAAGGTCGCCTGCGTGGCTTTGCCACGTATCGGCGCCGATGGCGCGCGAGAGTGCCCACGCGATGACGGCAAGGGCGATCAGGCTGCCCGCGAGCAGGGCAGAGCGTCGAGTCATGAAGGTACGCCTCCTTGTTTCTGTGCCGCGCGGCGCAACGCTGCGCAGCGGGGACGCCCATGAAGATGCTCAAGGCGCCGCGAAGGAAGTTCGTGATCCCGGCATGGCCGCGATTGGAACCGACGAAAACTACGGACAGGAAGGCGGGCGAAGACCCGTCCGCCCACGCACGATGGCTATGTGGCCGCAGTTGTATGAACGCGCTTCTCGCGTTCTTCTGGTTGTCATGTTCAGCTCAACGGCACCGAGCAGATCGATGCGCGCTGGAGCAGGAAACCGCCTGGTGACGGCATGGATGCGGCGGTTTTGAACCGCTGCGCGAGGGCCGGAGGCCCGTTTGAACGGCGCTTGCGACACAGCGGCCCCTTGGCGTGGACCTTGTATCTCAATGCGCACGAGAACGACTTCGTTGTGATCGAAACGAGATCAGTATAGATCATTCGATTAGGTGCGTCTACCTTGGGGAGCGATCGCGAGTTGACGTATAACAGGCGGCGTCGCATGCGGTATGTCATTTCTGTAAATTAATCAGTTATCCGGATTAAAATATTCCGGTAGGATTTCCCGTTTTTAAAAGTGACAGAAAACGATGTACAGGTACGCGTTTTCTGCGGCAGAATATTCCGCTCGTAGCGCTTTCTTAAGATTCGTTTAAGAAAGGCCATTTATTTTGAAGCGCTTCGCATCACCGATGCTCGCCGGTTCAACGATGCGGCCATCGATCTCACTTCCGATTTCTCTTCGAGAAGCGCGGCGTCCGTGCGCGCTTCTCTGCACTGCAATCCGTCATTCGATTCATGGCTTTTCGTGCAATAGCGGCCTCCCCGGGCCTCGCGGGGAAACTCATCGTTGTCCTGGCAATCGGTTTGACGGGCGCCGCGTGGCTCGCCCATCGTCACGCGGACGTTGCCGGCGACGATCCGCTCGCCGACACGGCGACGGCGACGGCGACGCTCGCGGCGCCGGCGCGAGATGCGGCGTCGCAGGCAGCGGCCAGCGCGGCGCCGGCGAGCGAAAGTGCGCCGGCGTTTCGTGTGGAGACCGCGGTGGTCGAGCACAGCTTTTCCGAAGCGGCCCAGCGTCTCGGGCTGGATGCGGCGACGACGGCGAGGCTGACGCGCGCCTTCTCGGGCCGGCTCGATTTTCGGCGCGATCTGCAACGCGGCAGCGAGATCCGCTTCGTGTTTCGCAATGCCACAAACGGCACGGATGGTGCGGATGGCGCGAGCGAAGCAAAAGAGGCAAACGCCGTGAGCGCTGCGAATGCCGGCGCGCCACAGAGCACCGCGTCTTCAGACGACACGCCTGTTGCGATCCGCATCTCGAACGGCAACGTCTCGCACGATCTCTTTCTCTACCGGAACCTCGCTGGCAAGGCGTTCTACTATTCCTCCGACGGCCATGCCGCCGCGCCGTCGTTCTTGCGCTACCCCGTGAAGTTCACGCGCGTGTCTTCGCACTTCTCGCTGCGACGGCTCGATCCGGTCACGCATCGCGTGCAGCCGCACGAAGGTGTCGATCTCGCGGCGCCCGTCGGTACGCCCGTGCAGGCCACCGCACGCGGCACCGTGACGTTCGCCGGCTGGCAGACGGGTTACGGCAAGGTCGTGAAGCTCGAGAACTTTGGCCCGTACTCCACGACCTTCGCCCATCTTTCGCGCATTGCGAAGCATTTGAAGGTCGGGCAGACGGTGAGCAAAGGGCAGGTGATCGGATATGTGGGTGCGACGGGCTGGGCGACGGGTCCGCATCTGCACTATGAGGTGCACGTGGATCAGGTCGCGCAGGATCCGCTTACCGTCGACTTGCCGCATCGCGACCCCTTGCAGGGCGAGGACAAGCAGCGCTTCGCGCAGCAGGTCGCGCTCATCGACCCGCTGCTTTAGGCGCGACGCGCGAAAGGCTGGTGCAAGGAAGCCAGCAACGGCATGTGCTGCGCCGCAGGCCCGAATTGCCGATTTTCGATAACACGTCGATTATTGACTCAATAGCATGGTTCCACTCAACCGTGGCGGCCAGGGCCGGCCGCCCGGGCCACCCAGAGGGAGAAAACCATGCAAAGCGAGTCGAACGCACGTCCCGCTGCAGTTGGCAACGCAGGCGGCGCAGGCGCGCCTGCGCTCAATCAGACGCTCGGCACGTGGCAGTTGTGGGGCATCGCAGTCGGCCTCGTGATATCGGGCGAGTACTTCGGCTGGAGCTACGGCTGGGCCAGCGCCGGCACACTCGGTTTCGTCGTCACGGCGCTGTTCGTCGCGGCGATGTACACCACGTTCATCTTCAGTTTTACCGAACTCACCACCTCCATTCCGCATGCGGGCGGGCCTTTCGCTTATGCCCGCCGCGCGTTCGGGCCGACCGGCGGTTTTCTGGCGGGCGCGGCCACGCTCGTGGAATTCGTGTTCGCGCCGCCCGCCATCGCGCTCGCCATCGGCGCGTACCTGCACGTGCAGTTCCCCGGGCTCGAGCCCAAACACGCGGCCATGGGCGCGTATCTCGTGTTCATGGCGCTCAATATCGTGGGCGTGCAGATTGCCGCGACCTTCGAGCTGATCGTCACGCTGCTCGCCATCTTCGAGTTGCTCGTGTTCATGGGCGTCGTGTCGCCGGGCTTCGCATGGACGAACTTCATGAAAGGCGGCTGGTCCGGCAGCAACCACTTTTCGCTGGGTTCGTTTCATGGCATGTTTGCCGCGATTCCGTTCGCCATCTGGTTTTTCCTCGCGATCGAAGGCGTCGCCATGGCCGCCGAGGAAGCGAAGAACCCGCGCCGCTCGATTCCCATCGCCTACGTGGCCGGCATTCTCACGCTCGTGGCACTCGCCGTGGGCGTGATGGTGTTCGCGGGCGGCGCGGGTGACTGGACCACGCTCGCCAACATCAACGACCCGCTGCCGCAGGCCATGAAGTTCATCGTGGGCGAGCACAGCGGCTGGATGCACATGCTCGTCTGGCTCGGCCTCTTTGGTCTCGTGGCCTCGTTTCACGGCATCATCCTCGGCTATTCGCGCCAGATCTTCGCGCTGGCCCGCGAAGGCTATCTGCCCGGCTGGCTCGCGAAAATCCATCCGCGCTTCAAGACGCCGTATCGCGCGATTCTCGCGGGCGGTGCGGTGGGCATCGCCGCGATCTATAGCGACGAGCTGATCCAGTTCGGCGGCCAGACGCTCACGGCCAACATCGTCACGATGTCGGTGTTCGGGGCGATCGTGATGTACATTGTCAGCATGGCGGCGCTCTTCAGGCTGCGCCGCGTGCAGCCGGCCATGGACCGGCCGTTTCGCGCGCCGCTGTACCCGTTTTTCCCGGCGTTCGCGCTCGTGGCCGCGCTCGTTTGCCTTGGCACGATGGTGTATTTCAACGCGCTAGTCGCGGGGGTGTTCGTGGTGTTTCTCGGGCTCGGGTACGCGTATTTCCTCGCCACGCGCACGCAGCGCAAGGTGGTGCCCGCCGAGGGGCTGATCGAGGAGTGAGCCTCCAGATTTGCAGGAGTCCAATGCATGAACTATACGGAGACGATCGGCGCGCGCACCTACCGCTTCGCGGACCTCAAGACGCTGCTCGCCAAAGCCAGCCCGCTGCGTTCCGGCGACCAGCTCGCGGGCGTGGCGGCGGCGAGCGAAGAGGAACGCGTGGCCGCGAAAATGGCGCTCGCCGCGGTGCCGCTCAAGGCGTTTCTCGCGCAAGCGCTCGTGCCTTATGAAGACGACGAGGTCACGCGCCTGATCGTCGACGATCACGACGCAGCCGCGTTCGCGGCCGTTGCGCACCTCACAGTGGGCGACTTTCGCGACTGGCTCCTTTCCGGCGCGGCAACGACCGAAGCGCTTGAACGCCTGGCGCCGGGCCTCACGCCCGAGATGGTCGCGGCGGTGTCGAAACTCATGCGCAACCAGGACCTGATCGCCGTGGCGAAAAAGCGCCCCGTGGTTACGCGCTTTCGCAACACCGTGGGGCTGCCGGGCCGCATGTCGGTGCGCCTGCAGCCGAACCATCCCACCGACGACGTGAAGGGCATCGCCGCCTCGATGCTCGACGGCCTGATGTACGGTTGCGGCGACGCGATGATCGGCATCAATCCCGCAACGGACAGCCTGGCGGCCATCGTAAAGCTGCTCGCGATGATCGATGGGTTCCGCGAGCGCTACCGCGTGCCCACGCAGTCCTGCGTGCTCACTCACGTCACCAACACGATCGCGGCAATCGAAAAGGGCGCCCCAGTCGATCTCGTGTTCCAGTCGATCGCGGGCACGCAGAAGGCGAACGCGAGCTTCGGCATTTCGCTGGCGCTGCTGCAGGAGGCGCGCGAGGCGGCGCTCTCGCTCAAGCGCGGCACGGTCGGCAACAATCTCATGTACTTCGAGACGGGGCAGGGCAGCGCGCTCTCGGCCAACGCGCACCACGGCGTGGACCAGCAAACCTGCGAAGTGCGCGCCTATGCGGTCGCGCGCAAGTTCGAGCCGTTTCTCGTCAATACGGTGGTCGGTTTCATCGGCCCCGAGTATTTGTACGATGGAAAGCAGATCATCCGCGCGGGTCTCGAAGATCACTTCTGCGGCAAGCTGCTGGGCGTGCCCATGGGTTGCGACATCTGCTATACGAACCACGCCGAAGCCGACCAGGACGACATGGACACGCTGCTCACGCTGCTGGGGGCGGCCGGCATCAACTTCATCATGGGCATTCCGGGCGCTGACGACGTGATGCTCAACTACCAGAGCACCTCGTTTCACGACGCGCTCTACGTGCGCGACCTGCTCGGCCTGCGCCGCGCACCGGAATTCGAGGAGTGGCTGGAGGCGATGGGGATCGTCGATGCGAAAGGCGCGCTCCTGCCAGGCTCCGCGCGCGTGCCGCTGCTCGCGGGCGCGCACGAATGGATGGGGATCGACGCATGAGCGACGCCGTCGAAAAGAATCCATGGGGCGGTCTCAAGGCGTTCACGAACGCGCGCATCGCGCTCGGGCGCGCGGGCAACGGCTTGCCCACGGCGCCGCTGCTCGCGTTCAATCTCTCGCATGCGCAGGCGCGCGACGCCGTGCATCACCCGCTCGACGCCGAAGCCTTGCGGCGCACGCTCGAAGCCGAAGGCTTCGCCACGCTCGGCGTGGAAAGCGCGGCGCCGGACCGGCAGCACTATTTGCGCCGGCCGGACCTGGGGCGGCGCTTGTCGGAGGCGAGCCGGGCAGCGTTGGTCGAAGCGGCGGGTTCGGCCACTGCCGCGCGTGAGGAACCGCCCGAAGTCGTGTTCGTGATCGGCGACGGCCTTTCGGCGATCGCCGCCGCGAAACAGGCGGCACCGCTGCTCCTCGCGGTGCGCGCGCGCCTCGTGGACTGGCGCATCGGCCCGGTGGTGATCGCGCGCCAGGCGCGCGTGGCGCTCGGCGACGAGATCGGCGAGCTGCTGGGCGCGAAACTCGTGGCGATGCTGATCGGCGAGCGGCCCGGGCTCAGTTCGCCGGACAGCCTTGGCGTCTATCTCACCTACGCGCCGAAGGTGGGCTGCCATGACGCGCAGCGCAACTGCATCTCGAACGTGCGTCCCGAAGGGCTGCCGTATGAAGCGGCCGCGCACAAGCTCCATTACCTCCTCACGCATGCGCGGCGGCTCGGGCTGACCGGCGTCGGACTGAAGGACGACAGCGACGCGGCGCTGCCTGCGGTTGGGGCCGCGGGGCAGATCCCGTCTGCATGAGGGAGGGTCCGCACGCGCGAGCGGGGACTTCATCCGCGGCACCCGGCGAAGCAGGCGGCGCACCGCGACGGTGCCGCGGCATGTGCAGGGATTGAGCACCCGCCTTGACGCCGTTGCGCCACCGTGGAGCAGGGCGGCGCCCGGCATGGCCATTGTGCATGCCGTTCTCGCTGGCGCGACTCTTGCATCATTCGACGATCGATCGAAGCCAGTGCGTGCTGGGAGGCAACCATGAACGAAACGGCTGAGCGAACCGAAGCGACGGCCGGTCAAGCGCGATGCAACGCACCTCGCGCGCGCACCGTGGTCAGCGTGGCGCACGACGCCGACGAACAGGCGCGTAACCTGGTGGGCTGGCGGCAGACTTACGACCAGCTCGCAGCGGGCCGCTTCGTCGGCACGCTGACGGAGCTGCCGCTCGACACCATGAAGGTATTTCGCGAGACCACGAGCCACACGCTGCGCCAGGCGTGCGAGGTGCGCGGCGACGCCTGGTGGTTCGGCATACCGGTCGCGCGTGAAGGCGAGGCGCGCATCGACGCGCAGCCCTTTGGTCGGCAGGCGTTTGCGCTGCGCCCTGGCAACGTCGAGTTCGAGCTGCTCACGCCGGCGCAATTTTCGATCTACGGCGTGGTCGTGCGCGGCGACGTGCTGCGCCACTATGCGGCCGCGGTCGAGCACACGGCGCTCGAAGAACGTCTCCCGGGCTCGCCTGTCGTGCAGGCCGGCGCGGCGAGCATCGAGCGCCTTTGCGCGCGGCTCGCGCGGTGTCTCGACGATGGCGGCGAGGCGCATGAGAACGTGCCGGACGCACCGCTTTCGGACCTCGAGCGCAATGCACTGCAGGCGGAAGTGCTTGCCGCGCTATTCGACGCCTGCGCGGGCAGCGGGGATGCGGTTGCCGAGCCCGCATCGCGGCGCCGCTGGATCGTTGCGCAGGCGCGCGACTACGTGCTCGCGCATCGTGCGCGGCCGGTGGGCGTGCCGGAGCTTTGCGAGCAGCTGCACGTGAGCCGGCGCACGCTCCAGTATTGCTTTCAGGACGTGCTTGGCATGGCGCCCGCAACTTACCTGCGCGCGCTGCGCCTGAACGGCGCCCGGCGCGACCTGTGCGCTCGCGCGGCCGGTTCGGTGCAGGACGTGGCCGCCGCCTGGGGGTTCTGGCATCTGAGCCAGTTCGCCACCGATTACCGGCGCATGTTCGGCATGCGGCCTTCCGAGGCGTTGCGCGCGGTGGCGACGCCTTGAATTCCCGGATGAGACGCTCTTTGCAGGTTTAGTGGCTCGCCAGTTGCTTGTGAAAGAACGTGGTGCCGCAAAATGCGCCGTCCGGCATCAGCGCATAATTCGGCACGGCGCCCACACGCTCCCATCCCGCGCGTGCATAGAGCCGTTCGGCCGCGCCGCCCGTCACGGTGTCGAGCACGAGCACGGATTTTCCGGCTTGCCTTGCCGCCTCGTCGATCGCGAGCATTAAGCGCAGCCCGACACCTTGCCCGCGCGCGGCGCGATGCACCAGCACCTTGGCGACATCGGCGCGATGCGGCTGGTTTTCCGGTTGCGCCGTCACGAGTTGCGCCGTGCCCACAATGCGCTGTTGCGCGTCTTCGGCCGCGAGCAGAATGCGCCCGCCGCGCGCCACGTCCTGCGCCACGCTGCGCCAGAACGCAAGCGCCGTCTCGCGCGCAATCGGCAGCATGAAGCTCACCGAGGCGCCGCCCTCCACGCAGTCGATGAGTACGTCTGCAAGCGCGGGCGCACAGGCTTGAGCCTGTTCGGCGGTGAGGCGGCGTACCTTGATTGAGTCGCTCATGTGAACGTGAACCCCGTCAGTCAGTTAGTGATCCTGCACAACGCGACGACATAGCGCGCCGGCTCGTTCGTGGGATTGCGATAGACGATAGGGCAGTCCAGACGCATCGCCAGGCAGTCGCCGGTTTCGAGCCGCCACACGCGCTCGCCCACCGTCATCTCCATCTCCCCTTCCAATACCCAAACCTGCTGATGAATTTCCGCATCGCGCAGGCTCGTGTCGTAGGCCACGCGTTGACCGGGCGGAAAGTGCACCTCCACGAGCTGGATGGGCGACCATGCTGGCGGCGAGAGATTGCGCCGCACGTAGCCCGACCCGGGATCGGTCCAGACCGCCTGGTCGCGGGCCGCGGCGTGCGGGGAAGGGGGCTGCCGCGCGTCGCCGTCCGGCGCTTCGAAGATCGACGCGAGCGGGACGCCAAGCGCCGTGGCGAGCTTGTCGAGCACGACGGCCGTGGGGCTGCTTTGCCCGCGTTCGATGAGCGAGATATTCGAGCGGCTCACTGAACTGCGCTCGGCCAGCGCATCGAGCGACCAGCCTTTGGCGTCGCGCAGTTCGCGCAGGCGGCGGGCGATATGGGTGTGGATATCCATGTCATCCAGTTTAATGGAATTATTCGTCCAGTAAACTGGATTGTGAAATTCTGCGTATAAAAGTTTATGCGCATCAAGTTTGTCGCAGACGTGCGACAGTTGATGCCACCCTCTTATCCTGCTCAGTCGATGCGCAAACGTTTGCGTCTTCCGGGGCGGTTAAAACCTTGATTTTTCTCAACTGACGGCCTCCTGCCCGCTGTTAGTTTCCCGCTATCTCAAAAGACATCGCAGTGCGGTTCGGGGCGCAACATGCAACACCTCACGCTGGACCTGGAAATCGGGCAGCTACTTTCAGGGCCGCCGCTCGCGTGCGGGCCCGACGTGCCGATTCGCGAAGCGGCGCGCATGATGAGCGCGCGGCGCTACAGCGCCATCGTCATTACCGAAATGGGGCGGCCCGTCGGCATCTGGACCGAGCACGACGCGCTCGCGCTGGGCGAAGACGCCGCCGCGCTCGCGCTGCCCATCCGCCATGCAATGAGCCAACCGGTGCGCGCGCTGCCTGCGAGCACGCGTCTGCGCGACGCCGCCCTGCGCTTCAAGCGCGAGGGCATCCGCCATTGTCTCGTGGTCGATCAGTCGGGCCGCTCGCTCGGCATCGTCACGCAAACCGACCTGGTCATGAACCAGGGGCTCGAGTGCTTTCTGCGGCTGAAGACGGTCGGTTCGGTCAACGCGGAGATGCCGCTCGTGGTCGACGCGCGCATGTCCATGCACGAGGCCATGCAGCGCATGCGTGCGCGGCGTCTAAGCGCGCTCGTCGTGAGCTATCCCGAAGGCGACTTCGGCATCGTGACCGAGCGCGACGTGGTGCGCCTCGCTGCCGACGGTGCGCTCGACGGCACGGTCGGCGCGCGCGCGAGCCGGCCGCTGCGCTCGCTCGCGCATTCGCAAAGCCTCTATGCCGCGCGCCAGTATCTCGTCGAGCACCGCATGCGCCACGTGGGTGTGATCGGCGAAGACGGGAGTCTCGCGGGCCTGCTCGACCTCTCGCATATCCTGCACGACATCGAAGACGGCTTCGTGCGCGAGTTGCAGATGGCGCTGCGCGAGCGCGACGATGCGCTGCTCGCCTCGCGCGCAAACCTGCGTCTCGCCGACCAGGTGGTGGAGTCGACACTCGACGGCGTGATGATCACCGACCTCGACGGCACCATCGAGCGCGTGAACCCCGCTTTTACGCGGCTCACGGGCTATACCGAGCACGAGGCGCTGGGGCGCAACGCGAGCCTGCTCAACTCGGGCCGCCAGGGGCAGGCGTTCTACAGCGCGCTCTGGCGCAGCCTGCAGCAAAACGGCCACTGGAAAGGCGAAATCTGGAACCGCCGCAAGGACGGCGCGCTTTACCTGGAATACCTGACGATTTCCAGCATCTGCGACCCGAGCGGCCGCTGCACGCATTACGCCGCGATCTTCGCGGACATCACGCAGCGCCGCGAGACCGAGGAGCGCCTGAGCTACCTCGCCACACACGACGCCCTGACCGGCCTGCCCAACCGCACGCTCTTCACCGAGCGCCTCACGCTCTCGCTCGCGCGCGCACGCCGGTCGGGCAAGCGCGTCGCCGTGATGTTCCTCGACCTCGACCGCTTCAAGCTCATCAACGACACGATGGGGCACGGCGTGGGCGACGAGGCGCTAACCGTGATCGCCACGCGCCTGCGCGAAGCGGTGCGCGAGACCGATACGGTGGCGCGCCTCGGCGGCGACGAGTTCACGCTGCTGATCGAGGATATCGAAGACATTCGCCACGTCGGGCAGATCGCCCAGGGGCTGCTCGCGCGCGTGGGCGCCGCGATGCACATCGGCGAGCAGCTGCTGTTCGTCACGCCGAGCATCGGCATCAGCATGTTTCCGGACGACGCGCGCGATCCGCGGCAACTGCTCATGCAGGCCGACCGCGCGATGTACGAGGCCAAGGACGCGGGCAAGAACAACTTCCGCTTCTTCGCCGCGCCGATGACGTCTTCGGCAATGGAGCGCATCGTGCTCGAAAGCGAGTTGCACCATGCGCTGGAGGCTGGCGAACTCGTGCTCCATTACCAGCCCGAATTCGATGTGGCGAGCGGAACGCTCGTCAATATCGAGGCGCTCGTGCGCTGGCAGCACCCGCGCCGCGGCCTCGTGCCGCCCGACCAGTTCATCCCGATTGCCGAGGAATCCTCATTGATCGTGCCGATTGGCGCGTGGGTTCTGCGCGAGGCCTGCCGGCAGGCGCGCGAGTGGCTGGACGAGGGTTTCGACTTCGGCCGCATCAGTGTGAATCTTTCGGCGCGGCAATGCCTGCACGACGGCTTTCTGCATCAGCTCACGACCGTTCTCAGCGAAACGGGCCTGCCAGCCACGCGCCTGCAGCTCGAACTCGTGGAGAGCATGGCGATGATGTCGGGCCGGGGCGGCATCGAAGCGTTGCTGCAGGAACTCGCGGCGCGTGGCATCAGCCTCGCGATCGATGACTTCGGCACGGGCTATTCGTCGTTCAAGTATCTGCAGTCCTTGCCGGTCGACACGCTCAAGGTGGACCGTTCGTTTCTCGCGGAAATGGCCGAGACGGAACCGGGGATGTCGCCGCGCGTGAAGAAAAGCGCCGCGCGAGACCGCTCGATCGTGCGCGCGATCGTCGCGATGGCGCGTTCGCTCGGCGTCACGGTGGTTGCCGAGGGCGTCGAGACGCCGCGGCAACTCGAATTCCTGCGCGAAATTGGCTGCGACCGCGCACAAGGTTTTCTGCTTGCGCGTCCCGCGCCGGCCGGGTTGATGCCGCGCTCGCTCGAGGCGTGCGCGGTTGGCTGAAGACGGCCTTTTCTTTTCCCTTTAGCCGAAGTACCTGGAGAATCCCTTGAGCACCAGTGACGAGATGCTGTTGAACTCGATGACCGCGCTAGTGAGCGCGCATGGCAAGGCCATCTCGCGTTTCGGCGCGAGTGTGGTGGTGATGACGAAGTTCGTCGAGGCGGTGCTGCCGCAACTGTCCGCGACGCAGATCGAACGCACGATCCTCGCGTTTCACGCCCAGCTCGGCGAAGCGATGGCCGTGGCCGACGACGTGCTGCTGCCCGGCGAATACCGCACCACGCTGATCGAACAGGCGAACATGCTGCTGTCCCGTCTGGGCAGCGATGCCGTCCCAACCACGTCGAGGCCCTGAAGCGGGAATAAGGCAATGCGCAATCTGACGATTCGAAAAGGGCTGCTGCTCGTGCTCTGCACATTCGCGGCGATGCTGGTAGTGGGGGCAGCGGTAGGTGTCCTGATGATCGGCCGCGCCGACGACTCGGCGCGTTTCATCCACGAAGTCGCGCGCCAGGACGGGCTCGCGCTCGCCTTGCGCGAGGACGCGGCGCTTGCGCAAACGGCGCTTGCGCGCGCGTATCAGGCCGAGAAGGAGAATAGCGCTGCCGATGCGCGACAGCGCGCACAGCAGGAAGCACGCGATCTCATCGCTCAGGCCGCGAAGCACGGCGCCGCGCTGCGCGCGGGCGCGCCGTTCGACGTCGACGCGGCCCAGCAGCACGACGCCTTGCTCGGCGCATGGAGCACGCTCGCCCAGGCGCTGCAGCGCGCGGCCACGGCGCTCGAATCCGGCGACACGGCAACCTATGCCGCGCTGGCTGCCGGGGATGTCGCCAATGCGAACACGCAGTTTTCGGCGAGCGTGGCCGCATTGCGCGCGAACGCCGATGCCGCGATGCGCGCAACGCTCGACCAGTCCGGGCGCGAGCACGACTGGGTGATGGCGATGGTGGTGGTGGGCCTGCTGGGTGCGCTGGGGCTCGTCGTCGCGACCCATGTGGCGCTGCGCCGCCTCGTCACCGCGCCGCTCAAAGAGGCGGTGGAAGTGCTGAACCAGATCGCCGCGAACGATCTCTCGGTTCACATCGAAGGTGGCGGGCGCAACGAAATCGGCCAGTTGCTCGGCGCAATGCGGCGCATGCAGGGCGGCCTGAGCCACACGGTGCGCAGCGTGCGATCGAGTTGCGATGCGATCAACACGGGCGCACGCGAAATCGCGGCGGGCAATCTCGATCTGTCGAGCCGCACGGAACAGCAGTCTGCGTCGCTCGAGCAGACGGCGTCGAGCATGGAGCAGCTCACGTCGAGCGTGCGTCAGAACGCGCAGCATGCGAACGCCGCGAGCGCGCTCGCCATGGGGGCGGCCGATGTCGCGCAGCGCGGCGGACGCGTGGTCGAGCAGGTGATCGAGACGATGGAGGAGATCAGCCGCAGTTCGGGCAAGATCGCGGACATCACGGGCATCATCGACGGCATTGCGTTTCAGACCAATATTCTCGCGCTCAACGCTTCGGTCGAGGCCGCGCGCGCGGGCGAGCAGGGGCGCGGCTTCGCCGTCGTCGCGGGCGAGGTGCGCATGCTCGCGCAGCGCAGCGCCGCTGCGGCGCGCGAGATCAAGTCGCTGATCGACGCCTCGGTGCACGACGTGCGCAACGGCCGCTCGCTGGTGGGCGAAGCGGGCGCGACGATGGCCGAGATCGTCGCTTCAGTGGACAAGGTGTCGGGGCTCATGAAAGAGATCGCCTCGGCGACCGTGGAGCAGAGCGCCGGCATCGAGCAGGTCGAGACCGCGGTGAGCCAGATGGATCAGGTCACGCAGCAGAACGCGGCACTCGTGGAACAGGCGGCGGCTGCCGCCGAATCGCTCGAGCAGCAGGCGAGCCAGATGGCCGAAGCCGTGGCGACGTTCCGCGTGAGCGAGTTGGCAGATGCGCCGCCGGTGGCGTCCGTCACGCCGCTGGCGGTTGCGCACGAGGCAAGCGCGCTGCCTGCGGCGGCGTGAGGGGCTAACGCCAGGCACGCGTGAATTCGCCGATGACGCGCGCGAGATGCGCCTGCATCGCCGCACGCGCGGCGGCTGCGTCGCGCGCCATGATGGCCGAAAAAATGCGCTGATGGTCTTCCTGCGACGCCGCGCGCAACGCGGGCGTATGGAAGTGCTCCTCGATCTTTCGCCACAACGGGTCGGCGCGCGAGTTGTCCCACATCGCGCTCACCACATGCCGCAGCATATCGTTTCCGGTCGCGCCCGCGATCGCCAGATGGAACTCGCGGTCCGCGGCCTCGTTCGCGGCCTTGTCGTCCATGTTTTCGCGCATCGCGCGCAACGCGGCAAAGAGGCGGTCGAGGTCGGAATCCTTGCGCTCGGTCGCGGCGAGCGCCGCGATGCCGCTTTCGATCACTTCCCGCGCGCGCAGCGTCTCGATCGGGCCCGGCCCGCGCGGCAGTTCGAACGCAATGGAGCGCGCCTCCTGCGCGTCGGCCACATAGATGCCCGACCCCACGCGCACCTCGACCACGCCCTGCACTTCGAGCGCGATGATCGCCTCTCTCACCTGCGTGCGGCTCACGCCGAAACGCTCGGCGAGCGTGCGCTCGGAGGGCAGGCGGGCGCGAGGCGCACCCGGCGCGCGCCCAACGTCGCCTGCCGCGATCAGGTCGTAGATCTGTTTCGCGAGGCCGACGTAGGAGCGGTCGGTCGCGTCCGCATCCGCGGCGCGACCGGTTGGCGTGTGCGATAGATCGGCCATCCAGGATTCTCGAAAGCGTCGCAGCCGCCAGGCGGCGGCTGAAGTTCGCTAGAATGGTACACCAGTTGCCGCGCGGCCAAGCCGCGAGGCGGCGCGGCTTTGCGCGCGATTTCCGCCAGATCGGGCCCGGCGCAGGTCCAGTGGTAAACCACTATCGCGCGTGGATTGGTATGCCAGTACTGTCAGACGGGGAGGCGTTCACGCGTGCCCGTTGTTTTGCTTCGAGGGGACGCCTTTGAAGAGGTCATTGCGCTGGGCCGTCGCGTCCGGTCCAGTCCCGCTGCAGCACATCCAGCAAGATTCCCTGCTTCACGCACACCGTCTCGGCCATTCCCGACGAACCCGGTGCGCCGGCAATCAGTCAGTTCTATCCGACAAAAAGGAGACAACATGCTTTCAGGAATCCAGGTGCTTCGAGCGGCGGCGACCGCGGCAATGGCGCTGTGCGCAGGTGCGGCATTCGCGCAGGCATCGATCGTTTCCGGCCCGTCCAGCGACCCGACGTGCATGGTCCCCTGGAAGACCGACACCAAATTCATCAAGTATCCGAAGAAGAGCGGGCCGTACCGCGTTGCGCTCGTGAACGGCTATATCGCGAACACCTGGCGCATCCAGATGATCAAGACGGCCAAGGCCTATACGGCGCAACCGGCCGTCGCCGCCAAGCTCAAGGAATTCAAGGTCGTATCGACCGGCGAGGACGTGCCGGCACAGATCTCGGCGGTCAACAACTTCATCGACGCCGGCTACGACGCGATCATCGTGGACGCGCAGAATCCCGCCTCGTTCGGACCCGCGATCCGCCGCGCGAAGAAGGCCGGCGTCGTGCTGGTGGCGTTCGACAATACGCTCGACAGCGAAGACGCGATCAACGTGGACGTCGACCAGTACGGGCTCGGCGTGCTGTGGGCCAAGTGGCTCGCGAGCCATCTGCCGGGCGGCGGCAAGGTGCTCGAAGTGCGCGGCGTGGCGGGTACCTCGGTCGACACCGACCGGCACAACGGCTTCACGAAGACCCTCGACGAGACCGGCAAGAAGTGGAACGTCGTGCAGGTCTACGGCAAGTGGGACGACGCGGTCGCGCAGAAGGCCACCGCCGACGCGATTGCCGTGCAGGGCCATTTCGACGGCGTCTCGGCGCAGGGCGGCGACACGGGCGTCGTGCGCGCGATGATCGATGCGAAACATCCGTTCGTGCCGTTCGGCGGCGAGACGGAAAACGGCTTTCGCAAGTTCTGTGCGCAGTACGGCGCCCAGGGGCTGAAGTGCACCTCGGCGGGCAGCGGTCCTGCGCAGGTGGCGGTGGCGATCAAGACGGCGCTCGCGGCGCTGGACGGCCAGACGATTCCCGTGGCGATCAAGCTGCCGCTCGACGTCACCGACGATTCGAAGCTGAAGGCGGGCGCCAACTATTTCCCGAACGAGTCCGACAACTTCTTCGTCGGCAATTCGTTTCCGACTTGCGGCATCAACTTCTCCGCGCAGGAAATCATGAAGCAGAGCCAGGGCAACCAGTGACCGCGCGATTGCCTGTGACGTGACGGGAGACGAAGCATGCAGCAGGATGCAGGGCAGCCGTTCTTTCAGATGTCGGGCGTGTCGAAAAGCTATGGCGGCGCGGTGGCGCTGGATCATGCGGACCTCGCCGTGCGCCGCGGCCGCATTCACGCGATCCTCGGCGAGAACGGCGCAGGCAAGTCGACGCTGCTGAAGGTGATGTCCGGCGTGGTGCAGCCGGACGAGGGCGTGATGCACTTCGACGGCCGTGAAGTCTCGTTCGCCTCGCCCGCCGAGGCGAACGCGGCCGGCATTGTCTGCGTGTATCAGGAGCTTTCGCTGATCCCCGACCTGAGCGTGGCCGACAACATTTTCGCTTCGAACCCGCCGCGCCGCTTCGGCATGATCGACCGCCGGGCCCAGCGCCGCCAGGCGGAGCAAGCGCTGGCCCGCGCGGGCGCGGCCGACATCAATCCGCTCGCGAAAGTGCGCGACCTGCCGCTGTCGCGCCAGCAGATGGTCGAGCTGGCCAAGGGGCTCGCGCACGAACCGCGCATCCTGATCCTCGACGAGGCGACTTCGGCGTTGACTGCCGCCGACGTGGCGCGCGTGATCGAGGTGCTCAAGCGCCTGCGCGAGGAGGGGCTGGCGCTGCTCTTCATTTCGCACCGCATGCACGAGGTGAAGGCGCTCGCCGACGAATGCACGGTGTATCGCAATGGCCGTCACGTGATGAGCTTCGAGGCGGGCACGCGCTCCGATAATGAGGTCATCGAAATGATGATCGGCCGGAAGTACCAGCATGTTTTCCCCGACAAACCCGCGGAAAAGGCCGGACGCCCGCCGGTGCTTGCCTGTCACGATCTCGCGTGGAGCGACACGCTGCAGGGCATCAGCTTCTCGCTTGCGCCCGGTGAAATTCTCGGGCTGGGCGGACTCGACGGGCAGGGGCAGCGCGAACTGCTGCTCGCGCTGTTCGGCGTGTTGCGCGGCTGCGCGGGCAGGATCGAGATCGACGGCAAGGCGGTGTCGATCGGCAGCCCGGTTGCCGCGCGCGCGAAAGGAATCGGCATGGCGCTGATACCGGAGGACCGCAAGACCGAAGGCCTGATGCTGCCGATGTCGGTGCGCGAGAACCTCTCGTTTGCTGCGCTCGATCGCATGTCCACCGCCGGGGTGATCGATCGCGATCGCCAGCAGTCTTACGTCGACCGGATGGTGGAGCTCCTCGCGATCAAGTCGCACGGCGTCGATGCGCCGGTGGGCTCGCTGTCGGGAGGCAACCAGCAGAAGGTGGTCATCGCGAAGTGGCTGATGCGCAAGCCCAGAATCTTGCTGCTCAGCGACCCGACGCGCGGCATCGACGTGGGCACGAAGCAGGAGCTTTATCAGTTGCTCAGGCGCCTCGCCGACGAAGGCGCGGCGATCCTTTTCTATTCGACCGACTATGACGAGTTGATCGGCTGCTGCGATCGCGTGCTCGTGCTGTACGAAGGCAGGATCAAGAAGGAACTCGTCGGGCCGGCGATCACCGAGCAGAACCTGATCGCCAGCGCGCTGGACCTGCCGGTTGGACAAACCGGACAGCTCGCGCAGGGTTCGCCTTCCACGGGAGCCGCGCCATGAGCGGGCTGCGTTACTGGTATGCGGAAAATCGCGGGACGGCATTCGCTTTCGGCCTGTTCGTGCTGATGTTCGCGATTTACCTCTTCAACTATCCGTCGAATCTATCGGCGAACGTGTTTCAGACCGCGGCGAACAAGGCGGTGCTGCTCGCGCTGGTGTCGATGGGGCAGGCGCTCGTCGTGCTCACGGCCGGCATCGACCTCTCCATCGGCATGATGCTCGTGCTGACGAACTGCATCGGCTCGTGGATCGTCACGGGCGACGCGCTGCACAGCGCACTCGGCATCGTCGGCGTGCTCGCGGCGGGTGCATTGTGCGGCGCGCTCAATGGCGTGATCATCATTTTCGGCCGCCTGCAGCCGATCGTGACGACGATTGCGACGGGCGCCGTGTTCTACGGCGTTGCGCTGCTGCTGCGCCCCGTTCCCGGCGGCACGATCAACGACGATCTCGCCGACGCCCTGACCGGCAAGGTCGCGGGCATCGTGCCGGCGAGTCTGCTGATCCTCATTGCGGCCGTGGCGATCGTCTGGATTCCTTTCAAACGTTCGGCGGTAGGCCGCGCGGCGTATGCGACCGGTTCGTCCGAACCCGCGGCCTTCCTCTCCGGCATGCCGATCCGCCGCGCGAAGTTCGCAAGCTACACGCTGGCGGGCCTCCTCGCCGCGATAGGGGGCCTCTTTCTGACCTTCTTTACCGACACCGGCGAAGCGAGCCTCGGCAGCGCGAACTCGTACACGCTCTTTTCGATTGCGGCTGTGGTGATCGGCGGGGTGTCGCTGCTCGGCGGCAAGGGCAGCGCGATCGGCGCGATCTTCGGCGCGTTTGCGTTCCGCTCCATCGGCGACCTGCTGTTCGTGTTCAACGTCGACGCGCTCTGGCAGCCGCTATTCCAGGGCGTGATTCTCCTCCTTGCCGTCGCGATCGGCGCGTGCGGGCTGTTCAGGGTGCGCAACCGTCTGGAGTGGTTCCAATGAGCGGCGTTTCTGCAGACACCCGGGCCACCTTCGTGTCGAGGCTCACGCGCAGGATCGACAAGCCGATTCTGATCTCGTTCGGGTGTATCGTTGCACTGCTGCTCGTCGGCGGGATGTTTTCGCGCAACTTCACGTCGCCCGAGTACATCCTGCTGCAACTGAAGGTCGGCGCGTTTCTCGGCATCATCGCCACCGGCTTGATGATGGTGATTCTGCTCGGCCACATCGACCTTTCATTGCCGTGGACGATCACGACGGGCGCGATGATGGCCTGTGCTGTCGCCGGGCATGGCGGACTCGGGCAGATTCTCGCGATTCCGGTCGGTATTGGCTGCGGCGTGCTGATCGGCATCGTCAACGGCATTCTCGTCGCACTCCTGCGCATTCCTTCGATGATCGCGACGCTCGCGACCAACGCGGTCGCGCAAGGCATCATGATCGTCTATACGGGCGGCTCGTCGCCGCAGGATTCCGCGCCGCACGTCATGCGCTGGCTCGCCGCGGGCTGGCTCGTGCCGGGCGTGCCGAATGCCGTGGCGCTGTGGGTGGTGATCGGGGCCGCGACGATATTCCTGCTCTCGCGCACGACTTTCGGGCGCACGCTGTACGCGATCGGCAACACCGAGCGCGCGGCGTATCTTTCCGGCATCGATACGCGGCTCGTGACCGTGGCCGCATTCGCCGTGTGCAGCGCCTTCGCCGCGTTCGGCGGCGTGCTGCTCGCAGGCTATGCGTCGAAGGCGGCGCAGTCGATGGGCGACGCTTACCTGCTGCCCGCGATCGCCGCGGTGGTGCTGGGCGGGACGTCCATTCTGGGCGGCCGCGGCTCGTACCTCGGCACCGTTGCCGGCGCGATCCTCATCACGCTGCTGCAGTCCATTCTCTCGGTCGCGCAGATGCCGGAGGCGGGACGCCAGATCATCTACGGCGTGGTGATCGCCGCGATGCTGCTGCTGTACGGGCGCAGCAGGCGGGAAGTGTAGGTCGCGGGGGCGAGCCCCCGCTTCACACTCAGTCCACCCGATCGAACCGGAACGTCACTGCGCGGTGCGATAGCGAGGCGCAGGCGTGTTGCTGGACAGCTGCGTGGACATGGCGCGGCGAGCCGTCTCGAACGCGTTCCATTGCTCCACGTCGTGTAGCGAAGGAATCGTCACGATTTCTCCGCGCTCGAAGCCGGTGAGGGCGGCGCTCACCATGTCCCCGGCGGACATCACGATCGCGCTGTCGAGATGTTCGAGCGGCAGGCCGCCGGTCTCCCAGAATTCCGTCGCCGTGGCGCCGGGCAGCACCGCCTGCACCCGGATGCCCTTGTCGGCCAGTTCGTGATGCAGCGACTGGCTGAACGCGAGGACGAAGGCCTTGGTGCCTCCATACACGCCGTTGAGGATCTCGGGCGCGATGCTCACGATGGAGGCAATGTTGATGATCGCCCCCTGGCCGCGTGCGACGAAACCAGGCACGGCCGCGTACGTGAGCCGCGTGAGCGCGGTGACGTTCAGCTCGATCATGCGCGTCATGTAATCGACATTGCTCTCCACGAGCGGCGTGTGCGTGCCGATGCCCGCGTTGTTGACGAGCAGGGTGAGGCTGGCGTCGTCGCGCAGGCGCGCTTCGACGGCGGCGAGATCGCTGCGGTCGTTGAGATCGGCGGCGAGCACTTCCACGTCGCGCCGGGTGTCGCTCGTGATGCGCCCGGCGAGCGCGGCAAGCCGCTCGCGGTTGCGCGCGACGAGCACGAGGTCGTACCCCCGGCGCGCGAGTTCGGCAGCGTACACGGCGCCGATACCGGACGAGGCGCCGGTGACGAGGGCGGTGCCGCGATGAGTGTGCTGGTTCATGGTCAAGCTCCTTTGCGTAGCGGCGCGCGGGGTTAGGTAACGTGCATGTGGCGCTGCTGTGAATGCATTCTGGCCGCGATTGACTGTGTCGCAAATGACGTATAGGGTCGTGTTTCAGGACATACAGCGACAGGAGCAGGACATGCACCGCATCGGCTATCTGCTGAGCGATGGGTTCCAGGTGATGGCGCTCGCGACCCAAAGCGTTTTCGAATACGCGAATATGGTGGCGGGCTCGCCGTTCTACGCGATCGCGAACTATTCGGTGGAAGGCGGCGCGATTCGTTCATCGCTCGGCATGAGCGTAGACACACTGCGCACGCCCGCGCCTGCGCGCAGCCGCGTGGACACCTGGGTCGTGGCGGGCGTGAACGACCCGCGTACCGTGGATGCAGCGCCCGCGGTGCTGGCGTTCCTGCGCCGCGCGAGCGGCCGCGCGCGCCGGGTGGCGGGCATCTGCACGGGCGGCTTCGTGCTGGCCGAGGCGGGCCTGCTCGACGGCCGCCGCGCCGCGATGCACTGGTACTACGCGCGCGATCTGCAGCAGCGCTTTCCCGAAGTTCGCGTGGAAGACGACCGCATCTATATCGTCGATGGTCCGGTCTGGACTTCGGCGGGCATGACGGCGGGGCTCGATCTCGCGCTCGCCATGGTCGAGCGCGACCTCGGCGCGGAAGTGGCGCGCTCGGTTGCGCACAAGCTCGTCATGCATCAGCGGCGCTCGGGCGGCCAGTCGCAGCATTCCGAAATGCTCGCGCTCGCGCCGAAATCGGACCGCATCCAGAACGCCCTCGACTATGCGCGCCGCAACCTGAGCAGCGCGCTTACGGTCGAACAACTCGCAGAGGCTGTGCACCTGAGCCCGCGCCAGTTCAGCCGTGTGTTCACGGCGGAAACGGGCCGGTCGCCCGCGCGCGCCATAGAGGGCCTGCGCCTGGAGGCGGCGCGGCTCATGATCGAGCAGAGCACGCACCCGCTCGATGTCATCGCGCGCGAGACCGGCTTTCGCGACCGCAGACACATGCGCGAGGCGTTCGTGCGCGGCTTCGGCGTGCCGCCGCAGGCGGTGCGGCGCGAGGGGCGCGCGGGAGCGTAGGCGCACCGGCGCAGCTACGTATCGGCTTTTGCGGGGCGTTTGGCCCTGGCCGTGGCAGCGCTGAAGTGCGCGCGATATTGCTGCGGCGTGGTGCCCAGCTTGCGCTTGAAGGCGACGCGCAAATGGTCGGCGTCACGCATGCCGCATCGAAAGGCCACGGTTTTCAACGGCGCCGTGCTGTTTTCCAGCGTCACGCGCGCCGCGTCGATGCGCGCGCTCTCGACGAATTCGGCGGGCGTCACGTGGGTGTCGCGCACGAAGATTCGGGCGAAGTTGCGCTTGCTCATCTTCGCAATGCCGGCGAGCACCTCCACGCCCAGATCTTCATTCAGATGCCCGAGCACGTACTGCTGTACCTGGGCAATGGGCGACGTGGCCTCCGCGTAGGGCGTGAGATACGGGCTGAACTGCGACTGGCCGCCCGCGCGCTGCACGAACACCACGAGCCGTCGCGCCACGTTCAGCGCGATTTCGGGACCGTGATCCTGAGCCAGCAGGTACAACGAGAGATCAATTCCCGCCGTCACGCCCGCCGAGGTATAGAGATTGCCGTCCTGTATGAAGATGCGGTCGAATTCGACGTTCGCGGTCGGGCACATCGCGGCAAGCGCGGCCGCGTCGTTCCAGTGTGTCGTCACGGTGCGTCCGTCGAGCAGGCCCGCGCGACCCAGCGTAAGCGCGCCGTTGCAGATGGAACCGAAGCGCCGGGCGCGCGCGCTGGCTTCGCGCAGCCACGCATGCGCCGCATCGGCAAGCGGCTGCTCCACGAGCGAGGGTCCGCCTGCCACGAGCAGCAGATCGCAGTGGCCACGGGCCTCGTCGAAGTGCCGGTCCGCGCCGATGCGCAGGCCGCTCGAGCAGCGCACAGTGTCGCGTTCCGTTGCGATCAGCTCGAGCTGGTATTGCGCTTCGGGCGCGAGCAGCCGATTGGCCTCCGAGAAGACGTCAGTGGGCCCGAACACGTCGAGTGCCTGGACGCCTGGGAAGACGAGAAGCGCAACGGTCGGCATCGTGTTGAACGAAGAACGAAGTCAGGGATTGGAGGCTCGCTGGCGTCGCGCGAGAATATGCGCGCCCGCGCTGCGCGGCAGCAGCACGCTGTCGACCACGCCCAGCGCCGCGAGCGCCGTGATGAACCAGAACGCGAGATGGAAGTCGGCGGCACCCGCCGTTCCCGCATGCGTGCCGCGCAGCGCCTCGGCAACCGAAAGCGCCAGCGCGCCCACGGCGATCCCCATGCCGGCATTCATCTGCTGCAGTACGGAGAAGAGTGTCGTCGCATCGCGCATCTGAGCCTGAGGCACGTCGGCGAATCCGATTGTGTTCAGCGCGGTGAACTGCATCGAGCGCACGAGGCCGCTGAAAAATAGCAAGGCGGCCACGACGACGCGCGGTGTATCCGCCCCGAGCAGCGTGAAGCCCGCGAAGCCGAGCGCGACCAGCGTGCCGTTGCCGATCAGCACGGTGCGAAAGCCGAAGCGGTTCATGACCCACGTGGTGCCCGGCTTCATGGACAGATTGCCGGCGAACAGCCATAGCAGCAGCGCGCCCGATGCCACGGCGCTCCATCCGAACGCCACCTGGAACATGAGCGGCAGCAGAAACGGCGCGGTGCCGATGGCCGTGCGAAAGAGCGAGCCGCCGAACACGGTCACGCGAAACGTGTTGATCTTCACGGGCGCGAGATCGAACAGCGGATGCGGCACGCGCCGCAAATGCACGACGGCTGCCGCCAATAGCGCGATGCCCGCCGCGCACGTTGCGATCGCCACGGGCGCGGTGACGTCGGAGCGGCTCGCCATCTCGATGCCGCTCATGACGAACGCGAAGCCGAGGCCGCTCAGCACGAAGCCGAAGGTATCGAAGCGGCGCGGTTGCGTGTGCTCGTCGCGCAGGAGCAGCAGGGCGGCCGCGAGCGCGGCCACCCCGAGCGGCAGGTTGAGCAGGAAGATCCAGTGCCAGCTCCAGTGCGTGCTGATCCAGCCGCCGAGCGGCGGCCCGAGAATCGGCGCGACCAGCGCGGGCCAGGTGAGGATCGCAATGGCGCGCACGATCTCGTGCTTCGGCGTGTCGCGCAGCACGACGAGCCGGCCCACCGGCACCATCATCGCGCCGCCCAGCCCCTGCAGCACGCGCGCGGCGGTGAAGGCGAACAGGCCCGTGCTCAGCGCGCACAGCAGCGAGGCCGCGCTGAACACGGTGATGGCCGTGGCGAACACGCGCCGTGCGCCGAAGCGCTCGGCGAACCAGCCGCTCACGGGGATGAACATCGTCAGCGCGACGAGATACGCGGAGACGCCGATCGAGAGATACGCGGGCGCCGTGCGAAAGTCGTGCGCGATGATGGGCAGCGAGGTGGTGATGACCGTGGCGTCGAGGTTCTCCATGAAGAACGTTGCGGCCACAAGGAATGCGACAGCGGTGCGGCGATCGAGGGTGTGGGGCATCAGGCGTGTTCCAGGATTTTCCGGGCGTGATTCTTCGTCGGACGCCGGATTCGGCGCGGAGCGTCCCTCATTCTACTGAAGTTGGCTCATCATCCGCTGGCCTTGCGCCGCTTCGCCCACGCCGAGGAGCGGCAGGCCGGGCAAGCGCCCGAATGGCCAAAGCGGTGATTTTCTTCTGATTCCCGCGCGCTTATATTCCCGGAGAATAGAACGGAGGTCAGGCTTTTCCCTGGCCGCTATTTCATTTCTGGCGGCTTGATATTCGAAAGACCGCCAATGCCGCTTTCGACTTCACAACCGAACCTTACGTGCGCGTGCCGTTCGCACGGTTCAAACCCGCGCTGCGTCGCCCCCCCATATCGATGTGCCCGCGCAGCAAACCTCAATGACGAGCTGAAGCTCGCGCCCCAGGGTCCTCGCGGCATGGCCGTGCAGGAAATGGCGCGGCGCAGCACGCCAAAATCATTTCCCGGATCTGATCAATTCTGAGTTTCATTCCAGCAATGAAGGAGTGAATCGAAACTTACTGAGCGTGCTGATTCCATTCGTCGAGAAGTTTCTACAGCCATACATTCATACGCTCTACTAAATGGAAACGATCAATTTCTTTTGCTGTGCATGATTACCGTTCCTTGCGCATCCTTATGTCCATATCGAAGCCTGCCATTCGGCCGCTTCAAGGACGTGGATGACGCGAGCCGCAGTGCGATGAGGATTCGTCGAGGCGCTTCCGCAGATTCCGAGGTATTCGCGTGTTGATCCACCTGTTCTGCTGCTCAAAGGAGCCGACTGATGAATAAACCCTTATTGGCCTTTCTACTCGTGGCGACGGCGGCTGTTGCCGGATGCGGAGGCTCAGACTCTTCGAGTTCCAACCCGGCGTCGGCGGCGGTTACACCGTCCGCGCCAAAACTGCTCTCGAACATTACCGTGCCCAATACGACGAGCCCGGCGTTCAGTTTCGATATCGGCTATGTGGAAGCGGGCAGGTACTATCTGGCCGATCGCAACAACAAGTCCGTCGATGTCGTCGATACCAAAACGAAAGCGCTGCTCGCGCAGATTCCGGGCAACTTCACCGGCGCGGGCGCGAGCACCGATGTGTCCGGACCTGACGGCATCGTGGGTGTGACGGGAACGAATACGCTGTATGTAGGGGACGTCGATAGCGTGAAGATCGTCGACACGTCCGCGATGCAAACGGTCAAGACGATCCCCATCAGCACGTCGGGCTCGCGCGTCGATGAAGGTTGCTACGATCCCGACGACCATCTCGTCATGTTTGCGAGCCCCGGCGACACGCCGCCCTACGTGACCTTCATTTCGACCACGACGCAGGCCGTCGTGAACAAACTGGTATTCAGCGGTTCTTCAGGCCTGGAAGCCTGTGTGTACGATCCGGCCTCGAAGAACTTTCTCATCAACAACGACGGAACCGCCGCCAACCCCGACGGCGAACTCGACGTGATCACCGCCAGTTCGGTCACGTCGGGCGCGCCTGCGGTGAGCAAGTCGTTTGCGCTCGGCAAATGCGGCCCTGCCGGCATCGCGCTCGGTCCCAACCGCGACGTGCTGATCGGTTGCGATCCCTCTGCGGGCGATCCGCTCATTACGCTGATCCTCGATCGCAATACAGGCGCGCAACTCGCGTCCGTGCCGTTCGGCGGCGTAGACCAGGTGGCTTATGATCCAACGTCGAACCGCTACTTCCTGCCTGCGCGCCACTACGTCACGAGCGGCACCGCGGCGTCTTCAGGTTTTACGCCGACCATGGGTGTGATCGACGGCGCGACGCGCAAGCTCATCTATTCCGTGGCGGTGGGGACAGGCGCTCACTCGGTCGGCATCGACAGCGGCCTCGGCGAGGTCTTCGTGCCGTACCAGCCCGGGTCGGCGGCATTCCCGAATGGCGGGATATCGGTGTTCTCGACGCAGTAGCCGCAACGGCCCGCCATCGCAACACACTGCAATGGCGGGCCTCAAGGCAACAAGCGGGCTACTACGGGGCAACAACTACAAAGCGTGGCCTATTCGGCCTGGCAGCTTACTGCGCTGCTTGACCTGCTTGCGACGAACCGCTGTTCACGCCGCCCACTGCGCTGTTTTGCGCAGCGACGCGAGCTTCAGCGGCTTGAATGTTCGCCGGATATTCATTGGGGTTCGAACGTGCGGGATTGAAGCCGGCCTTTTCGACCTGAATCATGTCGGCACGGACTTGCGCGCGCGTCACGGGCTGGTTCGACTGGGCGAACACGGCAACGGGAGCGGCGAGGGCGGCAGCGATAACGACGGCTTGGACGAGCGATTTCATGACAATTACCTCCAGATTTACTTTCTTTTTTAGCTGCCTACAGGGTTGAAAGCAGCGATGGAGTCAGTGTAGGAGGGGTAGTGACCAGGGTAAATACCTAATAGACGAATTCACTGTTTCGGTCAGGAGAACAATCCAGGCATGCCCACGGCGCCAGGCGCCGCCTTCATGAACATGGCAGAGTGGTTGGGGTCAGGCCGCGCTGGGCGTCACGCCGACCGTACCGACGAACTCCGTCTTCCCCATGCCGCGCGCCTTGGCCCGGTACATGGCGCTGTCCACGGCGCGCATCAAGGTGCGCGCGTCGAGCGAGCGGCTGCCGGTGCCTTCCGTGAGCAGGCACACACCGATGCTGCACGACACGGTCACCGGATAGCCGCCTACGGTGCGCATGTCGGCGAGAATTGCATGAATGCTGTTGGCGACGGTCAGCGCATCGTTCTTGTCATAGACGTGCCGGGCCAGGACCACGAACTCGTCGCCGCCCAGGCGTGCGAGCGTATCGCCGCGCCGCATGCGGCTCACGAGCGCCTCGGCGAAGTTGCGCAGCAGTTCGTCGCCCACCGCGTGGCCAAAGGAGTCGTTCACTTCCTTGAAGCCGTCGAGATCGACGAGCAGCATGGCGGTGCGCTCGACTTCGACGCCGCGCGTAAAGAGCGTGCGCCCAATGGCCTGCTCGAGCCGCACGCGATTGTAGAGCCCGGTGAGCGGATCGGTCGACGCCTGGCGTTCCAGCCGGTGGACGAGCACCGCCAGATAGACGGACGTGGCCGCGATGCTGAGCGCAATGCCGAGCGCGGCTGTGAGGTTGGCGCGCCACCACGGCTGCCAGTGCATCAGGCCCATGATGCCGACGAGCGCCATCGCACAGGAAAGGCCCAGCATGCGCTGGCCATAGCGGCAGCCCGCGCCGACCAGAAACCAGAAGGCCACCCACAGAAGCGGCAGCGCAGCGGTGCCGCCCACGGCCAGCGCGCCGGTGACGATTGCCTGATCGGCGAACGTGAAGAGCGTGAGGCGCACGCGCGAGCGCGCTGGCGCAACGGTCACCGCGACATACGTGACGACGCCGTACGCCACATAAGCGGTGACCGCAAGAAGCGTTGCGTAGAGATGCGTCGAGCGGTAGATCGGGCAGGCAAGGAGGTAAGCGAGAAGCACGACGGAACCGAGCGTCATGCGCAGTACGGCCTGCTCTTTTTCAGGGTCCTTCGGAAATGCGCGAAACAACGCTTTCCCGGGCCAGGAATGTGTTTCCGTTTCGCCCATCGCTGCTACCCCCGCTGTCATTCTGTATTTTGTCGCCCGGTAGTGTACCCCACACGTATCGCATATCGAGGCGCTAAAAAAACGAAATTCAACGGCGCATCGGGCCGATGCGCATTGCATGCCCGGTGCGCGTCGAATACGTGGCGTCGTGATCGACAACGCCACGCAATGCAACGCCACGCAACTTCGCCCCGAATGACGGATACTGTGGCGCGCATTGCGTGTGATCCATCAATCCGGAATTAACTCGGTGAACTCGGTAAAGGAGGCGTCATGGGTAGGGAAGGTCTGGAAAAGCAGGGCATGTCGTGTGAGCGGCTCGCACGGATCGAACGTTTTCTCGGCGAGAACTACGTTGCACCCGGCACGCTCGCGGGCGCCGTCACGCAGGTGTGGCGGCGTGGCGAACTCGCGCTGAACTCGGTGCTGGGTTTCGCGGACCGCGAACGGCGCACACCGATGGCCGAAGACTCGATCTTCCGCATCTACTCGATGACCAAGCCCATTACGTCGGTGGCGATCATGATGCTGGTCGAGGAGTGCAAGATCGCGCTCGACGACCCCGTCAGCAAGTACATCCCGTCGTGGGAAAAGCTTGGCGTGTACGCGGGCGGTTTCATGGAGGGCTTCCAGACGCGCGCGAGCGCGCGCCCGATGCGCGTGGTCGATCTGTTGCGGCATACCTCCGGCCTGACCTACGGTTTTCAGCAGAACACCAACGTCGACGCGGCCTATCGCAAGCTGAAGGTGGGCGAGCTTGCGACCGCGGGTACGCTCGACGAAATGATCGAGAAGCTGGCCACGCTGCCGCTGGAATTTTCTCCGGGCGATGCCTGGAATTATTCGGTTTCCACGGACGTGCTCGGCTATCTCGTCGGCAAGGTCAGCGGCATGGCCTTCGAGGACTTTCTGAAAACGCGGATCTTCGACCCGCTCGGCATGGTCGACACGGCCTTTTACGTGCCACAGGAGAAGGTGTCACGCTTCTGCGCGTGCTATGCCATCGGCGCGCTCGGCTCGAAGGTCGTCTCCGAAAAAGGTCCCGAACTGCAGGACGATCCGCACACGAGCGCTTATCGCGAGCCGCCTTCGTTTGTGTCGGGCGGCGGCGGCCTGGTTTCCACGGCGGCGGACTACATGCGGTTCGCGCGCATGCTGCTGCAGGGCGGCGAACTCGACGGGGTGCGGCTCCTGGGGCCGAAGACTATCGAGCTGACGACCGCCAACCATCTGCCGGGCGGTGTCGACCTGCCACGCCTCTCTCGCTCGATGTTCACCGAAGCGGCCTACGATGGAGTGGGTTTCGGGCTCGGCTTCGCCACGACGATTGCGCCCGCTTCCACGCTGATTCCGGGCAGCGCGGGCGACTTCTTCTGGGGCGGCGCGGCCAGCACCTTCTTCTGGGTCGATCCACGCGAGGACATGATCGTGCTGTTTCTCACCCAGCTCCTGCCCTCGACCGCGTACCCGATTCGCCGCCAGTTGCGCACGCTCGTTTACAGCGCGATTACGGAGTGCGGGCGCTAGGCAGCGCGTTTAGCGTCCGCGAGGGGGGCACCCCGCATGTCGATGCAACCGGGGCAATTGCGCGCGAAAGCCCGCTCTCGAGCCGCCCGCGCGCATTTACTTGATGAGTCCCTTCTGTCTTCGGTAGACGTCGGTGGGCAGCCCGCCCCATCCCCAGTTTTCCGTTGGCACCTCTTCGATGACGACGAAGGTCGCCTCGAGCGGTTTGTTCAACACGTCGAGCAATAGCTGGCTCACACCCTTGATGAGCTGGGCCTTTTCATCCGGCGTGACGGAATCCGTGCCGGGCTTGGTGCCCTCGCGTGTAACCTGAATGGTGACGATCGGCATGTCGCTTTCCTTGATGATGATCGCTGGAAGGAGCGCCGGCAGCCGGCGCTCCTGTTTGGCATCGATGGTGTGCCGTGCAGCTTAGTGGCCGGCGACCTGGCCGCCGTCTACGTGAAGGATTTCGCCGGTCACGAAGGGGGCCGAGTCGAGATAGAGGATGGCGCTCACAATGTCGCTCATTTCGCCCATATGACCCATCGGGTGCAGCGCGCCAAGTGCCGCGTGCGTTTCGGGCGCGTGCATCGGGGACTTGATGATGCCGGGCGACACGGCGTTTGCGCGAATGCCGCGCTTTGCATACTCGATCGCCAGCGAACGCGTAGCGGCGGCGAGACCGCCCTTGGTCAGCGAGGCCAGCACCGACGGCACGCCGTCGATCGCGTGGTCGACGAGCGTCGTCGTGATACTGAGGACGTGACCGCTCTCCTGCTTTTCCATCTGCGCAACAGCGAGCTGCGTGATATGGAAGAAACCGTCGAGGTTGGTGCCCGTGATCGCCGCGTAGTCTTCCGCGGTGTATTGCGTGAACGGCTTCGCCACGAAAATGCCCGCGTTGTTGATGAGCGTATCGACGCGGCCAAAACGCGAGACGGCCGTTTCGATGACACGGCGGGCCGTGGCCGGGTCGGCGATATCGCCGGCCACTGCGACGAGATCGCTATCGTCAGTCTGTTTGATGTTGCGCGAGGTCGCGACCACCTTGTGGCCGAGTGCGCGGAATGCCCTGGCCGTTTCGGCGCCGATGCCTTGCGATGCGCCAGTGATCACGATGACTTTGGGGGATTGGCTCATATAAACCTCGACGTAAGTGGGACTCTGTTTCCGATCGGGCTTGCTGCTCCGATGTCGACCAATTTACGCATCCACGCCCCCAGTTTGAATACAGGACGCGGACAAACAGTTGTGAGTCGCAGGAACAAATGGGAGCAAGCTGGATACGACAGGCAGCGCGCGGCGAAAAGATCATACGAATGATGCCTGTTTCACTTGGGATAGCTGAATAAACAGGAGCGGCATGCCAGCGTGGGTGCTCAATAGCGCAGGCATTCAGGCGGTGGACATGCGTAGCGGCATCCGCCGTTTTCGCGGCAAGCCGCGAATGAATCGGCACGGACTGCGCCGATTTTCCGGAGTCGAAAGTTCAGGCGCGTGGACGCGAGGGCTTCGAGACGATTCATGGACCCTCCCTGGTTGATCACGTTCGCCCACACACCTCGGGATGGACGAGTAGTTCGCCGAGCGTGCGGATCGCCTCATCGATGCGCTGCGACCACGGATGACCGTAATTGAGCCGGATGCAGTTTTCGAACGCATGTGACGCGGAAAAGAGCGGGCCGGGCGCGACGCTGATGCCGCGTTCGACAGCAAGCCGATGCAGCGCCATCGCGTCGATGCGCTCGCGGAAGGTGAGCCACAGAAAATACCCGCCCTCGGGCCGCGTGTAGTGCGTGCCTTCAGGCAGCCACCGGCGGATCGCCTCGATCATTGCATCGCGCTGCGTTTGCATCGCGAGCCGGATCTTCTTCAAGTGACGCTCGTAGCCTCCGTGCTCCAGATAATCGGCAATGCCAGCCTGCGCGGGGATGCTCGCCGAGATCGTCGTCATGAGTTTGAGGCGCTGCACGCGCTCGGCGAAGCGCCCGGCGCTCGCCCAGCCCACGCGATAGCCCGGCGCCAGGTTCTTCGAAAACGAGCCGCAATGCATGACGAGGCCGCGCCGGTCGAACGCGATAGCCGGCGGCGGATAGTTTGGCGCGTAGTGCAGCTCGCCGTACACATCGTCTTCGATGAGCGGGACTTCGTGTTTCGCGAGCAGCTCGACTAACGCTTCTTTCTTCGAAGCCGACAACGTGACGCCCGTGGGGTTCTGGAAATTCGTCATGAACCAGCAGGCGCGAATGGGGTGCTTCTCCAGCGCTTGCGCCAGCGCGTCGAGGTCGAGCCCTGTCGCGGTATGTACCGGAATTTCTACGGCGCGCAGGCCAAGCCGTTCGATTGCCTGAAGCGCGGCATAAAAGCCCGGTGACTCCACCGCGACGATATCGCCGGGCTGCGTGACCGCCATCAGGCAAAGATTGAGCGCTTCCAGTGCGCCGTTCGTGATGATGATGTCTTCGGCCGGCTGCGAGATGCCAACGCGCATGTAGCGCAGCGCGATTTGCCGGCGCAGGTTCTCGTTGCCCGGCGGCAGGTCGACCACCGTGCTCCACGGGCTCACGCTGCGCGCGGCCTGGCCGAGCGATTTCGCTAACCGCGAGAGCGGAAAGAGCAACGGGGAAGGGAATGCGGAGCCGAGCGGCACGATGCCGGGGCGCTTGGCGGCGTCGAGCACCGAAAACACGAGTTCGCTGATATCGACGGTGGCCGTTTCGCCCGTCGTTGCGCGCGAATCCGCCTTGGCAGGCTTCGAGGCCGGCGCCACGTAGTAGCCCGAACGTTCTTCGGCACGCACGAGGCCCCACTGTTCGAGCACGTAGTAAGCGCGCGCCGCCGTGGACTGGCTCACGCCGTGCTGCGCAATGATCTGCCGCAGCGACGGCATGCGCGAGCCCGGCTTCAGGTTGCCCGAGCGAATCTCGGCGGCCATGCTCTGTGCGAGGCGTTCGTAGCGTGTCATGCGTTCTGGCTCTTCCAGTGCTGTCATGGGTGGACTCGTGCGTTTCGTGTAGCGTGCGGGACCGGGATACCGATCTGCTGCGCTCAATTATGCGTCGACTGCTTCTATACGGCCTTGCTGCGAGGACGCATCATTGCGGACAGTGCGCATCGCAGGCCGGGTCTGTTCTCCCGGGATGCGCCGGGATTACTGCGCGAGTGCCTGGATCATCACCTAAACCCGCAGTGCTTGCGGCTCTTTTTGCCTGTAGCGTGGCAAGCCTTTCGCCCCGGTGCGCGAGTACCGGGGCGTTTCTTTATGCGGCGGCGGAACGTGCCTGCTGCATCGCTCAGATTGTTCGCAACTGCTGCTTTTTTTGCCTCCGGCGAAGTTCGAACATAGACCCATCGAATCGAGACCGATGGAGAACATGATGGAACTCGTACGCATGGTGCGCATGGTCCTGTGGAGCTTCTTTGGCGTGCGCAAGAGCGCGTCACACGAAGCCGATCTGGCGAATATCAACTTCAGCTGGCTGCCGTTCGTGGCCGTTGGGCTGGCGGCGCTGATTGGCGCCTGCATATTGGGCGTGGTGCTGCTGGTCGCGCATTCTACGGGAACCGCGCAAGGGTTCTGAGCGCTCCTCGCAGAGATATGAAGGTTATCTTTGCAGTTTACCTTCATATCTCCTAGAATGCGGGGATGACCGAAAGCGCTCAAACTCCTCCTCCCGACATCGCCGCGTCACTTGCCGGCGACCTTCGCGCCCTGGTTGGACAACTGCGCCGCCGCTTTCGCGAGCAGGCGATGCTCGGCGACTTCACGCCGTCCCAGATGGCCGTGCTGCAGCGGCTCGAACGCGAGGGGCCTTCCACGGTATCGAACCTCGCGCGCGCGGAGGGCATGCGCCCGCAGTCGATGGGCACGCTCATCGCGCCGCTCGAGGCGGCGGGCCATATCGGTGGCGCGCCGGACCCCAATGACGGACGCCAGACGCTCTGGTCGCTCACCGACACCTTTCGCGAGTGGCTCAAGGAAGGGCGCGCGGCCCGCCAGGACTGGCTCTCGCGCAGGATAGAGGCGCGTCTTTCCGGCGCCGAGCAGCAACAGCTAGCCGCCGCAGTCGAGCTGCTCAAGCGGCTCGTGGCCGACTAAGGCGAGGCGGCCACATGGGCGCTCCCGCATCGGGGTTCTTCCGTTCGCTCAGAACTTACAACTATCGCGTGTGGGCGTCGGGCGCGCTCGTCTCGAACGTCGGCACGTGGATGCAGCGCACGGCGCAAGACTGGCTCGTGCTCACCGGGCTCACGCATCACAGCGCGGCGGCCGTGGGCATCGTGATGGGCTTGCAGTTCGGCCCGCAAATGCTGTTCATGCCCTGGTCGGGCTTCGCCGCCGACCACTTCGACCAGCGCAAGCTGCTCATGGTCACGCAGGCGCTGCTCGGCACGCTTGCCATTGCACTGGGCGTGCTCACGGCGTCAGGGCTCGTGCAGCTTTGGCACGTGTACGTGTTCGCGTTCCTGTTCGGCTGCACGACGGCATTCGATTCGCCGGTGCGGCAAACCTTCGTCTCGGAGCTGGTGGGCGACGCCGACCTTTCCAATGCCGTCGCGCTCAATTCCACCTCGTTCAACGCCGCGCGCATGATCGGCCCGGCCGTGGCGGGGCTTGTGATCGCATCGGTGGGCGTGGGCTGGGCCTTCCTGCTCAATGGGCTTTCGTTCGTCGCCGTGCTGATCTCGCTGACGCGTCTGCGCGTGGACGAGCTGCGTTCGGCGAAGCTCAAGCGACCAGCGAAGGGCGGTATTGCCGCGGGATTCCGCTACGTGTGGGCGCGCCCCGACCTGCGGGCCATCCTCGTCATGCTGTTCCTGATCGGCACCTTCGGGCTGAACTTTCCGATCTTCATCTCGACGATGGCCGTGAACGTCTTTCACGCCGATGCGGGACGCTACGGACTCCTTTCTTCCATGATGGCCGTGGGCACCATGAGCGGCGCCTTCTTCGGCGCAGGGCGCAGCCATCCGCGTTTCATCTCGCTGCTGTTCGCGTCTACGGCGTTCGGGGCGGGGTGCCTGCTGGCGTCCGTTGCGCCGGGCTACTGGTGGTTCGGCGGCGCGCTCGTGATGATCGGCATCGCGGCGCTCACGTTCACCACCGAAACCAACAGCCTCATGCAGCTTTCCACTGAGCCTGGCATGCGTGGCCGCGTGTTGGCGATCCGCCTCGCCGTGGCACTGGGCGGCACGCCCATCGGCGCGCCGATCGTGGGGTGGGTCGCCGACCACTGGGGGCCGCGCTGGGCCTTGCTGGTAGGCGCGGCGTCCGGCTTCGCGGCGGCGATCGTCGCGGCCCGCACGCTCGCGCGGCGGGCGCACGAGAAGTCATAGGGCGCCGAAGCTCGCCAACGCGCTCGCCGATGCCGCGCTCGACGACGTGGCATAACACGGTGGTACGGGCAAAAAGAAAACACCCGTGCGGGACGTCTGTTCGTGTCGCCTATGATCTCGTTCGACAGTACCGCCATAGCTTCATGATTGCCACATAGGCGAGCACGGCCACGAACAGTTCGATAGTCATCCACACCCCGATATACAAATCCTCGGGATCGCGGACACCAAGCCAATCCGAAGCCCGCCACCAGGCATCCGCTTCGCCTTCGGTCCACGTATGGTATGGCCGGACATAACGAAATGAAAGTAGAGACAGCCCGACAAACAGTGCGATCTTGAATAGCCTATGGACAAGTGTTGCCATATGTGATGACCTGGATTGTTCCGTATGCACCAAGCCCCGAATTGCCAGCCGGGATTGTCCTGGTGGTCAATAGTGCCGTTCGGATTCTCAGGAAATCAACACGGCTCGGCAACGTAATGCAGCCGAGAGAAATGCCCCGGCCACCTGCTGGATGCAACCGGAACTGTCCACGCTTGACGCCATTAACCCACGTCTCGTCGTCAATCATCCCGTCATCCCGATACAGTGCGAACCACTCACTATGATCGGATGGATTTCCATCATAGGCATTCCACGCATCTTTTATCCACGCTAATGCCTTGGAGCCTGCACCGCCACCAGGGCGAGTAACGATCCAGTATTTACCAGCGGGAATCGGCCCTTTGCCAACTACCGCTGTGCATCCACCCCGATTGCGATATATCTGATCACCCGAGTACGCATCGAATGTACCCAAGCCATCAATGGTAAGGGGCGACAGGTGTTTATTATTCACCAGAAATTTACCGGTATAAGTCATCGTAATTCCAACCTAACCACGTTCATTCCACGAATCGGTGTATTTGATATTGCCGTCAAGGTAATGCCACGTGATCCGGTCATACATCATGGAGACGGCCTCAACATGATTGAGCGCGGAAGCCTCCGACAATCTGGTATTCGTCATTCCGGGATTAACGCCGCAGACCTTTACGCCTTCGAGTAGCATGACGAAATAAATCTCTTCCTTGCCCGCATCGTTAATGCGATACCACTTGATTTCAGCCGATTGAAGCGTTTGTCCCTTTGCCACAGCTTTGTAAAGATAGGGCGTCGCTGCGTCGAATTCCTTTTCGAATGCAACCGGCGAGTGCGCACGCGCGCCGGTGACCTTGCCGTTAGCAGCATCAACTGGAAGATTTACCCCGTGTCCAAAGCTTATGATTTCAATGCTTCCTTCGCGATCCTGAACGGTTGACGAGCCTTTGATGTTTGCACCGCCATCGTCTTTAAGCCACATATGTGCAGGAATTGGCATATCGAAAACATTCCTTTGAAAAGGTACAATTGGAATTACATCTTATGCGCGATTCAATTTGAGTTCGTAATTGTTAGACGATGAAATTTTGATGAGAAACCTTGTATTTTACAAAAATTGACAAAAAAGGAGATCCAGCGCAAAAAAACGCCCCTATGCAGTAAAGCCGTTCAGTTCAGCCTGGACGGTATTTTTTGTTTGCACCGTAAGAGGTGGTTGTAAACAGCGCGCCAAGCTGCTAACTTGGCGGCGCGATGCTCTCCAGCCGCTCGAGGGCAGCGACGCGCTGAAGGGTGCGACGCTGTGGAGCCGCGATGTGACGCTGGGTCAGGGCCCGACACTGAAGGTATCTGAACCGATCGACAGCGCGGCAACCTGGGTGGGCGTGGCGGAAGCGCTCGCCTTACTCCGCCTCGATACGATCCGCATCCCGCGTATCTCTGCGCGCCGGTGCACGCATTGCCGATTCTCCGCGCGACGCATCGACATCGCGAACGGCACGACTACCCGCAAGGCACACCGCGAGCGTCGCGAACACCAGCACGCCGAGCGCGAGTCGCAGGCCCACTAGCCCCGCGCCAAAGCCGATGACCGGCGGCCCCACGAGAAAGCCTGCATACCCAGCGGTAGCCGCCATCGAAACGCCCGTAACGGGCGGGTCGGTCGTGCGCCCGGCCGCACTGAAGATCACCGGCACCACATTGGCGAGCCCAATACCGACGCAGATAAAGCCCACCACCGCCGTGGCGAGCGCCGGCGCGGCGAGCACAGCGGCGAGGCCCGCAGCCGAAAGCAGCCCACCCAGCGCGACCACTCGCACCGCGCCCAGGCGCCGCACGAACGCGTCGCCCACCACGCGGCACGCCGCCATGGCGAACGCGAACGCCGTATAGCCAACACCCGCACTATCGGCATGACCAGGCAACGCGGTTCGCAGGTACACGGCGCTCCAGTCAGCAATGGCGCCTTCGGTCATCATGCAGAGGAATGCGAGCGCGGCGAGCTTCACGACGCCCGCCTGCGGCAACGTCAACCCGCCTGCCGATGCAGCCTCAGGGCGCGTGCCCACATCGCGCAACGAGAACATTGCTGCACCGGCGATTAGCGCGGCGATGGGAATGGCGGGCAGCGCGAGACCGCTTAGCACACCGAATCCTGCTGTCTGCAGCACGGTGCCAACGGCTGCGCCCGCCAGACCGCCCGCGCTCCATGCCGCGTGGAACGACGACATGATCGGCGCGTGCCACACTTTTTCGATCGCGCTGGCATGGCCGTTCATGGAGACGTCGAGTGCACCGTTGAGCGCACCGAGCAGCAGCAACGCGGCACACAGCAGCGGCGCGTTCGGCGCGAGCGCAGGCAAAGGAAACGCGGCGGCGAACAACACGCCGAGCAAGGCGGTCGCGCGGCCACTGCCCAACTTCGGCGCGAGACGTCCCGCAAGTGGCATGGCGACGATGGCGCCCAGCGCGAAGGCAAAGAGCGCGACGCCGAGCAGAGAGTCGCCCAACAGCAGCTTGTCTTTCACGCGCGGCACCTCGACGGCCCACGCGCCAATGCCGAAGCCGTTCGCCAGAAAGACCGCCGTGGTGGCGTAGCGTTCGCGCAGGGGTCTCATCGCGCCACCGTCACGTCGCCGCATGCGGCTTTCAAATGCTTCAGATGGAGTTTCGGTACGTCGGCATCGACGACCAGATAGTCGAGCGAAGCGCACGGCGCAATGACGAAGGGCGCGGACGTCATGAGCTTCTCGGTGGTGACCGCGGCGGCGATCTGGCCGCTTGCCGCGACCATCGCGCGCTTCATTTCGGCATCCTCTGCATCGAAGGCGGCGATGCCTTCGGAAGGATCGAGTGCGCATGCGCCGAGAAAGCAGAGATCAGCCTTGATCTGCTGAATCTGCACGAGCGCCGTCGCGCCCAGCGCGCCCGCGGCCTGCGCGCTCACGCGGCCGCCGATCAGAATGACTTCGATGCCCGGACGCTCGAGCAGGCGCACACAGGCCTGCGGCGAAGTGGTGACCACCGTGAGGCCGGCGTTTTCGGGCAGCGCCGCTGCGATCTCGACGTTCGTGGAACCCGCGTCGAGCAGAATCACCTGGTTGGGCTTGACGAGCGCAGCGGCGGCGCGCGCAAGGCGTGCCTTGGCGGGCAGTTGCTCGCGCATGCGCACGGAGGCGGGCTTGTTGGCGGGCGACGTGAGCAGCGCTCCGCCATACACGCGCTTGCAGTGGCCCGCCTCGGCCAGGTCGCGCAAATGGCGCCGGATAGTGTGCTCCGAGGTGTTGAGCTGCGCGGCGAGTTCGGCGGCCAGCACGCGGCCCTCGGCGCGCAGTTTTTCGAAGATCAGGCGCTCGCGCTCGTCGGGGAGCAGGCCTTCACTGGCTTCCTGGCGTGTTCGTTGCATGGGTTCGGCTCCCGCTTGCTCATTGGCTCGCCCGTCGAATCGAGCAAAAACGAGCATAAAGTATCGTAAACGGGCGGCGTATGCAACAGGCGGTGCAGGGTTCGGGCAGCCGCTTCAAGGCAGGGAATAGCGCGAATACGTCTCGATCGGCACGAGCGCCTGCGCGGGCGGCGTGCCGCCTGTCGCCGCGCGGCGCATCTGGGGCGATATGGACTTCGTGCCCTGGCGCTTTCTTTTATTCTTCGTCCGCGCTGTAGACGCTTAGGCCTTCTATCGGATCCATCGGCGCTTCCCACGGCCTGGCTTCGATTGCGCGCATGGCGGCTTCGTAGCCAGCCCGACGGCGCGCGGCAATGCCCGACGGCGTGAAGTCGATGTCCTTCAACTGGTCGTCGCCGTCGAGCCGCGGCGCCGCGAGCTTGATGAGCCGCATGGTGGTCTCGCAGCCCCAGGACGCCAGCTCCCGCACATCGAGTGTGTCGCGTTCGGCCTCGGGCACGCGCTTCGCCAGTTCGCGGATCACGTGGCGCAAGCGGTGGATCTGCTGCTGGCGCGCGATATGGCTTTCCGTGCGGCTCGCGTACTGAATGTCCTTTTGCCGTTCCGCGATCTGCCAGATGCTTTGCGGCTCCGGTCCCGCTGGATTCCACACCTGCACGGAGAAGATCACCGAACTGTGGCGCGGCTTGTCGTCCAGCACGACCTCGACCGGCGTGTTCGAATAGATGCCGCCGTCCCAGTACGGCTCGCCGTCGATGCGCACCGCCGGGAACGCGGGTGGCAGCGCGCCCGAGCTCATGATGTGTTCGACGTTCAGGCGCTGGTCGCGCGAATCGAAATAACGCATCGCGCCGGTGCGTGCGTTCACCGCGCCTACGGTGAGGCGCGGGCGTCCGGCGTTCAGCAATTCGAAGTCGACCAGGGAAACGAGCGTCTCGCGCAGCGGGGCGATCCTGTAGTAAGACGCGCGATCCACGCCAAGGTGCGCGAGTGGGCCGAACCACGATGCCGGGTTGGGCTGAAAGAACCCGGCAATGCCGCCGCCGATGATCATCAGTTTCGCAAACGTCTTGTCCCAGCCGGGGGCGAAGCCGGGCCACGCGGCCGGCACGTCGAGGCGGGTTCGGTCGGTGACGCGGTGCCAGAATTCGTCCAGACGCTCGAAGCGGCGCTCGGGTGCGTTTCCGGCGATCAACGCGGCGTTGATCGCGCCGATGGAGGTGCCGATCACCCAGTCCACATGGATGCCGGCTTCGTGCATCGCCTCATAAACGCCCAGTTGATAGGCGCCCAACGCGCCGCCACCCTGCAACACGAGTACGACTTGCCCTGGCAATGCCAGGCTTGCCGGCTGCTTCGCTGTCATCGATCGCCTCGCTTTTTTGCTCGACCGGCGCACGCTTTCGTGACCCGCATTCTTCATACGCGACGCCGTTTTCTCCGCACCATTGTAGTGGCGTTCGGAAAAGACGAGCGTTGCGTGGCAACGGCCAGACCAGCCGCTGCCCCTCAACCTGCGGAAGCGATTTGCCCTTCGAACGTCACGCAGTTGCGGCCGCCGCGCTTGGCGGTGTACAGCGCGGAATCGGCGAGTCCGTACGCCGTGTCGAAATCGGTGCCCGCCGGGTTGTCGCTTACGCCGAAACTGGCGGTAATGGGGCGGCACACCGGCGCGGGGAACGCGTGATTCGCAATGGCCGCGCGCATGCGCTCGGCGAGTTGCAAGGCATCGGCAATATCGAAGCCCGGCAAGACGACCGTGAACTCTTCGCCGCCCACGCGTCCGATGATGCCGGTTTCGCCGAGAATGCGCCGCAGGCAGTTCACGATGCCCGAGATCACGCTGTCGCCGGCCGGGTGCCCGAAGTCGTCGTTGACCTTCTTGAAGTCGTCGATGTCGAGCAGGATCATCACCGCCCGATTCGCGCGAAGCGCCTTCACCGTGCGTTCGATCACGGCGCTGCGATTGAGCACGCCGGTCAACGCGTCGTGCGTCGCACGATATTGCAGTTGTTGCGTGAGCGCCTGCATTTCGCGCTCGGCGCGATCGCTGCGCCCGATCAGGCGGCGGGTTTCTCGCATCAGGCGCTCGTAATGCTGGATCAGCTCGAAGAGCGCCTCGCGATGGCTGTGCGCGTGCGACTCCGGAGCCTCGGCAATCGCCCGGGCCCGCTCCAGCGCCTCGCTCTCGCTGCGGAACAGGTCGAGGTAGTGATCCTTCAATGTGTCCCGCAAAGCAGTCGTTTCCACGCGCGTCGCCCTCTCTTCAGGTTGCAACCGGGCAATCGTTGAACCTGATTGCCGTGAAGTCGGTTTGCAGTTCCTCGCCGAATTCGAGGATCGTTTCGTCTTCTTCGTCGCGATACCAGTTCACCTGCACCTGGTTGCCCGCCGCCGCGGCGCGGTCCAGGGCGTCGAACACGCTGAACAGCATTTTCGTGCTCGAGCTGTTGAAATAGGTGAGCGTGACCTCGACTGTGATCGCGGCATTTTCGCAATCCTTGAGCCAGAGATTGAGCCGCTCGATGACCGGCGCATAGAACGCGGCGGCATTTTCCGGGTACGACTCGCCTCGCAGTGACAGCACGTTTTCGTCGAAGCGGAGGTCGATTTCCGGCGACGTTGCCGTGGCGGCGATAAAAAGGTTTTCCATTTTGTACGCGTGCCCTGGTCAGATGATGGTCTTGAGGCAAAATAATGTAATGCCCGCGTCGTCTTCGCGTGGATGAAATGCGAATTCGAGCGGTGCACTGGCGTCGCGCGCCATCGTCAGAAAACCCAGTCCCGCACCTTTGCTGTCAGCAGGCGTGTCGGCGCGCAGCGACATCTTGTAGGCCTGCTTGATTTCTTCGATCGACATGTTGCGCAGCGGCTCCAGCTTTTCGCGCAAGTCGTTCACGCTCGCCGTGGCGATGGGATTCACGCATACCATGAGGTGGCGCTCGCCTTCGGCGGAAATGCACATCGCGCCTTCGCGTATGGCGCCGCCCTGGCCTTGATCTTCTGAGAGCGCGTCGCACGAGTAGTGCACGATATTCTGCGAAAGCTCGATGAACGAAGAGAAGATCTTTCTGCGTGTAGACGTGCTCAGTCCCGCCACTTCCAGTTGCAGCTTCACGACCTCGCTCATCGCCGCGACGATGCTGTGCGAGAAATAACCTTTGTGATAGAAGAGCAAATTGCGCTTCTGTGCGATTTCGAAGAAGCAGCAGTTTTGATCCAGAATTCCAGACATATTGGTGAACTACCTCAAACTCGTGCGAAGAAAAGCGTGACGTCGTCGCGGCGCGCCTGTGAGCCTTGCCATTCGGCGAAGGTTTCGAGCAGGCGTGCGCAGATGACAGAAGAAGCGTTCCCGCGCTCGGCGAGAATCCGCTCGAGCGTGCGGCGTTTGCCGAAGGCGATCTTGCGCGGACCGCCGATCTGATCGGTCAGGCCATCGGTGGAAATGAACAGCAGGCTGCCGTGCGGCAGGGCGACGGCGTGCTGGGTCCACGTGTAATCGGCGAGGCTGTCGACATAGCCCACGCCCATGCGGTCGCCGGCAATGCTTTCGAACTGTTGTGCGTCCGCGCGCAAGACATGCAGCGCGACCCGCGCGCCCGCAAAGTGCAGCACCTGGCTCGCGGCGTCGAACCAGAAGAACGCGGCGTCCAGACCGTCGTTGGACTGCGGGGCGTCGCCTGCGCCGTTGATCTGCCCGAGCAGTCCTTTTACGTTGCGATTGACGGCTGCGAGCAGCGCGCAGGGGTTGCGCGGGCCGATCTGTTCGAGCGCCTGCGAGAGCGACGCCGAGGCGAGCAAGGTCATGAACGCGCCGGGCACGCCGTGCCCCGTGCAATCGGCCACCGCGCCGAACCAGCCGTCGGCGAATGCCGCGAAATGGTAGAAGTCGCCGCCCACCACGTCGCGCGGTTCCCATACGAGCGCGGCATCGGGCAGCATGGTCGCAAGCGTTTCGCGCGAGGCGCGCAGCATGGCTTGCTGGATCACGCTCGCATACTCGATGCTCTGCATGATCTGGCGATTCTTTTCCGCCTGCATTTCCGCCACGATGGAAAGCAGGCGCAAGCCGTTGCCCACGCCCGCGAAGCGGCCTTCGCGCGTCACGATGAAACCGTCGACGAGCGCCTTTTCACCGACTTCAACCGTTTTGAACGTGAGCGCTTCGATGCTCATGGCCGCATCGACGATCAATGGCTCCTTGTCCATGAACGCGATGCAGCTCTTCTTGTCGTATAGCTCGCGATGAAACGGCTTGCTCATCTGCGACAGGAAGATATCGCGGTTGATGAGGCCGATGGGGCGACCGTTTTCTATCACCGCGAGACTGGCCATGTCGCGCCTCGAATAGAAGATCTCCATGACAAGAGCGTTCGAATCCGAAGCGTCGATGGCCGGCACTTCCAGAGCCAGTTCTCCGGCGCTGCGCGGGCCTGCGGGAAGACCCGGACGACGGAACTGCGCGAGCGCGGGGTGCATGACGATCCATTCCGATGAATATGGAGATTCAGCACGCTAATGGCTATTTATGTCATTTTCGTTACATGGCCGCGGGTAAGCGCTCAAGTTTGCTTGTTTAATACACCACAGTGATCGTCGAGCGTCACGCTAACGTTTGCGCATTTTTTTCGCTTCCCCTGCGCAGGGTTTCGGTGCATCACACTTCAATATAGATCCGTCCACCTTCGACCCTGGCCGGATACGTTGGGGTGTCTCCAGACTGGTATTGAAGGTTGTGTGCGCAACGGGTCAGGCTTCGGCGCGGCCCGGAACCGGACGCGCCACGTGATACGAGGGGGCGCGTGCTTGCCGCACGAGCGCGGGAATGATTTCCGCATAAGCGGCAAGGCTGCTGCGATAGGGCGGCGGCATATCCATTTTCACGACTTCGTGCAGGCTCGGCAGCGCATGAAAAGGAATCGTCGGAAACATGTGGTGCTCGACGTGATAATTCATGTTCCAGTAGAGGTTTGACGAAATTTCGTCAGCGAGCGTTCGGCGTAGTCAGGCTGCTGCGCGCTCGCTGCGTGCTTGCGCGGCGCGGGCCGTATCCGCGCCGCCGGCGACGATCACCGGCACGCGCCGAGCGAGTGCGCACATCAGCTCGTAGCCGATGGTGCCCGACGCCTCGGCCACTTCGTCCACGTGTACCAGGTCGCCCCACAATTCGACCCCCGAACCGATGCCTGCCTGCGGGCACGGCGTGAGATCGACCGTAAGCATGTCCATCGAGACGCGGCCAACCACACGCGTGCGCACGCCATCCACGACGATCGGCGTGCCGGTGGGCGCGTGGCGCGGATAGCCGTCCGCGTAGCCGCACGCCACCACGCCGATGCGCATGGGCCGCTCGACCTCGAAGGTGCGGCCATAGCCGATGGTTTCCTGCGATGCGAGCGTCTGCACGCCGATGATGCGGCTCGTGAGCGTCATGGCAGAACGCAGGCCGAAGCCCTCCACGTGCCGCGCCGCGCCCGTGGGCGACGCGCCATAGAGGATCGTGCCGGGGCGCACCCAGTCGCGATGCGCGCGCGGATGCCAGAGCACGCCCGCCGAATTCGACACCGACTGCTCGCCGGGAATGTCCTGCACCGCCGCGTCGAAGGTGTCGAGTTGCCAGTCGGCCTGGCCGTCGTCGGCGTTCGCGAAGTGCGTCATGAGTCCAATCGCGCCGATCGCCGGAATGCCGCGTGCGCGCTCCCACGCGGCGCGATACGCATGGGGGCGGAAACCCAGGCGGTTCATGCCCGAGTTCATCTTCAGCTGGATGTCGATGGGTTGCTGCGGCTTCGCAGCCGCGAGCAGATCGAGTTGCTCGTGGCAATGCACTGCCACGGTGAGCCGGTGCGCCACGGCCAGTTCGACGTCGGCAGGTTCGAACACGCCTTCGAGCAGCAGCAGCGGTTTGGTCCAGCCCAGTTCGCGCACGCGCACGGCTTCATCGAGGTCGAGCAGGGCGATGCCGTCGGCGCCCGCGAGCGCGGGATAGATGCGCTCGATGCCGTGACCGTACGCGTTGGCCTTGATCACGGCGAAGGCGCGCGAGCCGGCGGCAATCTGCTTCGCCAGCTGCAGGTTGTGACGGACGGCGTCGGGTTGAATGCGGGCGGCGATGGGGCGCGGCATAGGCGTTCCTGTGGGTTGGATGGCGATAATCTAGTGATTTGTGCAATCGTATTGATTTTCGTCCAGTTATTTTTAATATATTTATCGACGAATTTGGTCGAAACGACTGTCATCAGCCCCGCGGGACAATGGGGCAGTCCGCGTTCATTGTGCTTCGCCCGTCGGCTGCTGCTCGCGGGCGCGCGATTCGAGCAACTGGATCAGCAGGCGCGCGGGGTCGCTCAGCGTGCCCGGGGTGCGATGCACGAGGCCGACGTCGCGGTGGAACGTGTGCTGCCCGAGATCGATTGCGCGCACTTTGGCGGGCCAGCGCCGCCACGCCGAGGTTTGCGGCACCAGCGCGACGCCCACGCCGTTTGCCACGAGCCCGACGATGGCCTCCAGTTCGTCGAGTTCGCTCAGGTCCTGCACGGTATGGTGCATGCGGCGCAGGAAGCGGTCTACCTGGCGTTCGCCGAACGATGCCCGATCGTAGCGGATGAAGGGTTGCGTCGCCAGCAGTTCGGCCCAGTCGCGGCCTTTCACATGGCGCGGCACGATGAGCCGGAACGGCTCGCGCGCGAGCGTGGTCCAGTGCAAATCGCTTTGCAATGCGAAGGGTGGCCGGATGATGGCCGCCATGTCGATTTCGCCCGCATCCACGAGATTGTGAAGGTCCATCGAAACGCCGGGGATCACACGCGTGCGGCAGCCGGCACAACGGCGGTGGAATTCGGCGAGCGCCTCGGGCACCAGTGCGCGCTGTACGGAAGCGATCGCGCCGAGCGTGACGCGTCCGGTCGCCGCGGGTCCGGCCGCGCTCGAACTCAGGTTTTCATAAAGCCGGATGACTTCCTGCGCCTGCGCGAGGATCTGCTGACCCATCGCGTTCAGGCGCGCGGCGCGCCCCTCGCGGTCGAACAGCGTGAAGCCCAGCTTCGCTTCGAGGCGCTGCATTTGCGCGCTGACGGTGGCCTGGGTCAGGCCGATCTTCTGTCCCGCCGCGGCGAACGTGCCTTCTCTCGCCACGGCAACGAGGGTTCTGAGTTCGCGGATCATTCATCAGAAATATTTGTGTATCGGAAAATTATATATTGATTTTATTTTTGCTTCGGTCTCTCTACCATGGCGGGATCGCTTTCGAAGACAGTGGAGACACGCATGTCGCTTTCCCCCTTTCACCTCGCCATTCCCGTTTATGACCTCGCAGCCGCGCGCGACTTCTACGGCCGCGTCTTCGGCCTCGCGGAAGGGCGTTCCAGTGCACAGTGGGTCGACTTCGACTTCTTCGGCCATCAGCTCGTGATTCACGAGCACCCGAAAACGGCTTCGCAGGACCACGCGCACACCAACCCCGTGGACGGCCACGACGTGCCGGTGCCGCATTTCGGCGTCGTGCTGAGCTGGGGCGACTGGGAGGCGCTGGCCGAGCGCCTCAGGACCTTTGGCGTGAAGTTCGTGATCGAACCGTACGTGCGCTTCAAGGGGCAGGTGGGCGAGCAAGCCACGATGTTCTTCCTCGACCCGTGCGGCAACGCGCTCGAATTCAAGGCGTTCAAGGACATCGGCCAGCTGTTCGCCAAATAAGCGCGATTGGCCCCCTCGCGCGCGCTGTGCGGCGCGGATATTCAGTTGCGGTTGTCGCTAGTCGGCGGGCGGCTTGTCGGCGCCTCAGTGGTGCAGACTCAGTGGTGCAGATAAAGCACGGCGCGCGAATGCGAGTGCGCGCTCATACCCGATTGCGACATGCCGCCCGGCACGCCGCCCACCCCCCACAGCGTGGCGTCATCGGCACCGCTGCGCGTCGCGACGCGTGCTTCGGCGGCGTGCACGTCAGCGGGAAGCTGTCTGTGCGCCGCGGAGCCGCCGGTCAAATCGGGCTGGGCGTAGGCGTTGCCGGTTTGTGCGAAGGCAGCGGCTGGCAAGATTAGCGCCGCAACGAGCGCGGTTGAATAGATTCCGGTTTTCATGATCCGACCTCCATCGTGTTCGCCGCGATGCCGCCGGCGAGGAGCCTGGCGGCTCGCAAAACGAGCATAGGAGCAGATTCTTAACTGTGGATTAACGCAAACGCACAGGCGCGTTTTAAGCGATTTTTAAGTCTCGCTCGACATAGTAGAAAACGCCTCCCGACGCAATCCGCGCGTGGAGACTTGAACAATGGAGGATGAGATGCGTTTTCGCACTGCTATGGCGGCGGCCGCACTGGTGTGCGCACCGGCCCTCGCACTGGCCGCCCAGCCGCTTTTCGTCAACGTCGACGGTCACCTCGTTCCGGCTCAGGGCGAGACCCATGTGGTCCACACCTCGGCTGGCCCGGCCAAGATCAGCACGTGGAGCTGGCACAGCCCGAACGGCGCCAGCAGCATTCAGGTTCAGAGCAGCAGCGGCGGACCGCCGCCCGCGTGGGCGCTGCAGCAGATGCGCGCAATGACCACGCAAATGTGGGCCATGCAGGCGCAGATGCAGCAGCTCCAGCAGGCGGCATTCAACGGCGCGTCCGCGATGCCTGTGCCGATGCCTGTGCTGTTCGCGGTGCCCGCGTGGGCAATGCCTGGGCCTGTGATCGTCGTTTATCCGGAGCATGCGCCGGCGCCTGCATCGGGACAACCGCCAGCGGTCGTGCTGCCGCACACGCCGGCAGTGAAAGCGTAAGCGCGCAACCCTGTGAGGGCAGAGCCGCCAGTTGACTCTGGCGGCTAGCATAAATAATCAGGAAAGCTGATTATTACAAGCGTAAAGGCCGGTAGCGTGTAAATACCAGGGTCTGCTTACATTCATGACGGGCCCTATGGCTGCTGCCAGTGGAAACGATCTCCGCGCAGCGGCGCGCCGTTATCGTCGAGTCTCTTATCGCCGCCTGGGAGCATGTCGAAATACGACTTGTCGTCTTTCTGAGTCCCCGTATGCAACGCGGCGCGCGAAATGCCCAGCGGGACAGACGAGGGCGAGGCGGGAGGCCAATGCAGCGTGGCAGGCGCCGTGCTCTGGGGAGAGGGCAGATCCGTGTTTTCGTTCACCGCGGCGAGGCCCATGGCCCATGCGGCCGGGACCGAGGCCAGAACGATCAGCAAGGGGAACGTAGCGTGTCTCATACGCGGTCACCACGTGGATGCACTGACTGGGCCTGTATTTTATGTCGCGGCTTAGCGTATTTCCAGACGCCGGCATCACGCAAAGCAGCAAGCCGGGCTCGCCGCCCGCGCCACGCTGTGTCGCTGTCCAATCCAGCCGATTTCCGGTGTTTCTTGCGCCGAATAGACGTTATCCGCGCGCCAGGAGTCCTTTTCGAGCAGTAATTCGATGGGGATCGACCCTTTCGATCCGTTTGATACGGTGGGCGTATATCGGGTGGCCGGGATACGCCCGTTTGCCTTCGAGCTTACGAAATCGGCTGCGAGTTCGGCGTAGGGTTGCCGAGGTCGTCGGTGGGCACGTATTGCTGGTCGAATGCCGCCACATACAAGGCCCATTCGGGGTCGCCCAGATCCACAAGCAGCGCGCCGTCCTGCCAGATGTCGTTGTGGTCGTTCGCGTCGTTGCCCGCCTTGTGGATGAACTCGCCCTTCGAGCCCTGGTTCATGTGGACGTCGTGTATGCCGTCGCCTTCGCTGTAGAAGCGGCCGAACACGTACACGTCGAGCGACGATTGTTGTGCACGCAACAGCAGGCGCTGCAGCGAGGCGACGGGCTCCACCTGGTCGGAGCCGTCCATCACGTCGCTGTTGCGCCACGCGCCCGTATTGGCGAGGAAGTCGCTGCGCTGGAAGTCGATGGCCGGCAGCGCTTCGGTGCCCGTGAGATCGGTCGAGCCTTCGGCCGCGCCCTCGAGCGTAGTGATGACGTTGTGATTGAAATCGAACACGAGCTTGTACTTGAGCAGGTCGTCCGCGTCCGTGGTGCCGACGTTCACAGCGATGTCCCAGCGCGCGCCATTGACCGTCACACCGAAGTGCAGATGGTACTGGACTTCGTGTGGCCGCCGAGTGGCTTTCAACTGCGGCGCGGAAACGATCTTCGCCTTGACGTAGCCGTAAGGAAGGGCCATCGCGCACTCCTCCAGGTTCAGGTGGGTTCGCCATTGTGCCGCGCGAACGTGAACTTGCGCTTACAGCGTGCGCGTGGGGGCGCGCCTTCGCTTTACGGTTGTTCGACTGCGGCTGTCGGCGCGCTTTCATGGCGGCGCCGACTACCTCGCGCGGCGCCTAGCCCAGCGCCACGACCGCGATTTCCACGAGCAATTGCGGCGATGCCAGCTGCGACTGCACCGTCGCCCGCGTGGGAGCGCAACCTTCGGGCACCCACGCGTCCCACACTTCGTTCATACCCGCGAAATCGCGTGCGATATTCGCGAGCCACACTTGGGCGGAGACGAGCCGCGTCTTGTCGATGCCGGCCTTGGCGAGAAAGCCGTCGATCTTCGCGAGCACGGCGGCGGTCTGGATCTTCACGTCGGGGGACGGATCGGCTGACGTTTGGCCACCCACGAATACGAGTCCCGCGGCTTTCACGACGCGGCTCATGCGCTGATTGGTTTCGATGCGAACGATATCGTTCATGTGTCTGCAAGCTCCTTCGCCGCCATGGCGATATGAGGTGAGGGAATCGATGGCGTCAATGCGCGGCCACGCCGGTGAGCGGCGCTTCTACCGCGGCGCGCCCGAAGCGGTCGATCGCGAACGCATCGAGCGAAAGCGAAGGTGCGCCGTCGAGCACGAGTTCGGAAACGAGTTGCCCGCACGCGGGCCCGAGCTGAAAGCCGCTGCCGCAATAGCCGAACGAGTAGTAGAGATTCGCGGCGCGCCGGCTTGCCGAGATGATGGGCAGCGAGTCGGCCGTGAACGCTTCCACGCCGGCCCATGCGCGGTTCACGCCCAGATGGCGCAGATGCGGAAACAGATCGACAACGGTCTGCGCGCTTTTCACGAGCCGCATGAAATCGACTTCGCCGTGCCGCCCCGGCAGATCCGCGATGCCGATCAGCTTGCCGCCGATTACCACGGTGCCGTTGTCGAACTGCTTGAACGAAAGCGGCCGGCCTGTTGCGCCGAGCGTCGCGCGGCAGAAGGGCGCCACGCGATGGGTGACCATCAGCATGAGCCCTTCGGGGTGCACGGGAACCGGCTCGCCGGCTTCGCGCGCCAGCTCGCCCGACCACGCGCCCGCCGTGACGAGCAGCTTGCGCGCGGCAAAGGTGCCGCGCGGCGTTCGCGCGATCCAGCGCTCGCCGCGCGGTTCGATGTGCGTGACCGCCGTGCCTTCGTAAAAGCGCGCGCCGTGCTTTTGCGCGGCGAGGCGAAACGCCGTGGTGGTGCGAAAGGGCAGTGCATAGCCGTCGCGCTCCACCCAGATGCCGCCCGTCACGTGCTGCGCGAGCGCCGGCTCGAGTTCGAGCACTGTCTCGCGGTCGATCAGCTTTTCGTGCGTGAAGCCGTGCGATTCGAGCAGGGCGACGCGCTCGCGGCACTCCTCCAGTTCGGCCTCGGTTTCGGCGATCTTCAGTTGTCCGGAGGGAACGAAGCCGCCGTCGTCGCCGATGGTGTCGGGCAGCGCGTGCCAGATTTCGCGCGACATGAGCGCAAGCGGAATCTCGGGGAGCGGCCGGCCGAGCGTGCGTACGCCGCCGGCGTTCACGCCCGACGAATGGCGGCCCACGTAGTCGGCTTCGACCACGATCACGCTCGCGCCGCGCCGCGCCATGTGAAAGGCGCTGCTGGAACCGTGCAGGCCGCCGCCGATCACGAGCACGTCCGCTTCCTGCACGGCGCTTGCTGAGGGAGTTCGGGCATCATTCACCGGCGAGTTCTCCGAGCGTGAGCGGCTTGATGGGCGGCCGGATGCGGTAGTAGCCCACCTCGGCGGGCGGAACCTTGCGCGCATCGGCGATCACTTCGGTCACGGTGAGTCCGCACATGCGGCCCTGGCACGGCCCCATGCCGCAGCGGCCGAACGACTTCGCCTGATTCGGGCCGAGGCAGCCGAGGCCCACGAAGCCGCGCAGCTCGCCTGCGGTCACTTCTTCGCAGCGGCAGACGATGGTGCTGTCGGCGGGAATGCGGTTCGCATCGCGCGGGCGGTAGAGGCTGTCGAGGAATGGACGGATGCGCATCACGCGTTCGAGTTCTGCGCGATGGGGAGCGGCCTCGCGATCGCGCGTGGTTGCATCGATCGAGCCTAGCTGGGCGGCAGCCGCGAGCGCCGCGAGCACGCCCTGTTGCGCCGCAGCCTGCGCGCCGCCGACGCCCGCGCCGTCGCCGGCCACGAAGATGCCGGGGACGTCGAGCTCGCCCCATGCGTCCGTTTGCGGTCTGAAGCAAAGCTGCCCGTTGTCCCAGCGATGCGCGGCGCGCAGCGCCTGCGTGAACTGCGTGTTGGGCACCACGCCCTGGTGCAGCAGGATCACATCGGCCTCGATACGGTGTGCGCGCCCTTGCGACGTGAACGTGAGCGCGGCGGCGCGCTGCACGGCGTCGCTGCCCTGGCGGCCTTCCACGGCCAGTTCGTCGGCGGCTTCGAAAATGGGCACCTTTGCCTCGCGCAGCGTGCGGATCAAATGCAGGCCTTTGCTCAGGAACGGCCACGAGCGCAGCGCGGCCAGCAGGTGGCGTTTCGCGCGCCAGCGGTCTTCGTGGCGCGTGGTGTCGACGAGCGCGCGAATCGGCACACCGGCTCGCACGTATTGCCAGCCAAGCAGGTAGAGCAGCGGCCCGCAGCCCGCGAGCACGGGCGGCGAGGCGGGCACTTCGCCCGCGCTCTTGAGCAGGATTTGCGCGGCGCCCGCCGTGAGCACGCCGGGCAGGGTCCAGCCCGGAATGGGAAACGGCCGCTCCAGTGCACCGCTCGCGAGTATCACGCGCTTCGCCTGGAAACTGCCTACCTTGCCGTCCTTGAGGTAATGAACGGCATGTTCGCGCGTGACCTGCCATACGCTGGCATGGGCGAGGTGGCGCGCGCCGGAACGCGCAAACGCCTGGGCGATGGCGTCGCCCGCCGCGTAGTCGGGGCCGAGTATCTCCTTGCGGCGCGCGTCGGCGCGGCCTATCGCGCGATAGATCTGGCCGCCCACGGCGTCCTGCTCATCGATCAGGACGACTGAGAGTCCGGCGCGCGCCGAACGGGTGGCCGCGCTCATCCCGGCGGGACCCGCGCCGACCACGACGACATCGACGGATTGCGCATTGAAATCGGGTTGGGTATCGCCTTGATAATCACCGGGCATGAGCGTTCTCCTCGAGCGTGTCGGCATTCGTGCCGGGTTCGGGCGGCAGGTCGCGCGCGCCTTCCTGCGAGCGGATGTGCATGCCCGCGCGCACGGGCACCATGCAGCTCTGGCGGCTCGGCACGCCGTCGATCTCCACAAGGCATTCGAAACACGCGCCCATCATGCAGAACGGCGCGCGCGGCGCGCCCGAAACGGGCGTCGCGCGAAAGCGCGATACGCCCGCCGCGAGCAGCGCAGCGGCAACGGAGCGCTCGGCGGGCACGGACAACGAATGGCCGTTGAACCAGATATCGACGCGCGTTTCGCCGTCGGTGAGCGTCTTGAACAGCGGCGCGGGCGCCTGGGTAGATTGGGCTGTCATGGCGGGATTAGTGAGCGAGGATCGGTTCGGCAGCCGCGTCGGTTGCGAAGCGGCGCGCGGAGAATGTAGGCAGTTCGGCGGGCATCGGGCCGCCCGTGATCCACGGCGCGATACGCAGCGCATGCGCCGCGGCGAGCGTCACGCCGCTATGGCAGGTGACGACGAAGGCACCCGGATGCGTCTCGGACTGGTCGTAGATCGGAAAGCCATCGGGGCTATACACGCGCAGCGCGGCCCACATGCGCACGAGCCGCACATGGGCGAGCATCGGAAACGCGCGCACGCCGCGCGCTGCGATCTGGCGCAGGATCGGCGTGGTGGTGAAGTCGTCGAAGCCGGCTTCCTCCATCGAATCGCCGAATTGCACCGTGCCTTCGTCGGTCTGCCGCACGTTGATGGTCGGATAGCGCAGAAACGGCTCGACGCGCTCGCTCACGAGCACCTGGCCGCGATTGGGCGCAACCGGGGCGTTCAGGCCCACGTGCGGCGCGAGCGCGCGATTTCCGAGGCCGGCCGCGAGCACGACGCGCGCACCGCGATACACGCCGCGCCGGCCCTGCACGCTGAACCCGGCCGGGCCGGCGACGATACGCTCGGCACGCTCGCCCGAGACGAGCCGCACGCCGCGCCGTTGCATCGCAACATGCAGCGCGCGCAGCAGCTTGAGCGGGTTGACGTGGCCATCCATCGGCGTATAGCTCGCGCCTGCGACTGCGGGTCCGATGCCGGGCAGCCGCTCGCGCAGCTCCGAATGATTTAGCAGTTCGAACGGATAATCGCCGATCTCGGCCTGCAAGGTAGAGAGCCGTTTATGGCGCTCGGCGAGTTCTTCGTCCGAGAAGCAGATATGAAAGCCGCCAGGCTGGCGCAGCGCAACGTCCACGCGCGCATCGTCGGCGAGGCTTTGCGCGAGCAGCGGCCAGCGCTGCGCCGAACTGCGCGACCAGCGTGCGTATGGCGAAAGGCCGTAGCCCTTGCCCTGAATCCAGACCAGGCCGAAGTTGCCGCGCGAGGCGCGAAAGCCGCCGTCGTCCTCGTCGAGCACGGTCACGCGCGCGCCTTCGCGGGCGAGCCCGTAGGCCACGGCGGAGCCGACGAGGCCGCCGCCGATCACGAGCACGTCGGGGCTCGCGGGGGTGTTCTGTGTCATCGGGCTTCTCCGATCAGGATGCGGTCCAGCCCGACCATGCGGTCGAGCAGCAGCATCAGCAGGATCGTGCCGACGATCAGCACCGCCGACACCGAGGTGACGAGCGGATCGATCGTCTGCGCGATCTGGTTATACATGGCGACGGGCAGCGTGGTGGTGCCGGGGGTCGCGACGAAAATGGTCATGGTGAGCTCGTCGAAGCTCTGGATGAACGAGAGCACCCAGCCGCCCGCCACGCCCGTGCGGATCATCGGCAGCACCACGCGGCGAAATGCCGTGAATCGGCTCGCACCACACGAAAGCGCCGCGCGTTCGGCGTCGCGGTCGAGGCCGACCGCCGAGGCAAGCGCGAGACGCAGCGCATACGGCAGCACGATCACCACGTGCGCGGCGACGAGCGCCCAGAACGAGCCGTTCAGGTTGAGCAGCGAGAGAAAGCGCAGGAACGCGATGCCGAGCACCACGGCGGGAATCATCATCGGCGAGAGGAAGAAGCTCACCAGCGCGCCGCGGCCGGCAAAGCGGTAGCGCGCGATGGCGAGCGCGGCCGGCACCGCGAGCGCCACGCCGATGGTGGCCGCGGCGAACGCGAGGCGCACGGAGAGCCAGAACGCCGAGACGATGTCGCCGTTCTGCAGGATCGCGCGAAACCAGCGCAGCGAGGCGCCGTCGAACGGCATCGAGATATAGCCCTTGTCGGTGAAAGCCACGAGCAGCACCACGACGATGGGCGCGAGCATGAAGGCGAGAAAGAGCGCGTTGAACGCGAGCCCGAGGAATCCGTTGCGTTTCATGGCGGGGTCCCTTCAGTCGAAGATGTGCTTGAAACGGCGTTCGGCGAGACGGCTGCAGCCCATCACGATCGCCACATTGGCGACCAGCAGCAGCACGGCAATGCTCGCGCCCAGCGGCCAGTTCAAGGTGCCGAGGAACTCGTCGTAGGCGGCCGTGGCGACGACTTTCAGACGTCGTCCGCCGATCAGCGCGGGCGTGGCGAACGCGGAGGCCGAAAGCGCGAACACGATGATCGAGCCCGAGAGCACGCCCGGCATGATCTGCGGCAGGATCACGCGGCGGAACACGCGCAGCGGCGAGGCGCCGAGCGAGCGCCCGGCCCATTCCACCTGTGGATCGAGCTTTTGCAGCGTTGCCCAGACCGACATCACCATGAATGGCACGAGCACGTGCGTCAGGGCGATGATGGTGCCCGTCATGGTGAACACGAGGCGAATGGGCTCGTCGGTGATGTGCAGTGCCTGGAGGGCGTGGTTGAGCACGCCGTTGTTGCCCAGCAGGATTTGCCAGCCGAGCGTGCGCACCACCACCGAGATCAGCAGCGGGCCGAGCACGATCAACAGGCAAACGGATTGCCAGGGCCTGCGCATGCGTGCGAGCACCAGCGTTTCGGGCACGCCCAGCACGATGGAGAGCAGCGTGACGGCGAACGCGAGTCCCGCCGTGCGAAGGAAAATTTCGCCGTAGTAGGGATCGCTCAGAACTTCCAGGTAATTGGTGATAGTCCAGCCGCGCTGCACGCCTGCAATGTCGCTGAACACATGAAACGACAGCACGAAGGTGAGAATGAGCGGCACCAGCAGCAGCGCGAGAAAGAGCAGCAGCGCGGGCGCGGAGAGCAGCCATGGCGCGGCGCCCGCGCGCGAGTCGTCAAGCGTTGCCATGAGCGCCCTCCCGCGTGAGCACACGCAGATCGTCGTCGGTCCAGGCGAGTCCCACTACGTGGCCTTCCTCGGGCGGTGGCGCGCCGCGGTTGGGCTGCGCGACGTGCAGCTTGCCGAGCGAGGTTTCCACGGCGAGCAGCCATTGATTGCCCACGAACACGCGAGTCGTCACGCGCCCCGTGAGGCGCGCGTCGCCGTTGGCCAGATGCACTTTTTCAGGGCGGATGTACACGTTCACGGCGCCCGCCACTTCGCGGCCTTCATGGGGCACATGCAGCGTCGTCCCGCCTACCTCGACCTCGGCGCAGCGCGGATTGCGGCGCAGCACTTCGCCCGCGAGCGTGTTGGTGCGGCCAAGGAAGGTGGAAGCGAACGGTGTGGCCGGGCGCTCGTAAGCGTCGAACGGCGTGCTCAGCTGCGCGATGGTGCCGCGGTGCATGACGGCGATGCGGTCGCTCATCGTCATCGCTTCCACCTGGTCGTGCGTGACGAGCAGGGTCGTGATGCCGAGGCGCTTCTGGATGGCGCGCAGTTCGATATGCATCTCTTCGCGCAGCTTGGCGTCGAGATTGGACATCGGCTCGTCGAGCAGCAGGAGTTCCGGCTGCATGGCCAGCGCGCGGGCGATCGCCACGCGCTGTCGCTGGCCGCCCGAAAGCTCCTTCGGGTAGCGTGCGTCGAGCCCGCGCAAACGCACGAGTTCCAGCGCCTCCCCAACGCGCTCGGCGCGTTGCGCGCGCTTCATCTTCTGCATCTCCAGACCGAAGCCCACGTTGCCGGCCACGGTCATGTGCGGAAAGAGCGCATAGCTTTGAAACACCACGCCGATGCCGCGTTTCTCGGGCCGCTCGTGGGTGATGTCGCGGCCATCGAGCGTGATGCGGCCCGTGGTCGGCGTGACGAAGCCCGCGATCATCTGCAGTGTGGTCGTCTTGCCGCAGCCCGAAGGACCGAGCAGCGAAAGGAATTCGCCGCGCGCAACCGTGAGGTCGAGCTGCTCGATCGCCGTGAAGTCGCCGTAGCGCTTCGAGATGCCTTGCAGGGTGAGGAAGCTCATGAGCGTCGGTCCTCGCTGTGCGTTGGGTGCGGGGCAAGGCGCGCTGACATCAGCGCTCGACCGAACGGTTCCAGCGCTCGGTCCACTCGGTGCGATGCTCGTTGATGGTGCTCCAGTCCATCGCCGTGAGCTTCGCGATCTGGTCGGGACCGTAAGGCACGCGCGCGGCCACTTCCGGCGTGAGCCTGACGGTCTTGTTGACGGGACCCAGGCCGATGTCCGCCGCCTGCTGGGCCTGCACTTCGGGGCTCAACAGGTACTGGATGAACTGCTGCGAAAGCTGGGGCTGCGCGTTCTGCGCGACGGAGCACGCGGCCACCTGCAGTGCCACGCCGCCTTCCTTCGGGTAGATGAACTTGAGCGGGAAGCCGGTGTTTTGCAGCGCCACCGCGCGGCCGCTGCCGTAAGGCGCGATGATCACGTCGCCGGATTGCATGAGACCGTCCATTTCGCCGGGCGTGGGCGCCCACGAAAGCACGTTGGGCGCGACCTGCTTCGTCATGGCCTTGAAGCCTGGGTCGATGTCCTTCTCGCCGCCGCCGTTCAGGCGCGCGAGCATCACGAGCGTATGCAGGCCGTAGGTGTTGGTGATGGGAGGCACGCCGAGCTTGCCCTTCACGCGCGCGTCTTCGAGCGACTTCCACGAATCTGGCGCGGGCAGGCCGAGCTTTTTGAACGCCTGTTCGTTATAGCCGATGCCGGTCGCGACCATGCCCACGCCCACGGCGGTCGGGCCGATGTGCGCGAGCGGATAGAGGTCCTTCATGACCGGAGCGTCGTCGAGCTTGCCGCACAGGCCGAGCTGCATCGCCTGATACATCGGACCGTCGTCCATCACGGCGACATTGATCTGCTCGTGGCCCTTTTGTGCCTGGAGCTTGGCGAGCGTGTCGCTCGAATTGCCCGCCACGTAGACGATCTTGACATCATGCGCCTTTTCGAATGCCGGGATGATCTTCTGGCGATAGAGCTGTTCGTTGGAGCCACCGACATTGGCGACGTACAGCGTGGTTTCGGCCTGGGCGAGCGAGGCCGCGGCGAGCGTGCCGGCGACGGCGAGTGCGACGAATGCGGTTTTGGGGGAGAAGGTTGGACGACGGCGCATCGCGGCTTTCATGACGACGATCTCCATTCGATTGTGGGGAGCGGCGAACCGGACAGTGCGCCGATGCATCGCAGTCTGTGCCGGACTGTTCATATCGTCCAATACGAATAAAATGCCAACCTATACGGGGAAGATATGGACCAGGGTTAGGCCCTGGCGTAAGGATCAGGCTGGAATCAGGGTTAAGCCCAGGAGATCACCTTGAATCTGAAGCACGTCGAGGCGTTTCGCGCGGTAATGGTGTCCGGTTCGATGACGGCCGCGGCGAAGGCGCTCTACACCTCCCAGCCCAACGTGAGCCGGCTGATCGGGCAACTGGAGCGCGAGACCGGGCTCACGCTGTTTCAGCGCGTGGGCATCCGCCTCATTCCCACGAGCGAGGGCAATGCGTTTTTTCGCGAGGTCGAGCGCGCGTACGTGGGTCTGCAAGGACTCAGCAACGCTGCCGCGCAAATCCGCAATCTCGGCAGCGGGCGGCTGCGCATTGCCGCCATGCCTTCCGCGGGGCTCACGCTCGTGCCGCATGCCATCGACAAGTTCCGCCGCCTCTTTCCAGGCGTGACGGTCTCGCTGCACGTGAATACATCGGGCACGGTGAATCACTGGACCGGTTCGCAGTTCTGCGATCTGGGCGTGGCGGTGTACATCAGCGAAGCGTCGAACTGCGAGGTCGAACTGCTTTCGAAGGTTGCGGCCGTCTGCGTGATGCCGGCCTCGCACCCGCTCGCGAAAAAGGCCATGATCCGGCCTGCCGATCTGGAGGGGGAATCGTTCATCTCGCTGTGCCATGGCGACGGCACGCGCACGCAAATGGACGAAGTGTTCCAGCGTGCGGGCGTGGAGCGCGTGCTCGCCATCGAGGCGCAGTACACGGCAATCTGCTGCGAGATGGTCCGCTGCGGCATGGGCGTGACGCTCGCGCATCCCATCGTCGCGCGCGATTTCGCGGGGCCGGACATTGCGATCCGGCCGTTTTCGCCGGCGGTAATGTTCCCCACGTACTTGCTGTTTCCGCCGAACCGGCCGCGCGAGCGTCTCGTGGCCGAATTCGTCGAGGTGCTGCGCGAGCACCACGACGGCTTGATTGCGCAGATGAAACCGGGCGATCGCGAGCCCGCGCGCAAACGTGCGAAAAAAGCGGCGGTTTGAGGCGCGCGATCAAGCGCGGCTTGTCACACCGCGCTTCTTCTGCGCCGCGCGCTCCACGAGATGTTCGACCATGCGCTGCGCCGCGGGCTGCAGCGTGTCGAACGCACGAAAGCAGACGATGAAACGCCGTCGAGCCCATGTGTCGGTGAGGGGATGGCGTGCAAGTCTAGGATGCGCAGGGTCTTGAGGCCGATGTCGTGCGCGGTGTCTCCTTGCCGCGTTTTCTGTGTTTCCAGATCGGAATCTGGCAGCTTCCGAAATACCGCTTTATGTATTTTGCAGAATGCTTAAAATGAGCAGATCGCGGGAGACAAAAGCGGAGACACCCTCGTGCCCCCCTTACCGCAGCGCTGCGTGATACGTGAAGCCGGACTGACGAAGACCTTCGGCGCAATCGCGCATCGTGCCTGACTAGTTCGAGATCCTTATGAATGTGCAAAACCGGTTGCCGCTCGAAGGCGTGCGCGTCGTCGAATTCACGCACATGGTCATGGGCCCCACCTGCGGGATGATCCTCGCGGACCTCGGCGCCGAAGTCATCAAGATCGAACCGCCCGGCGGCGACAAGACGCGCAACCTCCCGGGCCTCGGCATTGGCTTTTTCCGCTCGTTCAACCGCAACAAGAAAAGCGTGGTGCTCGACATCAACACCGAAGCGGGGCACACGGCGGCCGTCGAGCTGATCGGCCAGTGCGACGTGATGCTCGAAAACTTTCGGCCTGGTCTCATGGAAAAGCTTGGGCTCGATTACGCCACGCTCTCGCAGCGCTATCCGCGCCTCATTTACGTCTCGCACAAGGGCTTTTTGCCGGGCCCCTATGAAAAGCGGCTCGCGCTCGACGAAGTCGTGCAGATGATGGGCGGCCTCTCGTACATGACCGGGCCCGCAGGGCGGCCGCTGCGCGCGGGGACGTCGGTGAACGACATCATGGGCGGCATGTTCGGCGCGATCGGCGTGCTGGCCGCGCTGCGCGAGCGCGACGCGACCGGGCACGGCCAGGAGGTGCAGAGCGCGTTGTTCGAGAACTGCGTGTTCCTCAGCGCGCAACACATGCAGCAATACGCCATGACGCACGAAGCGCCGCCGCCCATGCCTTCGCGCGTGTCGGCCTGGAGCGTGTACGACGTGTTCATGCTTGCCGGGGGCGAACAGCTTTTCATCGGCGCGGTGAGCGACAAGCAGTTCGTGACGCTGTGCGACGTGATCGGCTGCCCGCAGCTCGCCGACGAGCCGCAGTTCGCGAACAACGCGCTGCGCGTGGCCGTGCGGCCTGAACTGCTCGAACGCCTCGGCGCTGTGCTCGCCACGCAGCAGGTGGCCGAACTCATGCCGCGCCTCGAAGCGGCCGGCATTCCGTACGCGCCGATCGTGCGCCCCGACCAGTTGCTCGACGATCCGCACCTCAAGGCGAGCGGCGGACTCGTGCCGATGCAGACCGACGACGGCGGCACGACCGAAGTCGTGCTGCTGCCGCTCATGATGGGCGGCCGCCGTCCCGGCGTGCGTCAGCCGCTCGCGAAGGTGGGCGAGCATACCGATGAGGTGCTGGCGGGACTCAAGTCACGCGCAGTGACCTGAACCGGCGGCAGACGAAGTAGAAGCAGCGGGTTCGCAGTTCCCCCGCAGGTCTGCCATATGGCTGCACGTGCAACGACGTTCAGGCTGCGGCGATCACGTCGATGCGCAGCGTAGCGCCGCCCGATGCGATTTCGAGCAGACGATCGACGTTCGGGTGCGCGCCCGGACGACTGCGCGCGTCGGCGGTGTGCTCGGCGAACACGGCGAGGCCGTGCTCGGCGGCGTTGGCGTCGAGCGTGCCAAAGGCTTCGCGCAGATAGTGGTAGACCGCGAGCGAGCCCTGCTTGCCGGGCTTGTTTTCGATGCGCGCGGCCATGTTGCCCTGAGCGTCCACGAGATCGATGCGCTCGATGCCGTCGATGCCCGGCAGCAGTGCCAGATTGTCCTTGAAGACGGTGCCCGGTTGAATTGCCTGAATCACTGAAAACACTCCGTTGGTTCGATAATTGGCGTTGTGGAGCCGTATCTTAGCCGATCGGGTTTGGCCTCGCGCGAAACGGGCGCCGGTTGATCCCCTTACTCCTTCCCCACAGCCGAAAGCGGCGCAGCCACATGCTCCAACGATTTGCGCTCCGCGTCCACTCCCCAGATCGCAGCCACGATCGCCGCGGCGATCATGAGCGCCGATCCCACCACATACCCCGTAAACACCTCGCTGCGCTGATGCGTATCGATCAGCCGTCCAAAGAAAGCCGGACCGATAATCCCACCCAACGCGGTGCCGAACGAATAGAACACGGCGATGGCCAGCGCCCGAATCTCCAGCGGGAACGATTCACTCACTGTCAAATACGCGGAACTCGCCGCAGCCGAGGCGAAAAAGAAAATCACCATCCACGCGCCGGTTTGCATCGCCGCAGTGAGCATGCCTTGCTCGAACAGCCAACCGCTCGCCGTGAGCAGCACACCTGAGAGCGCATAAGTCGCGGCGATCATCGTGCGCCGGCCGATCACATCGAACAGCCGCCCCAGCAGGATCGGTCCAAGAAAATTGCCGAGCGCGAACGGCAGCAGATAGAGGCCCACGTCGCCGCCCGGCACGTGATAGAACTCCGTGAGCACCAGTGCGTAGGTAAAGAAAATGGCGTTGTAGAAGAAAGCCTGCGCCGTCATGAGAGAAAGCCCCACCAGCGCACGCCGGCGGTGCCGCACGAATATGGCGTGAAACACCGCGCGCAGCGGGGTGTGGCTGCGCGCATGCAGACGCAGCGGGTCGTCAGGCGGGTCTTCCAGCGTATGGCCCGCGTCGCGAAAGCGCGTTTCGATGCCCGCCACGATGCGCTTCGCCTCGTCGTGCTCGCCGTGCGTGAGCAGCCACCGCGGGCTTTCGGGAATCCAGCGGCGCATGGGCAAGATGATGAGCGCGAGCACCGCGCCGATGAAAAAGCACGCGCGCCAGCCCCAGTCCGCGGGCAGCAGGTGCGGGTCGAGCAGCACGACCGAGCCAGCCGCGCCCATGGCCGCGCCTACCCAGAACGTGCCGTTGATGCTGAGGTCGGTCCAGCCGCGCACGCGTGCGGGCGTGAACTCCTGGATTGTCGAATTGATGGCCGCGTACTCGCCGCCGATGCCCGCGCCCGTGATCGCGCGAAACGCCACGAAGCTCGCGAAGCTCCATGAGAACGCCGTCGCGGCGGTGGCCAGCAGATACACGGCGAGCGTGATGAAGAAGAGCTTGCGGCGGCCCAGCCGGTCCGTGAGCCAGCCGAAGCCGAGCGCGCCGCACACCGCGCCCGCGATATACGCACTGCCGGCGAGCCCCACCTGCGCGTTGTCCAGATGCAGCACAGGGCTCGTTTTTAGCGCACTTGCTACCGCGCCGGCCAGCGTGACTTCCAGACCGTCGAGCAGCCACGTGACGCCCAGCGCCACGACGATGAGCACATGAAAGCGGCCCCACGGCAAGCGATCGAGGCGCGCGGGCAGCGTGGTTTCGACGATGGGAGGCTTGTCGGTCGTCTCGGTCGTGTCTGGAGGATTCATCGGGCAAGGCGGGGTTCGGCACGCGATGGCTTGTAGCATGCGCCGTTCCTGAAATGCCGGCCTGCGTGAAAACAGAAAAATCAGCATGTGAGGAAACGGTTGGCGTAACGTATCATCTGTTCATACAAAAGCGGGTGACGTGCAGGGAACCTATGTCCGGGTCATGTCGGGAACGGGGCGCGCCATCCATGCGCAGGTGTGCCTATGACAAAACCAGCTCCGTGGTCTCCGGTTCGCAAATCCCGTTTTTCGGGTCTCACGCCCGCGCTCACCGCCATCGTCGCGCTCGTATGCGCCGCAAGTTTGCTGTTGCTGGCGGTGGCCGCCGGCGTGAGGGAAGGCGACAAGTCGATTCGCAGGCGCGAGGGGCTGATCGCGCAGGACATGGTGTCCGCGATCGAGCATATTCTCGATAGCGTGCTCACCGCGCAAAGCGGCGCCTTCGCGGCGCTCCCGGGGCAACCCTGCGAGCGCGTCGCGCGGCAGCTCGCCGAATTGAGAACCCATGTCCGCTACGTGCGCGGCATCAATCTCGTGGCGAACGGGCGGCTCTACTGTTCGTCCGCGCTCGGTCCGTATGATCTGGCGCTCGCGCCGTTCTTCGCGCCGGTGCCCGCAAGCACCGCGATTACGCTGATCGGCGGCTCGCCCTGGCAGGCGCACGTCCCGGTCATGCCGCTTTATGTTCCCACTGGCCAGCATGTCGGTCTGCTTTACGTGATCGAGTCGGCCTATCTGACCGATGCGCTTGCGCACGGCATACGCTACGGCGCGGGCCGCGTCACGCTTTCCGTGCCGGGCGCGGCGGCCATTGACGACCGTGGCGCGTTGCTCGCCGCCGGCGACCCCGCACGCCATGCGGGCGCGCGCGCCATGTCTTCGCACTGGGGCTTCGCCGTTGACGTGGCGTTTGCAGCCAGCGCGTATCACGATGCTCGCTGGAAATACGGCTTGCGCTTTGGCGCGGCGGCACTGCTCGTCGACTTGCTGATCGGCGCGGCGTGGCTCATCGCGTTCGCTCCGCGCCGGCTGCTGCTCTCGGCGGTGCGCCGCGGCCTGCGGCATGGACAGTTTCATGTGGTGTACCAGCCAGTGGTCGAGTTGTCGACGGGCCGCGTGAGCGGCGCGGAGGCGCTCATTCGCTGGACCCATCCGAAATTCGGCGCGGTGAGTCCCACCGTGTTCATGGGCGACGTGGAGGGCAGCCGCCTGCTCGGGCCGGTCACGCGCTTCGTGCTCGAGCGCGCAACCACGGAGATGGTGCGCGCGACGAGCGTGCGTCCGTTTCATCTCGCCGTCAACGTGGCGCCGCTGGACTTCGAGCGCAAGGACTTCGTGGCGGACGTGCTCGGCGTAGTCGACAGCCTGCCGCCAAACGTGATTCTCATTCTCGAAGTGACCGAGCGTTTCCTGCTCGAACAGATCGCCCGCACCGAGGCAGTGTTCGAGACGCTGAAGGCGCGCGGCGTGAAATTCGCCATCGACGACTTCGGCACGCATCACAGCAACCTCGACACGCTCGGGCGTTTTCCGTTCGACTACGTGAAGATCGACGGGCAGTTCGTGCGGCAGCTCGAGCGGCGCGGCGATCAGCTCGTCAAGGGAATCGTTGCGCTGGCGTGTCACTTCGGCATGGAGATCATCGCGGAAGGCGTCGAGACCGAAGCGCAACACGAGATGTTGCAGCGATTGGGCATACGCTATGCGCAAGGCTATTTCTACCGGCGACCGGGCTCGGCTGCGAGTATTGCCGAAATGCAGCGCGACGCGAGCCTCGTGCGATATGCGGTGTCAACGCCCGTGCGCTAGCACGAATTAAACCGCACACGCATTTAGAAACCACGCCGAACCGTAACCGTTGCGCCTGTGCTGTGCGAATGAAGAATGGCGACGCGCGCGGTGGCCGAAAACACCCACTCGTCGACGGTCAGCGAGAGTCTGCGCTGAGGCTGTGCGCCGATGTTCAGCGTGCTGTCCGGGACAGTGAGAAGCGAAATTTGCGGCGCTGTGGAAGGGCCCATCTGCAGATAACCGGTAGTGGGCTGTGCAGCCTGCTGCGTACCGTAACGGCTCCCGGGCACGGATTTCACGAAGTCGTAATGGTATTTGTCCTGTGCTACCGGCGCGCTATAAAAGCCTTCGACTTGCGCGTAAAACGGCTTTGGCTGATTCGCCTGATATGCCATTTCGTACCGGTGAAGGTACGCCTGGGGTTCCGGCGGCAGCGCTGGCACGACTTCCATCGGGATGGACGGAATATTGGCGACCGTCATGGTCTCGGAAGCGTTCAAGCCGGTGCTCTGAGCGAATGCATAACCGCTCAGCATAAAAAAGGCTGCACCGACAATCTTTTCGTTCAGGCACGTCATGAGCATGCCTCCAATGACGAACTCGAAACATCAAACTGTCGAACGTTCCTGCCGGGCAGACCGCCTTTGCATCGCCCGCACCAATGCATTCTAGTACCTGATTTGCTTCCTGCCAGCCGAATGTGTGCGTATGCCACGCAGATGGATGCAAAGTCCACCAGCCAGCGGAAGGTGTGTAATGTCGTTGCCTAACATCGCGGATGTTATGACCGATTCGGCTGTGGAATATCATCCGCTGCGGAAGAAATGGCGGATGGTCGCGCGGATCCTCGATGGACTTCCATCGGAGGAAAGCTCATCGACGCTAACCCATTAATCAGGGAAAATCCGGGCGCGGTCTAGATCGTGCCAAAGAGGGCGCGCGGCCGGTCTTGCAGCGTGCGCGCGAGGACCTTCGAGGTGGAGGCCACGTGGAAGGTCAGCTCGGGGCACAGGCTCGCGATGGTCGGCAGGCGCTTGCGCAGCAACGGCCCGTACACGTCGTCCTCGATGATGGCGATGTGATGCCGCCGCGCGATCTCCACGAGCGCGAGGCGCCGCTCGAGGCTCATCGTGACCACGCTGGGGTTCTGCAGGTTCGGCACGGTGAAGATCGCCTTCACCGGCATGCGGCGGCACGCGTCTTCGAGCTGGTCGGGGAGCAGGCCTTCGGCGTCGCTCGGGATCCCGACCAGTTCGAACTGGAACACGGGCGCGAGCGCCTTGAGGCCGTAGTAGGTCAGCTTGTCGGAAAGGATCACGCCTTCGTGGCCCATCAGGCTGCTCAGGACCGCATAGAGGCCATGCTGCGCGCCGCCGCTGCGCACCTGTTCCTCGAGATTGCGGGAGACCTCCAGATACGTGGCTTGACGACCTTTTGTCCGGATATCGGGATTCGATTTTGTCTGGTAATCGTTAGCTTTCATGCAAGTAATATCGGCTAGCAGTTCGGCGCAACACGCACTGTATTACAGGTTCTGCAGCGCTGGATTCCCGCACCCGCCTGGATGATCGGGCTGGTGCTCCGGTCGCTCATGACGGCCGTGAACCTGCTCTCGGCGAAATCGTATGGAGAATTCGAGTACTGGTTCGCGTCGATCAAGGTGGCGGCGATCGCCGGTGTGCTCTGCGCGATGGGCTTCGATCGCGCGCTCTCGGGCCAGCCCATGGCAAGCCTCGCGAGCCTGGCGGTGGTGTCGGCGGCTTACCTGCTCACACGCAAGAGGACTCACGTGCAGGACTTCCGTGAGCCTGCAACCAACTGGATGAAGTCATGGCGCAAGTGGCCGTCATCGGCGCGGGTTTCGTGGGGTTGTCGTGCGCGTACTGTACGTGCTGGACGTGCAGGACGACCAGGCCGATCCGCACGTGGCCGTGCAGGTGGCGCAAAAGCTCGTGGACGACGGCGTGGTCGGCGTGGTCGGCGTGGTCGGCCACTATAACTCGGGCTGCAGCATTCCCGCCTCGACGGTTTATCACAACGCGAACGTCGCGATGATCACGCCCGGCTCCACCAACCCGGCGCTGACCCAGCAGGGCTATGCGAACGTGTTTCGCACCATGGGCAACGACGGCATAGGCGGCGTGATCGCCGGCAAGTTCGCGGTGGAGTAGTTGAAGGCGAAGCGCATCGGCATCATCGACGACCGTACCGCCTTCGGCCAGGGGCTTGCCGACGCGTTCGAGAAAGGCGCGAAGGAGGCCAACGGCAATATCGTCGACCGCGAGTTCACCAACGACAAGGCCGTGGATTTTCGCGCCATTCTCACGTCGCTCAAGCAAAAGAACGTCGACGTGATTTTCTTTGGCGGCCTCGACGAGCCGGGCGCGATGCTCGCCAAGCAGATGCGCACGCTCGGCATGCCGGCGCGCCTCTTCGGCGCGGGCGCATTGAAGAGCAATGCCTTCCTGCAGATCGCGGGCCCGGCGGGCGAGGGCACGCAGGACCTCGAACCGGGACCGGCGCTCGACAAGCTGCCTTCCGCGCAGGCGTTCGCGAAGCGCTACAAAGCGCGCTTCAATCAGGATATCGAACTGTATGCGCCGTTCGCCTATGACGCCGCGCTCGCCATGATCAAGGCGATTCGCGACGCCGATTCGCTCGACCGCGCGAAGATCGTCGCGAGCTTCCCGAAGGTGACGGTGGTGGGCGTGACGGGCAATATCGCGTTCGATCCGTACGGCGACCTCATCAAGCCGCCTTATACGCTCTTCGAGGTGCAGCAGGGGCAGTGGAAGAGCCTCAAGACGCGCGGGGGCAATGGCGTGTGAAGGGCGCGCGGGGCCTTTCAGCGCGCGACCAGCAGCTCGAACAGCGTGTGGAAGTCGACCGGCTTCGTGAGATGCGAGTCGATGCCGCTCATGCGCGAGCGCAGCCGGTCGGCGTGCTGGCCCCAACCCGTCAGCGCGATGATCTGCAGGCCGGCGTAGCGCGGGCTTTGACGAATCTGCCGCGCGATTTCGTAGCCGTCCATGCCGGGCATGCCGATGTCGAGCACGACCGCGTGCGGCACCGACTGCGCCAGCGCGCCGAGCGCGGCGGCGCCGTCGTAGACCACGCGCACTAGCGCGCCTTCGCCCGAGAGCACCATGGCGAGCGAATCGGCGGCGTCGCGGTTGTCGTCGACCACGAGAATGCGCTTGCCCGCGAGCGGCTTCGCGGGGCGCGCCACGCTCGCCGGGGTCTCGCGCGCATCGGCGGGCGTCTGCTGCGAGAGCGGCAGGCGCACCGTGAAGGTGCTGCCTTTGTCGGGCCCGGCGCTCGCCGCCTCGACCGTGCCGCCATGCATGCGCACGAGATGGCGCACCATGGTGAGGCCAATGCCAAGGCCGCCCTGGCTGCGTTCGGCGGGGCGGCCGACCTGGGTGAACATTTCGAATACCTGATCGATCTGCGCGGCCGACATGCCGATGCCCGTATCGCTCAGCGCGACGACGACCCATTCGCCTTCGCGCGTGGCGTCGAGACGGATCCGGCCGCCCGTGTCGGTGTAGCGCGCCGCGTTGTTGAGCATGTTCGCGAAGACCTGCGTGAGCCGCACGCGGTCGGCGTCGAGCACGAGCGGCGTGTCGGGCAGTGTGACGCTCAGTTCATGATGCGCCTGATCGATCGCGGGACGGCTCGTTTCCACGGCATTGCCGATGATTTCCGCGAGCGCCACGGGCGCCTTCACGAGGCCGATCTTGCCGCGCGTGATGCGCGACACTTCCATCAGGTCGTCGATCAGCCGCACCATGTGATGCACCTGGCGATCGAGCATGTCGAGTATCGGCGCGCAGTCCGCAGGAAACGCGCTGTGCCGGATCAGGTGCAGCGCATTGGCAATGGGTGCGAGCGGATTGCGCAGCTCGTGCGCGAGCGTGGCGAGGAATTCGTCCTTGCGCCGGTCGGCTTCCTTGAGCGCGTCTTCGGCGTTCACGGCTTCGGTCACGTCGATCGACACGCACACGTGGCCGCGAAACGCTCCGCCCGCGGAAAACCACGGCGCACAGCAGGTTTCAAACCAGTGCCAGCCAGCGTCCCTGACTTTCACGCGCAGCCGGCTCTGGAACGCGCAATGGTCGTGCTGCGCGGTCTGTACGCGCGAAAGAAAGCCGGGCAGATCGCGCGGATGCACGATGGTGTGCCAGCCGGTTTCGAGCAGTTGTCCGGGCGTGAGGCCGATCGCCGTGAGATAACGCTGGTTCAGATAGACCGTGTTGCCCTGCGTATCGATTTGCCAGATCAGCGCGGGCGACGCTTCGGCTAGCGCGCGAAAGCGCGCCTCGCTCTCGCGCAGCGCTTCCTGGGCACTGCGGCGGTCGTCCACGTCGATATTCATCCCCACCCACTTGCGCACCGTGCCGTCCGGATTCCAGATCGGCGCGGCACGCACGTTGGTCCAGCGCCAGCCGCCCGTGGCGACGCGCAGGCGGAATTCCGCGTTCACCACACGGTGCGCCGCGATCGCGTCTTTCCATTGGCGCAGCGCGCTGGCGCGGTCGTCGGGATGAACCGCGTTTGCCCAGCCCTCGCCGAGCCATTCTTCGCCGGGCTGGCCGGTATGCTCCGACCAGCCCGGCGAGACCGACTCGGCCTGACCTTGGGCATCGGTTTCCCAAACGGCCTGCGCAAAGCCTTCGACCAACGCGCGAAAACGTTCCTCGCTTTCCATGCATTCGGTTTCCACGCGCTTGCGTTCCGTAATGTCCAGCGCGAATTCGACGCACTTCGAGGTCATGCCCGTGCCCGAAATCCGCGTGGGCGCGAAAAGGCCCCACCAGCGCGTGCCGTCCTTGCGGATCAACTGCCGCTCGTAGGGCTGCGTGCGTCCGGCAGTGGCGAGGTCCGTGACCGCGCGCGTCGTGACGCCGAGAAATTCGAGCGGCACGAGCCGGTCCCAGTGTGCCGCGGCGCGTAAATCTTCGCGGCTGTAGCCGCTCATCTGCTCGAATGCGCCGTTGGCGTCGGCCATGGTGCCGTCGAGGTCGAAGAACAGCACGCCCACGGTTTCGATGGAGATGGCGGCCTGCAGGCGCGCCTCGCTCTCGCGCAGCGCGTCTTCGACCTGCTTGCGCTGCTGCGCTTCGTCGTGCAGCTTCGTGTTGATGTTCTGCAGCGTGCGCGTGCGTTCGGCCACCTGCTGCGCAAGATTGCGGCCCGCGTCCTGGGCGTCGCCCAGCGCGCTCGTCAACTGGTGTGCGGCGCTCGCGCAGGAGGCCAGGTCTTGCAGCAGGCGCGCGTCCTCGGCGTCGAAATGTCCTTCCTCGCCATGCGTCACGGCCCAGACCGTGCCGACCACCGTGCCGTTGACGCGCCAGGGCACGTGCAACGCTTCGCGGATCGGCGGATCGATCGCACGGTACGAAGCAAAGCAGCGTGCCGGGCGGTCGAACAGAAGCATGGTATTGCGCCCCTCGATCACGCCGCTGGGGCAGTCGTCGGCGGCAAGCGTGCGGTCCACGTCGCCGGCCAGTTCGCCGGCCACCGCGCCCCAGCGGAACCGGGTCGTGGGGCCGTCGCGCTCGGGCACGCTCACGCCGGCCGACTCGGCGCGGCAAAGCGCGAGGGCGAGCCGCGCAAGCATAGGCAGTACACCTGAGGGATTGCTTGCCATTTCCTGCGTGAGTGCAGCAAGCGCACGGCTCTCGCCCTGGTAATCGGGCAGTCGGTTCGGGCGGCTCACCAGAGCTTCGGTGATCAGCGTTTCCTCGACCGTGAGCGCAGGTGCGCCGTTGTCTTGCATGTCGCCTCCGCTTGAGCCGTCCGCCGCGCCTGCATTCGCAACTTTGGTGCAAGGTGCAAACGCCGGCTGCGCCCGTTAGTGTTTATGAGCCAGCATCGCGTATTCCCGTAGAGGAAACCCGCGAGGTGCCGGTGCTCTCTGTTGCGCCCCTTTGAAGTCTGCGTACGCTCGAGCGGGCTGCGAAGCGCGGCGGGCACTGCGTTTGCTCGAATGCCGCACGACGGGAGGCGAGGCGCACGAACTCACGCTCGTCGAGGCGCCTGCGCCCGAGCGGCGCGGATATTGTCGATCTTTCCGAACTGCTCAAACGCAGTCTTGGCGAGCGCTGCGCGAGTGCGCCGGCCGCGAGACCGGCGCCGAAGCGCTGACGGCGCGCGGCGTGACAAGCGTAACCGCGGAGCGCAACCGCGGCTCAGAGAGCGTAACAAGGGGCGAACGATGAAGCACAAGCTCGAAACCTACGAACAGAAGCGCCGCTTCGATGAAACACCGGAGCCGCGCGGTCGCATGGCGCGACGCAGCACGAAACCACGAGAGGGTGAAGGATCGTTCGTGATCCAGCGTCACGACGCGCGGCGGCTGCACTATGACTTTCGCCTCGAACTGGACGGCACGCTCAAGTCGTGGGCCATTCCCAAGGGCCCGAGCCTCGACCCGGCGGTGAAGCGGCTCGCCGTGCATGTGGAGGATCATCCACTCGAATATGGCTCGTTCGAAGGGCGCATTCCCGAAGGCAGCTATGGCGCAGGCACGGTGGCGATCTGGGACCACGGCGTGTGGCGTCCAGAGGGCGGCTTGCGCGGCGCGCGCGAAGGGTATGCGCAAGGCAAGCTCAAATTCACGCTGGAAGGCGAGCGGCTGCACGGCGGCTGGGCGCTCGTGCGCAGCCCCATGCACGACGGCAAGCAGGAGCGCTGGCTGCTCATCAAGCAGCGCGACGACGAGGCCGTGCCCGAAGGCGAATTTCACGTCGTCGAGGACGAACCTGCCGCGTCGAAAGCGCCGAGAGTATCGAAAAGGCGCGCCCGGGCGGGCAACGGGGCTGCGAAGCAGGGGGCAGCGGCCGCACGGGAAGGCGCGGTGCCCGCGCCGCTACCGGAGACGCTTGCCCCTGAACTCGCGACACCCGCCGATGCTCCACCTGATGGCGACACCTGGCTCTACGAATTGAAATTCGACGGCTATCGCGTGCTGGCGCGCATCGACCGGCACGCGCGCGGCAAGGGCGATGTGCGCATCATCACGCGCACCGGTCGCGACTGGACCGCGAAGTTCCCGCGCCAGGTGGAAGCGCTGCGCGCGCTGAAGGTCGAATCGGCGTGGCTGGACGGCGAGGCCGTGGTGCTCGACGCGGCGGGCGTGCCCAACTTCCAGGCGCTGCAGAACGCGTTCGATGCGGGCCGCGCAGACGACATCACGTTCTGGCTCTTCGACCTGCCCTGGCTCGACGGCGCGGACTTGCGCGGTGTGGCGCTCGAGGCGCGGCGCGACAAGCTCTCGGCGCTGCTCGCCCAGGCGCCTCACGACGCGCTGCGCTTTTCGGAGGCCTTCGAAGGCGAACCGCAGGCCATGCTCGAAGCCGCCTGCGAGGCGAATCTCGAAGGGCTCGTCGCCAAGCGGCGCGACAGCCCTTACACGTCCACGCGCAGCGCCGCGTGGCTCAAGCTGCGCTGCTCACGGCGCCAGGAATTCGTAATCGGCGGCTATACGGAACCGAAGGGCCGCCGCGAGGGGTTCGGCGCGCTGCTGATCGGCGTGTATGGCGGCGATGGCGCGCTGCAATATGCCGGCAAGGTGGGAACGGGTTTCGACGCGGCGCGGCTCGAAGCGATTGCGGGCGAACTGCGTGCGCGCGAGCGCAGGACGTCGCCGTTCGCTGCGGTGCCGGCGGCAGAGCGTCGCGCGGGCGTGCACTGGGTGCGGCCCGAACTGGTGGCGGAGGTGCGATTCAAGACATGGACGAGCGCGGACGTGGTGCGCCAGGCATCGTTCGTCGGACTGCGCGCGGACAAGCCCGCAAAGGATATCGTGCGCGAAGCGCAGACGCCGCCCGTGCAGCCGGGTGCGAACCATCGCGAAAAGAAGCTCGCAAAGCAGGCCTCGACTAACACGCCGAAGACTGCGAGCCGCACGCGCCGTGCCGCGCACGACGAAGCCGAAGTTGCCGGCGTGCGCATCACGCATCCCGGGCGCGTGATCGACGCGCAAAGCGGACTGCGCAAGATCGATCTCGTTGAGTACTTCGAAGCGATGGCTGCATGGCTGCTGCCGCACGTGCAGGGGCGGCCCGTAGCGCTTGCGCGCGCGCCCAAGGGCGTGGGCGGCGAGCTCTTCTTCCAGAAACACGCCAACGCGTTGCAGATTCCCCATGCCACGCAGCACGCCGGCCTCGATCCGGGCCATGCGCCGCTGCTCACGCTCGATTCCACCGAGGCGCTGGTCGGCGCGACGCAGATGGACACGATAGAACTGCACACCTGGAATGCGCTCGCGGCGAGCATCGAAAAGCCCGACCGCATCGTCTTCGACCTGGACCCCGATCCCTCACTCGCATGGGAGCGCATGCTCGAAGCCGCGCAGCTCACGCGCGAACTGCTCGACGCGCTGGGCCTGCGGGCATGGTGCAAGACGAGCGGCGGACGGGGCCTCCACCTTGTGGTGCCGCTTACGCGCCATGCCGGCTGGGAGGACGTGAAGGATTTCGCGCGCGCGGTGGCAGGCCATTTGGCGGCGACGCTGCCCGATCGCTTCAGCGCGAAGATGGGCGCGCAAAACCGCAAAGGCCGCATTTTCGTCGACTATCTGCGCAACACTCGGGGCGCCAGCACTGCCGCGGCTTATGCGCCGCGGGCGCGGCCCGGTCTCGGCGTTTCGGTGCCTGTGGACTGGGACGAACTGCCTGCGCTCACCAGCGGCGACCAGTGGAACGTCGCGAACGTGCGCGAGCGGCTCGAAGCGCTACGCGCCGATCCGTGGCGCGACTACGAAAAAGCGCGCCAACGGATTACGGCTGCCATGCGGAAACAACTCGGCGTGAAGTGAAAGCGTATCGTCAGATTGACGAAGTCTGCAAGGCAACAAGGCTTCACATCACGCCGCGCAAGAAGCCGTTCTCCCTCAAGACGGCGCGCAAGGCGTCGTTAGCGGGGCGGGTGCGCCGGCTTTCGCAGGCGGCGTCGAATTTCCGGACCTGATTGTCCTTTTTTAGCCCGCAATTGTCCTGAGACAATAATTTTCCGCCCCGTTTATGAGCGACCATGAACGCTTACCGAGGAGCGGATCGAGATGGCGTGGGCGACGATTTCAGGCGAATGGCGTGACGCGGTCGGGGCCGCGCACGGCGCGGAGTCCAAATACAAACGGCTGGTCAAGGCGATTGCCCAGGACATCGAGCGCGGCGCACTCGTTTCCGGCGTGCGCCTCGCGCCGCAGCGCGAGGTGGCCGCGGAACTGGGCGTGAGCGTGCAGACGGTCACCAATGCCTACAAGGAACTCGAAAGGCAGGGCCTGATCCGCTGCGAGGTGGGGCGCGGCAGCTTTGTCGCCGCGCGCGTGACCGAGTCGATGTCGAACTATATTCTCGACACGGCCGAGCGCGAGATCGTCGACTTTTCCATTGCGCGCATCGTCCACACGCCGCAGCACGATGCCGCGTGGCGTGACGTGTGCGCCACACTCGCCACGCTGGACGATCAGCCGTGGATTCGTTCGTTTCGCCCCATCGCGGGCTTCGAGCATCATCGCCAGGCGGGCGCGGCATGGCTCGCTTCGCTCAACATGCCGGTGAAACCCGAATCGCTCCTCATCACCAATGGCGCGGCGCACGGCATTTTCCTCGCGCTGGCCTCCACCGTCGGCCCCGGCGACACGGTGCTCTGCGAAAGCCTCACGGACCACGGCGTGATCGGCTCGGCAAACGTGCTCGGCTTCACGCTCAAGGGGCTCGAAATCGACGAATACGGCATACGTCCCGAGCATTTCGAGGAGATGTGTGACAGCGAGCGCGTGAGCGCGCTCGTGTGCACGCCGACCTTCAACAATCCCACCATGTTCGTCTTGCCCGATTCACGGCGCCGCGCGATTGCGCGCATTGCCGAGCGCTATGGCGTGTACGTGATCGAGGACGATGTCTATGGCGCACTGCCTGCGAAGGCCAACACGCCCATCGCGAGCCTGATTCCCGAGCTGGCGTTCTATTGCACGAGCATGACGAAATCGGTGCTCACGGGCCTGCGCACGGGCTATCTCGCCATGCCGCGCCGCCTTGCGCTGCGCGTGGAAAGCGTGCTGCGCGTGAGCAGCTGGATGGCGACTTCACCGATTGCAGAGATCGCCACGCGCTGGGTCATGGATGGCACCGCGCGCCGCCTCGTGGAACTGCAGCGCGAGCGGCTCGCGGCGCGCCAGGCGATGGTGCGCGCGGCCTTGGGTGACTATGTGCTCGGCGCGCATCCCAACGCGCTTTCCGCCTGGCTGCGCGTGCCCGACTACTGGCAGGCGGACCGCCTCGTGCGCGAGTTGCGCAATCGCCAGATTGCCGTGACGTCGCCGGACCCATTTCTCGTGGGCGGCACCCAGCGTCCCAATGCGGTGCGCATCAGCCTTGGCGCGGAAGCGCCGGACGCCGCGTGCCGCAACGCGCTGCAGACCATGGCGGGCGTATTCGAGCAGTATCCGCACGTGCACGATTTCAATTAGGCTTTTTTCGCGCGCTCCCATCTCAAGGCGCGCGGATTGTACCAGGACATTAGAAAGACCGTTTTGGCTCATTAGACTGGATTGCACAGCTTCACGGGAAGGAACGTGCATTTCATGTCGTCGCTTTCGCTTTCGTCACTTTCGCTTGCCGATGTTTACCGCGCGCGCCAGCGCCTCGCGGGCCGCGTCGCGCTCACCCCGCTCGTGGCGTCTGCCACGTTGTCTGCGTGCGTGGGCGCGCCCGTCCATTTCAAGCTCGAAACCGTGCAACCTACGGGCAGCTTCAAGCTGCGCGGCGCGACCAATGCGGTGGCGCATCTCGCTGAATCGGGCGTGAAGCGCGTCGTCACCGCATCGACCGGCAATCATGGCCGTGCGCTCGCATATGCGGCCCATGCGCTCGGCATGGAGTCGGCCGTGTGCATGTCTTCGCTCGTGCCGCAAAACAAGGTCGATGCCGTGGCCGCGCTCGGCGCGCGCGTAGTGATTGCGGGTAAGAGCCAGGACGAGGCGCAGATCGAAGCGCAGCGTCTCATGCGCGAGGAGGGCTATGCGTTCGTGCCGCCTTTCGACGACCTGCGCGTGATCGCCGGACAGGCCACCATCGGCCTCGAAATTCTCGAAGCGTTGCCCGATACCGCGACCCTCGTGGTGCCGCTCTCGGGCGGCGGACTCTTCAGCGGCGCGGCGTTCGCGGCGAAGCAGATCCGGCCGGACGTGCGCGCCATCGGCGTTTCGATGGCGCGCGGCGCGGCCATGCACGCGAGCCTCGCGGCGGGTCATCCCGTCGACGTTGAGGAAAGCAAAACATTGGCCGACTCGCTCGGCGGCGGCATTGGCCTCGACAATCGCCACACATTTGCGTTGACCCGGGCGCTCGCCGACGAAATCATTTTGCTCGGCGAGCCCTCGATCGCGCGCGGCGTGGCCCATGCGTATCGCGAAGAGCGTCTCGTGGTGGAAGGCGCGGGCGCGGTGGGCATGGCGGCGTTGCTCGACGGGAAAATCGAGCGCCGCAAAGGCCCGATCGTGATCGTCGTGAGCGGTGCGAATATCGACATGACGGTGCACCACCGTCTCGTGACGGAGGGTTGAAAATGCATTCCGAGTTGTCACCTGGATCGCCACCGGTTACGTTGCTAGGCGCAGACCAACTGCGCGAACTCGTCCCGCTCGATCTCGCGGCCGTCGATCAGGTCGAATCCGCATTCGTTGCGCTTGCAACCGAAGCCGTCGTCATGCCGCCCGTTCTCAACCTCGCGCTGCCCGAGCGGCATGGCGAGGTCGATGTGAAGACGGCGTATCTGCCGCGCTTCGAGCAGTTCGCCATCAAGATCAGCCCCGGCTTTTTCGATAATCCCTCGCTCGGCCTGCCGAGCCTGAACGGACTGATGCTGGTGCTGTCTGCGCGCACAGGCCTTACCGAAGCTGTGTTGCTCGACAACGGCTATCTGACGGCCGTGCGCACCGCCGCGGCGGGCGCGGTGGCCGCTCGCTGGCTCGCGAGTCCCGACGCGCGCCATGCGGCGATCATCGGCGCGGGCGAGCAGGCGCGCCTGCAACTCGATGCGCTGATGCTGGTGCGCAAGATCGAGAGCGTGAGCGTTTGGGCACGCGACGCGGCGCGGGCTTCTGTGTTCGCCGCCGATGCCGAACGCCGCCACGGCGTGCGTGCGCGCGTTGCCGCATCGGTCCACGACGCGCTCGCACACGCCGACGTGGCCGTGACGACCACGCCCAGCCGCACCCCGCTCGTTCACGCGGCAGACCTGCACGCCGGTTTGCACCTCACGGCCATGGGCTCCGATGCCGAGTACAAGAACGAGCTCGCGCCCTCGGTGTTCGAATCGGCGCGCTATGTCTGCGACCGCTTGCAGCAAACGCGCGTGCTCGGCGAACTCAGGCACGCGATCGAAGCGCACAAGGTCGCGCCCGATCGCGGCTTCGCGGAGTTGGGCGAAGTGATCGCGGGCCGCTGCGAGGGCCGCGTGCAAGCCAATGACATCACGATCTGCGACCTCACCGGCACCGGGGCGCAGGACACCGCCATTGCCGTTCTCGCCTTGCAGCGCGCCCGCGCGGCCGGCGCGGGCGCGGTGTTTCACAACGCAGTCATGCCCTGAGAGGGAAAGATGTCCGCAGCAACTGAAAGGAGTGAGGTGGCGCCGCGCCTCGTTTTTGCACGCAGCGAATACGACGCGCGCATCGCGAAGACGCGCCGCGCAATGCAGGACGAAGGCATCGATCTGCTGATCGTCACGGACCCGACCAACATGAACTGGCTGACGGGCTACGACGGCTGGTCGTTCTATGTCCACCAATGCGTGCTGCTGACCATGGACGGCGAACCCGTCTGGTTCGGTCGCGGCCAGGACGCGAACGGCGCAAAGCGCACGGCGTTCATGTCCCACGGAAACATCATCGGTTATCCTGATCATTACGTTCAGTCGCCTGTGCGCCACCCCATGGACTATCTGGGCACGGAAGTCATCGCCGCGCGCGGCTGGGACACGCTGCGCATCGGCGTGGAGATGGACAACTACTATTTCAGTGCGGCGGCCTACGCGTCGCTCCAGCGCCATTTGCCCGCGGCGCGCTGGGTGGACGCCACCGCGCTCGTGAACTGGCAACGCGCGGTGAAGTCGCCGCGCGAGATCGAGTACATGCGTGTCGCGGCGCGCATCGTCGAGAAGATGCACGCGCGCATTCTCGACGTGGTCGAGCCGGGCATGAGGAAGTGCGACCTCGTTGCGCAGATCTATGAAGCGGGCATCACGGGCGTGGACGGCCACGGCGGCGACTATCCCGCCATCGTGCCGCTGTTGCCCACCGGCGCCGACGCCGCTGCCCCGCACCTCACATGGGACGACTCGGCATTCACGGCGAACGCGGGCACCTTCTTCGAGATCGCGGGCTGCTACCACCGCTATCACTGCCCGCAGTCGCGCACGGTCTATCTCGGCAAGCCGCCCAAGCACTTTCTCGAGGCGGAGAAAGCCGTGGTGGAAGGCATCGAGGTGGGTCTCGCCGCCGCGAAGCCCGGCAACGTGTGCGAGGACATCGCCAATGCGTTCTTTGCGGTGCTGCGCAAATCGGGCATCGAAAAGAACAGCCGCTGCGGCTACCCCATCGGCGCGAGCTTTCCGCCCGACTGGGGCGAGCGCACCATGAGCCTGCGCCCCGGGGACCGCACCGTCCTCGAACCCGGCATGACGTTTCACTTCATGCCGGGCCTGTGGCTCGACGACTGGGGCCTCGAAATCACTGAAAGCATCCTGATTACCGAAACCGGCGTCGAAACGTTCTGCACCACGCCGCGCAAACTGTTCGTGAAGGAGTAGCGCCGATGCGTGCGTCACCGATTACGCCGACCGTCGATTACGACGCCAGTGGCGTGCAACACGGTTTCCTGAGGCTGCCTTATTCGCGCGACGATTCCGCGTGGGGCGCGATCATGATTCCGCTTACCGTGGTCAGGCACGGCGAGGGGCCGACCGTGCTGCTCACGGGCGGCAATCACGGCGACGAATACGAAGGGCCGATCGCGCTCGCCAAACTGGCGGGGTCGTTGCAGGCCGCGGACGTGAACGGCCGCGTGATCATCGTGCCGTACATGAACTATCCCGCGTTTCGTGCGGGCACGCGCACCTCGCCGGTCGACGCGGGCAATCTGAACCGCAGCTTTCCGGGGCGTCCCGACGGCAGCGTGACCGAAAAGATTGCCGACTACTTTCAACGCGAGTTGCTCGCGCGCGCGGATTACGTGCTCGACATTCACGCGGGCGGGCGCACGCTCGACTTCGTGCCGTTCGCGGCGATTCATGTGCTGCCCGACGGCGATCAGCAGGCGCGTTGCGAGCGTGCGATGCGTGCGTTCGGCGCGCCGTACTCCATGCGCATGCTGGAACTCGATAGCGTGGGGCTGTTCGACAGCGCCGTGGAGGAAGCGGGCAAGGTGTTCGTTTCGACCGAACTGGGCGGCGGCGGCACGTCCACCGCGCGGAGCGTGGCGATTGCGGATCGCGGCGTGCGCGGTTTTCTTGCGCACGCAGGCGTCATCGAGCGCAAGGCCGGCGAGCGCAGCGGCGGCCCGCGCACGACCACCTTGCTGGACATGCCCGACGGCACTTGCTACACCACGAGCGAGCATCGCGGCATGCTGGAGATGTGCCGCGATCTGGGCGATACCGTCGAGGCGGGCGAAGTGCTCGCGCGCGTGCACGACATCGACCGCACCGGCGCGCGCGCCGTGGAATATCGCGCGCGACGCGGGGGGCTGCTCGCAGCGCGCCATTTCCCGGGGCTCGTGCAGGCGGGCGATACCGTGGCCGTGGTTGCCGACGTCGTCGAACGCAACCTGCCCGTGGTGGCATGAACGCGCCGTGATCAAGCTCGACCGTTACGATCTGGCCATCCTGCGCATCCTCGAGCGCGACGGCCGCATCACGAAATCGAAGCTGGCCGAAGAGGTCAGTCTTTCCATTTCGCCGGCCTGGGAGCGCGTGCGCAAGCTCGAGGAAAGCGGCGTGATACGCGGCTATCACGCCGAGGTGGACTGGGTGGGCGCGATGCGTGGCAGCCGCATCGTCGTGGAGGTGACGCTATCGCGCCATACGGCGCCCGACATGCGGCGCTTCGAAGAGCGCGTGAGCGCAGCCGATGAAGTCATGCAGTGCTATGCCACGGGCGGCGGGGTCGACTACGTGCTGCACGTGATGGCGCGCGACATCGACCACTACCAGCGCTTTATCGACGCGCTGCTGATGGAGGATCTCGGCATCGAGCGCTACTTCACCTACATCGTGACGAAGGTGGTGAAGTGCACGCCCAACCACGCGCCTGCGTGGGCCCTCGAAAACGCGTGAATTTTTCGCGCTCGCGCGCGGCGGTTCCAAAAAAAGCGCAAGTGTACGGCACTGAAAACAAAAAAATTCGCGATGCCGCTCGCGTCAGAATGGATGGCATATCGACAGGTCTGACAAGGAGTAGACGAGATGCTGCCAGGACACCCCATTCTGTTCAAATCGCTGTGCTACGTGGACGGCCGCTGGGTGCATAGCGACAGCGCGGCCACCGTAGCCGTGCAGAACCCGGCGGACCAGTCGGTGATCGGCCACGTGCCCATGCTCGTACGGGCGCAGATCACCGGTGCAGTCGACGCCGCACAGCGCGCTTTCGAATCGTGGCGCTGGGTTTCGCAGGCAGAGCGCAGCGCGACGCTCATGCGCTGGCACGAACGGATCGTGCGCCATCAGGAGGATCTGGCGGCGCTGCTCTCGCTGGAGCAGGGCAAGCCGCTCGCCGAATCGCGCGGCGAAATCCGCTATGCGGCGAGCTTCGTCGAATGGTATGCGCACGAGGCGAAACGCCTGGCAGGCCGTACGATCCCCACGCACATCGACGGCGCGCATCTGGCCACGGTGATGGAACCGGTGGGCGTCGCGGCGCTCATCACGCCCTGGAATTTTCCGGTGGCGATGATCACGCGCAAGGCCGCCGCTGCGCTCGCAGCCGGCTGTACGGTCGTCGTGAAGCCCGCTCACGAAACGCCGTATTCGGCGCTCGCCCTGGCGCAGCTCGCGGAGGAGGCGGGCTTTCCGGCGGGCGTCTACAACGTGGTGCTCGGCGAGCCGCACATGGCGATGCAAACGCTGGTGAGCGACACGCGTGTGCGTGCCGTGAGTTTCACGGGGTCGACGCGGGTGGGCTCGCTCGTCACGCAGGCGGCGGCGCATGCGGGGATCAAGAAGGTGGCGCTGGAACTGGGCGGCAATGCGCCGTTCATTGTCACGGAAGACGCCGATCTCGACCAGTCCGTGAAGATTGCGGTGGGCGCGAAGTTCCAGACCTCGGGCCAGGACTGCTGCGCGGCGAACCGCATGTTCGTGGCGCGGCCGCTTTACGAAGCTTTCGTGGAGCGTTATGCGGCGGCGGTGCGCGCGCTCAAGACCGGACCGGCGTTCGAGAAAGACGTGGACGTGGGCCCGCTCATGCACCAGGCCGCGTTCGACAGCACGGCGGCGCGCGTGGCCGATGCACGCGAAAAGGGCGCGCGCATCGTCGCGGGCGGCCAGCCGCATGCGTTGGGCGGCTGGTACTACGAGCCCACCGTGATCGCCGATGCCGCGCCCGGCATGCGCGTGTACGACGAGGAAAACTTCGCGCCCATTTCGGCAGTCTGCGCGTTCGACACGCTCGACGAAGCGATCGCAAAGGCGAACGACACGGAGTATGGCCTCGCGGCCTACGTGTGCGCGACACGCATGGATACGATCTTCCGGTTGGTGCGGCGGCTCGACTTCGCGATGGTCTCGGTGAACGGCGTGAAGTTCACGGGCGCGCCCATTCCATTCGGCGGCATGAAGGCCTCGGGCCTTGGCCGCGAAGGCGGCGCGGAGGGTTTCGAGCCCTTCGTGGAAACCAAATATTTTTGTCTTGGCAATCTCGGCCTGCCGCTCGCGGCCATGGCCTGAACCGGAATCAGGAGGAGGACAACATGACTCAACGCATCGACGCACTTTTCGAGCAGGACCGCGCGCACTTCATGCACCCGTCCACGCACGCCTACGACCACGAGAGCGGCGCGCTGCCGGGCAAGATCGTGCGCGGCGGCAAGGGCATCCGCATCGAGGACCATCAGGGCAAGCAGTATATCGACGCGTTCGCGGGCCTTTACTGCGTGAACATCGGTTATGGCCGCACCGAAGTCGCCGACGCCATGTACGAGCAGGCAAAGCAGCTCGCCTACTATCACACCTACGTCGGACACTCGTCGGATGCGATCATCGGGCTGTCGTCGAGGATCATCGACTGGGCGCCGGCCGGCATGAAGAAGGTGTATTACGGCATGTCCGGTTCGGATGCGAACGAAACGCAGGTCAAGATCGTCTGGTACTACAACAACGTGCTGGGCCGTCCGAACAAGAAGAAGATCATCTCGCGCGATCGCGGCTATCACGGCTCGGGTATCGTCACGGGCAGCCTCACCGGCCTGCCGAGCTTCCATCAGCATTTCGATCTGCCGATCGAGCGCGTGAAGCATACGGTCTGCCCGCACTGGTATCGCAAGGCGCCCGCGGGCATGAACGAGGCACAGTTCGTCGCGTACTGCGTGGAAGAACTCGAAAAGCTGATCGCGCGCGAAGGCGCGGACACGGTCGCCGCGTTCATCGCCGAGCCGGTGATGGGCACCGGCGGCATCATCGAGCCGCCCAAAGGCTACTGGCCGGCCATCCAGGCGGTGCTGCGCAAGCACGACATCCTGCTGATCTCCGACGAGGTGGTGTGCGGCTTCGGGCGTCTGGGCTCGAAGATGGGCGCGCAGCACTTCGGTATCGAACCGGATCTCATCACCGTCGCGAAGGGCCTCACGAGCGCGTATGCGCCGCTTTCCGGCGTGATCGTGGGCGAGAAGGTCTGGGACGTGATTGCGCGCGGCTCGCAGGAACACGGGCCGATGGGGCACGGCTGGACCTATTCGGGGCACCCGGTATGTGCCGCCGCGGCGCTCGCCAATCTGGCGATCCTCGAGCGCGACAAGCTCGTGGAGAACGCCGCTCAGGTCGGCTCGTACTTCGGCGCGAAGCTGCGCGAGGCGTTCGGCGCGCATCCGCTCGTGGGCGAGGTGCGCAGCGTGGGCATGCTGGCGGCGCTGGAGTTCATGGCCGACAAGGAAGCGCGCAAGCCGTTCGACCCGGCGCTGAAGATCGGGCCGAAGGTTTCGGCGGCGGCGCTGCAGCGCGGCGTGATCGCGCGCGCCATGCCTCATGGCGACATCCTGGGCTTTGCCCCGCCACTCGTCATGACGCGCGCAGAGGCCGACGAAATCGTCGGCATCGTCAAGCAGGCCGTGGACGAGGTGGCCGAGCGCACTCTGGTGGCGGGATGAGCGGCGAAGCGTGCCTCAACCATTGACGGTTCGATGCCACGAGCCGCCGTACGCCAGTACGGCGGCTCTTTTGTTCCCGTTTTGTTCCCGCAGGGCTTGCAAAGGTGTTGCTTTTCGGTCGCTTGCGTTTGCGCAACAGGCCGTGAAACCGTTGCCTGACAAGGCTCAAAGGTGCGTGGTTCTGGTGCGCGGCATTTTGCCACCACATTGACGCACGCGCATGGTGTGACAATGCGTCGAGATCTTAAAAAATGGTAAAGAAGGAGTCGTTCGATGCTCTCACCCGTCGCAGGATCGGCTATCGTCGTGCGCCAAAGCAGCCGTGCTCCTCTCACCGCAGCGCAGCCCAGCGCACGCTGCTCGGGGTGCGCCATGCGCCATCTTTGCATGCCGCAAGGGCTGCCAACCGAAGAACTGCCGAAGCTCGAGGCGCTGATCTGCGCGGCGCGCAAGGTGCGCCGCGGCGAGGCGCTCTACCGCTCGGGCGACCGCTTCGACAGCCTGTACGCGGTACGCTCCGGCTCGCTCAAGACGCTGATCGTCAACCGCGACGGCCGCGAGCAGATCACCGGGCTGCGTCTCGCGGGCGACGCGCTGGGGCTCGACGGCATCGCCACCGACGTGCACGCGTTCAGCGCCGTTGCGCTCGAAGACAGTTCGATCTGCACGCTTCCCTACGCCGCGCTCAAGACCTTGTGCCGCGAAAGCGGCACGATGCAGGACCGGCTGCATCGGCTCATGGGCGACCAGTTCAACCAGGAAGCCTCGCAGATGATGGTGCTGGGCTCGCTCACCGCCGAAGAACGCGTGGCGGCCTTCCTGCTCGACGTGTCGTCGCGCAACTGGCAGCGCGGTTATTCGCAGGCGGAATTCCGTCTGCGCATGTCGCGCGAGGACATGGGCAGCTACCTGGGCATCACGCTCGAAACGGTGAGCCGGATCTTGTCGCGCTTCCAGAAGCGCGGCCTGATCGACGCCCAAGGCAAGCTGATTCGCATCTGCGATATCGAAGGGCTGCAGACGGTTTGAGCGGGCCGCTGGCGCAGCAGCCATCGAACCTCCGATGACTGCCGCAGCCAGCCTCTTTTTACTTCTCGTCGAGACCCAGCCCAGGCAGGCGATGCGTGCCTTCGAGCTGGACTGCATGCAGCAGATGCGGATCCACGTCGAGCGCGCTCAGGATCGTCGGTGCGACCTGGGTCGTGAAGACGTAGTGGTCGTCGCTGCGGCCGGCGTGGCGAATGCCGGGGAACGACACGACGAGACCCAGATGGCTGTCGTCGGGCGCGTTGCCGCCGTGCTCCTCATCCTTCGCCGTGCTCGACGTATAGATTACGCCCGGGTTCGGCTGGACGACGATGTCCGGCGTGCGGCCGTTCGACGGATTGCCGAACCAGTCCGCGAGGCGGTCGCCGGTGAGGATGTACGCCTGCGGGCCGTCTGCGCAGATGCCCGGCGCATTACAGCTCAGGTTCGCCTGCAGCGTCTTGACCACGGCGTCCTTCTGGCTCTGGTCGCGCAGCCAGATCAGACCCACGTCGTCGGTCTGCACCATGCCCGTGCCCGAGAGGCCCGAACCGTCGTTCAGGTTGCCCGTCTTCGTGTTGTTCTGGCCGAAGTTGCCGTTCGGGTCCAGATAGTTGTTGGCCTCGAGCAGCTTCGTGAGCGTGTCGCCGTTCTTCACCAGCTTCGAGTGATCGGTCGGCGACTGGCCGTGCTTGGCCGTCACGATGATGAGCGTCGACGAGTAGAGATTGCGCTGCTTCAGTTCCTGCACGACGCGGCCAAGCGAGTTGTCCAGGTAGGTGATGGCGGCGGCGACCTGCGGGCCCGGCGTGAAGTCGGCGTCGAGATATCCGCCTTGTTTCGCCACCGGCGACTTCTGCGCGACGCTAAGCGTCTGGAAGTTCGTGCCGAACATCGTGGGCACCGGCGCGCTCGTCTTGCCCGTCGAATCGAGGCCATCGATTTCGTTGATCAGCGCCTGCACGTGGATGTCGTCGAAGACTTCGGTGTGCGTGTAGGTATCCAGATAATTCGTGCCCGTCCTGGGGTCGATCGAATTGATCTCGGTGCGCGCCAGATCGTCCACGCCCTTGCCCGAAGGCCCGTTCACCCAGTCATAGCCCCACGCATGTTTGTCCGCCCACGCGGTGCGCGCGCCGTGGATGTTCTGCTTGATCACTTCGAAGACGGTGTTCGTCTTGATGTAATTATGCGGGTACACGGGCGTGCAAACGCCATTGACCTTCGCATAGGGAATGGCCTGCGGATTGAACGCGCCGCCGCCGTCGAGGTGGACCAGCGCACCGCCGTTCTCTCCATCGATGCCGGTCGTCTCGTCGAACACGACGTTCCAGCCTTGCGGGCCCTTGCAGTGAGAATCGAGCGGTGCGTAGAGCGTACGGTCATATGACACGTCATAGAAAAGGCCCGCGCTCTTCGGCGAGCCGCCCGTCACCAGCGCCGTGAGGCCAGGGAACGAGTCGGACAGATGCGGCGTGTGGGCGTTCGTGTAGGTCACGCCAGACTTCGCGAGCAGCGCGAGATTGGGGCAGGCATTGCTGCCGATGCAGCGGGCCACGTCCTGTTCATGCAGACCGTCGAAACTGATGAGCAGGACATGCTTTACATCCTTCATGTCGCCTGCATAAGCCGTCGAGTGCACACCCGCAAGTGCCATGGCACTCGCGCCAACGACTGCGCCTAACCGCGACCACCGGGTCGTATTCTCCATCATTCACCTCGTTTTTGTATTGCATTGGGGGGAACTGCGAGGGACTTGCGCACAGCCCGAGCAATGTGGGGCAGGAAGGCGAATCTCTCGTGACGCCCTGCTTTCATCTCGCCGTCAGTTGTTATCAGTTGTTGCAAGACACGTTCGCGACGTGCGAGGCGAGGGTTTTCGCGGGTGTAAACTCCTCCATTCGAGTGTTTGCAGTCCGCTTTGCAGCGCTCGTTTTTCAGCTCGTTAATAGTGAGTTCCATTCAGCCCATTCCGGGCAACACATAATCGAATCCAGAGGGAACGTCATGCCAAAGGATGAAATCGTCTGGGGCATCCTGGGTACATCGAAGATCAACGACAAGGTCGTCGTGCCCATGCGCCATGCACCGAAGTGCCGCGTAAAAGCGATTGCTTCGCGTTCAGCAGAAAAGGCCCAGGCTGCCGCGGCGAAATATGGTCTCGCGCACGCGTACGACAGTTACGAGGCGCTGCTGGCAGACCCGGAAATCGATGCGGTTTATATTCCGTTGCCCAATCACCTTCATGTGGAGTGGACGATCAAGGCCGTCGAGGCGGGCAAGCATGTGCTATGCGAGAAGCCGATCGGGCTCGACGCGCAACAGGCGCAACGATTGATCGCGGCGCGCGACAAGAGCGGGCGGTATATCCAGGAAGCTTTCATGGTGCGCACGCATCCACAGTGGCTAAAGGTGCGGGCGTTGATCGAAGAAGGCGCGATTGGCGAATTGCGGGCGGTGACCGGCGGCTTCACTTACTACAACACCAATGCGCAGGACATTCGCAACCATGGCGAAATGGGCGGAGGCGGCTTGCTGGATATCGGCTGTTATCCCATCACGACGTCGCGCCTCATTCTCGGGCGTGAGCCGAAGCGCGTGGTCGCGCTGATGGAGCGCGACCCGTCGTTCGCCGTGGACCGCCTTGGCTCCGTGCTGATGGACTTCGACGGCGTGCAAGCGAGCTTCTTTTACTCCACTCAGACCCATCCTTACCAGCGCATGCAGTTTCACGGCACGACCGGGCGAGTCGAGGTCGAGATTCCATTCAACGCGCCCAATGACCGGCCTACGCGGCTTTTATTGAGCAGGCAGGGAGAAGCGGATCGCTGGCTGGAACTGCCGGTATGCGATCAATACGGCGTGGCAGCGGCGGTATTCGCCGAGGCGATTTTGAACGGCGCGCCCCAGGCGATTGCGCTGGAAGACGCCTGCGCAAACATGCGCGTGATCGATGCCGTGTTCCGTTCGGCCCGATCGGGCGCGTGGGAGCGCATCGCTTGACGTCGAAGCGCCGCGGGTGGGTTCAACGGCCCCTGGTTGGAGCCGCACCCGCCTTGCGGCTCTTCACATGGTCGATGAATGCGCGCAGCTTGGGCATGATCTGCCGGCGGCTCGGGTAGCAGAGAAACACGCCGGGCAGCATCGGCGCGTAGGCGTCGAGCACGCGCACGAGTTTGCCCGCTTGCACCGCGTCGGAAACCATCGGCTCGGGGAGCTGCGCGAGGCCGATGCCTTCGAGCGCCGCGCCCATCATGGTCGGGAAGTCGCTCGCGATCAGCGGCCCGGAGACGACGATCTCCACGGCGTGCCCATGGTCGTCGAATGACCAGGAGGCCAGTGCGCCGCTGGAACGCCGCCAGCGCAGGCATGCGTGCTGGCGCAGATCGCCGGTGTGGCGGGGCCGTTTGTTGCCGGAAAAATAGGCAGGATTACCGACGACAACGAGACGAAACGGCGGTGTCAGCGGCACCGCCACCATGTCGGCGGCGACGAGATGACCGAGCCGGATGCCGGCATCGAAGCCTTCCGCCGCGAGATCGACCACTTCCTTGCTCACGGCGATTTCCACCTCTACTTCGGGATAAGCCTGGCAGAACGAAGCGAGCAGCGGCTCGAGCAGAAGCGGGACGACCGCGCGCGGCACGGAGAGCCGCAACAGACCCGTAGGGCGCTGGCCGAGATCGCGCGCGGCTTCGCTGGCGGCGACCAGTTCCTCGAAGGCGGGCTTGGCGCGCGAAAGAAACCGGTCGCCGGCTTCGGTCAGGCCGACGCTACGCGTGGTGCGCACGAAAAGCGCCGCGCCGATGCGCTCTTCGAGCACACGCACCGCCTGGCTGATAGCCGAAGGCGTCACCCCGAGGTCCGCTGCCGCCTTGCGAAAGCTGCGGTGCCTGGCTACGCACAGGAACGCCTCCACGCCATCGAGCGCACCTTGCCTGACTGTGAAGTTCTGCTTCATGACGCATCAACATTGTGATGAATAGTCGCTCGCGGGAATCGATGGTACACCTAACGTGCCAGCCGATGTCTGGAACATTTTCGGACTCGCCGATTTCGCCGTGGCCGTGACCTTGGGGAGGCTCACGGCGCCCGGCCGGTTCCAGCTGATTGCGCCGGATAGGCCGAGCCTCAACGCGGGTACCTGGCCGTATGTATTGACGCCCGCGTTCGTCGTGCCCAGCTCGATCCTGTTGCATGCGCTTTCGCTGCGGCAACTGTTCCGGCGTCGCGCCGCATGATCGCTCTTCATTTCATCCGCACATTGCAAAGCACCTGACAGGAGGCAACATGTCACCGGAATCGATCTTTCGCTTGCATCTCGCGCTCGGGTATGTCGCGTGGCTCCTTTGTTTTACCGTGTACATCTGGCCCCGACTCAAGTCGATGGACGCATTCGACGCACAGCGCGCGATCGCCACGCTGCACAGCTTCCGCTTCTTCGGGCTGGTCTTCATGCTGTCGGGCGTCGTGAGTCCGGACCTGCCCGCGAGTTTCGCCGTGCCCACGGCCTATGGGGACCTCGCAACGGGTGCGCTGGCCATGCTGGCGCTACTCGCGGCGAGAAAGCGTCCAGTCTTCTGGTTTTTCGTCGTGGCGTTCAATCTCGTAGGCACAGTGGATCTGGCTCTCGCCTACTACCACGCCATCCAGGCCGGCGTTTCTGTGCATGTGGGAGAACTGGGCGCAACGTACGTGATTCCCGTGATCGTCGTGCCGCTGCTGGCGATTACGCATGGCGCCGCCTTTTATTTGCTGCTGCGTCCGCAGAGCAAGGCTGCCGCACACAGGGAATCCGCCGCGAGCCATGATTCGTTTCGCAGGACCGCCCGCTAACGCTTCGTGCACCTCGAACGCTGGGCGGCGAATTCACTGGACAGAGGCCGGGCGGCGTTGCTTTAATAAGCAGCCGTTCCTTCGCCACGCAACCGGGTTCAGGAGACAACACAGTGGACAAAGCTGCCGATCCGATCCTGCAGGTGCTGCACCAATACAAAGCCGCGGTATTGGCCAAAGACGTCGATGCGTTCGTCGCGCTGTACGACCCGGACATCCTGGCCTTCGACATGTGGGGCGCCTGGACGTACGAGGGGATCGCGTCATGGCGGAACATGGTGGAGGGCTGGTTCGGTTCGCTGGGCACCGACCGCGTGATCGTGGACTTCAGCGAGGCGCAGACCGCTGTCTCCGGGGACCTCGCCGTGGTCCATGCCTTCGTGACCTACAAAGCGGTGGCGGCGGACGGCGACGCATTGCGCTCGATGGACAATCGCATGACCGCGACGCTCAGGCAAACGGGCGAGGGCTGGAAGATTTTCCACCAGCATTCGTCCTCGCCAATCGATCCCGCGACGACCGAGGTCATTTTCAAACGTTAGGGCCTGTTCACATTCATAACGGGCCCTAACCGCTGCAAAGCAAAATGCCCGGCACGCGGTCGGGCATTTCAGGCGGCGCATGACGGGCGCGAGCGGCCCGCCATGCCGTTACTGCTGCGCCTTGCCAGGCACCTGTTGCCCGCGCAACGAGCATCCCTTCGTCTCGATCACGAAGAACAGTGCGATGGCGCCCACCGCGCACGCGGCCATCATGTAGTAGGCCGGAACGAGCGGGCTGCCGGTCTTGTCCACGAGCCAGTCGCTCACGATCGGCGCGGTGCCGCCGAACAGCGAGGTCGAGACGTTGTAGGCAATCGCCATCCCCGCATAACGCACGTGCGTCGGGAACATGGCGGGGAACATCGCCGAGATGGTCGCGAGCTGCGGCGCATAGAGCAGCCCGAGCACGGCGAAGCCGATCAGCGCGCCGCCCACGCCGTGGCGCATCAGCAGGAACATCGGCACGGCGGCAACGAACAGCCCGACGAGCGAGAACCACCAGAGCGTCTTGCGGCCCACATGATCCGAGAGCCGGCCCGCGAACGGCAGCAAGGCCATCATCGTGAGCATGCCGATGAGCGGAATGAGCAGCGACATGTTCTCGCTCACGCCCAGTTCCTTGTGCATGTACGTGGGCATGTACGCGAGCAGCACGTAGTTCACGACATTGAGCGCGACCACGAGCCCGCCCAGCAGCACGAGCGGCACGCGATGCTCGCGCAGCAGCGTGCGCAGCGAAATGGCCGGGCGCTCCCGCTCCTGTTGTTCGAACTTCTCTTCCATCTCGCGGAACACGGGCGTGTCTTCGATGCGCGAACGCAGATAGAAACCGATCAAGCCCAGCGGTGCCGCGACGAGGAACGGCAGACGCCAGCCCCACGCATGCATCGCATCGTTGCCGAGCGCAAGCGACGCCGCGAGCATCAGCAATGCGCCCAGCGAAAAGCCGGCCAGCGTGGCGAACTCGAGGAAACTCCCGCAGAAGCCGCGCCGCGCGTCGGGCGCGTATTCGGCCATGAAGGTGGCCGCGCCGCCATATTCGCCGCCGGTGGAGAAGCCCTGGATCATGCGCAATACGATGAGCGCGGCGGGGGCGATCCAGCCTGCTTTCGCATAGGTCGGCAGAAGGCCCACGAGCAGCGTGGCGCCCGACATCAGCAGCACGGTCAGCGCGAGCACTTTCTTGCGCCCGAAGCGGTCACCGAGCGGCCCCCAGAACAGGCCGCCGAGCGGGCGAATCAGAAATGAAATCGCAAAGGTGCCGAGCGCGAACAGCGTGGCGCTTGCCGTGCTGCCCGGAAACAGTGCCGCGGAGATATAGGCGAGCCCGTAGGCGTAGATGCCATAGTCGAACCACTCGGTTGCATTGCCGAGCGCAGCGGCGGTAATGGCGCGGCGTGGCAGCGTGTGCGCGCTACCGGCGGGGGCGGCGTGCTGGTCGTGGTCGGGAGTTGACGTGTCGTCCCATAGGGACCGGCCCGGCGTGGGGGAATGCCAAGTTTCGGCGAATCGCATAAGACGTCCTCTTGTCAGGAACCGCGGCCCGAATGGCGCGCTTGAGCGATCAAGTTAGTCCCGTCAATTTCCGTTTCCGATGTCATAGGACGATTTCGCATCGGGACTTTCCCTGCCTGCGCATCACGAGTACCCGCACGAGCACCCGTCGCACGGGTGCGGTGGCGATTTTTGACCGCTTTCCGGATTTGCACGCGAGCGATTGGCAGCAACATTTGCCGTTCCTGGGGTGGTTGACCCGTTTCGGGGTTCGCCCGCCAGGGCTGTTGCCATGCACAAAAGTTGACTTCCATGGCATGGGAATCGGCCCAGGACTAACCCGAATGCAAGAAAGTATCAGTCTGCGGTCTGATTTTCAGTGGTGGATGCGCGCCGCGGCGGGTAATTTTCCGGTCATGGCGGCGCGCGGTCTGAGGCCAGGTCCAGCGTATGCGCGAGCAGCCGTCGCAAAACAAGAAGAAACCCGTGCAGGAGGAGTCGAGATGCAAACCTTTGGGGCAGCCGCGGCGCACACGAGCGCGCCTTGCGCCACACATTCCCAGCCTGACCTCGAACTGGTCGCCGTGCCGCGCGACGAGTCGTTCAAGGTCTGGTCGCACGGCTACCCCTATCGGACGGTGCGCTGGCACTTCCATCCCGAGTACGAGATCCATCTCATCACCGCGACCACGGGCAAGTATTTCGTGGGCGATTTCATCGGCAGCTTCGCGCCCGGCAATCTCGTGATGATCGGCCCGAACCTGCCGCACAACTGGGTAAGCAGCGTGCCGCACGACGAGCCGGTGGACGAACGGTGTCTCGTCCTCCAGTTCGATGCGGATTTCATCGCCCGCGCGATCAATGCGTTTCCCGAATTCAGGCGCGTTCAGGCGCTGCTCGACGCCTCGTGCTGGGGGCTGCTGTTCACGCCGGAAACGGGCGCGGCCGCCGAGCCGATCCTGCGCGAGATGCTGGGCGCACAAGGCATGCGGCGTGTCACGCTCTTCATCGATTTGCTCGACCTGCTCGTGCAAAGCGGGGAGCCCGCGGCGCTCGCAAGCGAGGCGTATCGCGCCGACCCGGCCCGCTATGCCGGTACGCGCATCAATCACGTGCTCGCCTTCATCGGCAAGAATCTTTCGCAGGAGCTGCGCGAAACGGAGCTGGCCGAACTGGCCGGGCAGAGCGTCAGCGCATTCTCGCGCTATTTCCGCCGCCATACGGGCGTGTCGTTCGTGCGCTACGTGAATCAGTTGCGCATCAATCTGGCGTGCCAGCTGCTGATGTCGGGCGAACTGAACATCACGAACATCTGTTATCAGGTGGGCTTCAACAACCTCTCGAATTTCAACCGCCAGTTCCTGTTGATCAAGGAAATGTCGCCGTCGCGCTGGCGATCGTATCAGCGCCTGAATGCCGCGAGCGCGGCCAGCAAGAGCGAAGCCGTGTACGGCGCGCCTGCGATCGGCTAGCGGACCGCCCAGCAAGAGACATTCAAACTCAAACGCAGTGCGCATTTCGGGTATTGCGCAGGACGAACTTACGCGTTCACAAGGCAGCACGACAGCACCGGCAACCCCGGCAGGCATTCAACCAAAAAACGGAGACACCCAATGACCCGACTTCACACCCAACTGATCGGCGCCGCCGCACTCGGTCTCGCCCTCGCGGGCATCACGCCGGCTTACGCCGCGCCGAGTGGCACGGTCGCGTTCCTGATGCCCGACCAGGCCTCCACGCGCTACGAGCAGCACGATTTCCCCGGTTTCAAGGCCGAAATGGGCAAGCTCTGCCCCGATTGCAAGGTGCTTTACCAGAATGCGAATGCCGATGCCTCGCAGCAGCAGCAACAGTTCAATTCGGTGATCGCCCAGGGCGCGAAGGTGATCGTGCTCGATCCGGTGGATTCCACGGCCGCCGCTTCGCTCGTGCATATGGCGCAAAGCCAGGGGATCAAGGTCATTGCGTATGACCGGCCCGTGCCGTCGACGCCTGCCGATTACTACGTGTCGTTCGACAACGAGGAAATCGGCAAGTCCATTGCCCAGTCGCTCGTGCAGCACCTGAAGGAGTCGGGCGTTGCCGGGAGCAAGGGTGGCGTGCTCGAAGTGAACGGCTCGCCGACTGACGCCGCCGCGGGGCTCATCAAGAAGGGCATTCACGAAGGGCTGCAGGGCAGCGGCTACAAGACGCTCTCCGAGTACGACACGCCTGAGTGGGCGCCGCCCAAGGCGCAACAATGGGTGAGCGGGCAGATCACCCGCTTCGGGCCGCAGATCGTGGGCGTGGTGGCCGCCAACGACGGCACGGCAGGCGGCACGGTCGCGGCCTTCAAGGCGGCGGGCGTCAATCCGGTTCCGCCGGTCACGGGTAACGACGCGACCACCGCGGGCCTGCAACTGATCATCGCGGGCGACCAGTACAACACGATCCTCAAGCCCAGCGAGATCGTGGCGGGCGCGGCGGCGAAGGTGGCCGTGGGCTTTCTCGACGGCAAGCCCGTGAAGGGCGAGACGACGCTCTTCAAGACGCCCACGCAACTCTTCAAGCCGGCCGTCATCACGCAGAAGAACATCAAGGCCGAGGTGGTGGACAAGGGCTTCGCGAAAGCAACGGACCTGTGCACGGGGCGTTACGCCGAGGGCTGCAAGAAGCTCGGCATCGGCGGCTGATGCGCATGGCCGGGCCCGGCGCGCGCCGGGCCCCGAGAGCAACGAAGAGGTACCCATTTCATGACTGACGAATCTACGAACCGCGCCACGACACGCGGCGCGAGCGGCGAGCGGGTGCTGAGCCTGCGCGGCATCTCGAAGCACTTCGGTGCGGTTTCGGCTCTCACGGATATCGAGCTCGACGTGCATGCGGGCGAGGTAGTCGCCCTCGTCGGCGACAACGGCGCGGGCAAATCGACGCTCGTGAAGATTCTTGCGGGCGTGCATCAGCCGAGCGCCGGAACGATCATGTTCCGCGGCCAGCCGGTGAACCTTTCCGATCCGGGCACGGCGCTCGACCTGGGGATAGCGACGGTGTTCCAGGACCTCGCGCTGTGCGAGAACCTCGACGTCGTGGCGAACATTTTCCTCGGCCGCGAGTTGAGCCCGTACCGGCTCGACGAGGTCACGATGGAAGTGAAGGCCTGGACGCTCCTCAACGAGCTTTCCGCGCGTATTCCCAGCGTGCGCGACGTGGTCGCCTCGCTCTCGGGCGGCCAGCGCCAGACCGTGGCGATCGCGCGCTCCCTGCTGCTCGACCCGAAGCTCATCATGCTCGACGAACCGACCGCCGCGCTCGGCGTGGCCCAGACCGCCGAGGTGCTGAACCTGATCGAGCGCGTGCGCGACCGCGGGCACGCCGTCATCATGATCAGCCACAACATGGAAGACGTGCGCGCCGTGGCCGACCGCATCGTCGTGCTGCGCCTCGGCCGCAACAACGGGATTTTCTATCCCGATTCCTCCAACGCCGAACTCGTGGCGGCGATCACCGGGGCGACGGAAAACGCGGTGTCGCGCCGCGCGGGCCGCCGCCAGGCGCAACAGGACGTCCAATGAAAGGAACGATCATGAGCAAGACTATCCATGGCGCTCCGCAGCATGAAACCCCGGACGCTTCAAAGCCCGATTCAAAGCCCGATTCAAAGCCGGATTCGAAGCCGGATTCGAAGCCCGGCTCAAATCCCGATGCGAAGCCGCTGCTCGACCGCAGCGACGTGCGCGTGAAGCATGCGAGCGGAGTCGGCGAGAGCGTTTCGGCGTTCGTCGACCGCGTCCGCTCGGGCGACCTGGGTTCGCTCCCGGTCATCGCGGGGCTCGTGATCATCTGGACGGTGTTCACGAGCCTGAACCCCGTGTTTCTTTCCGCAGACAACCTCGTGAACATGCTGTTCGACTGCTCGACGGTCGGCGTCATTTCGCTTGGCATTGTCTGCGTGCTGCTGCTCGGGCAGATCGATCTCTCGGTGGGCTCGATGAGCGGCTTCGCTTCGGCGCTCGTCGGCACGTTATGGGTCAACGACGGCTGGCCCGTGCTGCTCGCCGTCGCCGCCGCCATTGCGGTGGGCGCAGTGATCGGCGCACTGTACGCGCTGCTGCTCAACTGGATAGGTATGCCGAGTTTCGTCTCGACGCTCGCGGGCCTGCTCGCCATCCTCGGCATGCAGCTCTACGTGCTCGGCTCGACGGGTTCGATCAATTTGCCGTACGGCTCGGCGATGGTGAATTTCGGACAGCTGATGGTGATTCCGCCGGTCGTCTCGCACGTGATTGCGCTGCTGCCCGGTATCGTGCTTCTGCTGCTCGGCATGCGCACCCGCGCGCGCCGCCATGCGGCCAGGCTTTCCGCGCCTTCGGTTGCCGGCCTGCTCGGGCGCGCGGCGGCGCTCACGGTGTTCCTCGAAATCGTCGTGGCCTATCTCAACCGCGGGCGTGGCGTGCCGCTGATGTTCGGCCTCTTTCTGGGTCTCGCGGTCGTCATGCAGTACGCGCTCACGCGCACGCGCTGGGGCCGTTCGATGCACGCCGTGGGCGGCAATCACGAAGCCGCGCGGCGCGCGGGCATCAAGGTCGGCGCGATCTATACGAGTGCCTTTGTGCTGTGCGCGAGCCTGGCCGCGATCGGCGGCGTGTTGACCGCGGCGCGCCTCGCTTCGGCGAGCCAGCAGGCCGGCACCGGCGACGTCAACCTCAACGCCATCGCGGCAGCCGTGATCGGCGGCACGAGCCTGTTCGGCGGGCGCGGCAGCGCGTGGTCGGCGGTGCTCGGCATTATCGTGATCCAGTCGATTGCGAGCGGTCTGACGCTGCTGAACCTGTCGTCGTCGCTGCGCTTCATGATTACCGGCGCCGTGCTGGCCATTGCGGTGATCGTCGATTCGCTCGCCCGCCAGTCGCGCGTTTCGCATGGCCGCGCCTGAGGCGTTCGAACCTGATTCAAGGAGAAAGTCACCCATGTCTGAATCGATCAAGGGAAAGGTCGCCGCCATTACGGGCGCGGCGTCCGGCATCGGCCTCGCGTGCGCGCGCGCGTTCGTGGACGAAGGCGCGAAAGTCGTGCTGATCGACCGCGCCGAGGACCGGCTCGCGAAATGTTGCGCGGAACTGGGCCCCGATGCGCTGCCGCTCGCCATGGACCTGCTCAACCCCGCGGACCATGCGGCCATGCTGCCCAGGATTCTCGATCTCGCCGGCGGGCTCGACATCTTCCACGCCAACGCGGGCGCGTATATCGGCGGCGAAGTGGCGAACGGCAATCCCGACGAGTGGGACCGCATGCTGAACCTGAACATCAACGCCGCGTTTCGCTCGGTGCATGCGGTGCTGCCTCACATGATCGCGCAGAAGGCGGGCGACATCGTGTTCACGAGTTCCGTGGCGGGCGTCGTGCCGGTGGTGTGGGAGCCCGTCTACACAGCCTCGAAGTTCGCGGTGCAGGCGTTTGTGCATACTGTGCGCCGCCAGGTCGCGAAGCACGGCGTGCGCGTGGGCGCGGTGCTGCCGGGCCCCGTGGTCACGGCCTTGCTCGACGATTGGCCCAAGGCGAAAATGGACGAGGCGCTGGCCCAGGGCAGTCTCATGCAGCCGAAGGAGGTGGCCGATGCCGTGGTATTCATGCTCACGCGGCCGCGCAATGTCACCATTCGCGACCTCGTGATCCTGCCGAACAGTGTCGATCTGTAAATCTACTGTCAACGAGCCATGACCTCAAATGACCAGGCCGGCGGCGCACGCCATACCGTCGGCGTCGATGTGGGCACGGGCAGCGCCCGCGCCGGCATTTTCGATTCCGCCGGACGCATGGTGGCGTCGGCGAAACACGATATCACCGTGTTTCACGAGAGCGGCGCGATTGTCGAGCAATCGAGCACGCAGATATGGAACGCCGTGTGCCACGCCGTGAAGGAGGCGCTCGCGCAGGCTGCGATCTCGCCGGAGGACATCGCCGGCATCGGCTTCGACGCCACCTGTTCGCTCGTCGTGCTCGGCGAGGGCGGCGCGCCGTTGCCCGTTGGCCCGTCCGAAGCGGTCGAACGCGACATCATCGTGTGGATGGACCATCGCGCCGTGGAGCAGGCCGGGCGCATCAACGCCACGGGCCACGACGTGCTGCGCTTCGTGGGCGGCAAGATTTCTCCCGAGATGGAAACGCCCAAGCTGCTGTGGCTGCTGGAAAACCGGCCCAGGGTGTTCGCCGCGGCCTGGCAGTTCTTCGACCTGACCGACTTCCTCACGTGGCGCGCCACGGGCGATCTTGCGCGTTCCACCTGCACGGTGACCTGTAAGTGGACCTATCTCGCGCACGAGCAGCGCTGGGACGAGAGCTACTTCCGCACCGTGGGTCTTGGCGTGCTGGCCGACGAAGGTTTCGCGCGCATCGGTCAGACGATCGTCGAGCCGGGCACGCCGCTTGGCAACGGGCTCACGCCGGAGGCCGCCGCGCAGCTCGGCCTGCGCGCGGGCACCGCCGTCGCGGCGGGCGTGATCGATGCGCACGCGGGCGGCATCGGCACGGTCGGCGCGCAAGGGCAGCCCGAGGCGTGCCTCGCGTATGTGTTCGGCACCTCGTCCTGCACGATGACGACCACGCGCGACCCCGTGTTCGTGCCCGGCGTGTGGGGACCGTACTACGCGGCGATGGTGCCCGGGGCGTGGCTCAACGAAGGCGGGCAGTCGGTGGCGGGCGCGGCGATCGAGCGGCTGCTCACGATGCATCCGCTCGCAGCGCAAGCCGCGAGCCGCGCGGCGAGCGAAGGCGAGTCGCTGCCGACGCTGCTCGCCGGGCTGGCGGCCCAGGCTGCGCAGGGCGGGTCGGGCGCGGTGCGCCTCGCGCACGATGCAGGCCTGCACGTCGTGCCGGAATTCCTCGGCAACCGCGCGCCGTTCGCCGATCCGCATGCGCGGGCCGTCATCGCGGGACTCGGCATGGAGTCGGACATGGAGAGCCTCGTCGCGCTCTATGTCGCGGGCATCGGCAGCATCGGCTATGGACTGCGGCAGATCATCGAGGTGCAGGCCCAGGCGGGCGCGCCGATCGAGCAGGTCGTGATCAGCGGCGGTGCGGGCAGGCTCGACCTCGTGCGCCAGTTGCTTGCGGACGCAACGGGCAAGCCCGTGCTGGCCACTCGCGCCGAAGAGCCCGTCCTGCTGGGTGCGGCCATGCTGGGCGCCGTGGCTGGCGGGTTATACGGCAACGCGCGCGAGGCGATGGCAGCGATGTCGCAGATCAGCAAGGTCTACGCACCGGCCACGGGCGAGATCGCCGCGCTGCACGAAGCGCGTTACCGTGCCTTCACGCAGTTGCAGGACGTGGCGCGCGCGATCCGGTAATGGCCTGACCGGTCGCGGCTCAGGCCGCCTCGCCGCTGCGCTGCGCGAGCGCGGCGGCGGCTGCGTCGCTCTGCGCGAGGTGGCGCAGCAGCTTCGTCACCATCACGACGACGGTGAGCGCGAGCAGCACGAAGAACACCGCGAGCGGCGTGAGCACGTGCACGGAGACGAAACCGGCCAGCCCCATCATCGCCGAGGAAACGAGCAGCAGCGCACAGCCGAGGATCGCGCTCGTCAAACCGGCAATGTGCGGGAACAGCGAATTGCCCTTGGCCATCAGCGTGGGATACATCGCACCCGCGGAGAGACCCATCACGAGTACGGGAACGGCAAGCGTCCACACGCGCAGGCCCACCGTGAGCGCGAGCACGAGCATGGCGATTGCCGCGGCCGCCATCACGCGCGCCCCCACGCGCAGACGCTGCTCCGGAGTGGGCAGGCGCGGGCCGTGGAGCCGGTTCGAGAGGCCGCCCAGGAAATACATCAGGCCGATGCCGAGCGCGAGATAGCCGAAAAAGGTGGGCGGCCTGTGCAGCGTGTTCTGCACCATGAACGGCCCGACGACGTTGAAGACGAGCAGGATGCTGTAGCACAGGCCCTGGGCGAGGAAGCAGCTCTGGAACACGGGGCTCGCGAGCACCTTGCCCGCGTTCGCGATGAGCGTGCGCGGTTCCAGACGCACTGGTTGCCGCAAGGTCTCGCGAAAGCGCCACAGCAGCGCCCACATCGCGAGCGAATAGACGAGCAGGAACACGAGGCAGGCCTTCCAGCCGAACAGCTCCTGCAGATGCGCGCCGATCACCGGCGCGATGATCGGCGCGAGCCCCCACGTAATCGACATGTAGGTGAACGCGTGCATGAGCGCGGTGCCCACGAACGAGTCGGTGATGATGGCTTTTGCGAGCAGATTGGTCGCGGCGATGCCGAAGCCCTGCAGGCAGCGCGCCAGCACGAAGGTTTCCAGGTTCGGCGCGGCCAGCGAAAGCAGGCAGCCGATCGTGTACACCACGAGGCCGAAGGCCAGCACGCGCTTGCGCCCGAGGGCGTCGGAAATCGGCCCGAAGACGAGTTGGCCGAGCGCGTAGGCGGCCAAATAACCGGACACGCTCGACTGGATCGCCTGCGGCGAAGTCGCGAAGTAGCGCGCCATGGCCGGCAGCGCGGGCACGTAGATATCGATGGCGAGCTGTCCGGCGGAGGCGAACAGGCAGATCAGGAACAGCAGGAAACGCGGCGAGTTCGCCGGGCGCGCGGCGGTGGCTGGACGTTCGGGCAGATCGTGGGTCATGACAGCGTGAAAAGGGGGATTCCGGTGCGGCGGCGCGGGGGCGGTCGGGCTCCCGGTCGGGCTCCCTTTTGGGAAGGCATGTTCGAATCACGAACACAGCGTCCGGCGCGGCGCAGGCACGTATTGTGCCCGTTATCGCCGAATTCCGTGCGACGCCCCTCTCAGGCGCGACGCTTGCTGGGCATCCGCATATCTCGCCCTGGATAGCCCCGGAGTGCCGACATGCCAGAGAAAAGGCCGAAAGAGGCCGTGCGCCGCCCGACCAGCGCGGCAGATTACGACGTCTTCTGCGGCGAGCAGATCGACGGCGCGGGCCGCTACTACGGATTGCTGCGGATTCGCCGCAAGACCGACGGGCGGCTCATCTATCCGTTCGACGGCTGTCCGCGCCCGGGGCCGTGCGCAACGGGACCGCTGGCAAGGCAGGAGGCACTCATGCTCGCGGACGAACTGATTCGTGCGGACATCGCCATGCCCGAAGGGTGAGTCGGCACTGTGTGCCGAAGGCGCCGGGTATGTCGAGAATTTCATTTCGCGATACGCCGGTCGAGGAGAAATGAATACTCCGGCCTTTGGAGAATCCGCCTGATTTTGGAACCACTTTTTAGCGCCCGACGCGTAGCATTTTCGCCATTCCGTTGTGCGAGAAACGAAGATGAGCGAGAAGGGCGATTGGCGTTACTTTGACTATGCCGCGACTACTCCTGCGGACCCGCGGGTGATCGAGGCGATGTTCGGCTGTCTGGGCATGGAAGGCGATTTCGGCAACCCCGCCTCCAGTTCGCATGGCGCGGGCCAGCGGGCGCGGCGGCTCGTCGAACAGGCGCGCAAGGACGTGGCGGCGCTCATCGGCGCCGATGCCGGGGAGATCGTCTGGACTTCCGGCGCGACCGAGTCGAACAATCTTGCGCTCAAGGGCTACGCGGACCGCGCGATGCAAAAGCGCCATCTCGTCACGAGCCAGCTCGAGCACAAGGCGATTCTCGACACGATGACGAGCCTCGAAGCGCGCGGCATGACCGTCACGCGGCTCGCACCGGACGCGCACGGCGAAATCACGGCAGAGGCCGTGGCCGCCGCGCTCACGCCCGACACCGGTCTCGTCTCGCTCATGCTGGTCAACAACGAACTGGGCACGCTCACGGACGTCGCGGCGATTGCGCGCGTGGTGCAGGCCGCCGGCGCGCTGCTGCACGTCGATGCGGCGCAGGCGCTCGGCAAGACGCCCATCGACGTGAAGGCAATGGGCATCGACCTGCTCTCGATGTCGGCGCACAAGGTGTACGGGCCGAAGGGCATCGGCGCGATCTATGTGAGCCGCGAGGCGTTCGAGCGCATCGCGCCGCAAATGCACGGCGGCGGTCACGAGCGCGGCCTGCGCTCGGGCACGCTGGCCACGCATCAGATCGTCGGCATGGGCGTCGCGTGCGTGATTGCGCGCGAGGCGCTGCAAGCGGACAGCGAGCGTATTGCACGCCTCGCCGAGCGCCTGCTGGCCGAGGTGCTTGCGTTGCCGGGCGTCACGCTCAACGCCGCGCGCGCGAGGCGCATTCCCCATACGCTGAGCCTCACGATCGATCTGCCGGGCTTCTTCCCGTTCCTGCTGACCGGCGACCTCGCGATTTCGTCGACGTCTGCCTGCAACTCGGCGGCGGGCATACCCTCGCACGTCCTCACGGCCATCGGGGTTGGCGAGGAGGCGGCAAACCGCACGGTGCGCCTGAGCCTCGGGCGTTTCACGAAGACGGAAGACGTCGATTTCGCGGTGGAGTGCATTCGCCGCGCCGTGGCGCCATGTCTGCCGGCCGCTGTGCCCGCCTGAAACCTGATTCGCGCTCAACCGGACTCGGCGAGAAAGAGCCGGATTTCATCGCCGAGCCAGTCACGCACGGCGCGCACCTTGGGGTCCTCGCGGCTGCCAATGCGGTAGACGAGATCATGGCCGCGCTCGGACTCGAGACGCAACTGCGGGAACGGCGCGACGAGCCGGCCGGCCGCGATGTCGTCCGCCACGATCACGCTGCGCCCCAACGCGACGCCTTCGCCGCGGATCGCCGCCTCGATCGCGAGGCTGCCATGGCTGTAGGCCGTGCCGCGATCGCTGCGCACGCCGCTTAGTCCCGCCAGCGCGAGCCATTGCTCCCAGTTCGCGAGCATGCCGCCCTCGTGCAGCAGGGTGCAGCGCGCGAGGCTCTCGACCGATGCCATGCCGCCCATCTTCGCCCGATAGTCGGCACTGCAGACTGGCGTCACGGTCTCGTCGAGAATGCGCTCGGCCAGCACGCGCGGATAGCGTCCGCTGCCGTAGCGAATCGCCACATCCACATCCGAGTCGTTGAGATCGACGTATTTGTCGGTCACGTCGAGGTGGACGTCGAGTTCCGGATGGCGGGCCTTGAGGCGGTGCAGGCGCGGCGCGAGCCAGCGGTTCGCGAAGGACACGCTCGCGTTGATCTTCAGGCGCGAGACGCTGTCGTGCGTGCGCAGGCGCTCGGACTCCTTGCTCAGTTCAGCGAGCGCGCGGTTCACGGCCAGCAGGAATTCGGCGCCCGCTTCGGTCAGGACGATGCGCCGCGTGAGGCGCTGGAACAGCGCCACGCCCAGATGGCTTTCGAGCGTCTTGATGTGCCGGCTCACGGCGCCGTGCGTGACGTGCAGCTCCTGTGCCGCCAGCGTCATGCTGAGAAGCCGCCCGGTGGCTTCGAAGGCGCGCAGGGTTTGCAGCGGGGGAAGGCGGTCGAACATGGAGCCGGGTGCGTGTGTGACGTGTGAGTTTTGCTCACGCATTATATGACCACAAATGGTTTGTCAGCCACGTTGACGGGCTTCAATATGGGCATGAAGCCGCAGGACGTAACGTAACCAGTCCTACGCCCGCGGCGCATTCCTGAAGGTTGGCATTCTCCGCATTGCGTCGCTCATCATGGATCTTCTGCTTTTCAAGCTCGTCGTTACGCCGCTGCTGTTGATGGCCGCCAGTCTTGCTGCTCGCCGTTGGGGCGAAGCGGTCGGCGGGTTGCTCGTGGGGCTGCCGCTCACATCGGGGCCGGTCTCGGTTTTTCTCGCGCTGGAGCACGGACCGGCGTTCGCCGCGCAGGCGACTGCGGGATCGCTCGTCGCGACGGCTGCGCAGGCGGCGTTTTGCGTCGTCTATTGCAGGCTCGCGGCGCGCGGGTGGAAGGCGGCGCTGGCGGCCGCAGGCGCGACGTTTGCCCTCGTGGCCCTCGTGCTGCAATGGAGCGCGCTGCCTGCCAACGGTCTTTATCTCTTCGCGATTCTGGCCATCGCCCTGGCGCTCAACCTGATTCCCAACAAGCCGGCAAGAACGGCGCGGCTCACGCCGCCCTGGTGGGATTTGCCGTCGCGCATGACGCTCATTGCCGGCCTCGTCGTAAGCGTCACACTGATCGCGCCTTACGTCGGACCCGAGGCGAGCGGCGTGCTCGCGTCGTTCCCGTTCATGGCGATCATCCTCGCGGTGTTCGCGCACCGCCTGATCGGTCATGAAGCTGCCCAGCAACTGATGCGCGGCATGACCACAGGACTGCTCGGTTTCGCGTCGTTCTTCTTCGTGCTGAGCCTCACGCTCACGCACTGGAACCTGCTGGCGGCCTACGGCACAGCGATTCTCTGCGTGCTCACGATCCAGGCCATTTCCCTGTACCGCATGCGTTTGCCGGCACCGTGCCTGCGCGGCAAGTCCGGGCCCGAAGGCAGCGCGCCGTAACGGCTGGCGTTGCTTGCGGCGGGGTAGAGCGGATCTCGCCGCGCTTGCTGCGCCGCATCGCAGGACAGCCTGGCATCCGGGCTCCCTTATCGTCTCGAAGCGTCTCGAAGCGTCTCGAAGCCCCTCGCAGATGGCCTAAACTACAGAACCGGCGGACGCGGCCACTTCCGCTTCGCCGGACCGCCATGGCGCACCTCTTCTTCGCAGCTTCGATTCAGCGGCACGTCGCGACGCCCGAGCGCGAGATCGACGCGCGCACGCTTCGCGAAGCGTTCGATGCCGTGTTTGCCGAACAGCCTCGTTTGCGCGGCTATATCCTCGACGATCAGGGCGCATTGCGTAAGCATCTGGCGGTGTTCGTGGACGGCGTTCGTTTGCGCGACCGGGAGCATTTGAGCGATCCGCTCGGCGAGCAGAGCCGGGTGTACGTCGTGCAGGCGCTGTCCGGCGGATGAACCACAACGTTGCATGGGACCGGAGCGCGGACTCTGGGTCGACAGGAGGGCAAGCGAGATGAGCGATCGACTGCTGGTCGCAACCCGCAAGGGGCTGTTCGTTCTGCAAGCCGATGGAGCGGGTGGCTGGACAATCGGCGAACCTGAGTTCGTCGGCGAGCCGGTGAGCATGGTGATGCCCGACGCGCGCGACGGCTCGCTCTATGCCGCGCTCAACCTGGGCCACTTCGGCGTGAAGTTGCATCGCCGGCGTGCGGGCATGGCGGACTGGGAGGAATGCGCCGCGCCCGTTTATCCGCCACAGCCGGCCGAGGACAGTCAGTCCGGCGAACCGGACGCATTGGGCCGCTTGCCCGCGCCGTGGTCGCTCCAGCAGATCTGGTCGCTAGAACCCGGCGGCGCGGACGAGCCCGGCGTGCTGTGGGCGGGCACGATACCGGGCGGCCTGTTCCGCTCCGCCGACGGCGGCGACAGCTGGGAACTCAACCGGGCGCTGTGGGACCGCCCGGAGCGGCGCGAATGGGCGGGCGGCGGCTACGACGCGCCGGGCATTCACTCGGTGATGGTCGATCCGCGCGACAGCCAGCACGTGACGGTGGGCGTGTCGTGCGGCGGCGTCTGGCAGACGCGCGACGGCGGCGCGAGCTGGCGCCTCACGGCCGAGGGCATGGAAGCCGACTATATGCCGCCCGAGCGGCGCGGCGAACCGAACGTGCAGGATCCGCACCGCGTGGTGCAATGCGCGGCGAATCCGGATGTGCTGTGGACCCAGCATCACTGCGCAATCTTCCGTTCGACCGATGGCGCGGCGCACTGGCGGCGCATCGAAGCGCAGCCGTCGAGCTTCGGTTTCGCGGTCGCAGTACATCCGCGCGAGCCGGACACCGCGTGGTTCGTGCCGGCCCAAAAGGACCAGTACCGCGTTCCCGTGGATGGCCGGTTCGTCGTGACGCGCACGCGCGACGGCGGGCGCACGTTCGAGCGCTTTTCGAACGGCTTGCCGGCGGCGCCCGCGTACGACCTCGTGTACCGGCACGGGCTCGATGTCGACGACTCCGGTACGCGTCTGGCGATGGGGTCGACCACGGGCTCGCTCTGGACCTCGGACGACGGCGGCGAGAACTGGCGGCTCGTTTCGGCGCATTTGCCGCCGGTGTATTGCGTGCGGTTTGGGTGACGGAAGTCTTGCGCCTGCGCCCGAACGGGGTGTCGCCTGGCGAAACGCAGGAATAGCGAGGGTTTTTTGTATCCTTGTGTAATCCGCAGCACATCGAGGCCGCCGAAGCGAAGGTGAGTGCGCAGAACGGCGCGGCGGCTTCGGCGTTCGGCGGCATGGCGAATGGTTCATCGGCAGCGGGCGCGGCGACGGCTTCGGCTCCGCACGACATTCCCGGCTTCGGTTCGATCTACGCGCATCCGTGACCGGCGCGTGAAGGCGCGCATGCAAGGGCGGCCCGCTTCGAGCGGGCCGTTGCCCATGGCGCGGCTTGCCTCATGCTTCGTCCCGGCCTAACCTGTCCCGCATACGACGACACCGAGCCCAGCATGCAAATCCATCCCGTACGGCTGTCTCCCGGCGACGATCTGCGCGTTGCCGTCGAAAGCTTGCTCGGCCAGCAAGCCTCGCATGCGGCGTTCGTCGTCCAGGGCATCGGCAGCCTGAGCGTCGCGCAGTTGCGATTCGCCGGCGCCGAAACGCCGACCGGATTGCGCGGCGACCTCGAAATCCTCACGCTCGCGGGCTCGGTGTCGCCCGATGGCGCCCACCTGCACATGTCGGTGTCCGACGCGCAGGGCCGCGTGCTGGGCGGTCACGTCGCGCGCGGCTGCATAGTGCGCACCACGGCGGAACTGCTGCTCATACTGCTGCCCAGCCATCGTTTCTCGCGAGAGCTCGATTCCTCGACCGGATACGCGGAACTGCAGATCCGCAACGTGCCGGATTGATCCGCCTGCGCCGCCATTCGAGCGGCCCCACGCACCGTCACAAAATTTAAAAGCGGCATCGCTATGCTTCGGCGTTGCCTCGCCGCTGTCTGCGCTGTTGCACGCGTTGCGCGCGAGGCCCCGCTCGGGCCGCTCCTCGAGCCGTTGTTGTGCCTCTATCTGGACGGAGACTTCGATGACGGTCGAATCCGCGCCGGCGCGCCTGCTTTTGGCGGGCGCGTCGCGCAAACGGTTGAGCCTGCCCGCTGCATTCGCGACGATGCGTGCGCCTGCCATGCTGCTTGCATGCGCTGCCGCGCTGTGTGCCTTTGGCGCATGCAGCGCACGCGATAGCGACGCGCGCGCCGCGCTCACCACGAACGCCGCACGCGAACTCGCGCAAACGCGGCCAGGCAGCAATCCATCGAGCCCGCCGCTCGCCAACGCATTCACGCTGGCGTCGGATGCGGGCGCATCGAATCTCCCAGATAGTGCGAACAGCATGGCAAACGCCGGCGTAGCCTTGCCCGCGAACGCCGTACGGTCGCCGGCGAAGTTACCCGCCGGCGGGACCGCGCAAGACACACAAGCCGCGCAAATCGAACCGCTTGTCACACCCGTTATCCACACCGCCGATTGACGTACCCGGCCGCGCGGCCTTGCCGCCTGCCGCCCGTCGAGGCGGCATGCCGTGCGTGCCTTTCTCAACCTGAAGATGGAAACCACAAGATGACATCGAGAAGCCGCCGTGACTTTCTCCGCACCGCCGCGATGAGCGCCGGTTCGGCCACCGCCCTGACGATGCTGCCGCAGGGCATCCGCAACGCGCTCGCGATTCCGGCGAACAATCGCACCGGGAGCATCCGCGATGTCGAGCACATCGTGATCCTCATGCAGGAGAACCGCTCCTTCGACCACTACTTTGGCACGCTGCGCGGCGTGCGCGGCTTCGGCGACACCCGCGCGATCACGCTGCCCAACGGCAAACCCGTATGGAACCAGCCGCTCGCAGCCGGTGTGGGCGAAGTGCTGCCGTTCCATCCCACGGCGGCCAACCTCGGCCTGCAGTTCCTCCAGGATCTGCCGCACGACTGGCCCACCACGCACGCTGCGTGGAACGGCGGCCGCTACGACCAGTGGGTGCCGGCCAAGGGCACGACGACGATGGCGTACCTCACGCGCGACGACATCCCGTTCCACTATCAACTCGCCGACGCCTTCACGATCTGCGACGCGTACCACTGCTCGACGCTGACCTCGACGGACCCGAACCGCTACTACATGTGGACGGGCTGGGTGGGCAACGACGGCAGCGGCGGCGGCCCGGTGGTCGACAACGCGGAAGCCGGCTACGGCTGGTCCACGTATCCCGAAGTGCTGCAGAGTGCGGGCATCACGTGGAAGATCTACCAGGACATCGGCGAAGGCCTCGATGCCAAGGGCTCATGGGGCTGGACGGGCGACAACCCCTACATCGGCAACTACGGCGACAACTCGCTGCTGTATTTCCATCAATACCAGAACGCCCAGCCCGGCAATCCGCTGTATGACCGCGCACGCACGGGCACGAACGTGCTGGCGGGCGGCGGCTATTTCGATGTGCTCAAGCAGGACGTGGCGAACAATGCGCTGCCGCAGGTTTCGTGGATCGTTGCGCCCGAGGCGTACTCGGAGCATCCGAACTGGCCCGCGAACTATGGCGCGTGGTACGTCGACCAGGTGCTGCAGATCCTCACGTCGAACCCGGACCTCTGGAGCAAGACCGTCCTGCTCGTGAACTACGACGAAAACGACGGCTTCTTCGATCACCTGGCGCCCCCATTCCCGCCGGCTTCGAGCGCGAACGGCCTCTCGACCGTCGACACGACGAACGAAATCTTCCCGGGCAGCAGCAAGTATGCAGCCGGCCCGTATGGTCTCGGACCGCGCGTGCCGATGCTCGTGGTCTCGCCGTGGTCGCGCGGCGGCTGGGTGTGCTCGGAAACGTTCGACCATACTTCCGTGATCCGCTTCATCGAGAAGCGCTTCGGTCTGCATCACGACCTGCGCGAGCCGAACATCACGCCGTGGCGCCGCGCCGTGTGTGGCGACCTCACGTCGGCATTCAACTTCGCCACGCCCAACGCGGCGATCCCCGCGCTGCCCTCCACGACGGGTTATGCGCCGCCCGACAAACTGCGTCACCCCGACTACGTGCCGGTGCCGCCGGTCGTGGGCAGCGTGCCGAAGCAGGAAGCGGGCGTGCGCAACGCGCGCGCGCTCCCGTACGAGCTGTTCGTACGCTTCGACGCCAATGCCAGCGCGGGCGATGTCACCGCGCGCTTCGTCAATTCGGGCCGCGCCGGTGCCGTGTTCCTCGTCTACACGGCGGGCAGCGCCGATGCGCCGCGCACCTATACGGTCGAAGCCGGCAAGCATCTGCAGGACAAGTTCGCGATTGGCGCCAGCGGCGCGTACGACTTCAGCGTGCATGGGCCGAACGGTTTTCTGCGCCGTTTCGCGGGCACGCAGGTCAAGTCGGGCGGGTTGGGCTGGCTCGGCGGCAATGAAACGGCGCGCCCCGAAGTGGCCGAGGGCTACGACGTGGCGAACGGCAACCTGCAACTGCGCCTCGAGAACAAGGGCGGCGCGCGTTGCCGGTTCACGATCGTCAACGCATATGACCCGGGCACGAAGATCCAGCGCACCGTGCCCGGCGGCGACACCGAGCAGCTTTATCTCGACCTGCGCAACGCGTACGGCTGGTACGACCTGACGATCACCGTCGATAGCGATGCGACGTTCGTGCGCCGCATTGCAGGGCACGTCGAGACGGGCCGCCCGAGCTATAGCGATCCCGCACTCGGCGCCTGATACCGCTGAGGACTGAGGTGAGCCACGGCTTTCGCGAGCCGTGGCTTTTTGTTTGCCGTGTAATCGGGCAAGGGGCGCGCTAGCGTTAGCGCCAGCGCGGCGGCGGCGGTCCCCAGCCGGGATGCCGGACGTGTCTCGGACCCATGAAATGCGGAGGACGGTGCCACGGAGAAAAGCCGTGGCGCGAATACACAACGGGAGGCGGCCACATCTGCGCGGCGGGATGCATGAAGAATACGGGCGGCGGCGGCGCGTAGAACGCCCCCGGAATACCGATGCCCACGCCGACATTGACGTTCACGCGCGCCTGTGCGGATTGCATCGCGCACAGCGTCGTCGCGATACAAAGGAATGCAAACTTCAACACACGGAGTTTCATCGCCGATCCTCCGTCGCGAGCGCGCGTTGCCGGCACTCGCGGCTGGTTATTTCGTGTGCGCTTCCGTGGGCCGGAAAGCGGCGTCCGCAAGCTTCTTCTGCGAGTCGGGCATGGTCGCGTATAGCGCCGAGAAGGCGTCGAGCATCGCCTTGCTGCCTTCGGCGTTCGCCTGGGCAATCCCGTTCCACGATTGAAGGTTCTCCACCGCGCTTTGCTGCTGCGCATTGTCGTGCCGTTGCTGGATCAGATCATCCACGGTTTTGGCGTTATTGCGCATGACGTCGGCCACTTTCGCCCACTGGTCCTCTTCGGCGGGAGTAATCTTCAGTTCGGCATGCAATTCTTTCACGCGGTCGTCGACGGTTTCAACGTGATGCTGATGCGACGACGCAGCCGGAGCACTGGCCTGCGCCCAGCACGTGGAAGCGCCGAGCAGGGCTAGTGCAAGCAGGACAGGTTTCATTGTCAACCCTCGCGAAAAGCGTTCGCCGGCAAGTCCGAACGAACCATTTTGATCATAGCAGCGGCGGCAACCCGTTTCGGCATCCTCTATGTAACAGCGAATGACAGGGAATAGGGCACGATTCCCGAGTGCACCACGCTTCACTCGTAGAACAGCATCGGCTGGATTCGCTGTGCGGCGAATCATTCTGGCGATAGACGGAGGCAACGTGGCGAGTCGACTGGCATCTTGCAGGATATCCGCTTCCCGTTCCGAGCAGAGCGTCCGGCTGCCATGGGCAAGGCTGGCGTGCCTGGCGCTGGCCATGGCCACGCTCGCAGGCTATATGCCGACAAGTCGTGCCGCCGTGTCGATCATGCGGCCGCCGCGCGAGGCCAGGTCCGACGAGCCGCTCGTGGTGACAATCGTCTACACGGGCGATGCGCCCTCCGGCACCTCGGTCGATGTGCCTCGCACCTTGAGCATTGCGCTCACCAACGGCGAGCAGTTGCCGAGGACGGTGCTGCTCACGCGCGATTCCGGTGCGCCCGAGCACGTGCGGCTCGCGGCCGGGGAAATGAAGGCGGTGAGTTATAGCGCGCCCTGGCCCGAGTGGGCGCGCGGAGCCGTGAGAGTGGACGTGCCCGGCGTCGACGTTTCGCCTTCTGTGGTCCTGCTCACGCGCAAGCCGCGCGAGGCCGCGGCGAATGCGCCCGCGCCAGCCACAGCAACCGCGGCGGCCGTTGGGTCCGCATCCACTCCACTGGCTATTGGCTCTGCCGAAGGGCCGATGGCGGGCAACGAGTCGCTCGCCTCACAAATGCCGCCTTCGACTGTGAAGCCTTCCAATTCGCTCGTGCCGGATTTGACCACTGCTATCGCGGGCCGCTTTTCGTTTTATCAACCGAATTATTTCGCGGACGGCTTTGCCTCGAACGACTCGGATCTCGCGAAATTCCAGGTCAGCTTTAAATTCCGCTTTGTGTTGCCGGACGATCCGCGCTCCAGAGGTTTCGTCGACAACCTCTATTTCGCGTATACGCAAACCTCGTTGTGGGACATCAATGAGTATTCCGCGCCGTTCCGCGATACGAGCTATATGCCCGCGCTGTTCTATTACCTCGAGGACACCGGGTGGAGATCGAAATGGTTCACGCGCATGGGTATCGAGGCGGGCTACGAGCACGACTCGAACGGGGAAGACGGACCGGAATCGCGCGGCCTGGACTACTTCTACGTGAAGCCGATCTGGGACTTCGGCGATCTCAACGCGAACCACTTGACCATCGCACCGAAGATCTATGGCTACACGCACATTGCCGGGGAGAACTCGAATATCGCCGACTATCGCGGGTATGTCGATCTGCTGGTCAAATATGGCAGCCCGGACGGCTGGCAACTCGCGACCACGCTGCGAAAGGGCACGAAATCGTGGTACGGCAGCGTCGACACGCAATTTACATACCCGCTCGCCAAGTTGTTCGGCAACGCCTGGGGAGGCTACTTGTGGATCGGCTATTTCAACGGCTATGGCGAGGATCTTCTCGACTACAACCAGCACCGCTGGGCGGCGCGCATCGGTTTCAGCCTGTCGCGGTGACGGGGTGTGTGGATGTTATGAAACGCTCGTGAGATCGGTCACCGGCTTTCCGATAGCTGAAGGTAGCAGTGATCTCCCGTCGCCGCCGGTGACAACGCATCGGGCACCGTGTTTGCTCGCTGCACGGGCAGTGCGCCATCCGCAGCCGAGGCCGGGCGGTTGCCGCGCTGCTCACGCGCGCACATCGGAGGAACGACCATGAATGCACAACGGGAAGAGCGCGTCCGGCGACGCGCTTATCAACTCTGGGAAGACGACGGCGCGCCGGAAGGTCGGGCGGACGAATACTGGAGCCGCGCCGAAAAACAGATTGCCGCCGAATATGACGCAGAAGGAGAAACGTCGGGTATCGCGAGCGATCAGGCCGGCAAGCGCCGGCTTGCCGGTGAACCCCTGCAGGAAAGCGACGCCATGCCGCCGACCGAACTGGCGCGCGACAAGCGGCGCGGCGGCGGGTGAAATCACCATGTGCCGGGCTTTAGGCCATTGTCATGCCAGCCGGCTCGACCTGTTCGCACATCAATGATGCGCGAACAGGCCGTTGCGGCCCTCGTGTGACATGAGTGCGTCGTGGCGCGACGTTTGCGCAACCGACGCATTCGAGGTGCCCGAGCTTTCCATTCCATAGCCGGAGTTGTCGGCGCGTTGAGCGCCGGCGTGCTGCGAGCTTGCCGGTTGCTGCATCTGCGTGGCTTGTGCCGGGGATTCGGCGTTCTGTGCGAAGGCGGCGGGCGACAATGCGACGCCGAGCGAGACCATGGCAGTAGCAAGTAGAATTTTCATGATACAGACTCCATGTAACATAAGTTACTTCGGATTACTGAAAAAGAGTGCGCGAATCGCAAAACCCGTTTTTCAGCCGCTCATTCAACATCGCGGCGTCCGATCACCACGACGTGTATCCACAGGCTACGCAGTCAACCTTAGAGTTTGCTTATGCGCAGGCAACGATGCACGTTTAGCGCGTATTCGGCCGTTGTTAAGGCTTAGTTAAGCAACGGCGGCATATAGTCCCAAGCTGTTTCGTTCCGCCCCTCATGCGGCGCAAGGAGTATTCATGTCCACCACCACACGAAGTCTCATCGAAGACGCGCTCAGCAAGGTCCCCGCCGTGACGTTCGGCTTCTGGATCATCAAGGTTGCATGCACCACGCTTGGCGAAACCGGCGGTGACTGGGTGACGATGTCACTGAATCTGGGTTATCTGGTTGGCTCGCTCATTTTCCTCGCGTGCTTCGTCGTGCTGGTGGCGGCGCAGATCCGCGCACAGCGCTTCTACCCGTGGCTCTATTGGGCGACGATCGTTGCCACGACCACGCTCGGCACAACGCTCGCCGACTTTTTCGACCGCTCGCTCGGCGTAGGCTATCCTGGCGGCGTATCGATCATTCTTCTGTTGCTCGTGGCCAGTCTCGCGATCTGGTACCGGGTAGAAGGCACGGTTTCGATCGAGAGTGTCGCGACGCCGCGCGTCGAATGGTTTTACTGGATTACGATCCTGTTTTCGCAAACGCTCGGCACCGCGCTGGGCGACTGGGTGGCGGGCGAAGACCGTGGCGGCCTTGGCGTGGGCTACGAATACGGCGCAGCGATCTTCGGCGCAGGCCTCGTTGTCGTGGCGCTGCTGTGGTTGTGGCCGCGCGTATCGCGCACCGCACTTTTCTGGTTCGCGTTCGTGCTCACGCGCCCGCTCGGCGCGACGCTGGGCGATCTGCTCGACAAGCCCGTCGCCGATGGTGGCCTGCACTTCAGCCGTTTTTACGCATCCGCGCTGCTGGCGGTCTTTATCGTCGGCTGCATCGTGGCGCTGCCTCAGCGCGCCGCTCGCCGGGCGGGCAACGCGTAGCGCGCATGGGTCATTGCGGCATCACGCATGTGAAACTGGTCGCGCGATTCAGGTTGCCCTTGCCGAGATAGCGCACAAACGCCGGGTAGCGGCACAGCGGCCGCGTGCGGCCGTTCGTGGCCTGGGCAATATCGGTCACGAACAGCGTTTCCGGCGCGCTGCCGTGCGTGACCCAGTCGTCGAGCGCGCCGAGCAGGTCGACGGACGGGATGAACACGCCGTTGCCGTGCTGGTAACCCGGCACCATGTAAAGCCGCATGAAGCTGTCCACGCGCGCTTCGCCGTAGCGCCCCACCAGCCCCTGGTAATACGCAATCGTCTGGTTCGGGCTGATGACCTCGTCGGCGAGCCCCTGCAAGGTGATGAGCTTGCCGCCTCGCGCGATGTAGTGCGAGACGTCGGGGTTCATTGCGCCAATCGTCGTCGACAGCGTAAAGAGCCGCTCGCGGTAACGGCCGGGATGCATCACGTCGAAGTTCGTCGAATCGAAAGTCGGGTCGTGCGTGATGAAGTATTTGAGGTAGGCATCGCCCTGGGCGTACAGGTAGCCGTTGGTGACGAACCCCGGCTGAGTCAGCCGCTGGGGCGAATGCGCGAGGCCCAGCATGCTCGTGAAGCGCGTGCCCTGGAAGACGTTGTAGCCGCGATAGGTGTCCGCATTCCAGGCGAGCGCGTAGGGCAGGCGCAGGCCGTCGCGCAGGCTCTCCAGCGTCGCGATCTGCGGCGGCGTGAGGCAGTCGTCGGCGGCATGCTGGCGATCCGTCTGGTCTTGCTGGTCCTGTGAGGCGCAACGCAGCGAGTCGATGATCTCAGGTTCTCTCGCGCGGCAGGATTCGACGTCGCTGATGAGGCCGTCCGCCGCGCCGTCGAGCGCATCGCACACCTGCAACACGCGCTCGTACACGTGCTCCAGCAATAGCGGCGACAGATAGCCGCCCGGCGTGCGGTATTCGTGCTGGCCCGTCACAACGCCGATCAGGCGCACGCCCGAGAAGTTCAGCGCGGGCGAGTTCGCGATCACGCCGTCGTAGTCGTCGGGATAGCGCTGGATTACGGTGTAGCCTTCGCGGCCGCCCGTCGAGCCGCCCGCGAAATACACGTGCTCCGGCAGCCGCCCATAGCCGAGCGTGATCAGTGCGAGCGCAACGTCATGCGCTTTTTTCAGATGCGCATAGCCGAAGTTGGTTACGGCTTCTTCTAGCAGTCCGAAATTGGCCTCCGACGACGTGCCGTTGTGGCCGGAGTCGTCGCCGAAGGTCGCATAGCCGCGCGCGAGCGGCGCGCGGTCGGGCGAGAAGGGCATCGGACCGGTTCCTGTCACCACGACGCCGCTGTAGCCGCCGCCGCCGAATTGCAGCGCACGGCCGTTCCAGCGGCTCGGCAGGTTCACTTCAAAGCGGATGTCCGGCGTCCCGGCGCTCTGGGCGCGGATCACGCCGGTCAGGCGGCAGAAGTCGCCGTTGAGATTGCCTGTGGCGGTTGCAGGGATCATCGCAGCGCTCAGCACGAGTGCACCGTTGGTCGGCAGGCCGATGCTCGCGGGCGGCAGCAGCGCGCCGGCAAGGTCGACGCAATGCAGCGGCAGCGAAGGCGTGTGCTGCGCGAAAGCGGGGCTGCCAGCGATGAGCGTGAGCGTGGCGAGGGCGATCGCCCTGAGGGAGCCGTGTGTGCGCTTGCCCCGTCGTATCATCCGCAGCCGGCTCCGTTTGCGCTCACGCGGGTCTTTTCCTTCTGGCGCCCGAGCGTTCCGTGCCAGACCCGAGCGAGCATGAGTGTCGCGCCGATCGCGACGATGTCGCCGGCCAGCGCGGCCGCGAATGCCGCCGCACCATGCAGCGCGTGTGGCGTGGCGCTGTCGACGATCACCGAGATCAACGTGCCGCCGACGAAGCACACGAGCCCCGTGCGGCCCACGGTCACTACGGCGGGCACGCGCGCGGCGACCCGCGCGATCGTTCCGCGATGGACGAAATACGCCGCCACCATGGCAATGCCGATGAAGTTGACGACGCGCGCGAAGGCCAGATGCTGTTTCATTGCCCCAGGCATGGGTTGAGTCAGGACGAACCATTTAAGCGCAGCGAACAGCGCCACCGCGGCGAACGCGAATCGTACCAGCCAGCGCGCGGTTTCCGAGGTCTTGAATCCGGGCGGAAACGGATACAGCCGGCAAAGCATGCCGAATACGAACATCAACTGCCACGCGAACGGGTTGAACGGCCAGTTCGCGAACGTGCTCGAGCCGATGAGCGCAGCCAGCAGCGGCGCGAAGGCCCAGAGCAGCAGGCTGCACATCAGCGTGGAGAGCGGCGCGCGGCGGGCGAAGGGCACCGCCGCGGGCACGCACAGCGCAAATATGACATACATCGGCAGCACGCTCGACAGATACGGCTGGCGCGCGAGCAATACGACGTGGAAGGTTTCGCGCACCGGATGCGTGGCAAACGACGCCCAGCCGCTCAGATCGGCGGCAGTCGGGTTCACGTGCAAGAGCGCGAGTATCGCGCCCGAGAGCAAGGTGAGCAGGGCGGTCAGCAGATAGGCGCGGTAGATTTCCCAGCTGCGGCGCAGGAAGCGCCCTTGCGCGGCGCTCACGCCACGGTGCGCGCGCACGGCCATAAAGGCCGCGGCCGACGCGTAGCCGCCGAGAAACACGAACACTTCGGCGGAGTCGCATAGCGCGTAAGCGTGCAACGTCACCTGCGACAAGGCGCTGCCTGGAATGTGATCGAGCACGATCACGATCAGCACGACGCCGCGGAAAAAGTCGACTTCGATCGAACGCCCCTGGCGAGACTCCATGGTGCCCTCACAAGCAACGCGGCGGCGCCGCTCTGTCCGGCGTCGACCGCTCGATGAATGACAGGGCGGCGGCTCACGTATCGTGGCGCCGCCCTTGTGCGTACGAGAGCATCCCGCAGGTATCGTTCCCTGCTCGCGACGTGGTTAGCGCGTTATGCGCCCGATATGACGCGCATGCCATGTTGGCGTCATCTGCATGCCAGCTATACGTCGACTGCGCGTTGACTGCGCGTTGACTGCGGTGTCCGGCCGCGTGGCGCTTACTTTGCGGCAGCGGCGCGTTCGATCGCGGCGATGTCGATCTTGCGCATCTGCATCATCGCTTCCATCGCGCGCTTGCCGGCTTCGCGATCGGCGCCGAAGACGCATTCGAGCAGGCGCTTTGGCGTGATCTGCCACGCAAACCCCCAGCGATCCTTGCACCAGCCGCAATCCGACTCCTCGCCGCCGTTGCCGACAATGGCGTTCCAGTAGCGGTCGGTCTCTTCCTGGCTATGGGTCTCGACCATGAAGCTCACGGCCTGGTTCGCCTGGAAGTCGGAGCCGCCGTTCAGGCCCACGAAGCGCCGGCCGAGCACCGTGAATTCGACCACGAGTTCCGCCCCCACGCCGATGCCCGGTATCGGGGAAACATGGCCAGCCCCGACATGGCTGTCCGGAAACGTCGCGGCGTAGAACTCCGCCGCTTCGCGTGCTCTACCTTCATCGAACCACAGGCAAGTCACAAGCTCGGCCATCGCGATCTCCTTTGACAAGGCGCCTCATTGCCGGCGCGTACCGCACATTGTGACAAAGCCTCGGCGGTGTGTGGGATTTTTGCCGGTGGAGCGTGGCGGCTATTCGATGCAGCGATCGATCGCCAGAGACTGGGCAGACTGTGCTGACGGGGCGCTGCGAGAATCGGTCTTTCGGGGATCCAGGTGTGATTCGGACTGCCATGCAATGCATAGTTCAAGATTGGCGCGGGTGCTGTGTGGAGCGATCGTGAGCGCAAGCATTGACGCCATTGCCGCCGCAACCAGAATCGCGACGCCACGCAAAATTGTGCGCAGAGCGCGCGGCAAGGGGAAAACAGCGCTAAAGCGCGAAGTCTGTTCGACGATGGTTCGGAACATGGCGGGCTCTTTGCGGTGAACGTCCTGGGCATGACGTCACGATAGGCAGGCCCGGTAGCCGCGACAAGGTCCAGTGGCGCGTCAAAACATGGAGCCACGCAAGGCGGGACCGGCGGACATACGACTACGTCAGGAATGCTTGACGATAGACGTTCGGCACGGCGTCGAGCGCGTCGCAAAGCGATGGCTGAAGCGGCTCGCGTTCGCGTAACCGCACTCTGCTGCAATCTGCGCGAGCGGCAGGGCGGTCGTGCGCTACAGCAAGCGCGCCCGCTCCAGACGGTGGGCGGCGATCCACGCATGCGGCCGCGGCCGCGTCGAGGCGGCAGTCGGGTGTTTATGTGTTTTGCATCATGGGCCGCTGTCCCATGCGGTTTGCGTCGATTCTGACGCGCTTTGGGCTGCGAATATGTGGGATGACAGACCAAACCTTCCTATGGAAGATTCGATTGAATTCCGGATTCTTTCATTTTTATTGCAAAGGAGGCTGCCTTCATAAACTCATCGCTTGCGCTAAAGATTCGTCTGACGGCTGCCGATACCCTCGGATGAGCAGATAAACATGAATGCAAACACGCGGCGTGCCGGCCGCTCCGGGGTTACCGCGTACGCCCGCGCGCGGACACTGAAGAGACAAAGACGGGAGAGGCCGGTAATGAAGGTTCACGCTAGCGCGCTCACGCTGCTGCACTGGCTGGCGCAACGCGAAAGTGCGTCGGTCAGCGAAATGACTGCGTCGGGATTGATGAGTTCACGCGAAGCCTCGGATGTCGTTCGCTACGCCATGCGCAACGGCGCCGCCGAACGCGTCAACAAGGGCCCGAGTGCACGGGGATCCGCTCGCTACCGCTCGACCGGTGTGCCTCTGCCGGAGCCACGGACGGCGCCGGCCGGTGCATCGTTTGAAGGCTTGCTGAGCGCCTGGGGAATCGCGCAGGAACCGCCCGAGCTTCCCGCTGTGCGCACGCGCGTGTACCAGATCGAAGACGTCGGCCAGGATAGCCGAGGTGATGCGGGCCTCGGCAAACAAAACCTCAACGATTGAAGCAGCGACGCATAGACGTAAGGCGTGAGCGACGCCAGCGGACGCGCAATGAACTGCGAGCTTTCAGACTTCTCCATGCCGATCGCCACGTCGAACGGGGCGCTCACCAGATCGACACGCCGCGGATTCGGTTCGAAGTCGAACGCGATAGCAGGGGTGAGGCCGGCGAATTCGGCAATCGTGACGCGATGATCCCAAACGTCTTGCGTCTTCCGCTATCACTCAGCCTTGCGCGGCGGCGGACTATGCCGCGCGAGAAATCGATCGAACTGGCCGGCAAACGCCTTGGCGTCACGCGCGCTGAACGGCGCCGGACCGCCCGTTTCAATGCCTGCATTGCGTAGTTGATCCATCACGTCGCGCATCGTCAGCCGTTCCTGAATATTTTCGCGCGTGAACCAGTTGCCGCGCGGATCGAGCGCCTGCGCGTTCTTTTCGAGCACCGCAGCGGCAAGCGGTATGTCGGCGGTAATCACGAGATCGCCCGCCTCGACCAGTTCGACGATGCGGGCGTCAGCCGCGTCGAATCCTGACGGCACCTGAATCGACTTGATGAAGGGCGACGGCGGTGTGCGCAGATATTGGTTTGCCACCAGCGTCACCTGGACTTCGGCGCGTCGCGCCGCCCGAAACAACATGTCCTTGATGACGGCGGGGCAGGCGTCAGCGTCGACCAGCACTTGCATGTGGGGATTTCCGGCACAGTAAAACGCGATCATATCGCAACGCAAGCGATGCTCGGCGCATTGCCCGATGTTTCCTGTCGTTTCCGGCTGCGCAGGGTTTTCCTTGCATTTGCCCGCATACCTGCCAACATTGATTCGCAATGGAGCCGGACGCCCCCGACCAATCACTGCGAAGACGGAGCGCATATGAGCGACGCTACCCACGGGTTTGATGCCGCCGGGGAACGCAGGCACACAAACGGGCTGCGGCTGGGCGCGCTCGTTGCCCTCGTCGTGGGCTCGATGATCGGCGGCGGCATTTTTTCGTTGCCGCAGAATATGGCCGCTTCCGCAGGTGTTGGCGCCGTACTGATTGGCTGGGCTATTACGGCCTTCGGCATGCTCGCGCTCGCACTCGTATTCCAGACACTCGCGAACCGCAAGCCGAATCTCGATGGCGGCGTCTACGCTTACGCCAAGGCCGGGTTCGGCAATTACATGGGCTTCGCCTCGGCCTGGGGCTACTGGATCAGCGCGTGGCTTGGCAACGTCGGATACTACGTGCTGCTATTCAGCACGCTCGGATATTTTTTCCCCGTATTCGGCGAAGGCAATACGTTACCCGCATTCGCCTGCTCCTCGGCGCTGCTATGGAGCGTGCACTTTCTGGTACTGCGCGGCATAAAAGAAGCGAGTTTCATCAATCAGATCACGACAATTGCGAAGATCGTTCCGCTCGTCCTGTTCATGCTTATCTGCCTCCTCGCGTTTCGGCTGGACATCTTCTCGGCCGATATCTGGGCGCGCTCGAATCCGGCGCTGGGCGGCGTGCACGATCAGGTCCGGAACATGATGCTCGTCACGGTCTGGGTCTTCGTCGGTATAGAAGGGGCGACTGTATTTTCGGCTCGCGCCGCGGACCGCAAGAGCGTCGGCAAGGCTACGGTGATCGGATTTTTCGTCGTGCTTCTCGTTCTGGTGCTCGTCAACGTGCTGTCGCTCGGCATCATGACGCAGCGCCAACTCGCCGGGCTGAAGAATCCCTCGATGGCCGGCGTGCTCGAACACGTTATCGGACATTGGGGCGTGGTGCTGGTGAGCGTGGGGCTCGCCATTTCGCTGGCTGGCGCGCTGCTTTCGTGGGTCATGCTATGTGCGGAGATTCTGTTCTCGGCCGCGCGCGACCGCACGATGCCCGCGTTCCTGCGCAAGGAAAACGCGAGACAGGTGCCGGCCAACGCGTTATGGCTGACGAACGGCATGGTGCAGATGTTTCTGCTCATCACGCTGGTGTCGAAAGGCACGTACCTCTCGCTCATCTATCTCGCCACCTCGATGATTCTCGTGCCTTATTTCTGGTCGGCAACCTACGCGCTATTGCTTGCCTTTCGCGGTGAGACTTACGAACTGTCGCAAAAGGAGCGCCGCAGGGATTTGATGATTGCCGCGGTGTCCGTGCTCTACGCCGTCTGGCTGCTTTATGCGGGCGGCGTGAAATACCTTCTGCTTGCGTCACTGCTTTATGCGCCGGGTGTGGTCTTGTTCGCCAAGGCGAGGCGCGAGGCTGGGCAGCGCGTGTTTTCTCATCCCGAGAAAGTCGTATTCGCGGCCGTGCTCGTTGCCGCGGTCGTGGCGGGCTACAGTTTGTATCGCGGGCTGCTGAGCCTTTGATTGGGCGGATGCCAGCCAATAACGTTGATAGTGCGTGCCGCGTCGCCGAGACGGGTTGAGCCGTCAAGCAGTGGTGCGAGCGCCGCCATCATCGGGAAGTGATGCAGGCAGCGGATCTGGCCAATTCTCAATATCCCCTGGCGCCTCGCATATGAACGAAGATAGAAAAGCGGCCCGGCCGCAGAAACAAGCGGACGGGCGCGAGGCGCGCTTCAAGCCAGCGCTTTGGCGTGAAAAGCCATATGCTCGCCGATAAAGCTCGCGATGAAGTAATAGCTGTGGTCGTAGCCTTCGCGAACGTTGAGCGTCAGCGGTTGCCCTGCCTTTTCGCAGGCCGCCTGCAGCAGTTCCGGCCGTAGCTGCGTATGCAGGAACTCGTCGCCGCCGCCTTGTTCGACGAGTAGCGGCAAGCGTTCGCTCGCGTTGCCGACCAGTTCGACGGCGTCATACTGCTTCCACGCTTCGCGGTCGTCGCCGAGGTAGGCGGCGAGCGCTTTCTCGCCCCATGGCACCTGGCTCGGCGCGACGATCGGAGAGAACGCGGATACACTGCGATACCGGCCCGGATTGCGCAGCGCAACGACCAGTGCGCCGTGCCCGCCCATCGAATGCCCGCTGATCGAGCGCGCCTCGCTCGCTGCAAACCCGGCCTCGACGACGGCGGGCAATTCGGAGACCACGTAGTCGTACATGCGGAAATGCTCTGCCCAAGGGTCCCGCGTGGCGTTCACATAGAAGCCCGCGCCCTGGCCGAGATCGTAGTCGGGCGAATCGGGCACATCGGTGCCACGCGGACTGGTGTCCGGCGCGACGACGATGATCCCGTGCTGCGCCGCATAGCGTTGCACGCCTGCCTTGGTGATGAAATTCTGCTCGGTGCAGGTCAGACCCGAAAGCCAGTACAGCACGGGGCACTTCTGCCCGCGCAACGCGGCCTCGGGCAGATAGACGCCAAACTTCATGTCGCCGCCCACGGTGGAAGAGGCATGTTTCCAGACCTCCTGGCTGCCGCCGTGGCTGGCGTGTCTTTCAATGCGCTCCATAAGCGTTTCAGGCCTCCCGGTAAGTGCCTTTGGCCTTGGCGGCCTGGGTGGAGAGAAGATCCATGAGCGCGGGGCTCAGACAGTCGTAGGGCTCGAGGCCCTTGTCTCGCAGCTTCCTTTGCGTGTCAGTAGTGAACGACGGTCCGGATCGATTTGCCCTCGTGCATCAAGTCAAACGCTTCGTTGATGCCCGAGAGCGGCTTCGTGTGGGTGACGAACGGCGCGAGCTGGATCTTGCCCGCCATCGCGTCTTCGACCATGCCCGGCAATTGCGAGCGGCCCTTCACGCCGCCGAACGCCGTGCCCAGCCAGCGGCGGCCGGTCACGAGCTGGAACGGGCGCGTGGAGATTTCCTGTCCCGCGCCGGCCACGCCGATGACGACCGATTGCCCCCAGCCGCGGTGCGCGCATTCGAGCGCCGCGCGCATCACGTTGACGTTGCCGATACATTCGAAACTGTGATCCACGCCCCAGCCCGTCATGTCGACGATCACCTGCTGGATGGGCTTTTCGTGATCCTTGGGGTTCACGCAGTCGGTGGCGCCAAAGGCGCGCGCCAGATCGAACTTGCCCGGATTGGTGTCGATGGCGATGATGCGGCCGGCCTTGGCGAGCTTCGCGCCCTGGATCACAGCAAGTCCGATGCCGCCCAGGCCGAACACGGCGACGGTATCGCCTTCCTGCACCTTGGCGGTGTTCTTCACCGCGCCCAGACCCGTGGTCACGCCGCAGCCCAGCAGGCACACCTGCTCGGGATTGGCTTGCGGGTTGATTTTGGCGAGCGAAACTTCGGCCACCACGGTGTACTCGCTGAACGTGGAGCAGCCCATGTAGTGATAGAGGGGCTGGCCGTTGTAGCTGAAGCGGCTCGTGCCGTCGGGCATCACGCCCTTGCCCTGGGTCGCGCGCACGGACACGCACAGATTGGTCTTGCCGCTCTTGCAGAACAGGCACTCGCCGCATTCGGCGGTGTAGAGCGGGATCACGTGATCGCCGGGTTTCACGCTGGTCACGCCTTCACCGACTTCCACGACGATCCCGGCGCCCTCGTGGCCAAGCACGACGGGGAAGAGGCCTTCGGGGTCGTCGCCGGAGAGCGTGAAGGCATCGGTATGACAAACGCCGGTATGCGTGATCTTGACCAGTACCTCGCCCTTGCGGGGCGGTTCGACGTCAATCTCGACGATCTCGAGGGGTTTGCCCGGCGCAAACGCAACTGCAGCACGCGATTTCATAGTAGTCCTTTAAAAAAGAGGGTCGGCCAATCAGCGCGGGAAATCCCGCGGTGAGCTAGCGTAAGTAGGTTCGAACGAGGGTCACGACATCATCGATCGATCCCGGGGACTCCGCTGATCCCGCAAGGTGTGTGAATTCTTCGCGCAAGTGGCTTTCGAGCACACCGGCCATCACGCCGTTGATCGCGCCGCGAATCGCCGCCAGTTGCTGGAGCACCGGCGCGCAGTCCGCGCCTTCCTCCAGCGCGCGCTCGAGCGCGTCCAGCTGGCCGCGAACCTTACGCACGCGTGTCAGCACGCGCTTCTTTTCTTCGGGGGAATGAGGCATGACGGCGTCGATTGAGGATACTGCGGGGTAGTATAGGCGAATACTGGCAGGGAGTATACGTTTTGCAGTGATGTTGTCAGCGTGATGCCAGATGAATATCGGGGCTGTTCCCTCGAGGTGTGCGGCGCATAATGGGCCCATGTTGGTCCCTCGCCGCGACGCGGTTGTATGCGCAGCGCTACGCGGATCTCGGCGAGTGTTCGAGCATCGACATACGCGAGGCGTTTCACCGAGCATCGCGCGGTGCGCAAAGGAGCAGAGGTGAACCGCACGCAGGGACGCTTCGTCGCGTTATGGTCGCGCAGCGGGGGCTCGCGCGCCGAGGCCGTCTATGCCGATCTCGCGCGGCGCTATGGCGAACCGGGGCGGCACTACCACACGTTGCGCCACGTGCGCCGCTGCCTGCGCGATTTCGATCGGGCGCGCGAGGCCATTGCACATGGCGATCTCGTGGAGCTTGCGCTGTGGTGCCACGACGTGATCTATGTTCCCGGCGCTCAGGACAATGAAGCGCGCAGCGCGCAGTGGTTGCGGCGCTACGCAGACGGTCGTATCTCTGCTTGCGAGCGCATTTGCGAAGCGATTCTCGCAACCCGGCACACCCGCGCGCCGGACGAACTGGATGCGCGCTTCGTGTGCGACATCGATCTCGCGTCGCTCGGCGCGCCGAGCCGCCAGTTTCAGGACAACGGCATGCGCCTGAGAGCAGAACGTCCGGACCTCGACGACCACGCATATGCCATGCACGAGCGACGGATTCTGGAAGCCCTGCTCGCGCGGCCGCGCATCTATCTGACCGATTACTTTCATTCGCATTGCGAGGCGGCGGCACGCGCCAATCTCGCGCGGCGGCTGGCTCAGCCGATGCCGCGCGCCGGGGCATGAGGCCAGGCAGGCGCGTTGTCGACCACAATGCCGTATTAGCGAACGGCGCTCTTGCGCCTCCGGCACGAGCGGCCGCGTCAGATAACGCGCGCGAAGTTTGCTATCAATCGTGGGCGTGCGCGGGTCCTTGCATCCCGTTGCCAGATACCCTGGACTAGTGGTTTCCCGAGGAAATAAGGGGTCTCGTCAGGCGATTCTTGAACTAGACTGTAAATCTTGCTGAATTCCAGAGACTTTCCAATGTAAGTTGATGCGGCGATCGATAAGCAAAGGGGAAGGTTTATGGCTATCGTCGTACACAACATCCCTGTGGGTCATTCGCGCTGGAGCGTAGCGTGACGGCGAGCGATGCCGCGCGCGCTGCGAGCGACTGGCGGCATATCGTGCGCGCGCAGGGCATCAGTCTGTCCTACGGCAAGATACGCGCGCTTTCCGGCATCGACCTCGCCATTGGGCGCAACGAGATCGTCGGCCTGATCGGCGATAACGGCGCGGGTAAATCGACACTCATCAAGGTGCTGACCGGTGTCGTGCGGCCGAGCACGGGCAAGCTGTTCATCCGCGACGAGGAGGTCGACTGGAGCCGCTTTTCCGTGCGCGAGGCGCACCGGTTGCGCTTCGAGACGGTCTATCAGGAGAAGTCGCTCGGCGAGAAGCAGCCGCTGTGGCGTAATTTTTTTGTCGGCCGCCAGATCACCAACCGATTCGGCTTTATCGATGTCGCCGAAGAGCGGCGCATAGCCAACGATATTCTCAAGCAACAGCTCGGTTTTCGCGGCGTGGGGATCGATGCGGATTCGTTGATTGCGAAACTTTCCGGTGGCGAGCGCCAGGGCATCGCGATCGGACGGGCGATGCATTTCGACAGCGATCTGATCATTCTCGATGAACCCACGGTGGCGCTTGCCATCAGCGAGGTGCGCAAGGTTCTCGACTTCGTGCGCTCCATTAAGGAGTCCGGCCGCGCCTGCATCTACATCGAACACAACCTCGCTCATGTGCACGAGCTCGCCGATCGGCTGGTCGTGCTCGATCGCGGCCGCATCGTTGCGGATATCAAGTCAGGCGAGATGAGCCTCGAGGACCTCACGCGGTTCCTGATTTCGCTACAGCAAAGCGGGCACGGGCCGGCGCCGGTTGCGGGGACAAGGCCGTGAGCGATCCGATAAAGGATAAACGGCCGGTACGCCTGGTGGGTTGGCGCCTGCCGGGTTTTGCCCGCATGGAGGGATTGCCGAGCCTTGTCGTGTTCGCGCTGGTGGTCGGCCTGTTCATGGCAACCGCACCGCGCGTCTTTTTGGGCTGGCCAATCTACTTCTCCTTCCTGACCACCGTACCGCCGCTGGTTGTGTTGGCGATCGGACTGACTCTCGTGATTGCGGCCGGGGAGATCGACCTGTCCTTCCCCTCGGTGATGGCGTTCTCGGGTTTTCTGTTCGCCTGGTGCGTGAACACCACCGGATCCGCCTGGCTAGCCATGATTGCAGCGTTGGCTGGCGGCGCGCTGGTCGGCGTGGTGAACGGGGTGTTGGTCGCCGTGGTCGGCATGCCGTCCATCATCGTGACGATCGGTACGCAGTTCCTCTGGGCCGGTGTGGCTTCGATCCTTTCCGGCGGGCTCTCCTATGCGCTGCAGCAACTCGCCAGCGGTTCAGCCTATGCGGTATTCGCGGGCACGCTGTTCGGTCTGATCCCGATGCAAGCGATCTGGGCGCTCGGGCTCGCCGTGTTCATGTGGTTCATCCTCAATCGCCACCGTTTTGGCGAGCACGTGCTGTTCATCGGAGACAACCGCAACGTGGCGAAGGTCGTGGGCGTCAACGTGCTGCGAGAGACGGTAAAACTGTTCACGCTGATGGGTGTGCTGGCCGGTTTCGCCACGGTCCTGCTCACGCTCGAGAATCTGAACTACTTCTCGACCCAGGGGCAAGGCTACCTGCTGCCGGCGCTGGCCGGCGTGTTCATCGGCGGAACCTCGGTTTTCGGCGGCACGGCAACGATCGTGGGGACTTTCTTCGGCACCTTCGTGATTGGCATGCTGGAGGCGGGAATCGTTGCGACAGGTATCGCCGGCTTCTGGGTCCAGGCGATCGAAGGGGTGGTGTTCATCGTCGCCGTGATCCTGCATCTGTTGGTCGAGAATCCCGCCAGGCTGCGCGCGCTGCGCGAAAGACTCAGGCTTGGGCGGCGATAAAGCCGTTAAATCAGGAGATAGGAGCGGAGATGAACAAGATCATGACTGGGTTCCTCCTTGGGGCGAGCGTGCTTGCGTTCGGCCTCGCGCCGACTGCCGGTGCCACTGAGCCGACCACGACGGGCCAGCTCGGCGCTGGCATGACAATGTATATGCAGATGGGCGGCAACCCCGGCGACGGCGCGACGCTGCCACGTCAGACCGGGGCTGCGGATGCTGGGCATGCCTTCGGCATCAAGGTGATCGAGCAGTTCTCGGCATGGAGCCCGGAGACGATGCTCGCGCAGTTTCGCCAGGCGATGGCGGCGAAGCCGACGTGTATCGGCATCATGGGCCATCCGGGCGATCCGGCCTTCGCCCCGCTGATCAAGCAGGCGGTAGACCAGGGCATCATCGTGACCGTCGGCAATACGCCGCTACCCGACAACCAGAAGCTCTACGACGCGAAGGGCTTCGGCTACGCCGGCGTCGAACTTTACGTGGGCGGGCAGATCACCGCTCAGGCCATGCTCAACGCCGGGCTCAAGAAGGGCGACGAGGCGCTCGAATACGGTGTCTTCAACGAGAGTGTGCGCAGTCAGTCCGACCGTGGTCTTGCCGAGACACTGGAAAAGGCCGGCGTGAAGGTGACCCGGCTCAATATCTCGCCTCAGGTGGATTCCGATTCATCGCTCGCCGTGCCGATCCTGGTCGCCTTTATCCAGGCGCACCCCGATCTGAAGGCGATTGGCACCCAGCACGGCGGCGTGACCGGGTTCATTCCGCAGGCGCTCCAGCAGGCAGGCAAGAAGCCGGGGCAAATCATCGTGGGCGGCATCGATCTCGCACCCGCCACGATTTCCGGACTGCAAAGCAAATTCATCACCGCGACGCTCGACCAGCAGCTTTATCTGCAGGGCTTTCTGCCCGTCACGCAGTGCGTGCTCTCGGCGGCCTATCACTTCGCGGGACTAACCATCAACACCGGAGCAGGGGTGCAGACACCCGCGACGATCGACTCGCTCATTCCGCTCATCAAGCGCGGGATCCGGTAAGGACGAGTTCGCACCCCTGGCGCGAGGCTCGCGTGCCCCATAATCCGGCTCGGGCATGGCGTATGCGAAAACATGGCAATGTCACGTGTTGATTCGACGGGAGCAAACCCATGACAACCACGGTCATTGCCATGCTGAACGAACTGATCGAAACTTCAAAGGACGGCGAGCACGAATTCACGAAAGCCGCCGACGAGGCACAGCACGCAAGCGTGAACGAAGCGCTGCTCGAAAGTGCCGTGCACTGCTCGCGCGGCGCGCGCGAGTTGCAGGACCTCGTGGTGAAGCTTGGCGGCAAGCCGGAAAGCGGCGGCAGCGTTGCGGGCGCGTTGCATCGCGGTTGGCTCAATGTGAAATCGGCAGTTGGCGCCCGCACCGACGACACCATCCTTGCGGACTGCGAAAAGGGTGAAGATACCGCGGAGAAGCGGTTTCACAATGCGCTTGAAAGGGATCTGCCCGCGGATGTGAGCGCCGTGTTGGCGCGGCTATATAGCGATGTGGCACAGGATCTCGATCGCATCCGGGAGTTGCGCGTCCAGTTTGCCGAGACCAAGCCCTGACCTGAGGCAGCGCGGGCATTGCATCGGTGAAACGCACTGCCGCAGCAGCGGCGGCATACAGCGGGACCGGAACGCCGGCTGGCGGTCAATGAAGTTTGGCGGTGTGGCGGCGGTGCGCGGTCGCAAGGAGCGGATTGTCCGAGTGGGCGACATGGCGCGCCTGCGCGGCGGATTCAGTAACGACAACCCGCACGTCCTGCGCGAAGGCGTCCTCGAACCGGATGCGCGCCACCGTAAGGCAATCCGCCGGCGTGCCTGCCCCCAGGCGTACCGCGGTTTGTGCAGTGGCCTTCGCGGCAAGGCCAAATACGGCGACCGCCTCATCCCATGTGAGGCCCGTGGTCATCACTTCCTGAATGAACCTGCCCGCCACCGCTTCGATCTTCGCTCTCCGTTCCTCATTCATCGCACGACTCCCGGCTTTGCACGTTATCGCTCGAGTACGAAACATTGCAAATTCCGGACCCGAAGCAGAGTCGAGCTTGCGGGGGAACTGCCTCAATCGATTCCGGGGCCTTGGGCGGGCGTATGGTCCGACTTCCATCGAAGGCATAAGGCGCAGTGCGTGTTACTGCGCCCCACGGCAGGGAAGATCCCACCGCGCTTAGCGCAGGAGGGTGACAATAATGCGACTAACCGTCTAGCGATTCCGACCCCAACCACGCCTTCCGGCGGCAGCGAACGGAGCACACAAGATCGGCTGGAGTGGTGAGCGCGATCCATGAAACGGATCGTAGGGTCGCCGGAAAACAGGCGCTGAACGCCTTGGCAAAGATTTTGGCGTTCTTTGCCCGTGGCAAGCCGAACTGGCTGGCGGCGTGGTCGTTCAGATCACAAAAAAGCCGTGCGTGCCGTCGCGGCCGAGTTGAGCGACCAGACCGTACTCCCATTCGAGGTAGGCGTTCATCGCTTCGCGTGCGTTGCCGGTGCCTTCGTACGGGCGCCGATAACGGTCGATACGCGGCGAGGCGAGGCGCGCATCGCCGCTCTCCACCGGCAGCCCCGCGCGCTGCCATGCGGCGGTGCCCCCTTCCAGCACCTCCACGGGCTTGCCCGTCAGCGCGGCGATATCGGATGCGGCGAACGGGGCGAGCGCATTGCTCATGCACACGGCGACGTAGCGCTGTGCATCCGGCACCGCACGCAGGTCGCCGAAGCCGGGAGCAACATGCGATCGCAACGCCCACCACGCGCCAGGAATGTGCGCCTTGACGTGATTGGCGCTCGACGTGAAATCGAGCACGATGGTGCCGTGATCCGGCTCGGCAAGACGCGCCGCGAGCACCTCGGGCGTGATCGACGCGACAGCGGGCGCCGCGGGCTTCGGCGCATGCCACGCCCCGACCTCGGTGAGATCCTCTGTGCGCGCTTCATCCACCACGTACACGTCGATATTCATCTGCGCGAGCCACGACGCCGTCATGTTGGCGCGCACGCCATCGTCGTCGAACAGCACCACGCGCGCACCGCGAACCGGCGCGAACATTTCGGTTTCCTGTACAAGCTGGCCGCCTTGTGCGCCCTGGAATCCCGGCGCGTGCGCCTGTTCGTACTCGGCTGGCGTGCGCACATCGAAGCGGTACGTGGTGCGCGATGCATCGGCTGCCCAGCGAGCGGCCTCGGCTAGCGTGGTGCGCCCGACACCCGCGCGGTCCGCAAGCGCGGCGGCGCCCGCGCGCGATGTCGCCAGCGTGGCGGCGTCGCGGCCCGCCTCGAGGTCGAAGCGGCGCGCGCTGCCGTGCTCCAGTTCCTGGCCCGCGAGCGTCCAGCCTATCGTGCCGTTGCGCAGCGCCGCCACAGGATTCGGCAGTCCCGCGTTGACGAGCGACTGTGCACCGATGATGCTGCGCGTGCGCCCCGCGCAGTTCACGATCACTCGCGTGGCCGGGTCGGGTGCGAGCGCACGGGCGCGCAGCGCGAGTTCTGCGCCTGGCACGCTGATGCTGCCTGGAATATTCATCGTCTGGTATTCGTCGAAGCGGCGCGCGTCGAGCACGATCACGTCTTCGCCGCTCGCAAGCAGCGCGCCCACCGCCTGCGCCGAAAGCGAAGGCGTGTGGCGTTCCGATTCGACGAACTCGCCAAACGCCTTGCTGGGCACGTTCACGTCGCGGAACACTTCGCCGCCTGCGCGAATCCAGCCTGCGAGACCGCCTTCAAGCAGGGCGATATCGGTGTAACCCAATCCGTCGAGCGCGACGGCCGCGCGCTGCGCGTAGCCTTCGCCGTCGTCGAGCAGCACGATCGGCACGCCGCGGCGCGGCAGCTTCGTCCAGGCATCGAGTTCGAGCTTCGCAAGCGGCAGGTTGGCCGCGAAAAGCGGATGGCTTTGCGCATGTGTGTCTTCCTCGCGCACATCGATCAGTGCGATCTCGCGGCGCTCGAGCAGCGCGTCGCGCACATTCTGGTACGTGCGCGTGGGAATGGATTTCATGAGACGGTGGATTCCCTGGTGAGGTCCCAGATGTTCGGGAGCGTATCGTTCGAGTAACCGGAGATGAAGGGCTTCGGCGGGGCGTTGGGCGGGTAGGTGAACCGGCGCACTGCGCCGATGTTCGCGCCGTACACGTGAATGCTGACCGAAACGCGGTCGTCGAATGCGTTGCGCACGCGGTGAATGTCGCCGAGCGTGGGCGAGACGGCCTCGACTTCGCCACGCTCCAGCAGCACTTCGTTACCCTGCGGGCGCAACGTGCCAGCCGCGTCGTGCGCGTAGGGCTGCGCATACTCGGCGCCGCGCAGCACGCCAATCAGACCCCAGACGGTATGGTCGTGAATGGGCGTTTGCTGGCCCGGGCCCCAAACGAAGCTGACCACGGAAAAGCGCTGGCGCGCATCGGCGTGGAGCAGATATTGCTGATAGCGCTCGGGTGAGGGCGCGGCATACGCGTCGGGCAGCCAGTCGTCGTCGCGCACGAGTTCGCGCAGCGCTTCCAACCCGTGCTCGATCAGCCTGGGCTCGCGCGGCGAGCGGTCGAGCAGTTCCGCGATCGTGCCGACGAAGCGGCGAAGCTTGTGGATACCCATCAGTCGAGCAGATCCGGTTCGTGTTTGACGAGTCCCGCGTAGAGGCTTTCGAATGCGTAGCGCGCGCCGCCGGGGCGACCCACCTGCGTGTGCGTGAGCACGGCGACGTCGTGCGGAATCGGCTGCGGCTGGCCGGCGGCCTGCGCGAGCAATTGCGTGTGGCAAGCGTTGTCCAGCGCGATGTACCACCATGCCGCCGCTTCGACGCTCGGCCCCGCAGTGAGAATGCCGTGGTTCTTGAGGATCACCGCCTTGTGTTCGCCCAGTGCGTCGGCAATGCGCGCACCTTCGCTCGTGTCGAGCACCACGCCGCGAAAATCGTCGAAGAGCGCATGGTCTTCGTAGAACGCGCAGGCGTCTTGCGTGAGCGGATCGAGCGTGCGGCCGAGCGTAGACCAGGCCTTGCCGTAAAGGGAGTGCGTGTGGGCCGCGGCGACGATATCGGGGCGTGCATCGTGAATGGCGGCGTGAATTGCGAATGCGGCCTGGTTCACGGGGCCGGCGCCCACGACGATCTCGCCGTGCCGGTTCACGAGCAGCAGGTCGGAAACCCGGATGCGCCCGAAATGCAGTCCGAGCGGGTTGACCCAGAAATGATCGGGCCATTCGGGGTCGCGCGCGGTGATATGTCCTGCGAGCCCCTGATCGAAGCCGTAGCGCGCGAAGAGGCGGAACGCGCCGGCGAGCCGTTCCTGTCGATGGCGGCGCTCTGCGCCGAGGCTGCGCGCGGGCGCTTCGTCGTCGAACCAGAACTTGCGCACGGGCGCGTGCCGCAGGTCGGCGCGCGGTGCGTTGCTGGCGAGGTCTGCGATGGCGGTATGGGTCATATCGGTTTCCCGGGAGTCCTCACGCAGCGGCGCGCACGCGCGAGGTCAGTTCGCGCGTGGCCGGAATCAGCACGCGGCCATAGTCGATGGCGTCTTCGAGCGGATCGAAGCCGCGAATCAGGAACGTCGTGACGCCCAGCGCGTGATATTCGGCGAGCGTCTGTGCGACCTGCGCGGGCGTGCCGACGAGTGCCGTAGAGTTCGAGCGCCCGCCGATCTCCTTCGCGACGGCGGTCCACAGGCGTTCGTCGGCGCGCACGCCGTCGCCTTCGCCGGCGGCGGCGAGGAGCCGCCGCGCGCCTTCGCTCTGCAGCGGGCCGCCCTTGTCGAGGCCCTGTTCGGCGCGCAGGCGGCGTGTTTGCGCAAGGATGTGCTCGGCACGCTCCCACGCGGCTTTTTCAGTGTCGGCGAGGATCGGCCGGAACGAAACCGAAAAGCGCACGTTACGCCCGTGTTTCGCGGCTTCGGCGCGTACGCGGCCGATCAGGTCGGCAACGCCTTGCTTCGATTCGCCCCACAGCGCGTAGACGTCGGCGTGCTTGCCCGCAACCGCGAGTGCCGCTGGCGATGCGCCGCCGAAGTAGATCGGCACATGCGGCTGCTGACGCGGCTTGACCTCCGACCAGGCCTGCTCGAAGCGATAGAAGCGGCCTTCGTGGTCGAACGGTTTGCCCTCGGTCCAGACGCGCTTGAGGACCTGCAAATACTCGTCGGTGCGCGCGTAGCGTTCGTCGTGGCTCAGATAGTCGCCGTCGCGTCGCTGGTCGGCGTCGCTGCCCCCGGAGATGAAGTGCACGGCGAGCCGGCCCCCGGAGAAGTGATCGAGCGTTGCGAGCTGGCGCGCGGCGAGCGTCGGCGCGATAAAGCCGGGGCGGTGCGCCAGCATGAAATGCACGCGCGAAGTCACGCTCGCCGCATAGCCGATGGTGAGCGTAGCGTCGGGGCTGACCGAGCTGTGCGGAACGAGAATGCGATCGAAACCCGCGCGCTCGTGTGCCTGCGCGAAGTCGCGAACGTAATCGACGTCGATGGCCGGGCCTTCGGCGAGATGGGTTTCCGACACTTTGCGTTGCTGGATCATGCCGATGAATTCGATGCTCATGCGGGCTCCTCGGTTGGATGCGGTCACGGCGGCGCGATACAAGGAAGACCATACCCACCGTGAGCTGATCTGAAAAAGGCTAGCATTCATCCATGCGCGTTTTAAATATCGAATGCTGATAAACATTCCATCTACGCATGAACTGAAGCTTCCCGGCGAAAAAGGAGAGTCTCAATCATTCTTTGGCGGGACACAGGAACTGACCGATGCTCGAAGCTTCCGCGCCTCTTCCGTGCCCGCCCATTTCGAGCCCTCGTTCCATGCGGACAGCGTGTACTGCGAGGCCCGCGCGGAGACAGTGGACTCACGTTCGGGGCCGCGTAGGCTTTATGCGTTTTCGCGGGTTCGATAGCAGGAGATATTGGATTCATCGCGGCGCGCGCGGCGTTAGCATGGGTGTCCCCTCTTTTACCTCTTCACGCAATGTCCCGTTCTTTCCCACGCTTTGGCATCTGGGCGCTCGTGCATGGAAGCCGCGCGGCGCTGCAGGACCCCGCCGAACCCTACGACGCATCGTGGGCCCGCAACAAGGCGCTCGTGCTCGAAGCCGAACGTCTCGGCTTCGATTCGGTGCTCGTCGCTCAGCATACGGTCAATCCGCACGATCCTGCGCTCGACCAGCTGGAGGCGTGGACGGCCTCGGCCGCTTTGGCCGCGCTCACATCCCGTATCGAGATCATCGCCGCGATCAAGCCGTTTCTCTACCACCCGGTCGTGCTCGCGAAGATGGCGCAGCAGATCGAGCACATCAGCGGCGGGCGCTTCGCGATCAACCTCGTGAATGCATGGAACCGGCCGGAACTGGAGCGCGCGGGCATTGCATTCCCGGAGCACGACGATCGCTACGCCTACGGCCGCGAGTGGATCACGGTTGTCGACGCGCTGTTGCGCGGCCAGAGCGTGAATCACCACGGCGAGCACTTCCATATCGACGATTACCGGCTGCGTCCCGCCGATCCGTTCCGCGCCCGCCCACGCGTCTACGTGGGCGGCGAGTCGGAGCCGGCGCGCGAGCTGGTGGCCGCGCACGGCGACGTCTGGTTCATCAACGGCCAGCCGCTCGACGACGTATCGGGCCTGATCGCCGATGTGTCGGCACGCGCGCGGCCCGACGGGCACGATGCCTTGCGCTTCGGTCTGTCCGCTTTCGTGATCGCACGCGAGACCCAGGCGCAGGCCGAGGCGCACCTCGATCATCTGTTCGCGCTGGCCGAACGCGACAAGCCGCTGCGCGAGCGCCAGAAGGCCAACATCGATCCGAACGTCGAGATGTTCAAGACCTTTGCACGCTCGGCGCGCGTCGGCTCCAATGGGGGTACGGCAGCGGGACTCGTGGGCGACTACGACACGGTTGCGCGGCGCATCGCCGAATTTCACCGCGCGGGAGTTGAACTCTTCATGCTGCAGTTCCAGCCCTTCGAGCACGACATGGGCCGTTTTGCCCAGGAGATCGTGCCGCGCGTGCGCCGCGAACTGGCGGCATGAAGCAACGCCCGCGCGGACCGGATCAGAAGAACGCCCCCGTTGGCGGGAGCTGCCCGGTCAGCAGGTTCTGACCGAGCAGACGCTCCTTGTAGAGGCGCGGGTTGTGCGAGGCGATTACCTTGATATTGCGCCAGTGCCGGTCCAGCGCGGCCGCGGTCGACACCACCGAGCCCGAGCCCAGATCGATCAGCCAGCTCGCGACCTGCGGCGCGAGATCGTCGATCACGACCTTGGCTTCCGAGGCGGCGAGCGTCGCGGCGAGGGCGCTCGCGTAGTCGTCGCGCGTGCCTCGGCTCTCCGCGGCACGTTGCAGCGCCTCTACGGCGCGCACCGCGCTCGCCTCGATGCTCGCGGCGTAGGCGCGAATGCGGCCCAGCAACGCCTGCAGCGCCGGTTCGTCGGCGGGCTGCGCGGCTTCGCCATGGTAGAAGTTGCGCCGCCGCGCGCGCAGCACCTCCACCGCATCCAGAACCACTCGCCGCACAATGCCGGCAATGCAGTTGGTGAGGTAGACCTGGTGGAAGGTGAAGCCCCACGGCGCGGCTTCGGGCGCTTTCGGCGGATCGGCCGCATAGACGTGCGCGGGCTTCACCACGACGTTGCGAAACCGCGCGGTGCCTGAGCCGGTCAGGCGCTGGCCGAAACCCTGCCAGTCGTCCCCGGTGCCGACGCCTTCGCCTCGTTCGAGCACATATTGCACGGTCCCGTTCGCGCGGCTTTCGACGGCGAGTCCGACGAATGCGTCGTTGTAGAGATTGCCGGTCGCGTACACCTTGTCGCCCGTCCCGACATAGACCTGCCTTCGGTCGTCCCATTCCAGCCGGCTCAGTACGGCGCTCGGCCGCGCGCCCGCCGCCTTCGCATCGCTTTCGACGAAGCTCAGGCCGATCGTCTTGTGCCGGCGCGTGAGGTCGAGCACATGCGCATGGAAAGGATGCTCGCGGCGTTCGAGGGCCGCCTCCACTTGCCAGAAGTGATTGCGAAAGGCGTGGGCGATATTCGAATCGGCCGCGGCGACGTCGCGCGCCACGGCGAAAAGCTCGCGCAACGACACCCCGTGGCCGCCGTCATCGGCGGGCAGGCGCAATGCGCCGAAGCCCAGTGCCTTCAGTGCAGCGATCTCTTCGTGCGGCAAGCGCTGCTCGCGCTCGCGCTGCGCCGCGGTCGCGGCGATCCCGCTAATGGCATCAGCGAACCCGAGCGACGCCGACAACGGCGAGACGAGCGCGATTCCGCCAGGCGATGAGCTGTGAGTTTCGGACATACGCTTTCCGGTTCAAGCCGCCTTCGCGTGCGTGGCGTGCAATTGGGTGGCGCGTCATACCTTGACGCTGTAGTCGGCGACCTTGATGGGTGCGCCGATGATCTTGCGTTGCGCGAGCCAGTCCGCCGCGCGTTGCAACTGCGCCATGAAAGCTGCATCGTCTGGCTCGTGGAACTGGTTCACGCGCTTCAGGCTCGCCAGATAGTCGCGCACCTGATCCGGATATTTCGCTTCCTTTTGCACGAGCGCTTCCGACTCGGCCGGGTGCTGCGACTGCCAGGCGCCTTCCACGTAGTAAGCATCGAGCACGGCGCGCACCAGCTCGGAGTTTTCCTCGGTGAACTTGCGGCGCGTCACGAGCGAGCTGTAGTCGATGAGGAAGTCGAGATCGCGTCCCTCGTTGAAGATGTCCTTTGCGTCGTTCGCATAGCGCGAGATGTCTACAGCGGGCGACCACATCGACCACGCGTCGACCTTGCCTTGCGCAAACGCGGGCGCCGCATCGGGTGGATTCAGATAGACGAACTCGACCTTGCTGCGGTCGACGCGGTGTTTTTCCAGCGCCGCGATGAGCAGGAACTCGCCGAGCCCCGAGCGGTTCACCGCGACCTTGCGGCCGGCGAGGTCGGCCACGGATTGAATGCCACTCGTCTTCTTCACGATGATGGCGGTCGAACGCGGCGAGTACACGTCGAAGCCTGTGAAGACGATGGGGGCGCCGGCCAGCATGGCGGCGAGCGCAGGTGTCGTCGATCCCCAGAAGCCGAAATCCGCGCTGCCGCCCACCACGGCCTGGATCGACGGAGCGTGGTTCGGAAATGGCCCGACCCATTCGACCTTGATGTTCTTCGCCGCGAGCGATTTCTCGAACACGCCGCGTTGCCTCGCGATGTCGGGCAGGGCGCCGTAGCCCCAGCCAATGCGGACCGTGTCGGTGTTGCGCGTGAGTCTCGCCGGCTGCGCCGCGCGCGCGGGAAGCAGATGCGCGGCGGCGGCGCCGGCCAGCAGTCCGCCCGCCGCGCGCAGAAGCTGGCGGCGAGTCAGTGAAGCATCGTTCATTCGTGGTCCTTCCTTTTGTATGGTGGAGGAGTCGGTTCAGTGGGACTGAACGCCGAGTTCCTCGAGCAGCGTGAGCCGCAAATCTTGCGGTGTGTGGTCTTTGGGATGAAACGAAGCGGCGATGCGCCCGGCGCGCATGACGAGAATGCGGTCGGCGAGCGCGAGCGCCTCGTCGACGTCGTGCGTCACGATGAGCACGCCCGGCGCGTGACGTGCGACCAGTTCCTTGACGAGCCCGTGCATTTTGATGCGCGTAAGCGCATCGAGCGCAGCGAACGGCTCGTCGAGCAACAGCAGCGCGGGTTCGCGCACGAGCGCGCGCGCCAGTGCCACGCGCTGCGCCTGTCCGCCGGAAAGATTGCGCGGCCAGTCGCGCTCGCGGCCCGCCAGGCCGACTTCGGCCAGCGCGCGCGACGCACCGGCGCGACCGATGCTCGACTCGTGACCGAGCGCGACGTTCTCCCACAAGTTGGCCCAGGGCAGCAAGCGATGCTCCTGAAACACCACGGACGGCCGCTCCGGCGCGCGAATCTGCCCGGCATCCGGCGTATCGAGACCCGCGAGCGCGCGCAGCAGCGTGGTCTTGCCGCAGCCGCTTTCGCCGAGCAGTGCGACGAATTCGCCTTTGCGGATATCGAGGTCGAGCGCATCGATCACGACACGCGCGCCATAACGGCGCTGGAGCCCGCGCACCGAGACGGCCAGCGGCGAGGCGGCGGTTTCGGTTTCGCGGCGGGTAGCGCCTTCAATGACGTCAATGGCGTTTGCGTGACCGGACAACGTGGCAGTGACGCTCATGACTTCTCTCCCTTCGCGTAGTTCGCATGCCACGACAGGAAGCGTGCTTCGAGCGAACGGACGAGGGCGTCGGCGGCGACGCCGATGATCGCGTAAATAATCATGGTCAGCAGGATGACGTTGGTCTGCAGGAATTCGCGGGCGTCCATGGCGAGAAAGCCGATGCCTTTGGTCGTCGCGAGGGTTTCGGCGATGACGAGCGCGAGCCACGCGTGCGCGAGCGCATACCGCACGCCTGTGAGGATCGCGGGCATCGCGCCGGGCAGAATGATCCGGCGCACGACAGCGGGCCATTTCATCCCGATCACGCTGGCGAGTTCCATCAGTTTCGGATCGATCTGGCGAATGCCGAGCATCGTGTTGATGTAGATGGGAAAGAGGACTGCGAGCGCGACGAGAAAAATCTTCGCGACTTCGCCTACGCCAAACCACACGATCACGAGCGGCAGCATTGCGAGAAACGGTATCGCGCGCACCATCTGGATCGACCGGTCGATGAGCGCCTGGGCGAGGCGGGAAAAGCCGACCAGCACGCCTAGAACGAGCCCGATTGCACTGCCGATCAGAAAGCCGGTCAGCGCGCGCAGGAGCGAGACGCCAAGGTGAACGAACAGGTCGCCGTTGCGGGCGAGATTCCACGCCGTCGCCGCGACGCTGCTCGGCGCCGGCAGCACTTGTGGCGTGAGCCATCCCACGCGCGCCGCGATCTCCCAGAGCACGAAAATCAGCGCGGGGACAGCCCAGGAGAGCCAGAAGTAAAAGCGGTCCGTCGAAAGCCGCGAGCCAGCCCGCGACGACGGGACATAGCTGTTTGAAGAAGTGGTTAAGTCAGCCATGTCGGTTCCATCATTGTCTTGAACAGATACAACGGGTGGTAAAAGCCTTCCGTGCGGGGCGCTGGCATTTTCATGCTGCTGCGGCGCGCTGCGCACCGTCTTCCTTCGCGACAGCTGCGATCCATGGCGGATTGACGGCGGGACCTTTCGCCAAATGGATTTCACTGGCCTTCTGATGACTGACGTAGCCGATGAATTCGACACTCATGACGGGGTTCCTTGAAGATCGCTCAGCGAGGCGGCGCAAGTGCTTGCGTGAACGGAGAAGTGCGGGTGATGGGAGCCTGTTCAGGGCGCGGTCGACGAGAACTGCTTGTCGAAGCTCGGTGCGACGTCGATACGCGTTTTGATCACGTCCGCGCGCAGGTAAAGATCGGCGGTGCGCTGCTGTTCGGCGATCACGGCGTCGTCAATCTGCACAGGATGCAGTTGCGCACGCTGATAGACCGTCTTCAGCACGTCGACAGGCAGGCCCGTCACGCGCGACTGGATCGCCGCGACTTCGTCGGGGTGCGAGAGGGCCCAGCGTTGGCCCGCCGCCACGCGGCGCAGGAAATCGGCGAGTTCGGCGTGCTTGTCGCGGATCGCCGTATCGGTGGCGGCCTCGAAGCTCAAGCCGGAGGACACGCCCACGCCGTTCGCGATGCTGCGCGCGTGCTGACGCGCTTCGCTCAGTGCTACGTAAGGGTCCCATGTCGCCCATGCGTCCACATCGCCTGAGACTAACGCCGCCTGTGCGTCGACGGGCTGCATGTACGACAGGGTCACGTCGGTGAGCTTGATATTCGCACGCTCGAGGGTGGAGACAGCGAGATAGTGACCGATCGACCCGCGTGTCGTGGCGATGCGCCGGCCTTTGAGGTCGGCCGCGCTGCGGATCGGCGAATTGGCGGGCACGACGATCGCGAGATCGACGGGCGTCGAGCGGGTGGCCGAAACCGCGCGGATCTTCGCGCCGGCCGAGTAGGCGAAGATGAGCGGCGCGTCGCCAAGGCCGCCTACGTCGATCGCGCCCGCGTTGAGCGCCTCGCCAAGCGGCTGCGCGGCGGGGAAATTGAACCATTCGATCCGGTAGGGTACGTCCTTCAACTGACCCGACGCTTCGAGAATGCCGCGCGTCTGCAGTTGCTGGTCGCCGACCTTGAGTGTGGCGGCAAATGCCGCAACCGGCAGCATTGCAGCTATAGCGACGAGATAGCGGACATAAGCGCGGCGCATGAAATATTTCCCGGATAATGCGTATGACGAGCAGACACGATACGGAGCGCATCCCCATAACGCAAACGCATTGTTCTTCTATGGAAATATGCAGATGGCAAATACGAAGCGGCTTGAACGGATCGCCGCGAAGACGCTAAGCTACTCGATCATCACAGCGGGACCATCATGAAACTCGACGAGATCGAAGCGTTTGTCGCCGCCGTGCGCAGCGAATCGCTGAGCCAGGCAGCCGAAAGACTCGAACTGACGCAGCCGGCGGTCACGCGCCGGATCCAGAATTTCGAGGAAGCACTGGGCGTGGCGCTGCTCGATCGCAACACCAAACCCATGCGCCCGACGCCGATGGGCCGTACCGTCTACGACCAGTGCCGCGCGATTGTGCGCGAAATCGAAGTGCTGCGGCAACTCGTGAACGAAGAGGCGCCTCTCGCGGGCGTATTGCGCCTTGGCGTGGCGCAAACGGTCGCGGACATCGCGATGCTCGACGCGCTGCAGTCGCTGCGTCACGCACATCCGGAGTTGCGCTCGCGCGTGTCCACGGGATGGGGCGCGCCGCTGCTGCAAAAAGTTGAGGACGGCGAACTCGATGCGGCCGTCGTGCTGTTGCCCGCGAATCGCACGTTGCCCGAGACGCTCGTCGGCGAGTCGCTCGGCTCGCTCAAGCTTGCCGTGGTCGCACAAAAGGGCTTGCTCAAGCGTCGCGCGTACACGCTCGCCGAATGCCAGTCGCATGGCTGGGTGCTCAATCCAGACGGCTGCGGCTTTCGCGCCGGGCTGCAGCATGCGCTTGCCGCACAAGGGCATGTACTCAGGCTGAATCTCGAAACGCTGGGCACGGAATTGCAGCTGGGGCTTGTCGCGGACGGCGTGGGCCTCGGGCTCGTGCCGTACCCGCTCGTCGTGGCGAGCGCGCATTTCGCTTCGCTGGACGTTGTACAGATCAGCGATTTCAAGCCGGAGATCACCGTGCGAATCGTGCGTTCGCGTGCCATCGGCAAGATGGAGTCCGCGATTGCCGTGCTCGCGCAGAGCATTGCGCAAAGCGTCAGGTCCGCGAAACTCGCTCGCGCGGCCTGAGTGGCGGGAACTGGTCAGGCCAATACTTCGCTCTGCATGGGCGCGCCGCCGACCGGGCGCTATGAAACGCGCACGCGACCGGCGTGGACTCTTCGCGCGCATTCGCGCGAGCGCTACGCCATCGCAAACGAACCGACGTTTGTGCGCTCAACTCAATGCACGTAGCCGCCTTTGACGTAACGCACCGGCTCCGCGTCGATGCGCAACAGCAGCGACGTGAGCGGGTCGGTCCTCGTGTGCGCCACGCGCTCGGCACGGCCGCCGCCCGCCGCGCACAGTAACGTGGCGTTGGCCCATGCGGGGTCGCCCGGCTTTGCCTCGGCTCGCAGCCAGCCATCACGATCCGCGATCAGCTGCGAGCCCGCGAAGCGCTGCGCATCGATGCCCGCCATCCCCGCGAACGCATTCCACGCGCCGGGCGTGACGGCTACGCACGACGCGTCACCGTTGGCCGCCCAACGCGCCGCATCGGACGGCGACGGCAATGCGCCATCGCGGAAAAGCAGCAGTGTCTGCCAGCGCGGGTCTTCGCGCGGCGGCCCGCCTGTGTCGATGGCCACGGCGCGAAGGCGCTGATTCGCGCGCCAGTCGGCCAGCGGTTTGGCAGGCGCGGCGCCGCAACGCACGTCGAGTGCGGGCAGGGCGACTGGGACCGGCCAGCCGTCGCCGTCCTGCACGCCGCCGCCCGCCGCCAGCACCTTCAGGTAATCGAGAATGGCCCATGTGTCGGCGTCGGTGAGGCGCCCGGCGAAGCCGGGCATGGTTTGCGTGCCGTCGTGCGCTTGCATGCCCTGCATCACGCGCCAGAACATCTCGCCGTCCAGCCTGTGACCGAGCAGCGGGCCGACCACGGTCGGCGGCCAGCGCACGAGCGAGGCGGCGCGCGGGCCGTCGCCGCGGCCCGTGTCGCCGTGGCAGATTGCGCAGTTGCGTGCATAAAGCGCCGCGCCGTGCGTGACCGCCGCCACCGTGAATGGCGTGGTCTGAAAACTGGTGGGCACGGCGTCGGCGAGCCATAGTGAACTGTCGGGCCACGGGGCGAACCAGGCCGCGAGCACGGCTGCGCCGAACAGTACGACGCGCAGCCTGCGCCAGAAGAGGCCCGTGATCGCGAGCAGCAGTGCGCTGCCCGTGGCGGCGAGCGCGAGTGCAAGCTGGCGCGCGACGCCTGCATCGATCAGCAGAATCTCGACAGCGAGCCGCTTCGCCCACGGCCAGGCGGGCTGGCCGTGGCTCTCGCCCGTGACACCGAGCGCGTGCGCCACGCCGCCGAGTGCGATCTGCGCGGACTCCAACGCACCGAGAAACGGATTGACCCAGGCGTTACCGGAAAGCAGCACGGTCATCGCCGCGCGCCGTGTGCACCGTCACGCATGGCTTACCAGCTTGCGTCGAGGCCGAGGTGATGCAAGGCTTCGCGGCGTAGCGCGGCAAAGGCCGGGTCGCCGCGATGGCGCGGATAGGGCAGGTCGACGCGCAGCTCTGCCGCGACGCGCGCAGGTCTCGGGCTGAATACGATGACCCGCTGGGCAAGGAAGATCGCCTCCTCCACGTCATGGGTGACGAGCAGGGCAGAGAAGCGATCGCGCTGCCAGAGCTCCACGAGCTCGCTTTGCATCGCAAGACGTGTAAGCGAGTCGAGCTTGCCGAGCGGCTCGTCGAGCACGAGCAGCCGCGGATCGTTGACGAGCGCGCGGGCCAGCGCCACACGCTGCGACATGCCGCCGGAAAGCTGGTGCGGAAACGCGTCCGCGAATTCCGTGAGGCCCACGCGCGCGAGCTCGATATCGACGCGCTTGCGCTCGCGCTTGAGCACCCCGAGGGCTTCGAGACCGAGCTCGACGTTCGCGCGCACGCGCCGCCACGGATAGAGCGTTGGGTCCTGGAACACCACGACACGCGAAGGATCGGGCCGCTCGATGGGCGCGCCGTCCTGCAGGAGGCTGCCTTGCGTGGCCGGTTCGAGCCCGGCGACGAGGCGCAGCAGCGTGGATTTTCCGCAGCCGCTCGGTCCGAGCAGCGCGACGAATTCGCCCGGGTCGACCGCCAGGGTGACGTCGTCGAGTACCGGAAGGGGACCCTTTGGGGTATCGAACTGATGGCTCACGCGTTCGACTGCGATGCGCGCGCCCCGGGTGAGCGGGTCGCGCGAGGGCGTAGCGTGCGCAGCGGCGGCATTTACCATTTGACGGTTCCTTTTTGCCACACGAGCGTGCGGTCGCGTACGAGGAAGAGCAGGCTGATGAGGCCCGAAAACAGGATGGCCATCACGAGCAGCGCGGCGTACATGTTCGAGTACGAGGCCCATCCCTGCGCCCACGTGAGGTACCAGCCGAGACCCGACTTGACGCCCATCATCTCGGCCGTCACGAGCACGGTGAACGAGGCGCTCAATCCCATGAAGAGGCCGACGAAGACCTGCGGGAGCGCGGCCGGAATCGCGACGCGCAGCACGAGGAAGCGCGGGCTCGCGCCCAGCGTGCGCGCCACGTCGTAATACGCTTTGTTGACGCTCGCGACGCCCGACCACGTGAGCACGGTAACGGGAAACGCGGTGGCGAGCGCGACGAGGAAGATGGCGGCGGAGCGGCTCGACGGGAAAATGTAGAACGCGAGCGGCAAAAGCGCCGTGGCGGGCACGGGGCCGAGTACGCGCAAGACGGGATGCACCCAGTAACCCACCGCGCGCGACCAGCCGATCGATACGCCGACAAGAAAGCCGACCACGCCGCCGTAGAGAAAGCCGGCGGCGAGCAGGCCGAGCGAATGGACCACGCAATCGGCGAGGCGCGCCCAGTCATCGTGATAAACCTCGATGAGCGCCTGTGGCGGCGCGAAGAACGGCGTGGGCAGGACCGCGGTTTTCGCCGTGAGGATTTCCCAGAGCGTGAAGGCGAGGGGCAGGGCGACGAGCCACGGCCCGGCCTTTCTCAGGCCGCGCAGCGCGGGCCGCAGCCGGATGCTGGCTCGCTCGATGGCGGGCAGCGTCAAGGCGATGAGCGCGATCCATGCCGCGACGACCCAGGCGGCCGCGCCGAGTTCGGCGGTATACGCCCAATCGGAGAAGCCGGTGATATGGTTCGGCCACAGCCGCGTGACAGCGCCGAACACGGCCCATGACGCCGCCACCGCGAGACCGGTGTACCACACGGGTGTCCGTTCCGGTGTACGGGTGCGGCGCAGATCGAGATTGGCGAAACGCTGGCCGGCGCCGTCGCCGGGTTCGAGCGTGTCGCCGACGCTGGCACGGGCCAGCGTCGTCTGTTCGAGCGAGGACATCGCGTTACCCCAGTACGTTGGTGTAAACAGCCGCGGCGAAGCGCTGCGGATCGGTGGTCGGCTTCAGCACGCCCGCGCGCTTGAAGTCTTCGGCGAAATAGGCGATCTCCTGCTGAAGGTCGACGTTGGTCGGATGATGGTCGTAGGTGAGCGACGCGTAGAGCTTCACGAGGTCGTCTTCCGCGAACTTCGGCGTGTACTTCGCGAACGACTTCGCAGCTTCGCGCGGGTTCTCGCGCGAGAAATCGGTGGCTTGAATCAGCGCGCGCGCGAGCGACGCGGCAGTGGCGCGATCGCTGCGCAAGAGCGACCCGCGCGCGGCGATCACGCAGCACACCTTGTGCGCGTACTCGTCGGAGAGGTTGCTTGCGAGATGCGTGTAAGCGCCCGGACGTTGCCGCTCCAGCAGATAGAGATTCGGGTCGCCGTCGGCGATGGCCTGGATCTCGCCCTTTTGCACGGCGACGTCGAGCAGGTCGGCGGGATACTGGCGCCAGCTCACGTCGCGGTCGGGGTCGATGCCGTGCTTGAGCAGCAGGATCGCGAAGAAGTTCTTGCCGGGCGAGGCGAGGTCGCTCACGCCCACGGTCTTGCCCTTGAGCGAGGCGAGCGAGGTCACGCCCGCCGCGCTCGCGCCGATCAGCCGCACGCAGCCCCCGTGCACGCTGCTGATGATCTTGACGTCGAAGCCTGTCTCCAGCGGCTTGAGCCAGCGGTGGATCATGCCCACGGCGGCGTCCGCCTTGCCGGCGGAAAGCGTTTGCAGAAGCTGGTCGTTCGATCCCGCATAACTCACGAGGTCGACCTTCAGGCCGTTCTTTTCGAAGAAGCCCTGCTCCTGCGCGACGGCGACGGGCGTGAGGCAAAATCCGTTGGGCGCCCACGCGAAGGTGAAGGGCTTGAGCGGCGGCGCGGACCATGCCTTGCGGCCGAGCGTGAGCACTGGGGCGCTGAGCGCCGTGGCGCCTGCCGCGCGCAGCCATTTGCGGCGTTGCGCGTTCGGGGTGGTTGGGTTGCGGCTGGAACCGTGCATTGCGGCCATGAATCGGTCTCCGTACGGATCGAAGTGTGAATTTAGCTTGAAGTGAGAAGGGTTCGCATACGCACGGCGGCCTTATCAGGTCATATGCAATCCTTATCATAAGATGCATGACTTGCGCCCCGATTTGCCAGCGGTGAAGCGATGCGAATGCATGCAGACGACATCGGGGATCAGCGTAATCCCGAATCCGTGCCGTCGGGAAATAATGATTTGCGCAATCCATATCTGCTTTGCGTCGAATCGAACCGCGCTGCGAGCGAAACGAATTCCTGACGGCATCCGACGAGTGCCGCTGCGCCGTGTAAGCTCAGAAACCCGGCAGCGCCTGCGTGAGTGTGGAGACGAAGCGCGCCGTGCGTGCATCGCTTGGTCGCGAGAAGAGTTCGCGAGACGGCCCGGCTTCGACGATCGCGCCATCCTTGAGGAAAACAGCGTCGTGCGCGACGGAAGCCGCGAGCCGCAGGTCATGCGTCGCCATCAGCATGGTCGTGCCCTCCAGCGCGAGTTGCCTCAGCACCTCGACGACTTCGGCGGAGAGTTCGGGGTCGAGCGCCGAGGTCGGTTCGTCGCAGAGCAATACCTGGGGCGAGGGGGCGAGCGCGCGTGCAATGGCCACGCGCTGCTGCTGCCCGCCCGATAGCGTGGACGGCCACGCGTCGGCCTTCTGCGCGATTCCGACCTTCGCGAGGAGCGTGGCCGCGCGCTCGCGTGCGCGTTCCTTTTCCCATTTGAGGACCGTTAGCAATCCTTCCATGACGTTCTCGATGACACTGAGATGGGGGAATAGCTGGAAGTTCTGGAACACCATGCCGGTATGCCTTCGCACCGACGCGATTTCGCCGTGAGATAGCCGGCGACGCGGGCCGAATTCAAGACGGGCGTCGCCCACGCTCAATGCGCCCGAATCGGGGACCTCCAGCAAATTGATGCAGCGAAGGAGCGTGCTCTTGCCGCTGCCCGACGGTCCGATGAGCGCGGTGACGCTGCCGGACTTGAGCGTCAGGTCGATGGCCGCGAGAACCTGATGCTCGCCGAACGACTTGTGGATTTGCTCGGTACGGATCATCAGCGCCCCGCCGAAAACAAGGCGTGGCGGCCGTAGCGCGCTTCGAGCCGGCCTTGCGCCTGAGACAGCACGGAGCTGAACACCAGGTAGATCAATGCCGCCTCGGTATAGAGAATCAGGGGTTCGTAAGTCACGGCCGCGATGCGTTGGGCGGCCTGGAAGATTTCTGGCACGGTCAGCACCGCCGCGAGGGAGGTGTCCTTCACGAGCGAGATGAACGAGTTCGAGAGGGCGGGCAATGCCACGCGGATCGCCTGCGGCAGAATTGCGCGGCGCAACGCCTGCGCGCGCGTCATGTTCATCGAATAGGCCGCTTCCCACTGCCCGCGCGGAATCGATTCGATCACGCCGCGAATGACTTCCGCGTTATAGGCGCCGACGTTGAGTGAAAAGCCCATGATCGCCGCCGTCAACGGATCGAGCACGATGCCCACGTTGGGCAATCCGTAGAAGATGACGAACAGCTGCACGAGCAGCGGCGAGCCGCGAAAGAGCCAGATATAGAAGCGCACGGCGGCGACCGCCCATCGCTGCCCGAACAGGCGTATGAGCGCCGCGCAGAACGCAAGCACCATGCCGATTGCAAAGGAAGCCAGCGTGAGCGGGACGGTAAACACCAGTCCCGCGTAGAGCAGTGGCCACAACGATTGCGCCATCAGATGCAGCCATGCAGGCATCGTTCAGTCCGCCTTATTGCGAAATGTCTTTGCCGAAGTACTTCCGGGAAATTTTGGCGTAGGTGCCGTCGGCCTTGATGTCCGCGAGCGCCTTGTCGATCGCCGCGAGCAGTTCGGGGTTGCCCTTGCGGATCAGCACGCCGGACTGGTCGTCGGCGGAAGAGGTATCCGTGGCTGCGATCTTGAGTTTGGCGTCGGGTTTGTGCTTCTGGAAGTCGAGGAACGACAGCGAGTCGTTCACGGTGGCGTCCACGCGGCCCGAGGTCAGCAGATCGATCGATTCGTTGAAGCCCTGAACCGGCACAACCTCGGCGCCGTGCGACGCCGCGAGCCTGCCGAAGTTGCTGGTCAGCGTATTGGCCGATTTCTTGCCTTTGAGGTCGTCGAAGGAATGGATGGCCGTATTGTCCGAGCGCACGATCAGCACGGCACGCGTCGAGATATACGGCGCCGAAAAATCATACTTGACCTTGCGCGCGTCAGTGATCGAAACCTCATTGATCACCGCGTCATAGCGATTGACATCGAGGCCGGCGATCAGGCCGTCCCACTTGCCCTCGACGAATTGCGGCTTCACGCCGAGCCGCTGTGCGATTGCCGTTGCGATGTCGACGTCGAAGCCCGTCAGCTTGCCTGTTTCGTCGTGGTAAGTGAAGGGTGCGTACGTGCCTTCTGTGCCGACACGAAACACCCCGGACGATTTGACTTGTGAGAGGTCATCGGCGGCAAGTGCGGGTGCGGCTGCAACGGCCGACAGGAGCGCGGCAACGAGAACGGAGCGGATGGCTTTCATGATCGAAAAGGAATAGTTAAAGATTCAGCAGCGTTGGCATCGAGGGAGAGCGGACAGATTCTACGAGGCGCGCGCGCGGCCGCAAAACAGACACATTCGCTATGCATATGCTGTAGCGGAATATCACGACGGATGTGTCGCCGCGGCGGATGGGGCGAGTTCTGTGCGGCGCGGGGTTGGCTGCGACGGGCAAGGCGGCGCAGCTTCGCGGCCTGCCGGCCGCAGCCACTGAATGGATGGTGCACGCGCCGACGATCGAAGGTGCAGTGCGCGCGTGCTGCTTGAGAGGCGGGGGAGGGCGCTGCGGTGCGCGTCCTCAACGCGTGTCGTGGTCCGGAGCCCAGAACAGGAGCGCACGCAGTTCGATACTGCGTCGCGCAGCCGCATTCGAAGGACTGTCGGGATCCTCGAACGCGGTGTGCGCGGTTAGCCGCGCCGTGCCGTCCTCGAGCGAATCGTAGATCTTCAGCAAGAGCACCTCGTCGGGACGCAGACGGGGAAAGTAGTACCAGCGATGCTGTGGATTCGCGAGAAACGAATACGTCTCGCCGGTTTTGTCGCGGTAGACGAGGTCCGTCGGCACGAGGTCGTCGGCCGCGATCGAGCGTGCATCGCAAAGCGCGAGCGGAAACTGCTCGACTACGCCGAGCGGCCGCCACAGATTGACGATGGCAAATCGATGCTGGAGTCGGCGCTCGGCTTCTTCGGCATCGAGGTGGTCGCGCACGCGGCGCGGTCCGGAGACGAAGGTTTGATCGTTGTGTACGCGCCGCACGGGCTCGCGAAGGGACGCGTTGGCGCGGGAACCGTTCGCGCTGTCACGCAGCGTGTGGTCGAAGATGACGACTTTCTCGGCCCCCGTGATGTCGCGCAGCAGCGCCTCGGCCTCGGGGCGGTAGACGAGGCGGATCAGGCTGTCGTCACTGAAGTCTTTCAAGGCGCTGCGGTGCGAAACCAGTTGAAAGCCATTCCGGTGGAGAGAGATTTCGCCGGCTTCCGCAAGCGGGCGTGCGTTGTGGATCCTCACGCGGCGCGGGTCGGACGTGCCCGAGTTCCATGGCGTGCCGGCGGGCGGCTCGAACGTGTAGTTGACCGGCCGCGCGTCGCCCGGCGCGAGATAGTTGAGTTCTGCTTCGACGCCAGATGCCTGCGAAGTGGAAGGGGATGCCGAAAGCACGGTGCTCATAAGGGTTCCTGATCAAAACGGTTCGCGCCACGGGCGCAGATCCAGTTCCTGTGTCCAGGCACTGCGGGCCTGGCGGTGCAACTGCCAGTAGTTCTCGGCGATCGCGTCGGGTTGCAGCAGTCCGTCCGCGCCTGCGCTTTGCGCGCGTTGCGGCGCGGCGCTGCGTAGCCGCTCGCCGTCGATGCCGCCGTCGATCACAACGTGCGCCACATGCACGCCGCGCGGACCAAACTCGCGCGCAAGGCTTTGCGCAAGCGAGCGCAACCCTGCCTTCGCGGCAGCAAACGCCGCGAACGGAGGGCGGCCGCGCAGCGAGGCGGTCGCGCCGGTGAAGAGGAGGCTGCCGGCACCTGCGGGGTTGGTCGTCGCGTCGGGCGCGGCCAGCAGAAGCGGCAACGCCGCACGCGCAAACACGAAGCCGCCGAGTACGTTGACGCGCCATGCGGACTCGAACTGCTCGATCCCGAGTTCGAGCGTCGGCGCGCGCACGGCGTTGCCCGCGTTGAAAATCGCGCTGCGCAGCGTTCCGTGGTGGTTCAGAAGCTGCGCGATACGCGCAAGATCCTGCTCGCTCGTCACGTCGCCGGCAGCGGCATGGGCGTGGCCGCCTTGTGCGCGTATTTCCGCCGCCACGGCTTCCACGCGCTGCGCGGTGCGCCCGGTGAGGACGACGGTGTAACCTTCGCGCGCGAACCGGCGCCCGAGCGCCGCACCGAGGCCCGCGCTCGCACCCACCCCGGCGATCCATGCGACCGGTGGCGAAGCAGAAGAGGAGATGTCGCTCATGATCATTCCACGCTAGTTGGCAAACACGTATTTGGAAAAGAATGAAACGTCATATGGTTATTCGAGCGGCAACGCGGCGGCCGCAGCATCCGGCGTTTGCACGGCGGCCGGTTCGCCGGCACGCGCCGCGAGGTCGCGCTTCACGCGCTCGATATCGCGAAAGCGTGCCGCGGGATGCTCGTCGGGCAACCGCGCGCCGGCGCCGAACAGCTTTTCGCGCAGCGTGCCGGGCGCATAGTCGCGTGGATACACGCCGCGCCGCTGCAACTCGGGGACGAGAAGGTTCACGATGTCCTCGAACGTCTCGTGCGCGACCGCGTAGGCCAGATTGAAGCCGTCTACGCCCGTTGCGTCGACCCACTCCTGAAGAATGTCGGCCACCGTCGCCGCGGAGCCCACGAACACCGGACCCATCCCGCCGATGCCGCCCCATTCCGCCAGCGTCTCGATCGTCCACGTCTTGTCGCCGCCGGAAAGATGATCGACCGCGGAGTGAATGGCGTTCGTCTGCACGCGCTTCACGGTGTCGGTCGGCAGGTACTGGCCGAAGTCGATGCCGGTCCAGCCAGACATGAACACGAGCGAGCCGTCGTAAGAGACATGGCGCTGGTACTCCTCGAAGCGGGCCAATGCCTTTGCGTCGGTCTCGCCGACGATCAGCGTGACGAGGTTATAGATCAACAGCTTGTGCGGATCGCGTCCGGCAAGCGCCGCCTGCCTGCGCACATCCGCTACGTAGTCGCGCAGCAGGGCCTGGGAGGGCGCGGCGACGAACACACATTCCGCATGCTGCGCGGCGAATGTCTTGCCTGGACCCGATGCGCCGGCCTGGAACAAGACAGGCGTGCGTTGCGGGGACGGCTCGCAAAGATGATAGCCTGGCACTTCGAAGTACTTACCCTTGTGACCGATCTCGTGCACTTTCTCCGGATGCGTGAACACGCGCCTTTCGCGGTCGCGCACCACGGCGCCGTCCTCCCAGCTACCCTCGAACAGCTTGTAGAGCACTTCGACGTATTCGGTCGCGACTTCATAGCGGTCGTGGTGTTCGCGCAGGCCGCCTTGCCCTATGTTCTTCGCGCCGCTCTCGAGATACGACGTCACGATGTTCCAGGCAAGGCGCCCTTGCGTGTGGTGATCGGCGGTCGAGAGGCGGCGCGCGAACGTGTACGGGTGCTCGAAGCTCGTGGAGGCCGTGATGCCGATGCCAAGGTGCGACGTAACCATCGCAATGGGCGCGGCGAGCTGCAAGGGATCGTTCACCGGGATCTGTGCCGCCTGGTGAAGCGCGTGATAGTTGCTGCCCTTGTAGACGTCGTAGTAGCCGATCACGTCCGCGATGAAGATGGCGTCGAACACCCCGCGCTCGAGGATCTTCGCGAGATCGGTCCAATAGGCGAGGTCCTTGTATTGCCAGGAGCGGTCGCGCGGATGCGTCCAGAGGCCCGGCGACTGATGCCCCACGCAGTTCATTTCAAAGGCGTTGAAGCGGATGGTCTTGCTCATGATGGTCATTGGCTCCCGCGTTTCGGTCCGTTGCCGATGTGCCAGACAAAGGGCGGCTGAGTGCCGTTGATGATCCAGTCGCCCACGATCTTCGCCTTGTAGACGAGCGGATTGTGCGAAGACACGGCGCGTGCATTGCGCCAGTGCCGGTCCAGTGCGTGGTCTGCGCGGATGGCCGAGGCGCCGAGCGCGTCGAACAGATGCGTCGCGCCGCGCAGCGCGAATTCGGAGGCGACGAGCTGGCTCTGCGCCGAGGCGATCTCGGCTTCCACGTTGGCTGCGCGTTCGGCCTCGTCGTTGCCGCCAAAGTGTGCCTCGTACGCGCGCTGCACCGCCTGCGCGGCCTGCAACGTCACGGCCCGTGCGCCATAGGCCCACGACGCGATCTCGCCCACCACCTGCTGGATCTGCACGTCGTCGCTCGCGAGCCCGGCATTGCCGTGGCTGTAAACGCGTTTGCGGCTGCGCACGAGCGCGGCGGCGTCGCGTTGCGCGGCTTGCGCAATGCCCGCGAGCGTGGCGACGTGAAAGAGCTGATAGAACGCGGTCTGATACTTGAAGCGGCGGCTGAAGTCGACGACATTGCGCGCCTGCACCTCGGCGTCCCGGAACAGGGTGGTGCCGCTGCCTGTCGTCGTCTGGCCGAAGCCGTCCCAGTCGTCTTCGCGAATGACGCCGGGCTGGTGCACATTCACCGCGACGATGACGTCGCTGCCGTCGTCTTCGCGCTGCGCGAAGACGTCGATCCAGTCGGCGTAGAGGCTGCCGGTGCTGTAATACTTCGCGCCGTTCAGCACGAAAGCGCCATCGCGGCGGCTCACCTTCGTGTTGATCTGCCCGAGCGCGACGTCGCCGGCTTCGGTCCACGCATTGCCAACCAGCTGCCCACCGACGAAACGATCGAACCATGCCCGCTGGTCCTCGTCCGCCGGCGCGTTCAACCAGTCTTCGACGAAGGCGAAGTGGCCGCGCAGCGCCTGCGGCAGATTCGAATCGGCCGACGCCAGTTCGATGATCAGGCGGAACAGTTGTTCGATCGAGGCGCCCGCGCCACCGTAGCGGGCCGGCACGCGCACGGCCCCGAAACCCGCTTTCTTGAGCAGGGCAATCGCTTCATGCGGCAGGCTGCGTGCGCGGTCGCGCTCGACGGCGTCCCTGGCGATTTCCGCGAAGACGGGGAGGAACCGGGCGGCGAGCGCTTCGTAGTCGGCGCCGGTGGATAGTGTGTCGTCGGATCGCAATGAACTCATGCTTTCGTTCCCGAATGAAGGATAACAACACTGCGCGAGGCAAGGGTCGCGTAGCCGTGTGGGGCTGCATGCGCTCCCGCCGGCGCGGGACTGAGAGGACGAGTATAGGAAGGCGTGTGACACCGCTCCAATAACCGATTGTCGAATCGATATCGGTTTGCCGGATTTGCGTCGAGGCGGCCATTGCGATGACGTCGATTGCGCTGTCATCGCGGAAGCGTTCGGCGACTGCTGCAAGGGAACTGTTATGTAGTTTCCCTTATCAATAGCGGGCGCATGAATATGAGCATCGCTTCGTTTGGCTGAATGCCGCGCGTCGCTAGGATGGTTGCCAATTCTCGCTTTCGAACCACGAACGCTTACGCTGCGATGTCCGCTCCGATTCTGACTGCCCATGCGATCACCAGGCGCTTTGGCGCAACCGTTGCGCTATCGCGGCTCGACTTCTCCATCCGCGCGGGAGAGATCGTTGCGCTGATGGGCGCGAACGGTGCGGGAAAATCGACATTCGTGAAGATCCTGAGCGGCGTGAGCATGCCTGACGAGGGCACGCTCGCGCTCGGCGGCCAACTCTACGCGCCCGCTTCGCCGCAGGCGGCGAAGCGGCTGGGCGTGGCCACGGTCCATCAGGGCATCGCCGACGCCGTGGTGCCTTCGTTGTCGGTTACGGACAATCTTTTGCTCGATGCGCTCTGCGACGGCCACACGCACTGGTGGACGCCGCGCGCCGCGCGCCGCGAACGCGCGCGCGCACTGGCCGCGCGCGTGGCGCTGGAAGCCGATCTCGATGCGCCGCTCGGCTCACTGCCGCTTGCCGGCCAGCAGCGCGTCGTGATTGCGCGTGCACTGGTTTCGCGCCCGCGCCTGCTGATTCTCGACGAGCCGACGGCCAGCCTTTCCTCGAGCGAAGCGGAGCAGCTTTACGCGCTCGTAGAAGGCCTGCGGACAGAGGGCGTCGCCGTGTTGCTCGTCTCGCACCGGCTCGGCGATCTCCGAAGGCTCGCTTCGCGCGTTTCGATCCTTCGGGATGGCCGCATCGTCGGCGAGCAGCATGCGCCGGTGGACTTCGACGCTGCGCTCGAAGCGATGATCGGCCGGCCGCTGCCGGCGGCGCGAGCCTTGCCGCACACGAGGCCGGCTGGCACGCAGCCCGCGCTGCGGCTGCGCGGACTGCGCCTCGCACCGGGTTGCGATGCGTTCGATCTCGAGGTGGCGCAGGGCGAGATCGTCGCGATTGTCGGCCCGGTCGGGGCAGGCAAATCCCGGTTTGCTCAGGTGATTTTCGGCGCGCTGCGAGCGGCAGCGGGCCAGATGGAACTTTACGGGCGCCCCTGGGCGCCGCGCACCCCCGCAGACGCGATTCGCGCAGGCGTATTTCTTGCTGGCGAAGACCGATGGCGCACATCGCTCTTTCCCGACACGGTTGCTTTTGCGTCGATCGCCGGCACCATCAGCTTTCCGTTCTTGTCGCGCTGGCGTCGCGGCGGCGCCTTGCCGCACGAACGCGAGCACGCCGAGGCGCGCAACGCGATCGAGGCGTTCGGCATTCGCTGCTCGGGACCGGACGACCGCGTCTCGCGGCTTTCGGGCGGCAACCAGCAGAAGGTCCTGCTCGCGCGCTGGCACGCCGAGCCCGCGAGGCTGCTCCTGCTGGACGAGCCGTTTCAGGGTGTCGATGCGGGGGCTAGAGCCGATATCGCTTCCACCCTGCGTCATCGCGCTGCCGGCCGCGCGACGCTTGTTTTCGTCAGCGACCTCGAAGAGGCGCACGAAGTCGCAGACCGGATCGTCCTGTTCGATCGCGGCGCGCTCGAGCACGAAGACTCCACAGCCTCCCATCTCGCCTGCTGAACCATGAGATCCGTCACGCCGACACTCGCCTCCGAAGACTCCCCCGCCCGTTACGCGACGGCGCGGCATCGCCGTCGCCTTTTCGTCGCGCTCGAACGAGCCGGGCTGCTGTTCGTGCTCGCCGCGCTCGTGGTGATCTTCACGGTTCGCGAACCTGCGTTTCTGAACGTCGCCAACCTGTTCAGCATCCTGCAGGCCGTTTCGATCGTTGCATTGCTCGGCATCGGCGTGACGATCACGCTCGCCGCGGGCGGCTTCGATCTTTCGGTGGGGAGCGTCGCCGCTTCCGCGCAGATGGCCGCGAGCTACGTGCTCGTGGTGTGGCACGGCAACAGCTGGGAGGCCGTGCTCGCGTGTCTCGCGCTTGGCGTGGCAGCGGGGCTGTTCAACGGCGTGCTCATCACGCGCCTGCATGTGCCCGACCAGCTTGCCACGCTCGGCACGCTTTTCCTGCTCGCCGGCCTCCAACTGATTCCGACGGGCGGCCGTTCTCTGGCCACGGGCACGATCCTGCCGGACGGCACCGAAGCAAGCGGCACGTTTGCGGCTGCGTTTCTTGCGCTCGGACGCGCACGCCTCTTCGAAGTCGTCCCTGTTCCCGTGCTCGTGCTGCTCGTGCTGACCGTGCTCGTTTCGGCCGTCATGGGCTCGACGCGGTGGGGGCGCGCGATCTATGCCATCGGCGGCAACGAGACCGCGGCGCGTCTCGCGGGCGCGCCGACAGCCCGTTACCGCGTGGGGGCGTACGTCGCTTCGGCGACGATCGCTGCGCTCGGCGGACTGCTCATCGCCGCGCGTGTCGGACGCGGCGACGTGAGCGCGGGCCATTCGCTGCTGCTCGACGCGGTGGCGGCGGCGCTCGTGGGCTACGCCGTGTGGGGCGCGAAACGGCCCAACGTGCCCGGCACGGTCGTCGGCGCCGTGTTCGTTGGCGTGCTGCTAAACGGCCTCACGATGCTCAATGCACCTTACTACCTCCAGGACTTCATCAAAGGCGCGTTGCTGGTCGTGGCGCTGGCATTCACTTTCAGCGTCGGCCGCAGGACGCAAGGGCGCGACTGACACCGCCCTTGGGCCGCCGGATTTGATTTTGTCGTTAGCGAGTCATACAACCTGATCGAGCGGAGCGCAACATGGCAGAGACACTGGCAGATATCGCGGCACAGGGTGCCGAACCCGTAACCGAAGCCGCACATGTCATCGCGACGGACAGTGAAGCGATAGCGGTCGCGAAGGAGCTGGCCGCACGGCTCGCCGAAGGCGCCGCGCTGCGCGACAGCGAGCGGCGCCTGCCTCATGAAGAGATCGAGTGGTTTTCGCGCTCGGGCCTGTGGGGCATCACGGTGCCGAAGGCCTATGGCGGCGCCGGCGTTTCGTTCGTTACCCTAACGGAAGTGGTCAAGCTCATTGCCGCCGCGGACCCGTCGCTCGGGCAACTGCCGCAGAACCACTTCGGTCTCGTCGACGTGATCGCGCTAACGGGCACCGAGGAGCAAAAGCGCGGCCTGTTCGCGCAGGTCCTGGCCGGCAAGCGTTTCGGCAACGGTTTCTCGGAGAAGGGCACGAAGCATGTGCTCGACCTGAAAACACGCGTGCGCCGTGACGGGGATCACTACGTGATCGACGGCACCAAGTTCTATTCGACCGGCGCGCTGTTTGCCCATTTCGTGCCCGTGCTCGGACTCGACGAGGACCGCCGGGGATGGCTCGCCTATATTCCGGGAGGCACGGAGGGGCTCAGCGTGGTCGACGACTGGTCCGGTTTCGGCCAGCGCACTACGGCGAGCGGCACCGTCACGCTCGAGAACGTGCGCGTGCCGGCCAGTCTCGTGCTGCCCGCGCATCGGGTTTCCGAGCAGCCCACGCTCAACGGCCCGCTCTCCCAGATCATCCAGGCGGCGATTGATGCGGGCATTGCCCGCGCGGCGATTGACGACACGCTCGCGTTCGTGCGCGCGCGTACCCGGCCATGGGTCGACAGCGGTGTCGAGCGCGCCAGCGACGACCCGCTGACGATCCGCGAGGTCGGTCATCTGCATATCCAGTTGCATGCCGCGGAGGCGTTGCTCGAGCGCGCGGCGCGCGTGCTCGACGAACTCGCGGCACAGGGCGCGACGACGGAGGAGGACGTGGCGCGCGCCTCGGTCGCCGTGGGAGAGGCGAAAGTGCTCACGACGGAAATCGCCCTGCTCGCGGGCGAGAAACTGTTCGAGCTGGCCGGCACCCAGGCAACGCTCAGTGTTCACAATCTCGACCGCCACTGGCGCAATGCACGCACACATACGCTGCATGACCCGGTGCGCTGGAAGTATCACCTCGTCGGGAATTACTACCTCAACGGTGTGAAGCCGGCGCGTCACGCCTGGAATTGAACCCAAGCACAACGGGAGCGTCATGAAGACATCGATTCACCAGCTCATTCGCAACGGCGTGTCACGCCGGCCATCGGCGCGCCGCACGCTTGGCGCATTCGCGCTCTGCGCAGCGGGTCTCGCCGGCTCGCTGACCGCGCACGCCGGGGCGCTCAAAGGGGCTCCGGCGCCGTTCGACAAAGGCGGCGTCAAGATCGCGCTGGTCAACTACATTTCCGAGGGCGACTTCTTCCAGGCCTACGAGGCGGGTGCGCAGAAGCAGGCGAAGGCGCTCGGCATCGATCTGCGCATCTTTGAAGGACGCCAGGATGCGGCGCAGCAGCGCGATCAGATCCAGCAAGCCATCAATCTCGGCGTGTCCGCGATCATCGTCAATCACGGCCTGCCCGAGTCGCTGGGCGACGTCGTGCAGCAGGCGCTCGACAAGGGCATCAAGGTGATCGCGTTCGACGTCAATCTCTCGAACCCCAAGGTCCCGCAGATCGAGCAGAGCGACCGCGACCTCGCGTCGCTGTTGCTTGCGCAGGCCGTGAAGGATAACGGCAACGCGTTTTCCGCCGGCTACGTCTACGTTGCGGGATTCGCGCCGCTCGATCGCCGGGACGCGGTGTGGCAATCCTTCAAGCGCGAGCATCCGGCGGTTCAGGAGAAAGCGCGCTGGGGCACCGTGGACAATCCGATTGCGCAGTCCGTGGCCAATCAGGCGGCGGCCGCCTATCGCGCCCATCCGGATATCCGCGTGGTGATCGCACCTTATGACGAGTTCGCGCGCGGCGCCAATCTTGCCGCGAACGAGGCCAATCTCGGCGACAAGTTGCGGATTTACAGCGCGGACATCTCGACCGCCGACATCGAGGCGATTCGCGCGCCCAACAGCGCGTGGGTGGCCACGGCCGCGACGAATCCCGCTGTCGTGGGCGCGGTGTCGGTGCGCGCCGCGGCAATCGAAGTGGCCGGCCAGCCGCTCGCGCATCAGATCGTCGTGAAGCCCACGCTCGTTACGCGCGACGATCTCGTGAAGAACGATATCCGCACGGTCGCCGAACTGGGGACGAAGTTTCCGGCATTCCGGACGAGCGACGCGGCGACCGCGCCCTGGATTCCAGTGGAGCAATGATTTGCCCCTGATCGGCTGACCGGTGTCGCGCCGAACGTTCGCGATGCCGCAGCCGTCTGCGATGACTGCTGAACGGGTGAAATTGCATCTGATGTGTATGCCCATTTGGATAGCATTTTTAATTGGTTGGAAGTGTGCTGCCTTGCCCGCATAGTGAATTCCTGATGTCTAAAGGCGGCAGCTTCCCCCCAGGGGTCCGATGTGCCGCCAACATTACCCGGAGGCACTGATGACAGTGGAATTGCAGGAAAAGCCGTTGCACGCGGATCTCGAAGCCGCGCTTGGCGCCGCGCGGGCGGCCGGTCTGCCGTATGCGGGCAGCGTGACCCCGCAGCAGGCCTGGGCGCTCCACCAGGCGGGCGAGGCGGTGCTCGTGGACGTGCGCACCAGCGAGGAGCGCAAGTTCGTCGGCCACGTGCCCGACACCCTGCACGTGGCCTGGGCGACCGGGACGAGCTTGACGCGTAATCCGCGCTTCGTGCGTGAGCTCGAGGCAAAGACCGGGAAGGCCGCCGCGGTCTTGCTGCTGTGCCGTAGCGGCAACCGCTCTGCGCAGGCCGCCGAAGCCGCCGCCAAGGCCGGCTTTGTGCATGTATTCAACGTGGCAGAAGGCTTTGAAGGCGAACTGGACGATGCGGGACGTCGCGGCTTGCGTAACGGCTGGCGCTTCCATGGCCTGCCGTGGGTGCAGGACTAGCGGCCTGAAACGGCGGAAACAGCCCCTGATGCACATCCGCTCGCCGGATCGTTCATGTAAACAACGAAGAGAGAACTGGCGTGACCGTATTTCATGTCGCTGAAATCGTCGACGCGCTGCAGGGCGTGCGACAACAATGGCGCGAACTGCAGCGGCGGGCGCTCGAGCCGGGTGGCCGCGACCTGCCGGCGCGCGAGGCGCTGGCCGAGGTCGTCGAGACACTCAAGGGCGTGCTGTTCCCCATGCGGCTCGGGCCGCCGGATCTTCGCCAGGAGAGCGAGAACTTCTACGTTGGCCACGCACTCGACGCCGCGCTGCACGCACTGTTCGCGCAGGCGCGGCTCGAGCTGCGCTACAAGGCGCGGCATGCGGAGGCCGATCCCGGCGAGATCGATGCGCGCGCGCTGGCTGCCGTGCGCGCATTCGCCCAGCGTTTGCCCGCGATCCGGGCACTGCTCGATACCGACGTGCTTGCCGCGTTCAATGGCGACCCCGCCGCGGGCAGCGTGGACGAGGTGCTGCTTTGCTACCCCGGCGTGCTCGCCATCACCCATCACCGGCTTGCGCACGAGTTGTATCGACTCGGGTTGCCTCTACTCGCGCGGATCATCTCGGAGCTGGCACACGCCGCCACGGGCATCGATATCCATCCGGGCGCGCAGATCGGCAGCGCGTTCTTCATCGATCACGGTACGGGCGTCGTAATCGGAGAAACCGCGATTATCGGCGAGAGGGTGCGCGTGTATCAGGCGGTGACGCTCGGTGCGAAGCGGTTTCCACGCGACGCGGCCGGCAATCTCGAGAAAGGCCTCGCGCGGCACCCCATCGTCGAAGACGATGTCGTGATCTACGCGGGCGCCACGATTCTCGGGCGCGTCACGCTCGGGCGCGGCGCGGTCATAGGCGGCAACGTCTGGCTGACCGAGAGCGTGCCGCCCGGCGCTCACGTTACCCAGGCGATCTCGCGCCACGAAACGCGCGCGCCGCTTGCGGCCGCTCCCGCGTCGTTGGCGATTGCAGCGGACGAACCGCGATGAGCGCAATCGTTCACGACTTCGGCGCCACCGTTCGGCGTTTGCGCGAGGCGCACGCGTGGTCGCAGGAGCGGCTCGCGGAGCATGCCGGATTGAACCGCACCTATGTCGGCGAAATCGAGCGCGGTACGGCCATCGCTTCGATCGTCACGGTGGAAAAGCTGGCGCATGCATTGGGTGTGAGCATCGGCGAACTGCTCGTTGGCGGGGTGGCAGGCATGGCGAATGCCGTCGCGCAGCCAGGCGGCACGCTGAGCCGGTAAGCGCATTCTGCAGACGTTTTCCTGTGTCAGACGACATCGCGCGGCCGTCGCCTGCCGCTGTTCGACTGCGCTTCATGCTGTCCCTTGACGCCTATAGCCGGTTGAACCGCGCATAAGGGCTTCCCATAATCTGCTGTCTTCATAAGCAATGCAGTTTTCGTTATAAGTAACCGGAGCCCTCTTACATGTCTACGACTTTGAGCGGCCAGACCGCGCTTGGCGATAACGCCGCGCGGCAACTGGCGAATGCCACCAAGACCGTCCCGCAGCTTTCCACGATCACGCCGCGCTGGCTCACGCACCTGCTGCAATGGGTGCCGGTCGAAGCGGGTATCTATCGTCTGAACCGCGTTAAGGATCCCGAAGCAGTTCGTGCCGCGTGCACTGCCCGCGAAGACGAAGGCACGCTGCCCACGACGTTCGTGCCGTACGAGGAGCAGCCGCGCGAGTATTTTCTCAATGCGGTGAGCACGGTGCTCGACGTGCACACGCGTATCTCCGACCTCTACAGCAGTCCGCATGACCAGATCAAGGAGCAGTTGCGACTCACGATCGAGACGATCAAGGAGTTGCAGGAAAGCCAGCTCATCAACAATCCCGACTACGGCCTGCTGGCGAATGTCGAAGAAGATCAACGCATCTTTCCGCTTACCGGCGCGCCCACGCCCGACGATCTCGACGAACTGCTCACGAAGGTCTGGAAGGAGCCCGCCTTCTTCCTCACGCATCCGCTGGCGATCGCCGCGTTTGGCCGCGAATGCACGCGCCGCGGCGTGCCACCGCCGACGGTCAGCCTGTTTGGTTCGCAGTTCCTCACGTGGCGCGGCATTCCGCTGATTCCGTCCGACAAGGTGCCGGTCGCCGACGGCAAGACCAAGATCCTGCTGCTGCGCGTGGGCGACAAGCGCCAGGGCGTGGTGGGTCTGTATCAACCCGGCGTGGCAGGCGAGCAGGGGCCTGGCCTCTCGGTGCGCTTCATGGGGATCAACAATCAGGCGATCGCGTCGTACCTGATCTCGCTGTATTGCTCGCTCGCGGTCCATTCGCCGGATGCGCTGGCTGTCCTCGATGACGTGGAGATCGGCAAGTACCATGACTACCCTGACACCTACCGTTAATCCGGCGGCGCTGCCGCAAGCGGGCGCGCAGGCTCCGCTGCCGGGCGGACTGCCGGACCCGGCGACGCTCGCGCGGCTCGCCAGCGAGTTTTTCAGTACGCTGCCGGGCAGTGCGGGGGCGCCGGGCGTGGCGGCCGGCAGCGGCGCGGTGGGCGGCGTGCCTTCCGCGCTGCCGGCAGCGGCGCCGATACTCGCCTCGCTCGGCAATCCCGCGCCGGCGGGCTCGCCGCTCGCGGGGCCTGGCGGCACAGGCACTGGCGTGCCGGGCCTGGAACTGCCGCAAGGCAAGGTGCCGGGCGCCAATCTCGCACCTTCCGCACCGACGCATGTGCTCGCGCTCGGCAACCGCACGCCCGCGCTTGCGCCGCATGCGGCCGCTGCGAACGGCCTGCCGGACAACGCGGTATCGATCGCGCCTGCGCTCGAACCACGCGTGGGGGGCGCGCTGCTTGGCGTGCCTCAGGCGCATGCGGCAGCCGAACCCGCCGGACCCGTACCTGCCGCCGAGGCGAAAGCCGGGGCCAGCGAGCGCTCGCCGTTCTACTTCGCGGATTCGGCCGGGCACGGCTGGCAGCGCGAGGTGCAGGAGATCGTGGTGCCTGCACATGGATTCGCCGCACCGGAGACATTCGGACTGCCAGGCGACGACTCGCTGCGCGAGCTGCTTACGCTCAATCGTCCGGAGTACGGCACGCACGACGGCGCCGCCCGTTACTTTCTGGCGGAGCGGGAAAACGTCACGTTCAGGAGCGACGTGGCGCGCAGCGCCCATCCGCCGTTCGACGTCAACGCGGTGCGCCGTGACTTTCCGATCCTGCAGGAACGCGTGAATGGCAAGCAGCTGGTCTGGTTCGACAATGCCGCCACGACGCACAAGCCGCAGGCCGTGATCGACCGCCTCGCATACTTTTATGCGCACGAGAACTCGAACATCCACCGCGCCGCGCATGCACTGGCCGCGCGCGCGACCGATGCCTACGAGCATGCGCGCAAGACGGTGCAGCGCTTCATCGGCGCTGCGGCACCCGAGGAGATCGTGTTCGTGCGCGGCACGACGGAGGCGATCAACCTGATCGCGAAGTCGTGGGGCATGCAGAACATTGGCGAGGGCGATGAGATCGTCGTCTCGCATCTGGAGCACCATGCGAACATCGTGCCCTGGCAGCAGCTCGCGGCGTTCAAGGGTGCGAAGCTGCGCGTGATTCCCGTCGACGACTCGGGCCAGGTGCTGCTCGAGGAGTATCGCAAGCTGCTCAACGATCGCACGAAAATCGTTTCGGTGACGCAGGTATCGAACGCGCTCGGCACGGTGGTGCCCGTGCAGGAGATCGTCGAGCTTGCGCATCGCGCGGGCGCGAAAGCGCTCGTCGACGGCGCCCAGTCGATCTCGCACATGCGAGTGGACGTGCAGGCGCTCGACGCCGACTTCTTCGTGTTTTCGGGCCACAAGATCTACGGGCCGACCGGTATCGGCGTCGTGTACGGCAAACGCGAGGTGCTCGAAGCCATGCCGCCATGGCAAGGCGGCGGCAACATGATCCAGGACGTCACGTTCGAAAAAACCGTGTTTCACGGCGCGCCCGCGCGCTTCGAAGCCGGTACCGGCAATATCGCCGATGCCGTCGGGCTTGGCGCGGCGCTCGACTATGTAAGCCGTATCGGCATCGAGAATATCGCTCGCTACGAGCACGATTTGCTTGCGTATGCAACGAGCGTGCTCGCGCCGGTGCCGGGCGTGCGTCTCGTCGGTACGGCGCGCGACAAGGCGAGCGTGCTCTCGTTCGTGCTGAAGGGCTATACGACCGAGGAGGTCGGGCAGGCGTTGAGCCGCGAAGGCATTGCCGTGCGCGCAGGGCATCACTGCGCCCAGCCGATCCTGCGGCGCTTCGGCCTCGAGGCGACGGTGCGGCCTTCGCTTGCGTTCTACAACACCTGCGCGGAGGTCGATACGCTGGTGTCCGTCGTGCGCGATCTGGCGCCACGTCAGTAGCGGGGTAGTCGTCGGGTCATCGAGTCGTTGGATAGCGGGGCCGCAAGGCCCCGCTTGCATTTGCGCTGCTATTGCGCATCCCGCACGGATGCTTCGACTGCTGCCGGTATGGCAGCGGTGTGCCCCATCTTCAATCTGCTCAAAGAGCCGCAGCACATCGAAGGCGAATTGCGCCATACGACGCCCGCAAGCGTGGCGGACGAAAAGGTGGCCTGATCGCGAGTCCCGCTTCCGGTTTCAGCCGGCGGGGTGCAGTCGCGTTCAGGCGGAGCGCCAGCGCGCGTCGGCCACGACCAGCTTCTTCGGAATGAGCTTGAGACCGGAGAAGGTGTCGGCAATCTGCTGCTGGTAGGCGAGCGTAGCGGCATCGATGGGCTGCACGCCATATCCCGCGCGCTTGAGGGCGATTTCGAGCGTCGGCGCGTCGAGCCCCACGAGAGGCGCAAGCTGCGTGGCCACGGCGGGCACATTGTCGCGCGCCCACGTGTCTACCGCGCCGATCTCGTCGAGCAGCGCGTGGACGATCGGCGCATGCGCATTCGCGAAGCTCCGGCTCGCGATGTAGTACTGCGTATTGCGCACGAGATTCTCGCCGTTTGCGATCGGGCGCGCGTTCGCCTGGCGCTCGATTGCCGCGAGGTACGGGTCCCAGATCACCCAGGCGTCGACGCTGCGGCTCGTGAATGCGGCGCGCGCGTCGGCGGGCGCGAGATAGATCGGCTGAATATCTTCGTACTTCAGGTTGGCCTTCTCGAGCGCCTTGACGAGCAGATAGTGCACGTTCGAGCCCTTGTTCAGCGCCACGCGCTTGCCGCGCAGATCGCCGCCCGTACGGATCGGCGAGTCCTGGTGCACGACAATGGCCTCGCCCTGCGGAGCAGGCGGTTCACTCGCGATATAGACGAAATCCACGCCGCCAGCCTGTGTGAAAATGGGCGGCGTTTCCCCTACCGTGCCGACGTCCACCGCGCCGGCGGCCAGGCCTTCCAGCAGCTGCGGGCCGCCCGGGAACTCCAGCCACTGCACCGGGAAGCCGAGCGGCGCCAGCCGCTTTTCGAGGGTGCCGCGCGCCTTGAGCACGACGAAGTTGCCGTACTTCTGAAACCCGATGCGCAGTACCCCGGCGTCCTGTGCGCGCGCGGCGCCGCTTTGCAGCGCCAGCGCGGCCGCGCCTGCGGCGCCCGTTACACCGCGCTGGGCGGCGCCGGCCGCGGCGAGCGACGCGAGCTTGATCAGTGCCCGTCGCGGGCGGTTCGCAGTGGGGTCGTCATGCTTGTCGATCGACATGTCTCTTATGCCTCAATGGGAATACGCTCAACCGGCCGCGCGTGCGCGGCATGGTGTTTCTCACCTTAATGCGTTTCGTCGTCGGCACAACCAAGATATTGTCAGATGCTTATCTCTGAGCCGCTCACGATATCTGGATTGCACACATCATTCGTCGGTTTTATTCGTTATCAAGGCGCCAATGCGCGACTACGATGCTTGCATGAAAGCCTCAAGAACGATTTGTGAGCAGCTCACGAAGGCGAAGTGCGAGATGAACGAAACAGGCATTGCATCCGGCCAGCAGGAACAGAGCGACCTGCCGGCGCTACGCGGCGAGGACGCCTACTGGCGAATCCGCCGCGATGTGCTGTCCTGCCGCTTTATGCCTGGCGCGACCCTCACGGAAAGCCAGTTGATGGAGCACTACGGGATCGGCAAAAGCACTTGCCGCGTTGCACTCGTGCGGCTTGTTCACGAAGGGTTCATTCGCGCCATGCCGCGCCAGGGCTATCGCGTCGCGCCGATCACATTGCGCGACGTCGAAGAGGTTTTCGCCCTGCGCGTGCAACTGGAGCCGCTCGCGGCGCGCCTTGCGTGCGGGCGTGTCGACGTCGTGCTGCTGCGCAAGCTGGAAGCGGCTTGCCGCGTGCCTTACCCCGAGCGTGAGCTATCCGACCAGATCGACGTCTTTCTCGACGCGAACCGCGAGTTCCATCTCGCGATCGCGCAGGCAAGCGGCAACGTGCGCCTGCACCACACGCTCGCGAACCTGATGGACGAGATGTCGCGCCTTGTCGCGCTTGGCTTCGGCGTGCAGGGCACCAAGCCGGAAATCCGTCACGACCATAATTCGATGATCGACGCTTTCGAGACCAACGACGCGCGGCGCGCGGAAACGATCGCGCGCCGGCACATCGAAACTTTTCGCGACATGACAATGGAAAAGGTCTACGCGAGCCTGTCCAGCTCGGGCGCGTCGCTGCCGGTGTATACCGTTGCGGAGTTGAGAAGGTGACAACAACGGCCATTTCGGTGCGGGGCATCGGTAAATATTTCGGATCGCTAAGCGTACTCGAGAATATCCAGTTCGACATCGGAGAGGGCGAAATCGTCGCGCTGCTCGGCGCCTCGGGCTGCGGCAAGAGCACATTGCTCAACATCGTCGCGGGCCTGGCCGGTGCCGATTCGGGCGAACTGTGGCTGTACGGCGAGTGCGCCGCGCCTGGCAATGGGCGGCACTCGCTTTCGTACATGTTCCAGGAAGACCGGCTGCTGCCGTGGCGTACGGTGCGAGCCAACGCGGAGTTCGCGCTCGAATCGGCTCGCCCGCGCCTTGCGGCCCATGTGCGGCGCGAGCGCGCGGCGGCCGTGCTCGACATGGTGGGTCTCGCCGCGTTTGCCGAATACCACCCGCATCAATTGTCGGGCGGCATGCGAAGTCGCGTGGCGCTGGCGCGCAGCCTTGTGAGCGAGCCCCGCATCTTGCTGATGGACGAGCCGTTCTCGAAGCTTGACCCGCAAACGCGCGCGCAGATGCACGCCGAAGTGCTGCGGCTGCGCGCGTTGCGCCCGACCACGATCCTCTTCGTCACGCACGATGTGGAGGAGGCCATCGTACTTGCCGACCGCGTGATCGTGCTTGCGCCGCGCCCCGGGCGCGTACGCGAGATCGTGCCCGTCAACCTGCCGCGCCCGCGAAGCGCGACCGACGCCGATGTCTCGGAAGCAATCCGCCGCCTCCGCTTGCTGATATGAGCCTGATGCAATCCACTACCGTGCGCCGCCAGGGCCCTTCGATGCCTGCTTTGCTTTCCCGTTCGTTCGTTTCGCTCGCCGCGCAGCGCGTGGTGCTCGTGGTCCTGCTCCTGGGCGTCTGGTGGATCGCGGCGCGGCGCATGCCCGTCTTCGTGATGCCGGGCCCCGAGCGGGTCGCGCAGGCGCTTGTCAAGTTGCTGCACTCGCCCTCGTTCTTCCGCGATCTCGGCGCGACGCTCTACCGCGTGCTGGCCGGCTTCGCGCTCGCGGCCGTGGTGGGTGCGCCACTCGGCGTGGCTCTTGGCGCAAGCCCGCGCGCGGCGCGCTTTTTCGAGCCGTTGCTGGCGATCGTGAACACGGTCTCATCGGCGATCTGGGCCGTGTTCGCGATCATCTGGTTCGGCATTTCGAACGCGACGACGATATTCGTTGTCTTCATGACCGCCATGCCGCTGATCCTGACCAACGTATGGCAGGGTGCGTTGACCGTCGATGCGCAGCACGTCGAACTCGCACGAAGCCTGCGTTTTTCGCCCGCGCAGATCATGCGCAAGATCTACCTGCCGACCATCCTGCCGCACTTTTTCGCGGGCGCGAGGCTCGCATTCGGCTTCGGCTGGCGCGTCTCGCTCGTGGCGGAGACGATCGGCTCGTCGGACGGCATTGGCTACAGGCTGCGCCAGGCTGCCGATCTCGTGCAAACGGATCAGGTGTTCGCCTGGACCGTGACGCTCGTCGTGCTGATGCTGCTGCTCGAAGCGGGCGTGCTGAAGCCGATCGAACGCCGCCTCTTTCGCTGGAAGCGCACGGCCTGAATTTAACCGACTACGGGGAATAGCACCATGCAAATGACAAAACACATCAAGCGGGCGGCTGCCGCAGCGCTGGTCGCAGCCGCTTGCGCGTTCGCCGCGCAAGCGGCGCTCGCCGACACCGTTCGGATCGGCTACTGGACGAGCGGCGTGAGCCTCGGCTTCGGCGCGGTGCTCGAGGCGAAGCCCTTCCTGCAGCAACGAGGGCTCGACGTGCAGTTCGTGCGCTTCGCCGACGTCAATGCGCCGAACCGGGCGCTCGCGGCCGGTGCCATCGACTTCGCGTTTGCGGCGCCGGCATCTGCCGTGTTTAGCTCCGCTTCGCAGGGCGCGCCGTTGCGCATCGTTCTTGCGACTCAGCCTGCCGATGTCGCTTTCGTCGCGCCCGAAGACTCGCCTATCCGTTCGTTCGCCGACCTGCGCGGCAAGAAGGTTGGCATGTCGCCGCCGGGAAGCTCGGTCGCATCGATCGCAACCGCTGTGTTGCAAGGCAACTACGGCATTCGCAGCACCGACTTCTCGATCGTGCCGGGCAACGAGGGGCGCCTCGCCCAGTTCCTTGCGCAAAAACAGGTCGATGCGGCGGCGGTGCGCACGATCACCGTGGCGCAGTTGAAGGACCTGAAGGTGCGCCAGCTCGGCACGTTCGGCGACGAGTGGAAGAAGCTTACGAAAAGCGACGCCGTGCCGTATATCGGCGTGAGCGCGGTGCGCGCGGACTGGCTCGCACAGCATCCGGCCGACGCGGCGAAGCTGGTCGCCGGCTTGCGCGCCGCGCTGCAATGGGGCGCCGCACACCACAGTGACGTTTCGGCGATCCTGCAGAAGAGCGCGAACCTTCCTGCGGCCGATGCCGATGCCTACGCGGCGCGCTGGTCCGAGATCAACCGAGTGAGCTTCGAGCCGGCCGACATCGAGACCTTGCAGCACGAGCACAAGATCTTTGTCGACGGCGGCGTGATTCAAGGTGAGTTGCCTGCCGGTCTTTTCGACACCGCGCCTTACACCGCCTCGCGATCCATTCAGTAACCCAAATCTATTCAAGTCGGCATTCATTCGGAGTCCAGATATGGCAGTTTCCCTTCCTTCCACCATGAAGGCGCTCGTGCTGCGCGCGCACGGCGACCTCGACCAGCTCGAGGTCGTGAGCGATAAGCCCGTGCCGCAGGCCGGGGCGGACGGCGTGGTGATCCGCGTGCGCGCCTCGTCGTTCAACTATCACGACGTCTTCACGGTGAAGGGCATGCCGGGCATCAAGGTGCCGCTGCCGGTCGTGATCGGCCTCGACATGGCTGGCGAGATCGTCGCAATCGGCGAGGGCGTGCAAGGCTGGAAAATTGGCGCGCGCGTGCTCGTGAACCCGCTCAACCGCGAGAAGGGGCTGATGGGCGAGATGCTGGACGGGGGCATGGCGGAATATTGCGCCGTCTCGGCCGCGCAATTGATCCCGCTGCCCGATGCGGTGAGCTTCGAGGCGGCCTCGGCGCTGCCGGTTGCGTATGGCACGGCGCATCGCATGCTCATCACGCACCAGACCGTGAAAGCCGGCGACCGCGTGCTGATTCTCGGCGCGAGCGGCGGCGTGGGGACGGCCTCGCTGCTGCTCGCGAAGCAACTCGGCGCCGAGGTGATCGCCTGCGCGGGCAGCGACGAAAAGGCCGCGCAACTGAAGGCGCTCGGTGCCGACCACGTCGTCAATTACCGCACGACCGACTTCTCGAAGTGGGCGATCGCGCAGTACGGCAAACCGCAGCGGCGCAGCCAGGAAGGGGGCGTGGACGTGCTCGTCAACTTCACGGGAGGCGAAACCTGGGTGCCTTCGCTCAAGTGTGTCAGGCGTGGCGGCACGGTGCTCGTATGCGGCGCGACGGCGGGTCACGACCCGAAGGAAGATCTGCGCTACATCTGGAGTTTCGAGCTGAAGGTGATCGGCTCGAACAGCTTCTACGACGACAATCTGCGCGCGCTGCTCGCGCAGATCGCGCGCGGCAAGCTCACGCCCGCCATCGACCGCGTGTTGCCCCTCGAAGGGGCGGCGGAGGGCTTGCGCCTGATCCGCGACCGCGAGGTGCTGGGCAAGATCGTCGTCACACCGTAATCGGGGCATGGAGAGAACACACATGAATCAGGCAGTTAACCCAACGGCATTGCCGACAGCCGAGGACGTGGAGGCGCGTCTGCGCCGTGGGCCGTATCACGAATGGCTCGGGCTGAAGGTCGTCGCGGTGGCCGACGGCGAGATCGAACTCACTGCGACGTGGCGCGAGGAGTGGGTCGTGAACCCTGAGAAGCGCTACACGCATGGCGGCATTCTGGCCGCGCTGGTCGACCTGGCCGCCGACTGGGCGCTCGTTTCGAAGACCGGGCGCGGGGTGCCGACAATCGACCTGCGCGTCGATTACCATCGCGCGACGCTGCCGGGCGACCTGCGCGTGAAGGGCAAGGTGATCCGCTTCGGCGCGCAGATCGCGACGGCCGAGGCGCAGGTATTCGACGCGGACGGCAAACTCGTCGCGAGCGGCCGCGGCGCCTATTCCACCGCCGGCGCAGCCGCACCCGCGCCGCAGCCGGATCGCCCGTGATGCTGAGTCTCGATCACCTCGTCATCAACACGCGCTACGACACCGACGCGGCGCAAGCGCTGTTCGGTGCATTGGGCTTCGCGCTTACGCCGCGCGGGTTCCACACGCTCGGTTCGATCAATCACGCGATCGTATTCGAAGGGCACTATCTCGAGCTGATCGGCCTGCCCGCCGACGGCTCGGCCACGCGGCCGGAAATCGCCGCAAGCCCGCTTGGCGCGGATGGCCTCGTTTTTCGCAGCGACGATCCGCAGCGCACCTTCGACGATCTGCGTGCAGCCGGTTTCGACGCGACGCCGCCGCAGCACTTCTCGCGGCCGGTGGCGGGGCTCGGCGATGCGCGCTTCGTGACCGTGCGCCTTGCGCCCGGCCAACTGCCGGGCGCTCGCGTGTACTTCTGCCAGCATCTCACACCCGAATTCGTGTTCCGCGAAGCATGGCGCAGTCATGCCAACGGCGCGTATGCGCTCGCGGCGCTGCACCTCGTGGACGCGGAACGCGACGACTATGCGCGTCTCGGCGAGCCGGAGCCGGGCTTTCGCCTCGTCTTTCACAGTCGAGCCCAGTTTGACGCGCATTTCGGCGCGCTGGCCGGGCATATAACGGCGCGCGCGCCGCGCTATGGCGCCGTCACGATTCGAACTGCAAAGTGGCGCGAGATCGGCGCCTACGCGGCGAACGCGCAATTGCCGCATGACGTGCAAGCCACGCGTAGCGTTGTCGCGTTGCCTCGTTTCGATACCTTGCTGGAGTTCGTGCCATGAGCCTGCCGCGAAACCTCGGCGATCTGATCGGCCGCAGCGCCGACCCCGAAGCGCTCGCGCTCATCGAACTCGACGAAGCGCTGACGCCGGTGCCTTACCGCTTCGGGGAGCTCGACGCGTTGGCGGGCAGCGTGGCGGCGGCGCTCGCCGGGCGCCACGCACGGGGCGAGCGCATCGCCGTGCTCGCCGCGAACTCAGCGCATTATGTCGCGACGGTGCTGGGCATCATGCGGGCGGGTCTCGTCGCCGTGCCGGTGAACTTCCGCTTCCCTCGCGCGCTCATCGCCGACGTGATAGCGGACAGCGGTGCGCGCTTCGTGTTCTGCGACGCGAAACGCGTGGCCGACCTCCCAACGGGTCTCACCGGCGTCGTATTCGACGCGCGCGCGCAGCTGCCTGCGCGCGAATTGCCAGATCACGTCACACCGTTTTCGGATTTTGTGGCGAACGTACGCGCGACGCGTTTCGAGCCGGTCGAGCCGCTGCCGGGCGAAGCCGCACTCATGCTCTATACGTCGGGCTCGACGGGACGGCCTAAAGGCGTCGTGCTGTCGCACGAGAGCCACCTGTGGGTCGTGCACACGCGCCTGCTGTCGCAGCCGCTCGCCGATGAACGCATGCTGATCGCCGCGCCGCTCTTCCATATGAACGCGCTCGCCCTCGCGTTCCTTGCGTTGGCTGCGCACGCAACGATCGTAATGCTGCCTCAGTTCGAGGCGGCAAACTATATTCGTGCCGTGGCCGCCTGGCGGTGCACGTGGCTGACCGCCGTACCACCGATGATCGCCATGATGCTGCAACAGCGCGAACTGCTTGCACAAAGCGATCTTTCCTCCGTGCGCTACGTGCGGATGGGTTCGGCGCCCGTGAGCGCCACGCTTCTGGAGCAGATCCACGCCCTGCTGCCGAACGCGCGCGTCATCAACGCGTACGGCACCACTGAGGGCGGCCCGGTCGTCTTCGGCCCGCATCCGCAGGGCTTGCCGACACCGCCGCTTTCGGTCGGCGCCGCGCATCCGCTCGTCAAGCTGCGTCTCGTCGACGAAAGGGGTGTGGAGGCAGAAGAGGGCGAACTGCAGTTGCGCAGCCCCGCGCTGTTGACCGGCTATCACAATCGCCCCGACGTGCGTGCGCCTCTCACGGAAGACGGCTACTACCGCACCGGCGACGTCTTCCGTCGCGACGCGCAGGGCTTCTACACCTTCGTCGGCCGCCGCGACGATATGTTTGTATGTGGCGGCGAGAACATCTATCCGGGCGAAGTCGAGCGCCTGCTCGAACGTCATCCGGATGTTGCGCAGGCGTGTGTCGTGCCGGTGGCCGACGAGATCAAGGGTGCGAAGCCGGTGGCGTTCGTCGTGCTGAAAGCCGGGGCGCAGACGGATGAAGCCACCCTCAAGCACTACGCGCTGGACCATGCGCCCGCTTTTCGGCATCCGCGCCGGGTGTGGTTTGTCGACATGCTCCCGATCGCTTCGACGAACAAGATCGACCGCTCCGCCCTCAAAGTCGAGGCCGCACGCCGCGTGGCCACGATGGCGCCTATCCACGGAGACCGCTGATTTTATGAAACCCCGCAACATATTGGCCGCCTGGCTCGCCGCCGCCTGCGCGCCGCTCTTTGCGCTCGCTGCAAGCGATGCCTGTGCGCTCGATTCCGTCACGGTCGGCCTCGCGATTCCGCCCGCCGTGCACGACGGCGCACCCTATGCCGCCGCCGACAAGCTCGGCCTCTTCAAGAGCGAAGGGCTCGACGTGAAGCTCATCGTGTTCCAGGGCGCCGGGGCGCTGATTCCGCAGGTGGCGAGCAAGCACATCACGTTCGGTTACCCGAGCGCGGAGCCGCTCCTGTCGAGCTATCTGAACGGCGGCACGCCGCCGCCTGTGCGCTACTTTTACAACGGCGTGCCCTCGAACACGATGGAGTTCGCCGTGCTCGCATCGTCGCCGGTGAAAAGACTGGCCGATCTGGATGGCAAGAAGATCGGCGTGGGCGCGCTCACGTGGGGCACGATTCCGGGTGGCCGCGCCGCGTTGCGCGAGGCAGGGCTCACGCCTGGCAAGAATGTGGACTACGTGCCTGTGGGCTCGCTCGGCTCCGGGTTTCAGGCACTGAAAACAGGCGCTGTCGACGCGCTCAATTTCAACAGCAGCTGGGACGACATGCTGGAGCTTACGGGTACGCCGATCCGCCGCCTCCGCTATCCGGCCGTGTTCGACGAAACGGCCGGCAACGGCTTCATTGCCCATCGCGATACGTTTGCCGAGCGGCCGGACCTGATCATGCGCTTCGGGCGCGCCTATACGGAAGCGCAAATAGTGTGCGACGCGAATCCGGCGTTCTGCGTGAAGGCCTTCTGGGAGGCGCACCCCGAGTCGAAGCCGCCAGGCGACGAAGCGCGGAACCTGCGCGTGGCCGAGGAACTGCTCAAGCGGCGTCTCTCACGTGTGCTACGGACAGCGGACGGCAAGCCGCGCCAGCCAGGCGCATACGACTTGCCCGCCGTGCGCGCGAATCTGGACGAGATGCAGCGGGTGGGCGAGCTTCCGAAAGGCAAGGTGCCGCTCGATCAACTGTTCTCGAACCGGTTCGTGGCCGATTTCGGGCACTTCGACGAGGCCGCGCTGCGCGAACGCGCGCGGCAGCAGCCGTGAGCGCGCGCATCGAGGTAACGCCGCGCGTCGCGTTGATCGATGTTGCGCGGCGCATCGTGCTCAAGGGCTTCGCGCCGCATGCGCAGGTCGATCTGGATGCGCGGCTCGACATGCCCGACGGCAGCGAATGGCGCAGCACGAATCGCTTCGCGACCGATGCCAACGGCAACGCCGATCTCGGCGAGGTCGCGCCGGTGGCGGGCGACTATGCGCACAGCGGCGTGCAGCCGATGGGCGTGGTCTGGTCGATGCGCTGCGTGAGCGAGGCGACACGTGCCGAAAGCATCGAGCCGCTGACGGTCGAACTCTTTGCGCGCCAAACGGGAAGGGCGGGTACCACAGCCACGGCGCAGTTCGTGCAACTGTACGTGGCTGATGGCGTCGTGCGCCGCGAGATTCGCGAAGCGGGCGTGGTCGGCACGCTGTTCACGCCCGCGACGCCTGGGCCGCATCCAGCCGTGGTCGTGCTCAATGGCTCGGGCGGCGGCATCAACGAGCCACGCGCGGCGCTTTACGCGGCGCACGGTTACACGGCGCTCGCGCTCGGCTATTTCAACGCGCCGGGCCTGCCGCTCACCATTTCGCGCACGCCGCTGGAATACTTCGCGGCGGCGCTCGACTGGCTGCGCGAAAGCGTGCACCCGCAAAACGATTTTGTGGCCGTGGCGGGACAATCGCGCGGCGGCGAACTCGCGTTGCTGCTCGGGGCGACGTGGCCCGAGCGGGTTTCGGCCGTGATCGCCTATGTGCCGAGCGCCGTACTGCACGGTACGCTACGCGCGGGCGCGCCCGGCGAACCACCGGATTCAGTCGCGTGGACGCTTGGCGGCCGCCCGCTCACGCATGTGTGGGAGCGCAATATCCACGCGGACTGGACCGCGTTCCGCCACGCGAGCGCGCCGGGCGAATCGGTGCGTCAGGCGCCGGCTTTCGAGTCGGCGCTTGGCGACGCCGAGGCGGTGGCCCGCGCGCGTATTCCCGTCGAGCGGATCGCCGGGCCGGTCTTGCTGCTTTCCGGCACCGACGACGGCTTCTGGCCATCGTCGCACTACGCCGACATGATTGCCGCCGATCTTGCGGCGCGCCGCTTCCCGCACCGTGTCGAGCATTTGCGCTACGAGGGCGCGGGCCACTCGATCCTGTTTCCGCACGTGCCGACCACGCAGATCGCGCGCGTGCATCCGGTCGCGCGCGTGCCTGTCACGGCTGGCGGCACGGCCGCCGCGAATGCTCGCGCAAACGAGGCGTCGTGGCCGCGCGTGCTGCAATTCCTCGAGGCGGCGAGGTGCACGCAATGAGCACGAGCGCTTTTCATGCCGAGGGTGTCTCGGTGCGCTACCGCACGCGTACCGGCACGATCGACGCGCTGCTCGACGTGGATCTGCGTATCGAGGCGGGCGAATTCGTCGCGTTGCTGGGGCCGTCCGGCTGCGGCAAGTCCACCTTGCTCAAGGTGGCGGCCGCGCTGATCGCGCCGACCTCGGGGCGCGCGAGCCTCGGCGGCGCGGCGCTTACGAGGCCGGGCCGCCAGGTCGGCGTGGCGTTTCAGAAGCCGAACCTGCTGCCGTGGCGCAACGTGTTCGACAACGTGCTGCTTCCCGCACGCACGCTTGGCCTGCCAATGGAGCACGCGCAGGTGCGCGCACACGAACTGTTGACGCTCGTGGGTCTGGATGCTTTCGCGCGCAACTATCCGGCCGAGCTTTCCGGCGGCATGCAGCAACGCGTGGGCATTGCGCGCATGCTGCTTCACGAGCCCGAACTGCTGCTGATGGACGAGCCGTTCGCCGCCCTCGACGCGCTCACGCGCGAGCGGCTTACGCTGGAACTCCAACGTATCTGGCTCGCTCAGCGCAAGTCGGTGCTGTTCATTACGCACAGCATTCCTGAGGCGGTTTTTCTCGCAGATCGCGTCGTCGTCATGTCGGCGCGGCCGGGCCGCATCGTCGACGAACTGGCGGTGCCGCTCGCGCGGCCGCGCGACGCGGACACCCTCAGTTCCACTGAATTCGTCGATGCGTGCGCGTATTTGCGGAGGCACTTCCAATGAATCAGCGAAAGAACAAAGGCATACCGGCCGCGCTATATCCGCTCGCGAGCCTCACGGCAGCGATAGCTTGCTGGCAGGCCGTGGTCGTGTGGTGGTCAATACCGGACTACGTGCTGCCCGCGCCAGCCGAAGTGGGCCGGGCACTCGCGGCAGGCTTCGCGGACGGCACGCTGTGGCCGCATATTGCCGCGACCCTCGGCGAGACGCTGCTTGGCTACACGATCGGCAGCGTGCTCGCCATCGCAACGGGTGCCGTGCTGGCGGAGTCGCGTACGTTCGAGCGCTTCGTGTTCCCGCTGCTCGCTGGCCTGCAGGCCATGCCGAAGGTCGCGCTCGGGCCGATCATTCTCGTTTGGTGCGGCTATGGCAGCGCCTCGAAGGTCGTGCTCGTCGTGCTCGTGTGCTTCTTCCCGCTGTTCGTGAACACGGTCAATGGCCTTAAGCGCGCCGACCCGGATCTGCTCGACGCGTGCCGGGCATTCTCGGCCTCGCGTGCGTTTCTGTTCTTTCACGTGAAGTTGCCCTGCGCCGCGCCTGAAATCTTCAGCGGCCTGCAGATCGGCGTGTCGCTGGCACTGATCGGCGCGGTGGTCGGCGAGTTTCTCTCTTCGCAACGTGGGCTCGGCTATCTGATCAGCTCGGCCTCGGTCAACATGAGCGTCGCGACGATGTTTGCCGGCGTCGTGCTGCTCGCCGTCATCGGCGTGGGCGGCGCGCAGGCCGTGCGCGCCGTGCAGCGCCGAGTGGTGTTCTGGGAGCACAGTGACGGCAGTACAAGTCGCGCGGGTGGATGAGGAGACCGGCATGTGGCAGCCGCGTGACTGGCCGGCGAAGTCAGGGGCGAACGGCAGAAGATGATGGGTTGGACCCTGTTGCAGACCTGTAAGGCGGGGCGCTCCTGGCCAGGGGCGGGTTGGCGGATACTTCGACGCTCGGGCGTCGGCTCCGCCCCGTAACCGGCCATCCGGTTGCCTGTGCGAACTATATGGCGCAGTAAAACGCAATCAGACGATTGCAACGCACGCTCGCACAAGAGGACGTCCTGCCGTGCAAGCGCGGTATGTCGCGCTTGCGATGTGCCCTTGGCTGTCCTGTTGTTTGACAGATTTGATCGTCACGAAGCGCATCGTGAGCCGCCAGATCAACGGCATCAATGCGGCAGAGGAGCGTCTCGCGGCGCGACGTCGCCGTCTGGCAGCATGAGTCCCCGTCCTTCCCGCGCCTTGCGCGGCAGCCGCAGGCTGAGGGCGGGGAGGACGTCAACGAGCCGCGGTCACTCGACCGCGTACTGGCTTGCGAGTTGTTCGCCCGAGCACTGATGCGCGCGTGAGAGGCGGCCCATCACCGGCAGCAGCAGGATCGCCAGCAAGGCGCCTGCTGCCGCGAGCCAGCCGAGACCGTCGAAGAGACGCGTATAGAGCGCCAGTGACTCGATCGGATCGAGATTACCTGCGGGCATCTTCGCAAAGTTCGCGACCACGCTGCCCAGATACTGGGAGACGCCCGTAGCCACAAAGTACGCACCCATCATGAAACCACCCATGCGTGCTGGCACGTAGCGTGCGATCATCGCGAGCCCAAGGCCGCTCACGAGTAGTTCCCCAAGCGAGTAGAGGCCGTAGCCAGCCACCATGAACCACGACGACACGCGGCCGTTCACTGCGTAATGGCCGCTCGCCGCATAGACGAAGAAGCCCGCTGCCACCACGACGAAGCCAAGCGCGTATTTAGCCGCAACGGGCACGTCGCGGCCACGTCGCGCGAGGCTCGAATAGATCGTCGCGAGCACCGGGCTCATGATCATGATCCAGATGGGATTGAGCGCCTGGAACTGCGCCGCACTCCAGCTAAAGAGCTCCATGCCGAACAGGCGGAAGTTCGGGTCGACGTTGCGCACCGCGAAGAGCGTGAGCGATGTGGACATCTGCTGGTAAAACACAAAGAACAGAATGACTTGCAGAGTGAGGATCAGCGCGGCCACGAGACCGGCGCGCTCCTGGCGTTCGCAGGTCCGCAGCATGTACGCGAAGATCGCGAGAATCGCTGCGCCGGCCGTATAGACGCACATGACGGCGAGTTGCTTGTGCTGCAGCACGAAGAGCGTCGCCGCGCCAAGCGCGACGCCGCCCGCAATCACCGCCGCGAGACGGCGCCATTGCACCGGCATCGCGTCGGGTGCGGAGCCGATGTGCGCGAGCGTGCGTTGCATGAGAAAGAAGTTCGCGATGCCGAGCAGCATTCCCGCGCTGCACACGGCGAACGCGGCGTGCCAGCCCCAGTGATCCTTGATCCACGGCGTGAGCAGCATCGACACTGTCGAGCCGATATTAACCGCCATGTAGTAGATCGTGAACGCGGCGTCGATGCGCGCTTCATCTCCTTCGTAGATGCGGCGCACGAGATTGGCGGCGTTGGACTTGAAAAGCCCGTTACCCACCACGATTACACCGAGCGACGCATACATGTGCGAGAGTCGGTCGTCGGGCAGGGCAAGCATAACGTAACCCGCAAATAGCACGATGGCGCCGAGTACCATCGAGCGGCGCGTGCCCAGCACCTGGTCGCCGATCCAGCCGCCGATCGAGGGCGACGCATACACAAGCGCGGTGAACGCGCCCCAGGTGAGCGTGGCGTGCTCGTCGCTGAAGCCGAGTCGCTCGACCATGAAAAGAACCAGCAGCGCGGCCATGCCGTAATAGCCGAAGCGCTCCCACATCTCGATCAGAAATACCGTCGAGAACGATTTCGTCCTGGAAACCGATAAATTCATTGTGACCTCAATACCCTGCGATGATAACGATGACACGCGGATGCGCGTGAAGCGGGCAGCAACGGATGTCTGATGCTGCGCCGCGTGCATGGGCGCTTGTGGCGCCGCCAGAATGCATGTCTCCTCCTTTCTGTAGGCTTGTGGATCGCACGAACCCAAGGTTTACAATTTCATTCTTCTTGAGCGCTCCGCGTGGCGGATCCGGTCGGACGCTCGACGGGGGCGTTGCAGGTTGCAAGCGTATCAAACGATATTTACTTTTATCAAACAAATTTTGACGACAAAAAACGTTCCTGATATGGTTTCAACCTCTGGCAAGCACGACCCTAAGGCGGTGGCACTCGGCGAAAAGATTCGTGCACTGCGTCAGCGGCTCGGAAAGACGCTCGACCAGGCGGCCACGGCAGCTGGCATTTCCAAGCCGTTTCTGTCCCAGGTGGAGCGGGGTCATGCGTCGCCGTCGCTGACTTCACTCTCGGGCATTGCGAAAGCGCTGGGTGTAACGATGCAGTATTTCGTCGAGACGCCGTCGGAGGAGCGCTCGGTCACGCGCGGCAACAAGCTGGAGTTTTTCGGCTTCGCGGATTCGGCGAACCTGTTCGCGCGACTCACGAACACCGCAGGCGGGCGGCAGCTCGAATCAATACTTGTGCGTCTGCCGAAGGGCGTGAAGCGCTCGGAAGTCACGACGCATGCGGGGGAGGAATTCCTCTATGTGATTGATGGCGAGGTCACGCTGGAGCTGGAGGGTAAGCAGTTCGTGCTGCAGGCGGGCGATTCAGCCCACTACCAGTCGACGGTGCCACATGGCTGGAGTAACGAAGGCAGCAAGGAGGCTGTCGTGGTCTGGGTAGGGACTCCACGACTGTTTTAACGGAAAGAGGCCAGGCGCGGTACAACCGACTGGCCTTAAGGTTTTTAATAAAATCAGGATAACGAATTGAGGGACGACAGGATGAAAAACAACAAAATCAAGGCAAGCGTTATCGCTGTTGCCGCTTTCGCAGCATCCTCGGCAGCAATGGCACAGTCGTCGGTCACCCTGTACGGCATGCTCGACGCAAGTATCAGCTACACCTCGAACGTCGGTGGCCACTCGCAGGTCGCCCTCGTCGGGGGCGCCTCAGGTTCGAACAAGTGGGGCATCCAGGGTCAGGAAGACCTCGGTGGCGGCGTCAAGGCAGTCTTCAAGCTCGAAAATGGTTTCAACATTGCGACCGGCGGCATCGGCGGTCAGGGCCCCATTGGCTCCACTCGTTCACTGTTCAACCGCCAGGCTTACGTAGGCCTGGCGTCGGACCAGTACGGTACCCTGCGTATGGGGCGCCAGATCGATGCCGTGACGGAAATGGTTCAAGGCCTGACGGGCGATGCCATTTCGGCGTCGACATTCTCGACTCCGGGCGACGTGGACAACAACGACAACACGACGAACCAGAACAACGCGGTGAAGTACATTTCGCCGATTTTCCACGGCTTCCAGGCTGAAGGCGCGTACTCGTTCGGTGGCGTTGCCGGTGCGATGGGTTCGGGTCAATCGTGGTCGGTGGCTGCGGATTATGCTCAAGGCGGTCTGACGGTCGCTGGCGGCTACTTCAAGGCTGTGAACCAGGGTGAGAACGGCTGGCAGAACGCGACGGCACAACCTTCGTTCGGCGGCGCGCTGGGCTATCCGAGCTCGGGCTACTACGGTGGCAATGCATTCAGGAGCGCGGGCATCGCGCAGGTCGCTGGCCAGTACCAGTTTGGTCCGTACACGGCCGGCCTGCGGTACTCGAACGCTCAGTACCAGGGTAACGATGGCCAGGAGTCGATTCACTTCAACGTGATCGCTGGCCTTCTGCAGTACCAGGCAACCCCGGCGCTGTCGCTGGCTGCAGGATACGCGTACGTCTACGGTTCGGAAGCCACGCCTGCGCAAGCCGCTGAGGGCCGCACGATGGCGTCGATCAACCAGGTGTCGCTGGGTGCGACGTACGCACTGTCGAAGCGCACCTCGGTCTACGCCATGGGTGCCTACGTCCATGCTCAGGGCGCTCAGGCTTCGGCTGCTGACTTCGGCAACACCGCATCGGGCGGTAACCAGGTTCAGGCCAACGTTGGCATGTACCACCGCTTCTAATCGCAGGTTCACGGGGTAGTGAATACATTACACCCCGACCAGGAAACGCCCCGCTGAAGTGCAGCCCGGGAATTGGACATTGCTCCAATCTTTGGGTGTCGTTCATGAACCGCCTGGATTTCCTGGAGGTCCAGCGAACGCTGCCTTGACCCATTCGAATTAGTCGTATTGGGACAGGTCATAAACAAGAGCGGCCATTTGGCTACAGCCGAATGGCCGCTCTTGCGCAATGACACGACAATCCCCTCTACGCCTGTGCAAGAGCGCTTCGGGTCGGGTTTGCCATGAGAACCGCGCCCGAGGCGATCGCCGCGCCTGTCGTGGGGCGCCCACCATCGGCTGTACAGCTGATGGATGGGCGGCAAATGGCGATTTACTGTCATTTCTGCCAAGATGGCATGATTCGAGGGATTTATTTAAAATACGCCATCCATAGGTATTCGGCTAACGACTCCGTCATGCATCGAATCGGGTTCTTTGTTTGCAGTGGCCACGACGCTCTCGATCTTGGTGGGCCACTATCGGCTTTTAATCAGGTGGCTGCAGCCGCCGGCCATACTCCGTACGATCTTCACGTCATTTCGCAGTCCGGAGGCCCGGTTCGTGGCAATACCGGCCTTTCGATCGAGACCAGGCCGGTCGGAAGGCGCATGTTTGACACCGTCGTTTTCGTGGGCGGTGATATCGGCCCGATGCAGACACCGGAGAACATCGCCGCTGCCAGGAAATTGGGCGCCAGGGCGTCGCGGGTGGCGAGCGTGTGTACGGGAGCGTTTCTGCTTGCGGAGACCGGCTTGCTGGACGGCGTGAAAGCAACAACGCACTGGCGATACGCTGCACTGTTGCAGTCGCGCTTCCCTCGCACCCGGGTCGAGGGCGACAGCATCTATATCGTAGACGGCCACATCTGGACGTCGGCGGGCATCGCCTCCGGAATCGACCTGGCGCTCGGCTTGATTGAAAGGGATATGGGTGCGGAAGTCGCGCGCGCTGTTTCCAGGCTTCTGGTTGTACCGTATCGTCGGCCGGGTGGGCAGTCCCAATTCTCCGCCATGTCCCAAATGGAGCCGGAGTCGGATCGTATCCGCATTGCCCTGAACTTCGCGAGAGAACATCTGGCTGAAGCGCTACCTGTGGAACGACTTGCCGATGCAGCAAGATTAAGTCCGCGGCAGTTCGGACGCGCGTTTCGCCGGGAAACCGGCGAAACACCCGCCAGGGCGGTCGAACGTTTGCGCGTCGAAGCTGCGAGGCTGCGCCTGCAGGATGGTAGCGAACCGATCGAACAAATTGCTCTGGCTGTGGGATTCACTGATCCGGAACGGATGCGGAGGGCCTTCATCAAGCTGCATGGCCACCCTCCGCAGGCGATCCGGCGCGAAAGCAGAATGAACGGTGCGCGCTGATCGAGCGCCGTATTGGCGCTCTCGCCAACGTGACTACCTGTATCGCCAGGCGCTCAACGGCCAGCGGATTTCTGGGCAGCGTAATCATTCCAGATATCGCGATGCAATTTCCACGCGCCGCCCTCGTTCAGAAAGAGGAGGATCTGCTTGCCGCGGTATTTAAGGTTTCCAGCATGGTCACGGATTTCCGCATCCGAGACTTCCGTCACGATCCGGTCATTACCATAGAACTCGTAATTGCTGAACGATACAGTGTCGGGTTTCGCCCCGGCATAACCCCTGGTGAAGTACGCGGCAATCGCGCTGCCGCCCGTCACCCGATCGCCGCCGGGCGGCAGGAGTGCGCCGTCGTTGGTATACAGACGGCCTATCGCCTCATAGTCCCCTCGCGCAAAGGCATCCGCCCATCGCGCGTTCTCGGCTTTGATAGCCGCTTCGGTTTGGGGCTGCGGACCGCCAGCAATTGCCGGCATGGCAAACGCGAAAAAGGAAAAACAGGCTGCAAGGGCTCCAGCAAAACGACGAATCTGTTGCATTTAAGGATTTCCGATCAGAGTTTAAATTGAAGGGGCTGTGCCAGATTGGGCAGGTGAGGCAAGCAATGTCAATGTCGGCTGCGGCTTCATCGAAACCCTTGCAAGTCCTCACAGAGATTGCCTGCGGGCATCTCAGCGAACGCCTGGAATTCGGGCGAGCCCCCGGGATGCACCGGGCAGTTCTTTGTCGACCATCGCGATGACTTCCGGCCGTGCGTCTCTGGGATGACCGGAATGGAACGGCGGAGCGGGATCGTATTCGATCACGAGTTGCGTGAATTCGGCGGCCTGTTGACCGCGCAGCTTCGCTGCGACGCGAAGTGCGAAATCGATGCCCGCCGTCACGCCGCCTCCGCTCATGAAGCGGCCGTTGTCGTCTTCCACGAATCGATCCGGCACGGGGATCGCGCCATATTCGGACAGCTTGTTGACGAAGGCCCAATGGCAGGCGCTTCGCTTACCCTTGAGAATGCCCGTCGCAGCGAGCACTAGCGATCCGTTGCAAACCGACGTCACATGTTTGGCGCTCTCCGCCAAACGCCGGATCTGCGCTTGATACTCGGGCCGCATCGGCGCCGTCAAATCGGACCCGCCGGGCACCAGAATCAGGTCTGTATTGTCGATATCGGCCAGTCGTTCAGTCTTGCCATACACGACCCCGAATTCGAGGGTCACGTTGCCCCCATTGAGGCTCGCATAGCGAACGTTCGTATTCGGTAACCGGTGGAAAATTTCGCTGGGGCCGGCAAAGTCGAGAAGCGTCCCGCCGTCGTAATTGACAATCAAGATGTTGAGCGGGTCATTCGGAGCAAGTTCTGCCTTGCTGGCTGCCTGCGCAAGAGCAGGCGTGGCGTGGCCAAGCAGGGTTCCGCCACCCAGCACTGCACCCAGCGTGGCGATGCTTCCGAACTTGAGAATATCGCGGCGCGAGCGACCTGCTCCGGTGAGTGGCTTTCCAGAGGCATTGTTTTCGCTGCTGTCGGTCAAGATCATTTCTCCTTGCGCTTCGGCCCCTCCGTGTGCGCAATCAGATTGGGCCGGATTGAAAACCACCACGACAAGAATGCGGGTGGACGTGTGATTAAGGTGTGGATGAGCCGGAGGAACGTGCAGGGCTCCTGAATCGGAAAGCGCGGGCTTAAAGCTGCGAGGCGCCGCCATCGACAATCAGTTCGCTGCCGACAACGTAGGAGGATTCGTCGCTGGCGAGGTAGAGCGCAGCGTAGGCAATGTCCTCTGCCTTGCCCATGTGGCCGACCGGGATGGCCTTCGCGAACTCGCCTTTGAAGTTGCGGACATCCTCGTCCGACATACCCCACTTGCTGAGCAGGGGCGTGTCCATGCCGCCTGGCGCGATCGCGTTGAACCGAATCTTGCGATCGAGGAACTCGTAGGACCAACTACGGGCAAGCGATCGCACGGCGGCCTTCGCCGCTGCTGTCAACGAGATGCCATGCTTGCCGGTCTGGGCGACGAACGATGTGTTGAGAATGACTGAGGAGCCCTCTCGCAAGTCCGGCAGCACCGCTTGAAGCGTGAGCACCACGCCCTTGACGTTGATGTCCATGATCTCGCTATAGAGTTCGTCGTCTATGTCGTTGAGTGCAGACGGGAAAGCCCAACCAGCGTTGGCGAACACGACATCAAGGCCGCCGAACTTCTCTTTTACCTCAGCGGCAATCTCTCGCATGTCCTCGATCGAACGTACATCGCCCTTGAGAACTAACGCATTCTCGCCAAGCTCGGCCTTCACGCGCTCTAACACTGCATCATCGCGACCGGTTACCGCAACCCGGGCGCCTTCTGCAATGAAAAGCCTGGCGGTCGCGAGACCGATGCCGCTGGTACCGCCCGTAATCAAAGCTGACTTGTTCTTAAGCCTCATCTTCTGTTCCTTTTCTTTGCTCGAGATTGAACGAACCGGAAGCACAAGTCGCAATCGCGTCTGTGCTCGTGTTCCGACTTGATTCCTGCGCAAATTATGGAACCTGAATTGAATGGCTCAAAGGTCGTATAACCCTCAAAATGCGTCATCCAATTTAACCTGATGCGGCGCTTGCGGCGTGCAGGTGTGCGATTGCGCGTCACCACCCGAATCAGCGACCTTCGCGAGGATGGCACCGGTCGGATTGGCGCTTTCGCCGGACGGGAGATGCTGGACGCCGAGCAAATCGTGGCGGCGGCGGGAGCTGCCAGTGCAGCGCTGCTGCGGCCGCTACGCATCCGGTTGCCGCTCTATCCACTGAAGGGTTACAGCCTGACCGTGAACGTAAAAAGCCTGGCCGCGGCGCCGTCGATCAGCGTGACCCCCGGGCTCCACCCATGACACAGTTGCATGCATGCATGCATACATGCAATGATGGACGCCGGCTGATCCACTGCGCCGATGCATCATTTCGACCATCGCCATGTTGGCTCGGAAAGGTGTTCGGCAAAGTAATCCGACAGCGCCGCGACTTTCGCAGGCCGCGCGCGGGCCGAGGGCGTGACGAAGTAAAGACCGCCCTTCGTCAGCGACCAGTTAGTCAGGATCGCTTCGAGACGGCCTTCGGCCAGGTATTCGCCCGCGATGAACTCGGGCAGTTCCGCGATTGCAAGCCCCTCGAGCAGCATGGGCAATAGCGCATCGGAATTTGTCACGCGCAGCGGGCCGGTCGGCATCACCGGTTCCTCTTCGCCCGCGTCGTTCGTGAAGCGCCACACATCGCTGCGCGCGCGATACGCGTACGAGAGACATGGCCTGTCTATCAGTTCGCGCGGATGCGTGGGCCGCCCTTCGCGCCTCAGATATTCCGGCGACGCCACCACGGATTGCGTCACCGCGCACAGCCGCCGCGCGACCAGCGACGAATCCGGCAGCGCGGCGATACGCAATGCGGCGTCAAAGCCATCGGCAACCAGATCGACCGGCGCATCGGATAGATGGAGGTCGATCGACACCTCCGGATACAGGCGAAAGAAGCCCGGCAGCAGAGGCGCGACCCAGCGCAGCCCGAACGACATCGGCACGGCCAGACGCACGAGGCCGCGTGGCTGCACCGACATCTCGCGCGCGGCGCTTTCCGTCTCCTCGGCCTGGCGATAGACCTCGGCGGCCTTCTCGCTGATCGTCCGGCCGAACTCCGTGAGCGAGAGCTGGCGCGACGTGCGGTTGAAAAGCCGCGCACCCAGCCGGTCTTCCAGGCGGGCCACGGCGCGCGAGACCGTTGCCACCGACACGCCCGTCGCGCGCGCCGCAGCCGCGAACGATCCCTCCTCGGCGACCTTCGCGAACATCGCGAGTCCTTCGAAATCAGGCAGCTTCGCCATTTCCCCTCATCTTTTCATTTTTGCAACGTTGGATTGCAATCAATTCTATTTCGAAAGGACGGGGCCGTCGATATTCTTCTCACATCGCAGCACGCAACACGAAAACCTCCACTGACCTCACGAAAGGAGCAACACCATGGCACGCAAGCTCGACAACAAGATCGCACTCGTCACCGGCGCAACCAGCGGCATCGGCCTCGCCACCGCCCAGCGCTTTGCGGCCGAAGGCGCACACGTCTATCTCACGGGCCGCCGCCAGGCCGAACTCGATGCCGCCGTGAAGAGCATCCACGAAGCGGGCGGAAAGGCCACCGGGGTGCGTGTCGATTCCACGAAGCTGGGCGAACTCGACGCACTGTACGCGCAGATCAAGGAAGAGCAGGGCCGTCTGGACGTGCTGTTCGCGAACGCCGGCGGCGGTTCGATGCTGTCGTTCGGCAGCATCACCGAAGAACACTTCGACGACACGTTCAATCGCAACGTAAAGGGCGTGCTGTTCACGGTGCAAAAGGCGCTACCGCTGCTCGCCAAGGGAGCATCGGTGATTCTCACGGGATCGACGGCAGGTAGCGCGGGCACGGCGGCGTTCAGCGTGTATTCGGCTTCGAAGGCTGCGGTGCGCTCTTTCGCACGCAACTGGATCCTGGACCTCAAGGACCGCCAGATCCGCGTGAACACGATCAGCCCGGGTGCGACCCGCACGCCCGGCCTGCTCGACCTGGCCGGTGACGATGCTGCCCAGCGCCAGGGTCTTGCCGATTACCTGGCTGCCCAGATTCCGATGGGCCGTCTCGGTGAGCCCGGCGAAATCGCAGGCGCGGCGCTGTTCCTGGCCTCGGACGACGCGAGTTTCGTGAACGGCATCGAATTGTTTGTCGATGGCGGCCAGCAGCAGATCTGAGCGTGGCCAGGGTGCGTGGGGTGCGGTGGACGCGGTCCTTGACGCTCGCAATCCGCGCTCCGCGTACTCAAACCGAACTCCGTCATGATTGAACATCGGCCTTTTCTTGCGCTTGGCGCAATCCGGCGCGGCCGTGTCGACGCGCGCCAGCATTTCAGCGTGGGCGAATCCGGGCGCGCCGATCATGCGCCGCTCGGTCCGCTCCACCTGTGGAGCGACGTTGAATTCGCGCCGCACTCGGACCTCGGCCTGCAAGCTCACCGCGACCTGGAAATCGTCACGTGGGTGCGTTCGGGCGCAATCACGCACGAAGACGACGCGGGCAATCGGGCGCGTCTGGTCGCCAATTCCGTCCATGTGATGAGTGCCGGAGCGGCGATCCATCACGCCGAGCGCAACGAGGACAATCTACCCGCACGGCAGTTCCAGATCTGGCTACGTCCACATACAGCGGTGGGTACGCCGCGCTGCGCGACGCGAGTCTGTTCGCCCGGATGTCGTGATGGCCGATTCGTTACATTGGCGAGCGGCGATCCGGAGGATGTCCGCGCCGGCGCCTTGCCCGTCCACGCCGACGCGCGTGTGCGAATCGCGACGCTGCGTGAAGGCACGGCAATGGAGCACATCTTGCCGGTACCCGGTTCTGCTTATCTGGTTGCGGATCATGGGCGACTGGACGTGGGGCCGGTCAGGCTGGCGCGGCGCGATGGCATTGCCATTCGGGATGAAGCGCGGCTCATGTTGAGGGCGCGAGACGACACAGATGTCGTGATTGTCGAGCTCTTACGCTAGAACAAACGCGCCAGTGAGAGTCCAGGCTTGCTTTGCATTACATCCCTGCGAATAACCAAAGCGCAAATCGGTTGTTATAGGCGCACGGGCGCATCCATATACTGGCTCAATGTCAGCCGTGTGCGGCATCGCGCGGCGAGCGCCCCAATCAAGGAGAACAACGATGAGTGCAGCCCCCATTGGGGACGAAGCTGACGTCCACGTCAGCCCGCTGTCAGCGCATATTGGTGCGGTGATTAGCGGAGTGGACCTGGCACGGCCGCTCGATCCGAAGCAGATTCATGTGATCCGCGCAGCGTTGCTGAAGTGGCGGGTCGTGTTCTTTCGCGAGCAGTTCCTGAACCATGAGCAGCACGTTGCCTTTTCCGCCCAGTTTGGCGAACTGACGGTCGGGCATCCGGTGTTCGGTCATGTCGACGGCCATCCGCAGATTTACTCGATTTCGAAATTTCGTAAGGCGACGCGCTTCGAAGGACAACCGCTGTTGCGACCCTGGACCGGCTGGCACACCGACGTTACGGCTGCCGTGAATCCGCCGTTCGCGTCGATTCTGCGCGGCGTCACGATCCCGCCGTACGGTGGCGACACACAATGGACCAATCTCGTCGTCGCGTACGAGAGGCTTTCGGAACCGTTGCGCAGATTTGTCGATGGCCTGCGCGGCATACATCGATTTGCGCCGCCGCAAGGCGTGAAGGGCACTGATTCATTTGCCGTGGCGGTCGACCAGCATACGCTGGTAAGCGAGCATCCGCTCGTGCGCGTGCATCCGGAAACGGGCGAGCGCGCGCTATATGTGAGCCCGGGCTTCCTGAAACAGATATCGGGGGTCTCGCCACGCGAAAGCGAGTTGCTGCTTGAACTGCTGTGGGAGCACGTGACGCGGCCGGAGTTCACGGTGCGCTTCAAATGGGAAGCGGGCAGCGTGGCGTTCTGGGACAATCGGGCGACCGCGCATCTCGCGCCGACCGATATCTTCGACCTCGACTTCGATCGCCAGCTATACCGCACGACACTCGTCGGCGACGTGCCGGTGGGGCCGGACGGACGCGCGTCGGTTGCGCTGGAAGGCTCGCCGGTGGGGGCGGCGGCAGCGCTGGCGCTGAACTGAAATGCCGCGACATTCACGTCTTGCCCGCGACGCGCATGGTGCGTCGAAACCCGCGTCGCCGCGTCGACGTCTACTGGGCGGCCTCGCCCTGTCCGCGCTGGCGGTGCCGCATCTGAAGGCCGCGACGTTGTTGCAGCCTCTCGGCGTCGATGCCTGGACGCAAACACCCGGCGCGCCGATTCTCGAACACCCGTATGGACTGCCTTCGCCGCATGAAGCGAACGTGATTCGCCGTGCCGCGCGAGCGTGGCCGATGCCGGGCGCCGCGTCGTCGTTGACGCCGCTCGCGGATCTGCATGGTTCGATTACGCCGAATGGGCTCGTCTACGAGCGGCATCACGCGGGGGTGCCCGACATCGATCCCGACGCGCACCGGCTCGTGATTCACGGCCTCGTGCGCGAACCGAAGCTCTTCACGATGGACGACCTGTTGCGCCTGCCTTCGGAGTCGCGCATTCACTTTCTCGAATGCTCGGGCAACACGGCGAGCGAGTGGAAAGGACCGAGTGGCTTGCCGGTGCAGATCACGCACGGCCTGCTGTCGTGCTGCGAGTGGACCGGCGTCAGGCTGTCGACGCTGCTCGAAGCGGTCGGTGGACGCACGGCGGCGAGCGACGGCGCCACGCCGCAATGGCTGCTCGCCGAAGGCGGCGACGCGGCCGCCATGACGCGCAGTCTGCCGCTCGAGCGGATTCTCGAGCGCGCGCTCGTCGTCTATGCGCAGAACGGCGAGCGCCTGCGGCCCGAGAACGGCTATCCGCTGCGTCTGATCGTGCCGGGCTTCGAGGGCAATACCAACGTGAAATGGCTGCGGCGCCTGAAGATCGTCGATGCGCCGTTGCAGACGCGCGAGGAAACGTCGAAGTACACGAGCATCCTGCCCGACGGGCGCGCGCGTCAGTTCGTGTTCGAGATGGACGCGAAGTCGGTGATCACGCGGCCGTCCGCCGGACAGCGGCTGACGGTGCAGGGCTTCTATCCGGTCGTCGGGCTCGCGTGGTCGGGGCGCGGAGCGATCCGCAAGGTCGAGGTATCGACCGATGGCGGTGCGACGTGGCGAGCCGCAGTGCTCGACGAGCCCGCGCGCGATCGCGCCCTGACGCGTTTCCAGGCTGGCTTCGTGTGGAATGGCGCGCCGACCGCGATCCTGTCGCGCGCCACGGACTCGACCGGCTACGTGCAACCGACGCGCGAAGCGCTTGTCGCGGCGCGCGGATTGAACTCGAACTATCACTACAACGGCATTCAGCAGTGGCGCATCGAAGCGGATGGGAGCGTGAAAAATGCATGAGCCTGTCCGGTTCGCTCGTTCGGTATCCAGAATGACGCGTGCTCTGCTGACGGTGGTCGCGGCTGGCGGTCTGCTCGCTGGCTGCTCTTCTTCGTTCAACGCACCGCGCGACGCGCAGTCGGGCGCCGCACAGGCGCGCTGGCGCTCATCGGTCGACGCGATCGGCAAGCCCATCAGCGAAGCCGATCTGAGTGCCTGGAATATCGACGTCGCGCCGGACGGCCACGGTCTGCCCAATGGCAGCGGTGACGTCGCAACGGGTGGCCGCATTTTCGCGGCGAAATGCGCGGCCTGTCATGGCGCGAAAGGGGAGGGGCTGATCGGCGATCAACTGATCGGTGGAGCGGGTACGCTCGCTACGCCGAATCCGAAGCGCACGGTCGGCAGCTACTGGCCGTATGCGACGACGCTGTTCGACTATATCCGCCGGGCCATGCCCTATAACGCTCCGCAATCGCTGAGCGCCGACGAGGTGTATGCCCTCAGCGCGTGGATATTGAATCGCAACGGCATCGTGCCGGACGACGCGCGCCTCGACGCGCAAACGCTGGCCGCCATCCGCATGCCCAACCGCGATGGTTTCGTGCCGGACCCGCGGCCCGGCAAACTTTGACAGGCCCCTGGCCGGCGGGCCGATTGCCTCGCTCGCCGGCGCATCTGTCTCAGGAAGCGGCCGTCGCGAGTTCGCCGCGCTCGCGTGGCGTCTGCGTGTAGCGATTGACCGGACGCGGCAGCCCCAGATGATCGCGTAACGTGCGGCCCGTGTACTCGGTGCGAAAGAGTACACGTCGCTGCAATTCGGGCAAGACGGTATCGGCGAATTCGCTGAGCCCGCCCGGCAGCCACGGTCACATGATGTTGAAGCCGTCGGCGCCCGCCTCGTCGAACCATTGCTGCAACGGGTCGGCGATGCTTTGCGGCGTGCCGATCACCTGCTGATGTCCGCGCGCGCCCGCTATGATGCTGCGCTCACTGCTGGCTCCTTGTGATGGACGTCGGGGGACGAGGATGCTTGTCGCGGGCGAGGTCAGCCGGCGTGTTCAGCGTGCTCGGAGAAGTCAGCGAGTATTTGCTCGCGCAACTGCACGAAACGCGGGTCGCTGCGCTCGCGCGGCCGCGGCAAGCCGACATGCGTAATTCGCTTGATCCGGCCAGGGCGCGGCGCCATCGTCACCACGCGGTCGCCGAGATGGATCGCTTCGTCGACGTCATGCGTAACGAGGATCATCGTAATGCGTTCGCTCTCCCAGATCCGCTGCAGTTCATTTTGCAGACGCGCGCGGGTGAGGGCGTCGAGCGCGCCGAACGGCTCGTCGAGCAGCAGGACACGCGGGCGGTTCACGAGTCCGCGCGCGATCGCCACGCGCTGCGCCATGCCGCCCGACAACTGATGCGGATAAGCATGCTCGAAGCCTTGCAGGCCGACGAGCGCGACATGCCCGGCCACCGCATCGCGCTTCTGTTGCGGCGAAAGCGGCGCGTTGCGCAGCGCGGCTAGAATGTTCTGCGACGCCGTCAGCCACGGAAACAGCCGATGATCCTGAAACACGATGCCACGATCGAGCGACGTGTCGCGCACGCGCTCGCCATCGACGCTGATATCGCCGCGATAGTCGGTGTCGAGTCCGGCGACGAGGCGCAGCAGCGTCGACTTCCCGCAGCCGCTCGCGCCGAGCACGCTGATGAATTCGCCGGCCGCGATGTCGAGTGAGATGTCGTCGAGCACGAGCAGGTCGTCGTGCGCGTCGCGCTGACGCGCATACCGCTTGCTGACGCCGCGAATGCGGATGCCTTCGGAAACCGTGCTGGTCATGAGTTCGCTTCCTGTCGATTAGCCGCCTGGCCGTTGAACCACCTCACGCGACGGCGCGTTCCTGCGGCGCACCGCTGCGGCGCGCCATCACGCGTCGCTCGACGCCGCGGGCGAGCGCATTGAGCGCCCAGCCGGTCAGTCCGACGACGATGATGCCGAAAAGCACGAGGTCCATCCTGAACTGCTCGCTGCCGTCGATCAGCGTGTTGCCGATGCCGCTGCCCGCGACCAGCAGATACTCGGCACCGAGTGTCGCGAGCCACGAATAGATGAGCCCCAGATAGATGCCGGTGAAGATCGTCGGCAAGGCGGCGGGGAGGATCACGTAGCGGATCAGCTGGATGCGCGAGTAGCGCAAGGCGCGCGCGACCTCGATGTAGCGGCGCGGCACCGCGTGGATGCCGTCGCAGGTATGGGCCGCGACGGGCAGCAACGCCGCGAGCGACAGGAACACGACTTTCGCCATGTCGCCGAGGCCGAACCAGACCGAAATCAGCGGGATCCAGGCGAACAGCGAGATCTGCTTGAAGGTATCGAAGCTCGGGCCGATCAGCCGCGTCGCGACGCGCGAGAGCCCGAGCGCCGAGCCGAGCAGCAGGCCGCCCGCGGTGCCGACCACGAAGCCGCTCGCCTCGCGCGCGAGCGATGCCGACAGCGCACGCAGCAATGCGCCGCTTTCGATCTGCTGCCACGCGGTACGCGCGACATCGGCGGGGCTCACGAGCAGGCCGCTTGTGACGAGGTGTAACGCCGACACAAACCACCACAGCGCAAACAACGCGAGCGGCAGCACGAGCCCGCGCCAATTGAGGGCATCAAGCCGGTTCCTGAGGGCCACGATGCGAGTCGGCCGGGCAGGCGCCTCGCAATCGCATGGCGGTGGAGCGCTGCGCCGTGGCTCGAAGAAGCGGCGCAGCGCATCGGAAGCAGAATTGAATGGCATGACAGAGTCCCGAAACGAAGCGCCTACTCGCGAAACGCCGAAGGTTGGCCGCGCCGCAGCCGCGCTTCGAGCGCATCGAGCAGACGGTTGATCGCAAAGCCGATCGCGCCGACGATCACGACCGAGGCCATCACCAGATCGAGTTGAAAGAGCTGTCGCCCATAGACGATCAGATAGCCGAGCCCTTCCGACGACGCCACCAGTTCGACGACGACCAGCGCAAGCCACGCTTTCGTGAACGCGAGCCGCACGCCGGTGGCGAGCGTGGGCACGGCGGCGGGCAGCACCACGTACGCGATGCGCTGCCAGCGGCCATAGCCGAACACGCGCGCGGCTTCATCGAGCGCGGCGGGCGACTGGCGAAAACCCTGCATCGTGCTCAGCGTGACGGGCACGAGCGCGGCATGCGCGATCAGGATGTACTTGAGCGGCTCGCCGACGCCGACGAGCAGCAGCAGAAATGGCAGCCAGCCGAGCACGGGAATCTGCACGAGCGCATTGAACCCTGGCAGAACGTACGATTCGACCGTGCGCGACAAACCGAGCGCCGCACCGATCGTCAAACCGGCCAGCGTGCCCGCACCGAAGCCTAGCAGCACGCGCTGCAGGCTCACGAAGGTATGGTGCGCGAGGTCGCCGCTGCGCGCGAGATCGCACAGCGTCTCGAACACCATCTGCGGCGGCGGCAGGATTTGCGGCGCGATCCAGCCGCGTTCGCAGCCGATGCTCCACAGCGCGAACAGCGCGGCGGGCAGCAGCCACGGCGCGAGATGCCAGCCGACGGCCCGTGCGCGCCGCTGCAGATTGGCCTGGGTCTTCGCTTCGTCTGCCACGCGCGCCGGGGCGTGTGCCGCGGCGGGGGACCATTCGCCAAGCGCCTTGCTCATCGTCGTTCTCCGCTCAACCGAGGGGTTTGCCTTGCGCGTCGTAGCGCGTCCAGTAGTGATCGAGCGACTGGCTGTGCAGCGCGTTGTCGAGATAGCGTGGCTCGAACCAGCCGTCGACCTCGACGGGCCGACGGATCAGCTTGAGCTTCAGCGCATCGCCCGCCACGGCCTTATAGCGCGCGACGATGAACGGATCGATCAGCGGCGAGTTGCGGGACTTAAGCGTCTGGTTCGCGAACTCGGCCTGCCACGACGCGTAGCTGACGCCGCTCTTCGCCCAGAGCTTGAATAGAGCGTCGCGGTTCGCTTCGTCGGACGACCACTGTGCGCCTTTGACGAACACGTTGACGACCCGTTGCACGATGTCGGGGTGCGCGCGGTCGAAATCGTCAAGCACGAGCAGGTGCGATTGACGCGTGAACTGCGGACCTGCCGTCTGCGATTCGTAGACGATCTTCGCGAGACCCTGATCGCGCAACTTGTAGAGGTGATAGTCGTTGACCGATGCGTCGATGCCTTTGGACGAGAGCGCCGCGAGCGAGCTGGCCGAATCCAGATTGATCACGCGCAGATCGCGCTCGTCGAGCTGGTTGGCCGCGAGCACGTTATCGGCGACGAGCTGCAGGTTGGTGCCGCGAAAAATCGACACGCGACGGCCTTGCAGATCCTTGATGTTCTGTACGGGCGAGTCGGGCGGCACGGCGAACTTCACGCCGGCACGCACGCCCGATTCGAGCAGGATGCGCGTCTTCAATCCGTTTGCGCGGCCGAGCACGGAAGGCAGGTCGCCCTGAAACGCGAAGTCGAGAGACTTGTCGGCGATCGCTTCGTTGACGGCGGGGCCCGCGCCCTTGAAGAAGAGCCATTCGACCTTGATGCCGTCGGCGGCGAATTCCTTTTCGAGCAGTTGCAGCTGTTGCACGGTGGCGGCGGGCGACCCGCCGAACGTTGGCGGATCGCCGGCGCCCTGCTGCGCGACGCCGATGCGGATCACCGTGGGTTTGTCCGCGTGGGCGAGGGGCATCGCGAATGCGAACGCCGCGGCGAGCAGCGCAGACTTCAGCAGCGAGAAGGTTCGCAGAAAGCTTCGCGGGATTCGATGAGTCATTGATCGGGACGATGCGCAGAGGACGTGGCCTCATTCTTGTCGACGCCCTTTGCAGGGGCAAGGAAGCATTGCAGCTATGGATATGCGCGGCAGTGGCAAAGCATTTGAGCGAATAACGTAAGCGCAAATCGATTGTTATCTGAACAACGGTGCGTCCCTATACTGGTTCGCTGTCGATCAGGCACGGCTTCCTGAACAAGTATGCCGGCCTGCATGTCTAGCACGAGGAACCATGCATGTCCGCACACGATCAGGCGAGCACCGCTGCGCGCCAACGGCTCGAAGCCGCACTCGATGAGTTGCCCGCGCTGGCAAAAGCGATTGGAGAAGGCGCGGCATCCCGGGAGGCGCGCCGCGAGCTCCCATTTGACGGCTTCACGCTGTTCCGGCAGTCGGGCCTCGGGCGGTTGCGCTTGCCCGTCGAGTGGGGCGGCCTGGGCGGCACGCTCGAAGATGAGTTCCATGTCATTTCCACGCTCGCCGCCGAAGACAGCAACGTCGCACACGCGCTGCGCATTCACTACGACCAGACGGAAGCGTTGTTGCTGTCCCCGCGCACGCCGTTCAACGAAATCCAGATTCAGCGCGTCATCGACGGCGCGATTTTCGGTGGCGCATCGACGGAACTCGGTACGTCGCGCCCTGGCGAAATCACCACGCGGTTGCGCCGCGATGGTGAGCATTACCGGCTGACCGGCCGCAAATACTATGCGACGGGCACGGCGTTCTCCGATTACGCACGCCTGAATCTGCAGGATGAGGACGGCAACGCGGTCGTCGCCATCGTGCCGGTGAAGCGTGAAGGTTTTCGCGTGCTCGACGACTGGGACGGCATGGGGCAACGCATGACGGCAAGCGGCAGCCTCGAATTCGACAACCTGCTCGTGCGCGCAGACGAAGTCACGCCACGCGTGCAGACGACGCTTGCCGGCCGGCACGGCGGCGCGCTGCGGCAGTTGCATCTGGTGGCGGTGGGAGCGGGCATCGTGCGCAACGTCGTCGCGGATGCGAAGCACTATGTGTTGCGGCACGGCCGCCCCGCGCTTCACAGTGCCGCGCCGTCAGCCCGGGAGGACGCGTTTATCCAGCAGGTAATCGGCGATCTCACGGCGCACAGTCACGCAGCCGATGCACTCGTGCGCGAGAACGCGCGTGTGCTGGAGCGCTCATCGCGAGCGATCCGCCTCGGCGCCGCCGACGCGGACGCGCTCGTGCTGGAAAGTGCGCTGGCGACGGCCCGCACGCAACTGATCGTCAGCAAGCTGGCGCTCTACGCCGCCGAGCGGATGTTCGAAGCAGGGGGGGCGTCGGCGACCTCGCGCGCGCACAACTTCGACCGTCACTGGCGCAATCTGCGCACGATCTTCAGTCACAACCCGCTCATGCACAAGGCGCGTGTGGTCGGCGACTACACGCTCAATGGTGTGACGACGCATCTCACGGAAGGCCGTGTTTTCTAGCCATTTCGCACGCGTTTCAGCGGCCCGTTCGAGCGGCCGCGCCAGGCGAGCGGCGCTTTGTCACCGATCCGCGCCGCATTCTCGAACTGTTCGCCGCGCGGCATGGTTTCCCGAAAGTTCATTGACCCTCGTATGCGCGCAAGCGCCATGGTCATCAAAGGAGATTCCCGATGAGCCGCAATCCGGCGCAGCGCGTGCCGCGCCGCCTGCATCTGAACGTCAATATCCTTCACTCCGGCTTCGTGCCTTCGGCATGGCGACGCGACGATGCGGACCCGCGCGCGTTCATCGATGTGAGCCACTACGTGCGCGTCGCGCAGACCGCCGAGGCGGGCAAGCTCGACGCGGTCTTTCTGGCCGACAATGCGGCGATCGTCGATCAGATCGACTTCCGGCCCATCACAGCGCTCGAACCGACCGTATTGCTCGCGAGCATCGCGGCGGCGACGACGCACATCGGCGTGATCGGTACCGCCTCTACGAGCTACAACGAGCCGTACAACATCGCGCGTCGCTTTGCGACGCTCGATCACGTCAGCAACGGACGCGCAGGCTGGAACGTCGTCACGACAGCGGATCTGCCGTCCGCGCGCAATTTCGGCCGCGGCACGGTGCCCGATCACGCGCAACGGTATGAACGCGCCGCGGAGTTCACGGAGATCGTAAAAGCGCTGTGGGACAGCTGGGAAGATGATGCGTTTGTCGGCGACAAGGCCGGCGGCCGTTTTGTCGATGTCGATAAAGTGCATCCCATCGCACATCGCGGCCGCCACTTCGAGGTACACGGCGCACTCAACCTGCCGCGCCCGCCGCAGGGGCATCCCGTGCTGGTGCAGGCGGGCGCATCGGCCGACGGCCGCGAACTCGCAGCGCGTCACGCGGAGGCGGTCTTCTCCGCTTCCCAGTCGTTCGAAGAATCGGCGGCCTATCGGCGCGATCTGAACGAACGGGCAGCCGTTTATGGCCGTCCCGGAGTGAAGGTGCTGGCCGGTCTCACGACGATCATCGGTGCGACCGAGACGGACGCATTGCGGCGCCGCGACGAACTCGTGGACCAGATACCGTGGCGTTATAGCCTGAACCGTCTGGCGGGCACACTGGGCATCGACGTCGACCGCCTGAAACTCGACGAGCGCTTACCCGATGATCTCGCGTTGCCCGGCAGTGGCAATGGCAATCACACGTTTTTTCAGGCGACCATTGCGCATGCGCGCCGTCACGGCCAGACAGTTCGCGAGCTGATCCGTTCGCTTGCGGGGGGGACGGGGCACAGGGTCATCGTCGGCACCCCCGAGCAGATCGCCGACGACATCACACACTGGTTCAACGGCGGCGCGGCCGATGGCTTCAACCTGATGCCCGACGTGCTGCCTGGCGGCCTGAGCGATTTCGTCGATGGCGTGGTACCGATTCTCCAGAAGCGCGGTATCTTTCGCACCGCTTATGAAGGCGCGACACTGCGCGAGCATCTCGGGCTTGCGCGCCCCGACAACGCGCAATTGTGGCGCGAGAGCGCATAGGCCGGCAGCGATCATTTACCTCACCTACGACTCGCGCATACCATGAGCCAACGTAAAGGACAACTGCGCCTCGGCGCTTTTCTGTATCCAACGGGACATCACATCGCAGCATGGCGCCATCCGGATTCGCACGCCGATGCGGGACGCGACTTTCGTCATTATGTGCAGCTTGCACAGGCTGCTCAGGCGGCAAAGTTCGACCTGATCTTTCTCGCGGATGGCTCGGGAACGCGCGGCGACAACGTCGATTTTCTAAGCCGCACGGCGCATAGCTATGTCGCGCAGTTCGAACCGCTCACGTTGCTGTCGGCGCTCGCGGCCGTGACCGAAAAGATCGGTCTGGTCGGCACGGCTTCGACAACGTTCAACGAGCCGTATCACATCGCGCGCAAATTCGCGTCACTTGACCACATCAGTGGCGGGCGTGCCGGATGGAATCTCGTGACGTCGTCGAGCGCGCACGAGGCGAAGAACTTCAACTTCGACGAGCATCTCGCGCATGCGCGGCGCTATGAACGCGCGGTCGAATTCGCCGAAGTGGTGGACGGGCTGTGGGACAGCTGGGACGAAGATGCATTTGTGCGGGACAAGGCGGCAGGGCGTTACTTCGATCCCGCAAAACGCCACGTGCTCGATCATCGCGGCGAATTCTTCAAGGTGCGTGGGCCGCTGAATGTCGAGCGCTCGCCGCAGGGCCGGCCCGTAGTCGTCCAGGCGGGCTCGTCGGAAGCGGGTAAGGCGCTGGCGGCACGCACGGCGGAGGTCATCTTCACGGCGCAACAGACACTGGCCGACGCGGTTGCATTTTATGCGGACGTCAAAGGCCGGATGACCGAATACGGCCGCGAGCCGGACGACCTCAAGATCATGCCCGGCGTGATGCCGATCGTTGGTGCGACGCAAGCCCAGGCGCAGGAAAAGTTCGAGCAACTGCAGGCCTTGATCGACCCCACCGTGGGACTTGCGCTGGTGTCGACGTTGACGGGAGGTTTCGATCTGTCGGGCTACCCGCTCGACGGCCCGATTCCGGAGCTGCCCGAAACCAATGCGAGCAAGAGCCGCCAGTCGCTGACGCTCGAACTCGCGCGGCGCGAAAATCTGACGATTCGCGAACTGTATCTGCGTGTCGCCGGTGCGCGGGGACACTGGCAACTGGTCGGCACTCCCGCACAGATTGCAGACGCGCTGGAGGAGCGCTTCGTCCATTACGGCGCGGATGGCTACAACGTGATGCCCGCGTTGCTGCCCAATAGTCTCGATGACTTTATCCGGCTCGTGTTGCCCGAACTGCGGCGGCGCGGGCTCTTTCGCAACGAATACGAAGGCCGCACTCTGCGCGAGAACCTCGGTTTACGGCGTCCGGTGCCGCGCTATCTGCGCGAAGCGGTGACGCAATAACAGTGCGTGGTCATGGACGCAAGGCCGCTTCGCGCGGTCTTTCTATCTTTGGAGCATCGGATTCGACGGCTGCTGCTTCGAGCGGCGCCTCCGCCTTTTTCGGATCGTACGGGTAGGGTGCCGGACGCGCATCGGGAAACGGTGATCCCGGCGCGATCGGTGTCGTTGATTCGTTCGCGTAGCTGTACCAGACGCACTGCGACCGGCAAGGTACGTTCGCAAGCCCGTCATGAATGTGAACAGGTCCTGGCGGTTGAACGCCGGTTTCCAGCAATTCCGCGGACATTCGGGCCAAAAGCTTGCGGGGAGATCGATTATCCCTCCCCGCGCCGGAAGCGCTGCAACACGATGAAGCTTGCCTTTAAAGGCCAATGCGCAGGCCGCACGCTACAGCTGAGTTGACAGCATTTACTTCCGGATCAACACGGTTTTTGGATTGGTGAAGAGTAGCCGGCCTTCAAAGCCATGCTCGGTGCCAAGACCAGATTGCTTGTGTCCCCCGAACGGAATATCGACGCCCTGGGTGTGGATTTCGTTCACCCATACCATGCCCGTCTCCAGGCGCCTGGCGACAGCAACGGCTGCCTTCGTGTCGCGCCCCCAGACCGACCCGCCCAATCCAAAAGGGCTGTCGTTCGCACGCGCGATCACGTCTTCCACGTCGTCATAGGCGATGATCGGAACAATGGGGCCAAACTGCTCTTCCTGCACGATCCTGGAGTTTTCGGGCGGGTTGTCGACCACGGTGACGGGGATGAAGTAGCCCGGCAGGCTCTCGTCGATGTCGCCACCAAGAACGATCTTCTGGTCACTAGCCTTGATGTCGTCCAGCAAGGCTTTTATCTTTTCGAATTGCATCCTGTTCTGGACGGGGCCTACCGTGACCTCATGATCGAGCCCATTGCCCAGCTTTTGCTGCCGGGCGTAGCTGATGAACGCCTGGACGAAGTCCTTGTGGAACGAGCGATGGACATAGAGCCGTTTGATGCCGACGCACCATTGCCCCGAGTTTCCAATGGCTCCCCAGAACAACTGCGGGATGATTGACCTGTAGTCCGCATCGGGAAGTACGATCGCGGCATCGTTGCCGCCCAGTTCAAGGGTTACGCGCTTGACGGTACCTGCGGCTGCACGCAGAACGTGTTTGCCGGTCTCCGTCGAACCGGTGAAGCTTATCTTGGCGATGTCGGGATGATGGGTCAGTTGCGGACCGAGCTCGTTTCCGCCCGAGACGATGGAAAGCACGCCAGGCGGCAGGACAGACTGGGCGATTTGCCCGAAGCGCAGCGTGGAGAGCGGCGTGAATGGCGAAGGCTTGATTACCATGGTGTTGCCGGTGATCAGCGCCGGCGCCACTTTCCAGAGCGCGAGCAGTACCGGGAAATTCCATGGCGTGATTGCGCCAATCACGCCGAGCGGCGTGTGGTGCAGTTCGACGAAATGTTCGTCGGTTTCCTCGACAATTTCGACCAGGATGCGACGCTCGGCGATCTGGCGGATCCACGAGATCGCCTGGTCAACCTCCGGCTCGGCCATGCTCTTCAGCGGCTTGCCCTGTTCCTGTGTGAGCAGGCGTGCCAGTTCGTCCCGGTGCGCTTGCAGTGCTTCGGCATAGGCGTTCAGGTATTTCTGACGACCGTCGTAGCCGAGTGCCGACCAGCCTTTGAACGCAGCTTTGGCGGCGGCAATGGCCGCGTCGAGCTGTTCGGCGGTGGCCGCTGGTGCTTTGGCGAGCACTTCGCCGGTGGCTGGATTGATGACATCGAAGGTGTCTCTCGACTCGACGAGCTTGCCGGCGATACTGAGATAGTACGGACCGTCGAAAACACTGACGCGTTGAGCTGCTTGAGGTGATGCAGACATGAATGACTCCGGTGGGAATATGCCGTGAATTTGCTGCAGTCTGGAACGAGCCCGCCCGGAAGGTAGGCATGGCAACGCATTACGTGATGCCGCAACGACTGACTGATTCGCCTCGCGTTCCCTGGCGTCGCAGCCATCCGGTCGCGGTTCACCAGTCGTCCAACACATGCGTACCGGTCGCCCCAGGTTTGCAACCAAAGATTGGTCTCTCATCAATGAAGGCCGACAACAGCTGCGCATTCAGCTAAATGCCGGCTGGCTCCTGACGCTCGGGCGTTCGCGCATTCTCGCGTACCAGGCGAGAAGGGCTTCGCACTCTGCGGGCACCGGCAGCTTCACGATTGACGCAAAGACCAGGCCGCCAATGACGGTGATGTCGGCCATCGAGAACGCATCCCCGGCGACAAACGGCTGCTTTTTCAGGACGTCATTGAAGTACTGCATGCCCCTGAGCGCTTTGTCGCGCTGACGAAACCCCCATTCGGCGTTTTGATAGCGCTCGACTTCGGGCCCGAGCCCAGGCGTGGCGTGGTGGAAATAGACACTGATGGCGTCGAGTAGCTCCAGTTCGGCGCGCTTGCTCATCATGTGGATCACGCCCTTGTCGAGCGGTGTCTTGCCGGTCAGCGTGGGTGCGCCATCGAGCGTATCGAGGTATTCGGTAATCGCGGTGCATTCGGCGATACAGGTTCCGTCATTGAGTTCGAGCACCGGCAGCGTACCTGAGTAGTTTTTTCCCGAGATGAACTCCGGCCTTTTGTGCTCTCCCCGGTAAAGATCGACCATCACGAACTCGACGCGCGATTGCAGATTCTTTTCGGCCAAGGCGATACGCACGCGTGTCGGATAAGGCCCTTTGGGGAAATCGTAGATCGTCATGATTGGCAGTTTGGTTACATCGGAATGGATGACGCTCGATGTCATGCTTACCTCTCCAGGTGGCAGTTACTTGGGATCGGAGGAGATGGGGGAGTGTCCATCTACCTACCTAACGTTTGTTAGGTTTACCATAGATGGTATAATTCGCCGTGTCAACAGTCACCCCAGTTTGCGGAGGCGGTCGTAGTGAAGAACGATTCGGGCTTGAGCTCCCGGGAACGAATCCTGGTGGCTGCCACAAAGATTGCGCAGGCACACGGCTACAGCGGCCTGAATTTTCGTGATCTAGCTGAGGCTGTCGGCATCAAGGCTGCGAGCATCTACCATCACTTCGCAAGCAAGTCCGATCTCGGAGCTGCAGTGGCACGGCGTTACTGGGAGGACTCGGCAGCCGCGCTGGATGCACTTTGGGCCGAATCCGCCAATCCGCTCGACTGTCTGCGCCGCTATCCGGATACCTTTCGCAAGGCACTGGAGAGCGGTAATCGCATATGCCTGTGCAGCTTCATGGCCGCCGAATCTGATGACTTGCCGGAGGCGGTGACAAAAGAGGTCCAAACCTTTGCTGACGTGAATGTTGCATGGCTGAACAAGGTGTTGTCCGCCACGGCCATTGCCAGCGCGAGGGAGCGCGAGGGGCGTGCTCGCGCGATCTTCGCAGCCGTCGCTGGCGCTCAACTCATCGCCAGAAGCCGCGCAGATATCGCCGTCTATGACGGGTTGATTGAAAGCTATCGGATTGCTGGTCTTTTGCCGGCGTAGCAGTGGAAAAGAGTCGGTAGGACGCCTTCTGACCTTCGAGGTGCAGGTGTCGGTGGGTCGGATGGGCGATGCGAGTGATATCGCCACAGCGGCGCTATTCCTGGCATCTAACCCTGGCGACTGACGGACGTTTCGCGGTGTACGTTGGGCGCGGAGTCGGTGGTGGATGGCGGCATCTCGCTGCTATGATCTCCCGGCCCACGAGCCTCGCATTGGGGATTGCACATGTATCGCTATTCGAAGATCGAACAGTCCGATCTGCCGCCGGCCTCGCAGCTGAGAGGATTGTACGGCCGGGCTGATTTCGCGGACGCGTTCTCGGTGAACCTGCCAGAAGGGGCCTGCCACGACGCAGAGGCTCTCTCGCGACACGTCTTTGCCGGGCAGCCGGCATGGATAGGGATGCTGCTGAGATTCCGGGACATACTTGTGCGGCCGTTCGGCTTGAAGACAACAGTTGACCTCAAGGAGAAAGGAGGCGACAGGATAAGCCTGTTTCGAGTATTCGAACGATATGACGACGAGATCGTGCTCGGAGAGGATGACACGCATTTGGATTTCCGCGTGTCGGTCCTCGTGCAGCCGTCATCTCACGGTCGATCCCGCCTCACCGTGACGACGCTCGTCTTCTACAATCGTCCGCTGGGGAGAGCCTACATTACGGTCATCGCACCTTTTCATCGGGTGGTCGTACGGACCTCGCTTCATCGGGCGCAGCGGCTGGGATGGCCCAATGCATAACGGCGATCCACAGAGCGGCAGGCAGTGGCACCGCCTGTCATTGCCGTTGACCATTGCTTGAATTCCGGGGGATTGAAGGAGGCCACCAACGGCCGAAACGAGATGTGCAGCGGACGTATGAGCGACCGACTCATACCGTGGTTGATTGACGCCTCCTGGTCGAGCGCTGCCGCGACCTTGTTGTCGGTCGCCTTGACGGGAGAGCATCCTGAGCCCGCTCACGCTGGAGGTTTGATGGTGATTGGCGGCGTTGTCTTCGTCAATCTGCTGGGGCGTCGTTAGTACGAGTGGAAAGGTAGAAATGAGCAAGCTATTGCGCAATCTGAACGTTGTTCCCAAATCGGAATATGACCAACATTTGCCGGGACAGGTCGCTGCAGAATTGACCGGCAACGACATTACAGTCTTTCTCGTCGACAGCGAGGCGTCTGACACGACGCAATTCAGTGAGCGCTACGGCTTCAGCCTCGAAGACTGCGCCAATACGATCGTCCTGCGTTACCGGAAGGATGGGGCGGATTACCATGCGGCTGTCGTGACGCTTGGATCGCGGCGGCTCGACATCAATGGGGCCGTCAAGGCCGAACTCGGTGCACAACGCCTGTCGTTTGCCAAACGTGAGGTCGCCGTCGAGTTGACGGGCATGGAATTCGGTGGCATCACTGCTTTTGGCGCACCGAAAGATTGGGTCGTGCTCGTCGATGAGGCGGTCATGCAGCGCGAACAGATTGTGATGGGAGCCGGCGTGCGCGCAGCCAAGCTGCTTCTCTCGCCGAATATACTGAGCCGCTTGCCGAACGTGAATGTCGCGGCACTGGCTAGCGACGTTTCGTGAGTCTCCTTCGGCGCCAGTTCAACGTCCTGGAGCGGGCCCGGCGTGCAGCTAGCCCCTTGCCAAGGCATTCGCGCTGCGCCGCGCCTGGACGTAGCCGGTTCCCACTGAGGCAGCCGCACTTCATCGAATCTGATAAAGGCTTGAGGCTGGCATCTTCGCCATGAGACTCGCCGACGGGCGGCTGTCGGCTCAAGAGCGGCCCCTCGTTGTGTCGACGCGGCTGGCCGTTCATGGGCCGTTCAGCGCCCGACGACCGAAGATCGCACTGGGCCTCATCCAGCGCAATGTCGTGCTCGGCACGACCGGCGGCACGATCGTGATGGGTCCGGGTGGACTCCCGGCTGCGCTCGTCGATCTGGATCTCATCGCGAAGAATGTACAGATCGAAGGACCCCTGAATAACACGTTCTCGTCTGGAACCGCGCTCACACGCATCCTGGAAGCGCTCGCGCGCCGCTCTGCCGAGCGCTACGCACGCCCGCGGCGAGTACAACGTGTTCCATGCATATTACCGCGCGCTCGTGCAGGCGCTTTTCGATGCCGGCAGGCCTCGGATTGATAACGGTGGAACATCAATCGTTCCAAAAATTGCACTTATCGTTCTGCCGGCGCCGGGCGAACATTGCCAAAACCAGAATCGACCGGAAGGCCGCGTATTTTCTGGATTTCAGGAGACACCTCGATGCACCCCTCGTCTAACCTTTCGACTGGACATTCAAAGGCCGTCGCGGTTTTCCGCGTAACGGCCGGGAATTTTCTGGAGCAGTTCGACTTCTTCCTGTTCGGCTTCTACGCCACGCAGATCGCCAACGTCTTCTTTCCCGCCCAGAGCGAGTTCGCCTCATTGATGATGACGTTCGCGGTCTTCGGTGCCGGTTTTCTGATGCGACCGCTGGGCGCGATCGTGCTTGGCGCCTACATCGACGACGTCGGCCGCCGCAAGGGCCTCATCGTCACGCTCTCCATCATGGCGAGCGGCACCATCCTGATCGCGTTCGTACCGGGCTACGCCACAATCGGACTTCTGGCGCCCGCGCTCGTGCTGCTCGGGCGGCTGCTGCAGGGCTTCTCGGCGGGAGCCGAGTTGGGCGGCGTGTCGGTGTATCTCGCCGAGATGGCCACGCCCGGCCGCAAGGGCTTCTTCACGAGCTGGCAGTCCGCGAGCCAGCAGGTCGCCATCGTCGTCGCTGCGGGCCTCGGCTTCGCGCTCAATCAATGGTTGAGCACACCCGCCATCGCCGCATGGGGATGGCGCGTACCGTTCTTCGTCGGCTGCATGATCGTGCCGTTCATCTTCATGCTGCGCCGCAATCTGGAGGAAACGCAGGAGTTCAAGGCGCGCCAGCACCGTCCGGGCATGAAGGAAGTGTTCGGCACGCTGGCCCACAACTGGGCCGTCGTTGTCGCCGGCATGATGCTGGTGGCGATGACCACCACGAGCTTCTACCTCATCACGGTCTACGCGCCAACCTTCGGCAAGACGGTCCTGCACCTGAGCACGGCCGACAGTCTGCTCGTGACGCTGTGTGTCGGCGTGTCGAACTTCGTGTGGCTGCCGATCGGTGGTGCGCTTTCCGACAAGATTGGCCGCCGGCCGCTCCTCGTCGCCATGACGGTGCTCGCCATCGCGACCGCATACCCGGCACTGTCGCTGCTCGCTCACGCGCCGAGCTTCGTCAACATGCTGCTCGTCCTCCTTTGGCTCTCGTTCATGTACGGCATCTATAACGGCGCGATGGTCGTCGCGCTGACGGAGGTGATGCCGGTGCAGGTACGCGTTGCTGGCTTCTCGCTCGCCTACAGCCTCGCGACGGCCGTGTTCGGAGGCTTCACGCCCGCAATCTCGACGGCTCTCATTCATATGACCGGCGACAAAGCCGCACCCGGTTACTGGATGAGCTTCGCCGCGGCGTGCGCCCTTTTGGCGACGTTCGCGCTCTATCGTCGGCGCGCAGTGACGCTGACTCCGGCGCACTGATGTGCATTCCAGTACCTATCGCAACCCCGCGCGACCACAACCATGAGAAACCTCCTTCTGAAACTTTGCGCGACAGCGCTCGTCGCAACCTCGGCCGCGGCGGCGAACGTGCAGGCCGCCGACCTGCACATCATGAGCTCGGGCGGCTTCACCGCCGCGTACAAGGTGCTCGGCCCCAGGTTCGCGTCCCAGACGGGCAACACGTTCAACACCGCGCTCGGCCCCTCGATGGGCAAATCGCCCGAGGCGATCCCCAACAGGCTCGAGCGTGGGGAGCCTGCGGACGCCGTCATCATGGTCGGCTATGCACTTGACGAACTGATCAAGCAAGGCAAGGTCATCCCCGGATCGCGGGTCGAGCTGGCCGATTCGCGCATCGGCATGGTCGTGCGCGAAGGCGCGGCGAAGCCCGACATCAGCTCGATCGAAGGGCTGAGACAGACCCTGCTGCATGCGAAGTCGATTGCCTACTCGGACAGCGCGAGCGGCGTCTATATCGAGCGAGAGTTGTTCGAGAAGCTCGGCATCGAGGATCAGGTCAGGTCGAAGGCGAAGATGATCCCACGGATTCCAGTGGCGTCGGTGGTGGCGAACGGCGACTACGAAATTGGCTTTCAGCAGGTGAGCGAGCTGCTGCCCGTCCAGGGCGCGGCCTTCGTCGGAAAGATTCCCGAGTCTCTGCAGTCCGTCACGCGCTTCGCCGCCGGCATTCCCGTCGGCGCGCAGCATCCGAAGGAAGCGAAGGCGCTCCTCGACTATCTCGCTTCACCCGGTGTACAAGCAGAAGTGAAATCGACCGGGCTCGATTCCGTCTCCGCACATTGAGGTAGAACCATGGGACGGCCTGCCTCAGACCGCCTTCCCGTCACCGCAGGGTGTCTGTCGAGGCATCATTAGATCGCGGTTCCGTCCAGATTGAACGAATAGCCCGCGGGAAGTGGCCGAACGCCATTCCGAACACCATGGCCAGCAGGATCTGCACATAGAGCAAACGAAGCGGTCTTGCCAACCTCACAATGGCGTATTCCTTCTTGTCTTCGCTGTCGCCGTCACATTATTGCCCGCGGCATCACGGCTTGCGACGCCGGCGCGCTTCGTTTCGATGATCGCTCGGTGAAACTCCTGTGCAGCCGGTGTGAGCGGCCGTCCGCGTCGTCTTACGATTCCCACGCGTCGTTTCACCACGGGTTCGACGAGCGGCACGCTCGTGAGAACTGGGTGGTCATGTCCGGGCATGGCCATCGACGGCACCGCGGCGACGCCGAGCCCGGCTTCGATCAACCCGAGCATGGTCGTGACGTGTCGTGTCTCGCAGACGCTCGGCGCACGTGGCGCCACGGCCGAGAGCGCCTGATCGAGCAACAGGCGGTTACCGGAAGTCTTGTCCACCGAGACGTACTCGTGCTCGTAAAGCTCGCTCCAGGTCACGCTCTTCTTGCGAGCGAGGGGATGGTCGCGGCGGCAGGCAGCAACAAACCGCTCCTGCAGCAGCACTTTGAACTCGATCCCGGACTCCTGACTGCCCATAAAGCTCACGCCGAAATCGGCCTCGCCGCTGATGACGGCGCCAAGCACCTCGTTCGCGCTCGAATCGAGCAGCTTGACCCGGATGCGTGGAAAGCGACGATGATAGCTCGCGATGACGTTCGGCAGAAAGTAGTACGCCACCGAAGGCACGCACGCGATGGTCACATGACCCAGGCGGCTCGACGAAACATCGCGGATGCCGAGCAGCGCGACATCGAGATCGTCGAGCAGTTGCTCGGCGCTCGGCGCAAACACGCGGCCGACGGTGGTGAGCGTGACGCTGCGCGTAGTGCGCTCGAAGAGACGCACGCCGAGCGCTTCCTCGAGCTTGTCGATCCGACGACTCAAGGCTGGCTGGGAAATGCTCACCGCCTCGGCGGCCTTTCGGAAGCTTCCCAGTTCCACCACCGCGCGAAACGCCTGCAAGTCATTCAAGTCGAAGTTAACGCCCACGGCCAGCCTCCACGTCTTGGATGCCGAGTATTTTGCATGATTCCGCCGAGCGCTCCTCCAACCAAACGACGCTCGTCTCCGCAGCCCTTGATGGGTGCCCACCGGCATGAAGTGCGACGGACTGGTTGCACATAGTCAGCCGGCATTCGTGTTCGGGACGCGGCTGTCTCTTCATGGCCGACGGGAGCACCAGTTCGAAGAGTCCCATAAACCTGATGATGAAACCGTCGAAGGCAGCTTTCGGGCGGTTTCTGCGAATGAGTACAGCCGGCCGAGGCCGTATTCGGACCCAACGGACTCGGTTCGTCGGTCGCGAAGGTACACTGGCGGTCAGGACGGCGGGCGCCCTCGAGCACGTCTTCGCGCGGAGTGGACTACGCCGTTTCCGCATGCTTGTCACAGTTGCACGTCTGTATCAAGATCAAGCCGCAACATCAGAAACAGGCAATTCCCATGACAGACGATCCTGATCCCGATCCTGCTTCGGATCCCGATAAACTGAAGGGCCCAGGTGGCATGTCGTTGCGACAGATTCACGAACAGGTGCAGCAGTCCGTCCGGCGCGACCGCGATGCCCTGGCTGGACACAACTCATCCGCTCCGCCGCAAAGCCGGTGGCAGCGGTGGGTGCGCTACGTATGGGGTCGCAGCGGACGGCGTTAGCCGGGATTTGTCGAGGGAAGTGCCAGTTGCCAGCAGGCTTCCTGGATTCGAGCCGCATCGGCTGTCGACGCCGTATCGCTCCCGTGAGGCCGTTGTAAAGCACGGTTACGTTCGCGTCGGGTGCCGTTCAGTGCAACGGGCGCATGCGACATGCCGACTTCGTACTTGAGAAGGCGTTCGCGTAGGCGGATGCGAGGGAAGAATTGACTAGACCGCCAGTCAAATCGGCTGGCCGCGATCATCACCTCTATCAAGCGCCGTAAATGCTTCACGCAGGAGTGCTTCCTGATCGGCAAGGCGCTGTTTATCGCATGCGTTTATCGCATGCGCGAATTTGCGAAGGTTTTCGGTTTTCCAGCGTATCGCGGGCATGTCGCGCAGATGGTGGCAGGGCATCGTCGGCTTCCAGTATTGCTGGTCTTGTAGCCGAATACAGAAAGGGGCTCGTTGCAATACCAGAAAAGCGCTTTCGAAAAGTATGCCCTGTAAATATCAAGTGGCATGCTTCTGCAAGCGCATACATGTTTGACGGTTGTTCTGCAATCCTCGTACCACGCCAATCGCAACGGGGGCGCCGTGCGATGAACCGGCATCCGCAATGAAATTTTCACACAAATCCTGCTATCGCGACCTAGTGTGTTCTGGGAGATGCATCGCTGCATGTCCTGGTGGGCGGCAGCAAGCGTTGGTTTTGCGGTGGGCAATGCACAGGCGCTTTCCCCTTTTCGCGAGGCTCAGAATGAAAATCAATATCAGGCGCTTATCCCGATCAACTTTCAATGGCATGGCAGGCGGTTGCGTCATTGCGTTGGCGTGCTTGATCGACCCAAGCGCACATGCGCAAACGCTGGGTTCGCTAGTACAGGTAGCTGCGGGCGACCCATTTAGCGGATGCACGGCAGACAAGGTGAATGCGCAGCAGTCGGCATTCGGCAGCGTCCTGTATCCTGCGACCTCAATCGAGCCATGGATTGCGGTCGATCCGACCGACCCGTCTCGCCTCCTCGTCGGCCACCAGCAGGATCGCTGGATCGACGGCGGATCACGCGGGCTAGTCGGTGTCGTCTCCAGCGATGCGGGCAGCACCTGGTCGAATTCGATTCCGTCCGGCGTGACTGCGTGCACCGGAGGCAAATTCCGGCGAGCTTCCGATCCCTGGGTAGATTTTGCGCAAGACGGAACGGCCTTCTTCTTCTCTCTGGTACTGGACCCCGCGCAGCCGACAACTCCTTTCGGAACCCGAAATAGCGGGATGCTGGTCAGCCGCTCCGCTGACCACGGTGCGACGTGGCAGCCTCCCGTTACGCTGATCCGCACCAACTCGCCGCACGTGCTCAATGACAAGAACTCGCTCACTGCGGATCCGACCGCTAACAAATACGTCTATGCGGTCTGGGATCAGTTGAGCGTGTTCCCGCCAACGAAGGAAGGCGCCCAACTGCTCGCGCAAAATGACGGTGTCGAGATCGCGCGCCAGTTGGCGGGCCTTTCTTCGACATGTGGGACGCCGCCGTGCGCGGGCGGTGCCCCCTTCTCCAAATTTAGTTTCACCGGCCCGAGCTTCTTCTCACGGTCCACCGACAATGGCGTGACGTGGAGCACAGCCGTACCGATCTACCAGCCGGGCACGAACGCGCAGACAATCGACAACATGGTGCGCGTGCTGCCTGATGGAACCCTGCTCGACTTCTTCACCGCGATCAACGTCACGCCATCGCCCCTGAGCATCGGCTATATCAAGTCGACGGACAAAGGCGCGAGCTGGTCGGGGCCGACGTTCACCAACGATATTCATACGGTCGGCGGCGTGGTCACCGGCGTGGTGACGCCTGACAGCGGTCAGCCGATACGCGACGCCTCCATTCTCTACAGTGTCGCTGTGAACCCGGTCAAGGGGGCTATCTATCTTGCCTGGCAGGACGACCGCTTTTCGTCCGGGACCTGCACCACACCCACCGGATCGATTCCGATCGTCGGGATCGTCTTCAGCGAGTCGGATGACGGTGGGGCGACCTGGTCAACACCCGTGATGATCAACAAGACGCCGCCAAACGGTACGAACCCCTGCCGTCAGCAGGCTTATATTCCGGCGATAGTGCCGTCGGGCGACGGCAATACGATCGTGGTGACCTACTACGACTTTCGTAACGACACGAACACGCCTGTGGGCTTCGAGGGCAGCGACTATTTCGCGGTGTTCTGCTCGACCGCCACTGCGTGCACAAACTCCGCCAATTGGGGGAACGAACGGAAACTGACTGACGCCTCGTTCAACATCCTTAACGCACCCGTAGCGGGTGGCCATTTCCTCGGCGATTACATGGGTCTGGCCGCTAGTGGACCTAAAACTATTTACCCGTTATTCGGCGTCGCCACGAGTGCCAACGTGACGGCCGAATTCACCCGCAAGATCACATTGCCGTGAGCGCAAACGGCGGCGACTAAAGCAGAGGTCGCCGCCCAGTCTTCCAGGACAATCAGGTTGCCGGCATTCACTCATGGGGGGGGCGAGGACGCGCGAATTTCTGCGCTCGTGTGGGCGGTGCCTCATGCCGAGGCTTTGCTGCACGACGAGACTTCTCATTGAGGATCTGGTGCCGCCGATAGTCTTTCACCTTGTCCAACCGCTGGCGCGCGCGAACGCGCCTGCTCACGGTCGTCTTCGGAATCTGCAAGGCATTAGCCGTCGCCGTGAAACTGCCCGCCTGCACGCCGCGAACAAAGACAAGTGTGTCGTTGAGATCTCTGATCGTCGAAGCTCGGGTACCCGCTGGAAAATAGTTTGTTGCGTTGTCCAGGGCATTGCCTTGAGAAGGTCCGCTCCCTCTTCGTTATCGCGACACGGCCCCCAGCGTCTGATTGAGTGCGTCTCCTGGGCCTTGTGCGGCGAACGCGCACTGCGACGCCTTGATTGCATCACGATTCTCGTCCACCCATTGCAACAGCGCCCGCAAATGCGGTTCCAGTGAACGACCCAGTGGCGAAATCTCGTACATCACCGCGACGGGCGCCGTGCAGACCACCGATCGCTTGACGAACCCACTGGCTTCGAGACGACGCAGGCATTGCGTCAAGGCGCGTTGCGTGATGCCGTCGTTGGCGCGCCGTAAAGCGTTGAAGCGCATCGGGCCTCCGCACAAATGTCCTAGCACGAGCAGTGTCCACTTGCTCGTGATCTCCTCGAGCACGAGGCGGTTCAGTTCAAGCGCTTCCTGCGATAACGCTGGCATGGCCGAGGATACTCCGTGATACCTGGTTGGTTCCAGGTGCCTAATTGCGTTCAAGTATAACTTCTATACCATGAAACCCTCAACTCAACGGAGCGCAGTCATGGCATATCACAACGAACATACAACGAGTAGCCGTACGCAAAACACTTCCGGGAACAAGCGCATCCTTGTTTTCGGCGCAACAGGTCAACAAGGCGGGGCCGTTGCGTCTTCGCTGCTGGAGAAAGGATGGCACGTTCGCGCGCTCGTTCGGAACCCCGATAGCGTGAGGGCGCAAACGCTTGCAGCTTCGGGAGTGGAGTTGAGTCAGGGCGACTTCTCCGATGTCACCTCGCTGAAAACAGCCATGACCGGCGTCTATGGCGTCTTCAGCGTCCAGCCGAGTTCCGGGCAAGGGGCCGTATACGGTGTCTCCGACGCAGACGAAGTTCGCTACGGTAAGACCATTGCCGAGATTGCCATGAACGCCGGAGTTCAGCATCTCGTTTACACGTCGGTTAATGCTGCCGGCTCCACGAAGACCGGCATGGGACATTTCGACAGCAAGGCCGAGATCGAGGCATATATCCAATCCATTGGCATATTCCACACAATCGTGCGTCCAGCCGGATTTATGGAATTGCTGATGTTGCCTGGTATGGGTCTTGACAAAGGCATCTTCACGTCATTCGTGAGGCCTGACCAGAATGGCCAGGTGATCGCGACGCAAGATATCGGGATGATTGTGGCCACCATTTTCGGCGACCCCAACCGGTTCGCAAACCAGACAATCGAGATTGCCGGCGATACCGTAACTGGCGCGAGTCTCCAGGACAGCCTAAGTCGTGCCGCAGGCAAGCCCATAACTTATCACCGCTTTCCTGACAGCCTGTTGCGGGAAAACGCGTTCCTCGGCCGCCTCGCCGCTCTGTTTGACGATGGCCGGCTGGCCGGCAATGCCGATATCGCGTCCTTGACGAGCACGTTCGGACCGCTGCTGAGCTTCGACGCGTGGTTGGCAGGCCCGGGCAAATCTCTGTTTGAAGCAGCGCTCAACGCGAAGGACACGACGCTCGCGCTACGCTAATGAACATCGGCGGGAACTCGGGCTGCCGCCACTGTTCCCATCCGTGCCGTTGCTATAGGCCACCCTCAGCGTGCATAGGGCCGGTGTCGAAGCGAAGCGGTCTTTGCAATGGCACCGTAGCGGCGACACCGAACGGTGCTTGCCGACGGACTATAGCGCGATACAGTAGCCCATAGTCGAGCCACAAACGACGTTTCAGCGCCGATAAGCGAGCCTCGACGAGCGCGGTTAGCAAGACGCTGATTGCTCCAGTCGCTCGAGGCAGGCGTCGTCCCATTTCTTCATTGCCTCAAGCACGGGCGCGAGCGTTTTTCCGAATTCGGTCAACGAGTATTCGACACGCGGTGGAACCTCCGCGAAAACCTCACGTGTCACGATGCCTTCTTGTGCGCAATCGGTCCGGCCGATAGTTTCCGGAACACCACCTGCCTGTTGCCGCCTGCGCTACACGACATCCGCGTCGACCGGCGTATAGATCGCGAGCTTAAGCGCCGGATCGTCGTTCGCCTGAAACGTTGCGTACTCGTAGCGTTGCATGCCGTGCCTCGCGTGCGCAAAGACCTTCTGACCCGACGCGCCGCTGCGCACGTCGTGTGCACTCCACCATTTCGCGAACTCCTCGCTGCTCGAACTAAGGCGTTCCACCAGTTCGACGAACGCAGGATCGCCCGCATGGAGGTCGTGGCTCGTGCGAAACAGCGCGATCATGCGTCGGGCTTCATCGGCCCAGCGCGCGCCAAAGAGCCGCCGTGCTTCGGGTTCGATGAACATGTAGATCATGATGTTGCGGTCTTGCGCGGCGAGGCGATCGAAACCAAGCAGATCCGAGGCGGCCGCATTGCACGCGAGGATGTCCCAGCGCCGGCCGGTCACGTAGGCCGGCAGAGCAAGACTGGCGACGATCCGCGCGAGGGTGGGCGGCACGCTCTCGCGGGCGAAGGCGCGCGGCTCGCTGCGATGCGCGAGCGCGCGCAAATGAGCGGCTTCGGCCTTGTCGAGCCGCAGCGCTTCGGCAAGCGCGTCGAGCGTCGCCTCCGAAGGACCGACCGCGCGCCCCTGTTCGAGCCGGATATACCAGTCCACACCGATGCCCGCGAGTTCCGCGACTTCCTCACGCCGAAGGCCCGGCGTGCGGCGGCGCCTGCCGCCGTTGAGGCCGACGTCATCGGGGCTCAGTTTCTTGCGCCGGGAACGCAGAAAATCGCCGAATTGGGTTCGCGTCGTGGCGGTCATCGTGTTCGCTTCATGTCGGGTAGGGTGGCAGGGTGGGACTGCGCAATCCTGGGATCGCAGCGGGCCTTGTTGCCCATTCTAAGCCTGCCAGAATCGGCTCGTCTCCCTTCATCGCCCTGGTTCATCTCCCTGGTTCATCTCCCTTTCTGGAAGCGCCATGAAAGCTGCCATTCTGAAGACGCTCAACGCGCCGCTCTCGATCGAACAGATGCCGGATCCTTCTGCGGGGACCGGCGAGGTCATCGTGGATGTGGTTGCCGCGCCGGTATTGTCGTATGCGAAGGAGGTGTTCAGCGGAGAGCGCCGCTATCCGATCGAGCTGCCCATCGTGCCTGGGTGCGGCGCGATTGGGCGGGTGCGCACTATCGGCCCGGATGCGACGCATCTGCAAACGGGCGACTGGGTGTTCTGCGATCCGACCGTGCGTTCTCGCGACGATGCGCTGATGCCCGATATCGTATTGCAGGGCTGGAGCGCGCGAGGTGAAGGCGGCAATCAACTGCAGCGCTATTTTCATGACGGACCGTTCGCGGAACAGATACGCGTGCCGACCGAAAACGCGGTGCCGATCGGCGCTATCGATCCGGCTGACGCCGCGCGATGGTGCGCGCTCAATACGCTGCTCGTGCCTTATGGCGGGCTGCTCGCGTCCGATCTGCGGGCGGGCGAGATCCTGCTCGTGAGCGGTGCGACTGGCAACTTCGGAAGCGCGTGCGTCGCGGTCGCGCTCGCGATGGGCGCGCGCTGCGTAGTCGCGCCCGGCCGCAACGCACAGGCACTCGAGGACCTGGCGCGCAGATTCGGCGAGCGCGTGCGAACCGTTTTACTGTCCGGCGACGAAGCAACGGATCGCGAACGCATGCAACGGGCAGCGCCTGGACCCATCGACTGCGTGATGGACCTGATGCCGCCTTCGGTTCCGGCGACAACGGTGCGTGCCGCGGTGATGGCGGTTCGCCCGTATGGGCGCGTGGTCCTGATGGGCGGTGTCGGCATGCTGGGCGGCGCAGGCCTCGAACTCCCCTATCCGTGGATCATGCGCAACGACATCACGTTGCGGGGTAAGTGGATGTATCCGACGCAAGCCGTGACGTTGATGACAGGTTTGATTCGAGGTGGGCTGCTGCAACTGGGTCATTTCGATGTGACGACTTTCGCTCTCGACGATGCGAACGAAGCAGTCGCTTATGCAGCGGCGAACGGCGGCCCATTCCGGATGACGGTGATCTGCCCAGCGCGTTGACGAGTGTGGTTCTTCGCATCACGTTAGAGAAATGGCTATATCGCTGATTCCAGCAACCACCTGGCTCCCAATGGATAGAAAACCATGGGTACTTTTGCTTTTGGGGCCGAGCCTGCGCTATCCGCCCGCAGCAGGCGCGGGCGATGCTTCAGTGGCCGTGGCCCTGGTCGTTGTTGTTGTGATTGTCGTCGCGGCCGGCGTCGCAGGTGCGTTTGCGCAGATCCTGCGGCGCGAATCCCGGCAAGTCGGTCGATGAAAACGCGAACACGAAGAACTGGTTCGGATTCGCGATGCCATTCGGGTGATGGGTGTCGGTAATCGTGCCGAGAAAATCGTTGTCGTTCGCGATCACGAGCGTGTGTTGGCGCTGGCCATTCACGGTGACGTCTTCGCCGAACGCGAGACCTTCGAGCTTCGCCGGAATATCGGCCGTCGCAAAACCGTGCGAGGTCAACGCCGAGACCACGTCGAGGAAGAGCGTCTTGACCAGCGCATAGGGCGCCAGTCCCGCCGCACCGCTCGCCTGGCTCACGTCCTGCGCATGGTCGAGATCGACGAGAAAGACCTTCTTGAATGAGGCCGTCGAGTCGTCGCCGAGGCCATTGCCGTCACGCTCGTCCATCAGCAGTTGGTGGTCGTTCACGGCGACGACATCGCTGATGGTCGGATACTTCGGCTTCGCTGCGGTGCCGATGTTGCTGAGCGGATAGGCGAACTGCTGCGACTTGCCCGTACGAAGGTCGATCCGCAGGATGCGCGTATAGGCGCCACTGGTTCCTCCGTCCTGAAGCAAGGGACTCTGCATCGCGCCGAAGAGCGTCTTGCCATCCGGCGAGATGGCGAGGCCTTCCATGCCCTTGTTCGCGACACGACCTGAGGTGTTTGCGCTGATTTCCGTACTACCGACAGGACTCAACGTGGACACGGCGAACGAATCGGGCACCTTGATGACATCGATCCGGCGGCCGGTGTGGCGGTCGAAGCGATAGATGTACGGGCCGTACTCGTCGGAGATATAGACGCTCTCGCCGTCGTTGCTCGCGCGGATGCTCTCGGGGTCGAGGCGCGCGTCGAGCGGCCAGGTCGAAAGGTGCGCGGCCGCGAAGTTGTCGGAGCGGCCTGTGAAGTAACGCGTGTGCTCGCGAGCGTTGAGCGCTGGCGCGCCGTTGGGCAGGCTCTGCGCAGAGCCACTTCCGTAGACGAGTGCCTCGTCCGTATGCAGGAGCGTGGTGGCGCGCAGCTCGGGACTGAGCGTGAAGGGAAGTGCCGAGCCCGTGGCCGCGGGCCTTAGGCGCAGGCGCAAGGTCTGGAAACGGTTGATATAAGAGACGGTGTCGTCTACCGCGGCGTTGTACGAGACGGCATTGGGTCCACGATCGGGCACGGCGAGGAAGGTTTCGCAACCTGCATAGGCTATACCCGAACCGAGACCACCGAGCAGGTTGCCCGCCACGCCGTTTTCAAGCGGGGCAGCTGTTTGCGTGGAGCGATCGCCGATCGTCCCGCTCAACTGGCCGGTTGCGATCAGGTCGACGGCGGCATTTGCGTAATTCGTCAGTGCAAAAGCGATGATCCCAGAAGTCATTAGACGGTGTATCTGCAGCATGGTCGATCTCCATTCGTTGTTGGTCATTCTCGAAGGACGATCCCCGCAGTGTTGTCGTGCCCGTCACTGACCTTGCCTTCGAAAAACGTATCCGTTACTGAGAGTGTGTAAAACTTCAGCAACGGAGGATTTAGCAATGGGTAACCCGAGGGCGCGGTACACGCTGGAGTTCAAGATTGAAGCGGTGCGCATGGTGCGTAACGGCCAGAGCCAGGCGGCGACGGCGAAGATTCTGGGCATCAGTACGCAAACGTTGAACGCGTGGATCAAGGCCGATGATGCGGGCAAGCTCAATGGGGCGGGCAAACAGGTGTCAGCCGAACAGATGGAAATTGCCCGGCTGCGCGCCGAGCTGGCCCGCGTGAAGATGGAGCGCGATATCCTGGGAAAAGCGACGGCGTACTGTGTGTCACGAACGCGGGCGTGAGCCTGCGATGCTGTACCAAAGATGGGAGACGGCCTCCCGAAGTCGGCCTGCAGGGGCAGGCTTCAAACCGCCCGGTGCTGCTGCGTTCCAAAAGGCGTGGTGGTGAGCGACCGTGGAAAAGTCGTCCGAGAAGGACGGCAGGTAGGTGTCGAGTAGATGAGCGAAAGCAAACCGTTCGATGACGCATCGTTAGTGCTACAAGGAACTGTCAAAAGCGCGGCCGAGTACGCTCTGCGCGAACAGTCGGGGCGAAACCTGCTTACGGACCCGATGGCAGTCGGTGTAAAGGCGGCATGAACTCGACACAGGCTTTGGTACGGAACGTGAGAACCTTGCCCCGGATGCGAAGGGAAATGACAAATGGCTGACACCATGAGGAAGAATACCGATGCCGGGCTGAGGGGCGGAGACGCCCGTAGTAGCGTTGAAGCCTTTGTAATGAAGGTGGAGCGAAGGGGCGGCGTTATCCGGCTGACGAAGGTCGCCAACCTGCATAGCGGGGATGAGTGACATGACATCAGCAAAGCCGTATCACATTGCGAAGCGTGTGGTTTGGGAAGCGTATCAACTGGTGAGAGCCAACGGTGGTGCTGCGGGCGTGGATGATGAAACCATTGCCATGTTCGAGCAAAACCTGTCGGGGAATCTGTATAAGCTCTGGAACCGGATGTCGTCGGGGTCGTACTTCCCGCCGCCGGTCAGGCAAGTGGAGATCCCCAAGGCCAAGGGTGGTACCAGAAAGTTGGGCGTGCCCACTGTATCTGACAGAATCGCACAGACTGCTGTCAAGCTCATGATTGAGCCGGCTCTCGATCCGATATTCCATGAGGATTCCTATGGATATCGTCCAAGAAGGTCGGCGAAACAGGCGATCTCGGTGACACGCAAGCGTTGCTGGCAGTATGACTGGGTTGTTGAGTTTGACATCAAGGCGGCGTTCGACCAGATCGACCATACGTTGCTGATGAGGGCGGTGCGAAACCACATCAAGGAAGACTGGATCTTGCTGTACATCGAGCGGTGGCTGACTGCACCGTTCGAAACCGCGGACGGGGCTAGTTTGCCCCGCACGCGGGGTACACCCCAAGGCGGTGTGGTCAGTCCGATCTTGATGAATCTGTTCATGCACTACGCGTTCGATAGCTGGATAGGTCGAACCTGGCCACAGTGCCCCTTTGCGCGCTACGCCGACGATGCGGTGGTTCACTGCCGTACTCAGGCGCAAGCGGAAGAAGTGATGCGGTCCATTGCATCACGACTGGAGGCGTGTGGCCTGACGATGCATCCGGAGAAGTCGAAAATTGTGTACTGCAGGGATAGCAACCGGACCAGCACTTATCCGAACGTGCAGTTTACGTTCCTGGGGTTCACGTTTCGGCCTCGGGAAGCGCTTAACACTCAACATAACCGGCGATTCACCAGCTTTCTGCCAGCGGTGAGTAATGAGGCGCTTAAACGGATGAGAAAGGAGGTACGGGAATGGCGGCTGCATCGGCGCACCTCAGCTACGTTGGCAGACCTCGCGGAGCACTGTAACCTGATCATACAAGGGTGGTGGAACTACTACGGTGCATTCTATCAACGGGCAATACGCGGCTTGTTTCGCTACATCGATAGCAAGCTGTGGCGGTGGGCCCGGCGCAAGTACAAGACGCTGGCGCGGCGCAAGCTGCGGAGCGTAGAGTGGCTACGCAAGATAAAGGAAGTCGAGCCAAGGTTGTTCACTCACTGGCGCTTGGTCAGGGTAATGGCTGGGTAATGGGAGCCGTATGAGGTGGGAGCCTCACGTACGGTTCTGGGAGCGCCTCGGGGTGAAACTCCCCGGGGCGACTCACCTTGCGAAGGGGTCGGTGTGAAGTACGCGTGGATCGAACGACATAGCCGGCAATGGCCGGTTTCCGTGGCCTGCCAGGCGCTGGGCGTCAGTCCCAGCGGTTATCACAACCGTAAGGCCCGCGACGTTGATCCTGATCGGCCGCGCCGACGCATCAGCAACGACGCGTTGCTGGTCCACATTCGCGCCGTCCACGCCGAATCCAAAGGCGAGTACGGCTGGCCGCGCGTGTGGAAAAAGCTGCTTGCGCAAGGCATTCGCGTGAGCAAGGACCGGGTTCAGCGGCTCATGAAGCTGCACGGCATCAAGGCGCGCACCAAGCGGCGCTTCAAAGCCACGACCGACAGCAAGCACAATCTGCCGGTCGCGCCGAACCTGCTGCAACGTGACTTCTCGCCGGCGAAACCCGATCAGGTCTGGACGACAGACATCACCTATCTCTGGACCGACGAGGGCTGGCTGTACCTGACGGTCATCCTGGACCTGTTCAGTCGTCAGGTCGTGGGATGGTCGCTCAAGCCGCACATGCGCACGGAGCTGGTTTCTGACGCGTTGCGAATGGCGTGGTTCCGGCGTCGGCCGGAGGCCGGACTGATCGTACATAGCGACCGTGGGAGCCAGTATTGCAGCGCCGAGTTCCAGGACCTGCTCAAGAGTTACGGCATGCGCAGTTCGATGAGCCGCCGAGCAAATTGTTGGGACAACGCGCCGACCGAGAGCCTGTGGGGATCGCTGAAGCAGGCGCGCATTCACGGTCAACGCTTTGCGACGCGTCGCGAAGCAATGGACGAGGTGATCGACTGGTTGAGCTTCTACAATCATGGGCGTCTGCACTCGACGTTGAACTACGTCAGTCCGATGCAATTTGAACAAAACTGGCACGCCGCCCAGCGAAAGCAAGCGGCATAATAAACGCTCGGTTAGCGGATACGAAATTCGCGGGCAACGTCACACCTTGTGTGTATCGGTGCGAATCTTCTCTAGTGGTCAAGCTTTCGGATTGTCGGTTTCGTTGATGACGCAGGCGTGACGCCTGCGCGGTGATTTTTTGATTCGGCAATCGAGTCATGGCCGGGAGCACGGTTTCCGCTGATCCAGTTTATCTTTGAAATTTGACTATTATGATAATAATACTTATCTAAATGACTGCATTGCGGGTCAATTTCTTGAGTAGTCTCGCGTGCATTCGCCAGTCTGAAGGATGGTTGACGTCCCTGCGCAGGCGCTGTCGTGAGCGTGCGCAGGGACCATGCGCAGGCTAGTGCAATCACGCGTCTGGGTAGAGATCGTTATCGGTTGGTAATGGCTTGGTGATATAGGGCGTCGAAGGTTCTGTCGGAAGGCTGCGAGTTTGCAGGTCCTTTTGCACGGCTGCGATCGCGCGATTCAGCACCTCACCTTTGACGAACCACACCCCCACGCCAGAAAGCCATCTTTTCCATCCGCTGATTCCCGCCATCGCGAGCGATGCGTCCACCACGCGCTTGATTCGGGTGTTGGCTTGCGACCTCAATGCTTTAAGGTCGACGGGACGAGTAGGCCACGGAGGCAATGGTTCGGGATCCGCCAACGTCCCCACGACAGGAATGATGGGAATTTCCTGGTTCGCTGCGAGCGCCCAGCGTTGACGAAACATCAGGTCTTGGGGGAAAAGAGGATTGGACGCGGGCAAGGTAAAGTAATTCGAGAGAAATTGCTGACAGTTTCGACGCCCCAGAAGATAGTCATGGCGACGATATTCCTCTTCGAGAAAGCCTCCAAAGCCGCCTAAAGCGCCGCTTGCGAGATCGAAAGCGCTGCTCGGATCCCGAGTGCCGTCGGAGCGCTTTCTGCTCGGAGCAATCAGAAAGCGGCTGAAGACGCTGTCGTCCAGCGCGAGCGCAAGGTCAACTGGATTGAATCGGGCCTGATTCTTCCAGGCGCCGAGCAGTCCAATGCCTGACGAGATCAGGTTGCCGCTCCTGCCTGACTCCTGTTTATTGAAATCGGTGATCAACGCGTCGGCAAATGGATCGATCATGATCAGTGCCCGCTTGGCCAGTAAGCCGTCGCGTTCGTTGCGCGCGACAGTCCCAGCCATTTCCGCTCTGGCTAGATCAAGCGGCTCGTTATCCATTGTGCCTCCGTCAACGACGAATTCGTCGAAATACGGATAAGGCGGAGTCGGCGTCACGCCGTTAATTGTAGAGGCCCATGCAGGTGTGAGCCATATGGGCTTGTTTCCGACGCCCGTCACGTAGCGCCAGTTCAGATCCGAGACGTTGCGCTTTTCCAGTCGCGGTGCAAGTCCGATAGGGAATGCGCCCGAGCCCAATGCCGCATTGCCGAGGCTCGCCCACCCGACATCGGTCGCCTTCGGCTGACCGATGTTGGTGGCTAACGGCATGTCGTCGGGGCGGCGCCGGATGGGCATGCCATTGAAGCCAATGGAGAAGCTCCTGTACGACTTGTGCAGCGACATCGCAAGGCCTTCGTTCGTATTCCCGTTTAGATTCAGGAAGTACGGAATGCCGCGCAATCCACCCTGCGTGAAGATGAAACGGACGCGGCCGTCGAGATATGGGCGATGTTTGACCTTCGCTTTGTAATTCAGCGAGTCATCGGTGATGGATTGCAGGATTGTGGAATCGAGCGCCGAGCGGACCACTGGCGACTTTCCGACGAGGTCATGCACAGCGAGCAACTTGTCGATGCTGATGCGCTTGACCCAGGCGTCGTAGAAAGGATTGGACTTGTCGTTGTCACCGGAGCGGACGTGATGGAAATCGTACTGCAATGCTACGGCGGCGATTGCCCCGTTCATGCTTCCGGCCGAAGCCCCGGCGATCACGCGGATCCGCACGCGGTGCATGGGCACGTCCTGCTTTTCACTTTTGGCGGCCTCCCAGGCGTCCAGTGCCTCGACGAGATAGTCAAGGACGCCTGCACTGTATGCTCCAGCAGATATTGCGCCAGCAAGCACGAGGCCGATGTCGAACACGCCGGCCTCAGGATCGGGTTCTCTTTCGATATAAGGATCGATATCGGGATCCGGCGTATTCGATTCAGCACCGGAACTAATGGATGCGCCCGATGAGAAAATTGATGTGTCCTGTTCTGACATGTTTGACACGCTCCATGAATAACACGCCCGCAGAGAAGCTGCCGTCGAGCCGAACGCCCAACGTAGGCACCTCATGAATCCCATGAACGTTTGCTGCACTAGGAGATCTGAATTCCGCAGGTAGCTTGTGGAAAGATGACTACGCTGGATGATAGGGCGAACTGAACTCGTTATTTGGGATTTTTGATTGATCAGTGCGCTTTGCCACACTGCGATGCAGAATCTACAGCCGTCAGTGGATGTGATTCACTAGCATGGTGCTTCGAGTGAAGTCTGAGTTAATTTTATTAAGTGATCGATTCATCATTGATTCCTTACATTTAATTAATAAACTGGACTCGGTTTGCAAATGTCGCGCGATTTAAGGACCTGCGATGCTGCACGTCGGCATTAAAAGTATGGATCGGAAACCGATTCAAATATGGATTACACGCTTGCGCTTGACATCGACTGTACCTATATTGGGTTGCGGTACCGCGCCTGAACCGTTGCGCACAAATCAGGCGATTGGCTGCCAGACAGAAGAGATTCTCCGAACCAAAAAATTCCGAAGCAGACGTCCAAGAGTAGCGTCGCTCTGACCGGAGCGATGTGTTACTTAGATTTTTCAGAATATTAGATAGCAATGCTTACTTAATAAGGAGGCGAAATGGACGGGAACGGACACGGATTCATTACCCAGCAGAGGCAGATCCCTTTTACGAATCTTTTCCCCTTGAGGGATGGAATATATCCCGCGAGCAAGTTGTTGGCCTTGTCGAAGTTGATGCAAGGCGCTGTTGATACCGTGAAAGACGGGCCCGATCCCGAAGAGAATCTTTGGCTCCCGGCTGGCTATACCTACTTTGGTCAGTTCGTCGATCACGATTTGACTTTCGACAGCACGTCATCGCTCGATCCGGCGCTCACACTGGAGGACAAAAGTCGCGTGCCGACAAATCTGCGCACGCCGCGACTCGATCTTGATTGCATCTACGGCGATGGTCCTGCTGCCCAGCCATTCATGTATGCCGCTGATGGTGCCACTCTGCTATACGGCGGCACAGGCCAGCCGCAACTTCAGGCAAATCCGAACGGCCTCGTAGCAAGCGTTACGGCCACGTGGGACTTGCTGCGCGCTCCAAACGGTCGCGCCATTATTGGTGACAAACGCAACGACGAAAACTCGATCGTCTGCCAGATTCAGCTGGCAATGATCAAGTATCACAACAAGATCGTCGAGTTGCTCAGCGGCGAAAATTCAGACAGTTGGCTTGTGCCGGGAGATATTTTCGAATCGGCGCGCACCGAAGTGCGCTGGACATATCAGCGCATTGTCGTAGAGGACTTTTTACCACGCATCATTCGGGGAGAGGTGCTGAACGACCTGCAAGGCCTGAGCTTTGAACAGCGCAAGGAATGCTACGTGCTTTATCCGGATAAGGATGGCATCAGGAACAATCTGCCGCGCGAGTTCGTCGCTGCAGCATATCGTTACGGGCATTCTGGCGTGCGCACGGGGTACCGTCTTAACCCCCAGACACGTCTTTCAATCTTTCCCGCCAGCAATCAGACTGATCAGAGTGTTGACAGCATGCTTGGCTTCGACCCGCTTCCTCAGCATCACATCATCGACGACTGGGGCCGGTTCTTTCCTGACAGCGATCCAGGCGCGGATATCGGGGATGCCGGCAGGATAGCCGCGGACGATACGCCTGATCCGAGTGTGCGGCTTCAGTTCGCCTACAAGCTCGACCCGACGCTGGTGGATCCGCTCACGGTGTTGCCGCCTGGCGTGGCTGGCTCAACCGCGACAAGCGAAGCGAAGGAACAGGTTGATAACAAGCTTCCGAATCCCGATCGTCCGTCGCTTGCTCTGCTCAATCTTTTGCGCGGCAACGCCTATCGTCTTGTAAGTGGTCAAACAGTGGCCGAGAAGCTTCAGGCGGCCGGAAAGGGCAGCGGGCCGCTTCCCGCAGACAGGCTCGTCGTCAGACTGGAAACGGACGAACGGCCGGAGAACGATGCCGACCCCAAGTCGCAGGCTTTCAAGTGGACACCGATCGATCCAGATTTGCAAACAGATACGCCGCTCTGGTTCTATATTCTGGCCGAAGCTCAGGCACCGATACTCGACACGGTGACCGGCGGCGCGAGCGGCGTCTTCTCAGAGAACGATCTGCTGAACGGAGCTGGTGCGCTCACACAACTTGGTTGGGTCGGTGGGCGTATCGTAGCGGAGGTGATTTACGGCATTCTCGATTCGGATGCTGACTCTTACGTGCGTGACAGCAAGGGTTCTGCGTGGAGACCGCGGTTTGCGATCGGCGGTCCGGTGCGCATGAGAGGACTCCTCGACTTCATAGTGAAGGCCTGACAGCCACGGGCTACCGTCGGGCATCAGTGCCTGTGATCCAGGCGCCGGGTGAAAAACTCGCGCGCCAACTGGATCACTGATATCACCTGGGTTTCGTAGCGCTCGTAGCCGCAGCGAATCGCCATGTCGCCAAGGCCGGCGCCAGCCATGGCCGACATGGCGATCATCGCGATCGCGGTTACCGTGACGCTGCCGAGAATCCCCGGCAGCGATTCGGGCCTTGCGCTCGACCGCGATGCCATCGCGCGTGGCGTAAGCCGTGCCGGACATCGGCGATTATTATTTTGGGTGCGACCCTAAAAGATTGATAATTTCTTATATGTCAACCTGTGCGCCCGTGGCTGAAGCCATTCGACGCAACTAACGGTCAGATCGCTTCCCGTTCTTGAAAATCGGTTGCCGGCGCCGTGTACACAAGGGTTTTCCAGCTATCCACGCTGTCTTCGGACGACGCAGGGGCTGTTGCCCATGCCGTTCACTGCCAACGGAGACGACTGCCAGCACGCGGCCCGTTTATGGGTTCAAATTTCCCTACGTTCGCCTGAAGTCGAACTTTATGGACGAGAATCCCATCGACAGTCCACCTGGGATCATATAAACTAAGTCCGATGAACTAAGTTTATTAGGCGCGACATGCACACCTACAACATCCATGAGGCGAAGACCCAGCTTTCCCGGCTGGTCGACGAAGCTGTCCACGACGGCGAACCATTCATTATCGCGAAGGCCGGCAGGCCGCTCGTGAAGGTTGTGCCCCTCGATGCGCCGGCCGTCACGCAGCAGCGGCGGATCGGTTTCATGGCCGGCCAGATTCAGGTTCCAGCCGACTTCGACACGATGGGCGCCGATGAGATCGCCGGGCTGTTCGAGGGCAAGGACGCATGAAGCTGTTGCTCGACACGCATCTGCTGCTGTGGGCGGCCGCGGGCGCCGCGGAGCTGTCGGCCGGGGCGCGGGCCTTGATCGGGGACCCGGACCATACCCCGCAGTTCAGCGTCGCCAGCCTGTGGGAAATCGCAATCAAGCGCGCCCTGAACCGCGCCGATTTCCAGGTCGAGCCGCGGGTGCTGCGCCGGAACCTGCTCGACAACGGCTATGAGGAATTGCCGGTGCTCAGCACGCACGTGATGGCCCTCGAAGGGCTGCCCCCAATCCACCGCGACCCGTTCGACCGGCTGCTGGTCGCCCAGGCGATCGCCGAAGGCGTCACGCTGCTCACCCATGACGAATCGGTCGCCCGTTACCCGGGCCCGGTGCGGCACGTCTGAATGAGCCCCAGCCGAACCCATTGCCCGCAACAGCCAGCGCAAGGTATAGCCGGCGGCACAGGGCAGTGTATGCAGGGCGTCGTCCAATTGACCTTGCAACTGGCAACGATCCATCCGGTGGTCCGACCTGAGGTGGCCCACCACGTGGCTACGTTTGAGCCACCGCCGTTGTCGCCGGGTCAGCGACTTGTACTTGCCGCGATGAATGATCTCGAGCTCGGGGTGAGCAGGTCCCGTACCGCTCGCAGTTCTTCTCGCACGGCTGCGCCCCGCGGGGCATCAGCTACGCGTGGCCGGCCGTGAAAGCGTTCCGGTCAGCGCGTGCCGTTCCCGCGCCGGCCCCTGCGCTTGCCATGGTGATTGGCGCACCCTCACAGAATGGCTGCCGACAGGGCAGAAAAAACGTTCGTCGCCTGCCGCCCCGGCGTCCAGTTTGCCCATCGCCCCGTCGGGTAAAATGCCGACACCCTGACGCCCGCCAAAATGCCCGCCTGCCGGACGCGCGGCATTGCGCTGAACATCGGCGGCAATGCGCGCACCGGCAATCCGCATCGGGTCGACCACCGGACCCATGGACCTGCCATGAATTTCGATCATTCCAGTCCCGAACTCAACGATCCGCTGACTGACGAAGAGCTTGATTTCCTCGAGCGATTCCTTTCGGGCAATGCCGTTTGCGACGATGCGATGGATGGCGTCATGTTGCACGGCTTTCTGACCGCCGTCATTTCCGGACCGAACATGCTCATGCCGGGCACGATCCTTCCGTGGATCTGGGATGCAAGGCACGCAACCCGTCAACCCCGGTTCCTGTCAGCCGGTCGGGCACGCAAGGTCACCGGACTGATCTTTCAGTACTGGAACGACATCAACGATACCCTGAATCACTGTCCCGATCTGTTCGAGCTCCCGCTGCCCACGACCGCGCGGGAAGGCAAGGAAGTTCCCGTTCTCGACGAATGGTGCGAGGGGTATTGCAAGGGCATCGACGTCGACCGGGCGGCCTGGGAGCCGCTGATTGAGCGACACCCCGAGTGGTTCAATATCATCCTGCTGTTCGGTACCGCCTCCGGATACCGGGATCTGGCGCAGCGGGACTATACGGTCGAGCAACGCCGGTCGTTCGTACTCCAGCTCGCGGCCTCCGCGCTCAATATCCATCGATACGGGTGTGAGGAACGTCGCAAACTGATGGAGCAGGGCGGGCGGCCGGGCATGATCCCGACAGGCCAGGAGCCGAAAGGCAGGACTGCCAGGCAGGCCGGGCGCGGGGATCCGGACACGCAGCACGGGAGGGGGTCCCAAGACCGGTTCCTTGTCGATTCGCTTGGCCGGGTAACGGACGAGGCGTTTCACCCGCTCGCATTGTCCCCTCTGGCTACGCGCATCACGCAGGGCGGCACGTCTGTCGATGTGCATATCTATCGCGCCGGCAATCACGGTCGCGACGGCTGGGTGCTGGAAATCGTCGACGCGTCCGGGACGTCCACGGTCTGGGATGACCCGTTCCCGACCGATGGGGCCGCGCTGGCCGAAGCATTGAACACGATCGAGACGCACGGCATTGCATCGGTAAGCGGAACTGGACCGGTGCCCGTGTCAAAACACTGAGCGTTCTGGCACGCGCTTGCGCCCTGGGCCAGAATCCGGACGGCCCAACCAGGGGACAAACTTCGCGCCGCGCAGACGCAAGCGTCGCGCGGCGATGCCCTGCAACATGCTGCGGAAAATCTGTCCCATGACGAGGACAAGCAATGTTCCCCGCGGCGCGGGATACATGATCTGCAGGCGAGGCTGTCTTCCGCCGGCATTCGAACCCGGGACTTTCCCCTCAACTGTCCATGTCCTTGACTGATACCGACCGTCTCGCGCCCAAAATCACCCCGGCAGGCCACCTGCTTGCCGCGCCGGACGCCGATGCGCCTGCACTGCCCGATGACGTGGCACTGGGCGCTGCCTTCAGGCGCGGCGCCGGTCATGGGCTGCTCTATCTGGGAAGCGCGACCATCGGGCGTGCATTGCCGCCCGCATGGGCATGGTGGCGCGACCTGGGTGCCCGCTATGTCACGTCCGTCTGCACCACGCCAGAAGTCGGGGAAGTCGCGGTCGCCCATCCAGACATGGCGGACCTCGACCGACTGATCGACGACGCGCCACCCATGACGGGCGGCGAATATCTCACGGCGGATGTCCTGGCGGCACTGTGGGGCGAGATCGATGGCGCCTTGCGGGACGAACTGGCAGGCACGGGGGAGTCGCTTCAGGCCTTTCTCAGGTCGCGCCACCCTGCCTGGAATCTTGTGGGCCGTGTGCACTTCAATCTTGCGGAAAACCGCAAGGACCCCGAAGCGCCTTTCGCGTTTTTGGCAACCTATGCGGCGCGCCTGTCGGCCCATGGCAAGACGCAGCACCAACCGCTTTCGCGGGCGCTCGAGGAATTTTCCGGGGCACGCAAGAAGGCGCAGCTACTCTCCCTCCTGATGCCGGTTCAGCGTGCCGCTGAACGTTGCGACTGGGTGCGCGCGATGCTCGAGTCGCGCGAGATCTACCACCCGTTGCGCTGGATGCCAGCCGATGCCTGGCGCCTTCTCTCCGATGTGCCGGCGCTGGAATCGGCCGGCATCATGGTTCGACTACCGGCGACCTGGTCGATGGGCCGCCCTGCGCGACCGGCGGTCAGGGCGAGCGTCGGGACGCAGCCTCCGTCGCTCCTTGGCAGGCAGGCGCTGCTCGACTTCAGGATGGAGGTGTCGCTCGATGGCGAACCGTTAAGTCCCGCCGAGATCCGGCATCTGCTCAAGGGAGCCGACGGTCTGCAGTGGATTCGCGGGCGCTGGATCGAGGTGGACACGAAAAAGCTCGGCCGGCTGCTCCAGCGCTTTGAGGGTCTGGAGAAGGACGCGCAAGCGGGGCTGCCGTTGAACGACGCCTTGCGTCTGCTGGCAGGCGTATCCGGCGACGAAGCGGACGGCTCTGACGAGCGCGACTGGACACAGGTCGTGGCAGGGGACTGGCTCGCAGAGACGCTGCGGCAGTTGCGCCAGCCGGAAGGGCTGGCGCAGGTCGATCCGGGCCCCGAACTGCGAGCGCAGCTTCGGCCATACCAGCGTGCGGGTGTGCGGTGGCTGTACCTGCTCAGCCAGCTCGGGCTGGGAGCGTGTCTTGCCGACGACATGGGCCTTGGAAAGACGATGCAGGTCCTCTCGCTGCTGTTGATCCTCAAGCGCGACCCGGCCGGTCCGCGCCCGAGCCTGCTGGTCGCGCCCGCATCCCTGCTGGCAAACTGGGCCGCGGAAGCGGAACGTTTCGCGCCGGGCCTGCGCGTGCTCGTTGCTCACCCGTCGATGATGCCTGCGCCCGAGCTGCGGGCGCTCGACAGCACGCGGCTCATGCAGACGGACCTTGTCATTACCAGTTTCGGGTCGCTGCTGCGTCAGCCCGTTCTGGAAGCGATCCAGTGGCGCATCGCGATTGTCGACGAGGCCCAGGCGATCAAGAATCCTGGCGCCCGGCAAACGAAACAGGTCAAAAGGCTCCAGGCCGGCTCACGTATCGCCCTGACGGGCACCCCGGTGGAAAATCGCCTGTCGGATCTGTGGTCGATATTCGATTTCACGCATCCAGGCCTGTTGGGCTCGGCGAAGGAGTTTGCCGGTCTCACCCGGCGTCTGGCGAAAATCGAACATTTCGGCCCGCTTCGCACCCTTGTGCGGCCCTACATCCTGCGCCGCCTGAAAACAGACAGGCGTGTCATCGCGGATCTCCCGGAAAAAACCGAACTCAAGGCGTGGTGCCACCTGAGCCCCCTCCAGGCCGCCTTGTACGAGCGCGCGGTCAAAGACCTGGCGGCGGCGCTCGATGGGACCGAGGGTATTGAACGCAAGGGGATCGTATTGAGCTATCTGATGCGCTTCAAGCAGATCTGCAACCATCCGTCCCAGTGGCTGGGCGACGCGGCGTGGAGGCCGGAAGCCAGCGGCAAATTTGCCCGCCTGAAGGAACTGGTCGACGTGATCGCAGCGAAGCAGGAAAAGGTCCTCGTGTTCACGCAATTCCGCGAAACCATTGAGCCGCTTGCCGCGTACCTCGGATCGCTTTTCGGCCGCGAAGGCCTGGTTCTCCATGGGGGAACGCCCGTAGGCAAACGGCGCGAACTGGTCAGGCAGTTCCAGGACGATGAATCGGTACCGTTTTTTGTGCTCTCGCTCAAGGCGGGCGGAGCGGGGCTGAATCTCACTTCCGCCTCTCACGTGATCCACTTCGATCGCTGGTGGAATCCCGCGGTCGAGAATCAGGCAACGGACCGGGCCTTTCGCATTGGCCAGCGCAGGAACGTGCTGGTACACAAATTTGTTTGCCGGGGCACGGTCGAGGACCGGATTGACCAGCTGATTGAAGCAAAGCAGCAGCTGGTGAAGGATGTGCTCGAAGGCGGAGCGGAGCTGCTGCTGACCGAAATGAGCGATCGGGAGTTGCTCGATCTCGTCAGGCTCGATATACATCGTGCGCAGGAAACCTGACCACTCAAAGGGAATGTAATGGGTTACTACGGTGGATGGAAACCTTATGTACCGGTGGCTGAGCGCCGGAGAAAAGCCGAACAGCAGGTTGCGAAAGCAATGAAGGCCGGCCGGACGCTGTCGCCGATCGCCCCGTATCGCGGCGCCATCGCGAAAACCTTTTGGGGCAAGGCGTGGTGCGATAATCTGGAGCGCTACAGCGACTACGGCAATCGCCTGCCGCGCGGGCGCACCTATGTGCGTAACGGTTCGGTAATCGATCTGCAGATCACGGCGGGAAAAATACATGCCCAGGTCATGGGATCGAGCCTGTATACGGTCCAAATCGATGTCGTGGTGTGTCCCGATCCACACTGGCGTGCGCTGAGCGCCGACTGCGCATCATCGATCGATTCCATGGTCGAGCTGCTGCAGGGCAAGCTGTCGGGCGCCGTACTGGAACGGATCTGCAAGCCGGGCACGGGGCTCTTTCCGTCACCGAAGGATATCCGGTTTGGTTGCAGCTGCCCGGACTGGGCGTCGATGTGCAAGCATGTCGCCGCCGTGCTGTATGGTGCCGGTGCCCGGCTCGACCAGCAGCCCGGGTTGCTCTTCACGCTCCGGGGTGTGGACGCCGCCGATCTCGTTGACAGCACGGGTGCCGGCCTGTCTGCAGCGGGAGCCGCGCCAGCGCCGGGCAAGATCCTCGACACCGCTGCCCTGGGCGACGTATTCGGTATCGAGATCGACACCGGCAGCGAACCGCTCAGCGCGCCACCTGTTGCACGAAAACGGGCAGGCAAACAATCCGCTGCGCGAAGGAGCCGGGTTTCCACGCCATCGACCCTAGCGCAACCGGTTTTGGCAAGTGCGAAATCGACCTCGAAAGGCAAAACGACAGCGCCCAAAGCGGTGGTCAAAGCCGTTGTTGCCGCAAAACCTGCTGGCAAGGCGCGTGCGGACGCACCAAAGGCGACCCGTTCAGCGAGCGCGAAGTCGACCTCGAAAGGCAAAACGACAGCGCCCAAAGCGGTGGTCAAAGCCGTCGTTGCCGCAAAACCTGCTGGCAAGCTGCGCGCGGACGCGCCAAAGGCGCCCCGTTCAATCGCCACGCAAAAGTCGCCCCCCCGCTCGTCGGCGACACCACGATCGCCACAGAACGCAAAAGCATCCCGATGAGGTCAACGTCATGGTCGCTGTCAAATTCGATGATGTTTCCTCGGCCTTCGACTTCGTCAGCTACGCAGCGCCGATGGAACACCAGGCGTATATCTCGCTCGATACGGGAAAAATCTACTGGATTTCAGATGCCATCGACACGATCGCGGAGGAGGAGATTCCCGAGGACCTGGAAGACTCGGATCGCTACCTCGCGATACCGCACAAGAGCGAACTTGATCTCGGAAGCAGTCTCGCCTTGCGCTTTGCCGCACAGCAACTACCTGCACGTTTTGGCCAGGTTGAACGGTTCTTCCAGCGGCGAGGGGCATACGCCCGCTTCAAGGATTTACTCGAGCACGAAGGTGCTCTGGAACGCTGGTATGCGTTTGAAGCCGACTCTGTCGAAAAGGCAATGAGGCAATGGTGCGCTGAAAACGGGATCGAAATTCTTGATTGAGACGCGACGCGTCGGTTCACGCAGGCCAAAGTCTCTCATTATGCAGCGTACCATCTTTACGTCAATCTATCGCAGGCGCGCGTAGGCGTACGAAAACTCAATGGCGTGGGCCAGCCAGGGCGTTGAGTACCACGCCGCGCCTCGATCGGGCTTTGCGGACATTTGTCAACTCGCCGATCGCTGCGAAATCGGGCTCGAATTCCGGGAGCTCGCATAGCCTTGCCGACAGTAATAGGGCGATCGTTGGCCGTGCCATTAAAAATTGGTTGTTCAATTTAGTTAATTAGATATGCATAATATTAGCGGGCCGTCAGCGATCAGAGCGAGTGATTCGTTCGGATACTTGAGATACGAATACTTGCCGCAACCGGACGGGCCGATCACCGCGACGAACTCGCCGGGAGCAACTTCGAGACTCACATCATCAAGTGCCTGCACCGCCGCCGCAGGTCGCCGCCACGGCGAGGTGCGACGGCCTTCGAAGGCGATCGACAGATGTGCGACTTCCAGGTGGCCGGTGTTCGCGCTCATCGGCTGGCCTCGGGCAGACGGGCAGGCGAGCGTGCGGGCGGCACGGCTTCGCCGGCCGGTTCGTCGCGGCCCAGCGCATGAAGCAACGACCATGGGTAGATGCCGCGCGCGTGGCCGTCGCTGAACAGGAGTTGCACGCCGTAACCCATCGGCTCGATGCCGCTCAGTGTCACGTGCGGGGAGACGACTGCTGCGGCCGTGCTGCCGGCGAGCCGGATACGCCGGCACCCCGCGCAGAGGCACGCGGCGCGCAGTTGCGCATACGCGATGCGCTGGGTCTCGCCGTCCGGCCAGTGCAGCGTGAGCACGCGGGCCGGGGCGTCGAGACGGATCTCGTCCGGCGTTCTCATTGCGTGGCGCCTTCGATCTGGCCGATCGCGATGCGTATCGCCTTGCGCACATCCGGATCGCGGTCTTCCAGTGCGGCTTGCAGCGCGGGCAGCGCGTCACGCGAGCCCAGTTCGCCGAGTGCGAGCGCGGCCTCCTTGCGCAGATTGCTGATCGTGTGCGAGAGCAGCGCCGCGACCGCGGACGCCGCCTGTGCATCGCGCAGTTGTCCGAGCGCGCGAACCGCACGGAGCCTCACTTGCCAGTACGCGTCATCGAGCGCAGCGATCAGCGGTTCGCTTGCCGACGTCGCGCGCAGCTTGCCCAGCGTGGTCGCCGCCTCTTCGCGAACCTGCCACGCGTCGTCGCGTAATGCCGCGAGCAGCGCATCGACGATCGTCGGATCAGACGGTAACGCGAAGCCGAGCGCGCCGACCGCCGCGCGCCGCACGTCCGCATGCGCGTCTCCAGCCGCAAGCGCGGCAAGCGGGGCGAGCGCGCGCGCGTCCTTCAACCAGCCGAGCACCGCGACGGCTTCGATCCGGACGTCGGCGCTTGCGTCGGGCAGCGCATGCAGCGCTGGCTCGAACGCCTGCGCGAAGCGCAGTTCGCGCAGGCCCCGCAGCACCGAGCGGCGCACGAACGGCTCAGGCCGCGCGGCCCAGCGGTGCAGCACATGCCCCGACGACGGCTCCTTCAGTTCCGACAGGCTCTGCGCAGCCGCCGCGCGCACGTCGTCGTCGGCGTCGAGCAACGCGGCGCAGAGCGCCTCGACGACGTCGTCGTCTTCCCACGCGGCCAGCACCGCGGCGGCCTCGCGCCGCACGTCGGGTGCGGGGTCCTCGCGCAGCGCCGCAACGAATGCCGGCAGCAGCGCGGGGTCTTCCAGATCCGCGAGTTCGAATAACGCGATGCGGCGCACAGCGGGATCGGCGTCGGCGAGGCGCGCGAGCAGCGCGGCGGCTTCGGCGGGCAGGTTCTGCGCGTTCGCGAGGGGCAACGGGGAAACGGTCATGGGTAGCGGAGAATGTCTGGGGGAGGTGGGCGTTAGCCTGCGTCGCGCAGCAGCGCGAGGCAGCGGCGCTTGATGTCGACGAACGCCGCTTCCGTCGTGCTGTCGTCGGTACGCGGGCGCGCGAGCGGCACCGCGATATCGGCGACGAGCCGCGCCGGCCGCTGCGACAGCATCAGGATGCGGTCGCCGAGAAACAGTGCCTCGTCGATGTCGTGCGTGACAAATACGACGGTCGTGTGAATCTTCGTCCAGATGTCGAGCAGCAGCGTCTGCATCATGCGGCGCGTCTGCGCGTCGAGCGCACCGAACGGCTCGTCCATCAACAGGATGCGTGGACGGTTGATCAGCACGCGCGCGATTTCCACGCGCTGCTGCATGCCGCCCGACAGCTGCGCCGGGTAGTGCGATTCGAAGCCGGCCAGTCCGACGAGCGCGAGGAGATCGGCGGCTTGCCGCCGGCGCTCGCCCGCGCCGATGCCCTTCATCTTGAGACCGAACGCGACGTTATCGATCACGCGCTTCCACGGAAACAGCGTGTGCTGCTGGAACACGATCCCACGCTCCGGGTGCGGCCGGTCGACGGCGAGTCCGTCGACCACGATTTCGCCGTGCGTCGCCGCAACATGGCCGGCGATCGCGCCGAGCAGCGTCGATTTCCCGCAGCCTGAGGGCCCAAGCACGCAGACGAATTCGCCGGGCGCGATGTCGATGTCGAGCCTGTCGAGCGCAGCGAAGTGCGCGTGCGGCGGCCCGACCTCGACTGTGAGCGAGCGGATGTCGATGCGGCCCGGCCCGTGGGACGCGAGCGGCGCGGCGGCAACGGTAGTGGCGACGGCCGGGGTGCTCATTGACGTGCTCCGCGCAGCCGGTACCACGGTGTGAGCGCGTTGCCGACACGCTTGACGAGCAGGCTGCTGCCCATCCCCAGCACGCCGATCAGCGCCATGCCGACGACGATGTCCGCGTAGTTCTGCAACGTATAGGATTCCCACGTGAAGTAGCCGATGCCGTACTGGCCCGCGATCATTTCCGCGGTGACGAGGCAGAACCACGCGGTGCCCATGCCGATCGACAGGCCGGTGAAGATCGACGGCGCGGCGCCGGGCAGCACGACCTCCGTATAAAGCGACAGCGTGCCGGTGCCGAGCCCGCGCGCGGTCGCGACGAGCCGCGGATCGACCGCCTCGACGCCGTGGATCGTGTTCAGCAGGATCGGAAACAGCGCGCCGATGAACGTGATGAACATCATGCTCAACTCGGACGACGGAAACATCAGGATCGCGAGCGGAATCCACGCGACGGCCGGAATCGGGCGCAACATTTCGAGCGGCGGCAACAGGATGTCCTCGAGCGCGCGGTAGCGGCCGATCGCGAGGCCGAGCCCGACACCGACGACGGCCGCCGCGCAGAAGCCGACCAGCACGCGCGTGAGGCTCGCGGCCAGATGCATCGGCAGTTTCGGCGAGTGCAGCAGGTCCCATAGCGCGGGAATCGTATTGGCCGGCGACGGCATGTTCGCGAACGTGACGACGCCGAGCGACAGGCGGTAGTGCACGGCCAGTTGCCAGGCGGCGATGAACAACGCGATCGACGCGATGCGCAAGGCTCGCCGGAACGTTGGCGAGCGGCGGCCGGCCGGCGCCGCCGGCGCGGGTTCCGTCGCCGCGGAGCGCTGGCGTGCGGTGAGGTCGAGTGTGGCAGACATGCGGACTCCTCGAAGCGGGGGATGATCAATGCCGGCAACAGGTGCGAAATCAGCGCGCCGCGACGGCCTGCGATGCGGCCGTCGTCTTCACCGCCGCCGCATAGTCGACGACGGCCCCGGATGTGCGCTGCGCATATGCGTCGGCACCGGCTTTCTGAAGAAACGCGGTGATGTTGCCGTGCGCGTCACGCACATACCACGCGTCCGACGCGAACAGCTTCAGCCCGCTGTCGTGGTCCTGCACATACACCGCGCGGGGCTTGCGGGCAGACGGCGCGAGCTTCGCGAGCGTAGCGAACGCCTCCCCGACGTTCGCGTAGTTGCGCACGTGCGCTTCATTCGGCAACCAGATCTGCGCGACGTCGTTGAAGTCGCGAATCGGCTTGCCGGTCAGCGCGTCGTTCGCGACGAGCGGCTGTCTTGCGTAGTTCTTCAGCGCGGCGTCGTAATCGAGCCCCGACTCCTTGAACGCCTCGCGGATGTAGCGATCGTCGACGAACGTGTTCGCATCGAGATTCACGTCCGTCTTCTTGAGCAGCTTCAGCGTATCGATTGCGGTCGCGACGGCCTGCCGGTATTCCGGCTTCCAGGTGAGATCGCGCGTCTGCAGGCCGAGCGGGCCGTGATACAGATAGTCGACCGGCGCCTCGATGCCCGTCACCTTCTCGATCAGCAGGCTGTACTTCTCGGGGTCCTGCGCGATCAGGCGGTTCGCTTCGATGGCCGCGCGCAGATACGCGACGACGACTTCCGGATACTTCTGTGCGTACGCGGCGTCGACCAGCGCGCCGTGGAAGGTCGGCGCATGGCTTTGCGCGCCGTCGTAGATCTTGCGCGCGATGCCACGATACGGGAAGAGGTCGGCGAACGGCACGAAGTCAGCGTGCGCGTCGATCTTGCCGGCCTTCAGCGCGCTGCCGGCCACTTCCGGCGCCTGCGTGATGATATTCACGTCGGTGTCCGGGTTCCAGCCCTGCGCCTTGATCGCTCGCAGCAGCATGCCATGCGCGGTGGAGGCGAACGGAACCGAGATCGTCTTGCCCTTCAGGTCCGCGATCGAATGTACCGGAGAATTGACGGGCACGACGATGCCGTTGCCGCTGCCGTCGATGCTGCCTTCGAGCACGGTGATGAAAAGGCTCTTTCTACCAGCCTTCTGGAATGCGGCTCCGTTCAGCGCGCCGGGAAAGTCCGCCATCGCGCCGAAGTCGAGCTTGCCGGCCACCATCTCGTTCGTGAGCGGCGCACCTGACGTGAAGTCTTTCCACTGCACGTCATATGTGACGTTCGCGTACTTGCCGGTATGCGGCAGGTACTTGTCGAGCAGATGCAGTTCGCGAATCAGCAGGCCGCCGGTCGCGCAGTTGATTGTGGTGTCCTGCGTGCCGATCGCCACGCGAAGGGTTTCTGCGTGCGCGGTCACGGCCGCCGCGAACAGCAGCGGCGCGGCGATGAGGCGAACAATCCGTTGTCGTGTTTTCATGGTCTCGCGTGCGTAGGTGTGGAACGGTGCGTGGGTAACAGCCGTTAGCGCAGCAAATAGGGAATGTCGACCTTCACTGCGCCGGTCGGGCAATCGCGTTCGCAGGGCATGCAGTACCAGCATTCGTCGAACTGCATGTAGGCCTTGCCCTTCGTGAGGTCGATCGCGAGCAGATCGAGCGGACAGACATCGACGCAGACGGTACAGCCCTTGTCGGCGATGCAGCGCTCTTCATCGATCGTCACGGGCGCGCTGCTGCGCTGGAAGATTTCGTGGGGCGTATAGGACATGACTGGATTCCTCAATTCGCGGTCGCGAGCGCCGCGTTTTCGCGGATGCGCAACTGGTCGTACGCGCCGCGTTCGTACTCGGCGAGCGGCACGATGTATGGCGCGACCGGGCGCTTCTCGCTCGTCATCCGGCCCGATCCATCCTTGCGCAGATGCGTGTGGCAGAACCACTCGGCGTCGTTGCGCTGCGGATAGTCGACGCGGTGGTGGTACAGGCCCCAGCGGCTTTCGGTACGAAACAGCGACGCGCGCGCGGCCATTTCCGCGCAGTCGCGGATCGCGCGGACTTCGGCCGCGCGCATCAGCTCGTGCGGGTTGTTCGCCTTGATTGTGTCGATGTCGTCGGCGATTTCATCGAAGCGTTGCAGGCCGATTTCCATCTTGCGCGTCACCTTCGGCGGTTGCAGATAGTCGTTGACCATGCGGCGCAGCTTGTATTCGACCTGCGCAGGCGCGAGGCCGCTGTCGCGTTCGAGCGGCGCGTAGATCCGCGCGCGTTCGGCAGCGACCTGCGCGTCGTCCACCGGCGCATGATCGCGGCCCGCGACGTATTCGGCCGCGTTGTGGCCTGCGAACCAGCCGTAGGTGAACGCGCCGAGCATGTAGTTGTGCGGGACGGCGGCCATGTCGCCGGCCGCATACAGGCCCGGCACGGTGGTCTCGGCACGCGCGTTGACGTAGACACCCGATGCACTGTGCCCGCTGCAGAAGCCGATCTCCGAGATGTGCATCTCGACCATCTGCCGCCGGTAGTCGGTGCCGCGTCCGGCGTGAAAGCGCCCGCGGCTCGGTCGCTCGTTCGTGTGCAGGATCTGCTCGATGGTCTGGATCGTTTCTTCCGCGAGATGGTCGAGCTTCAGGAACACCGGGCCGTTGCCGCTCTGGAGTTCCTGGTAGAACTCCCACATCATCTGGCCACTCCAGTAGTCGCACTCGATGAAGCGCTCGCCCTTGCCGTTCGCGGTGAAGCCGCCGAGCGGGCCGGTCACGTACGCGCATGCTGGGCCGTTATAGTCCTTGATCAGCGGGTTGATCTGGAAGCATTCGAGGTTTGCGAGCGCAGCGCCCGCGTGGTACGCCATCGCGTAGCCGTCGCCGGCGTTGGTCGGGTTCTCGTAGGTGCCCATCAGATAGCCGGACGCCGGCAGGCCGAGCCGGCCGGCCGCGCCGCAGCACAGAATCACCGCCTTCGCTCGCACCACGTAGAATTCAGCCGTGCGGCAGTCGAAGCCGAGGATGCCGCACGCGCGGCCTTGCGCATCCGTCAGTACGCGCGTGGCGACGATGCGGTTCGTGATTTCGATCCGGGCGCGCTTGAGCTGGCGGTACAGGATCTTCTTCACGTCGTGTCCCTCCGGCATTGGCAGCACGTAGGCGCCCATGTGATGGACTTTCCTGACCGCGTAATCGCCATTGCCGTCCTTTTCGAACTTGACGCCCCAGCGGTCGAGTTGCTCGATGGTCGTGAAGCTGTGTGTCGCGTAGGCATGCACGGCTTCCTGATCGACGATGCCGTCGTTCGCGATCGTGATCTCGCGCGTGTACTGTTCCGGCGTCGCGTGACCCGGAATGATCGCGTTGTTCAGCCCGTCCATGCCCATCGAAATCGCGCCGCTGCGCTTCACATTCGCTTTTTCGAGCAGCAGTACCTTGAGCGCAGGGTCGCGCTCCTTCGCCTTGATCGCGGCCATCGGGCCGGCCGTGCCGCCGCCGACCACGACGACGTCGTATTCGAGCACCTCGGTTTTCATCGTGCTTTCCTTCGGGATTTCTGGCGGTCGATGCGCAGCCGGTACTGGAACGCATCACCGCGAAAGTACAGGTATTCGTAATCGATCGGCGCGCCGGACGCGTCGTGCGTCAGGCGCTCGATCCGCAGCACGGGGCTGCCGTCCTCGACATGCAGTGCGTCGACGATGTCGTCGTCGGCGAGAATCGCGCCGATCGAAACATCGGCATGGCCGAGCGGCACGCCGCAGTCGTTTTCGAGAATCAGGAAGATGTCGCGCGTGACGAGGTCCGCGTTCGCGAGCCGCTTGCCGATCGCTTCGGGTACCCAGGTGAGTTCCAGCGACACCGGTTCGCGATTGAGCATCCGCACGCGATGGATTTCCGCAACCGGCGCGCCTTCCGGCAGATTGAGCCGTGACGCGATATGACGATCCGCTTTCACGATCCTGAAGCTGCGCAACTGGTTGACGATCTCGTAGCCCATCGACGACATCGCCTCCGAGAAGCCCTGCAGTGAGGTCACGTTCTGGAACGCCTTGGGTTTCGATACGAACGTGCCCTTGCCGTGCACCTTGAATAGCAGACCTTCCTTTTGCAGGTCGCCCAATGCCTGGCGCACGGTGATGCGGCTGACCTCGAACATCGCACACAATTCGTGCTCGGATGGCATCTGGCTGTGCGGCGCGTACGTGCCGTCGAGGATGCGCGCACGCAATGTGTCCTTGATCTGGACATAGAGCGGCTGCGGCGACAGCGGCACCAGGTTGCTCCGTGACATGGTCGGTTCGGCTTGTAATGACAAGATGGGTGGCAGTCTAATCAGGGTTTGATTTGGGACAAACAAACCATTTCTGATATGTAATTCAGATGTCCGATGTAAAGCCTTCTGACGCGCGGGTTGGGTGCTGTAACGTTGATCCGGATGTTCGAGCGTCGGGTGTGACCGGTGCAGAATCGCGTGTCCGATCACTTTCGTGCTGGCTTTGGAGATCTCACGGACAAGGGGCGTCACGTGGCAAACAGACGGTCAGGCAACACCGGGAGCGGGGCGTGTCCGACAACGAAAAACCCGAGGACCCTTGGCTCAAGAATGAGATCCAGGAACAGGTCGGCGAAGATCTCCAGCGTGGGAGCATGCACTCGTCAACGGCGCGAACTTCGCGGCGACAACCCGGGACGTGTCGATTGTCGGGCAGATCGAAGACGTGCTTGACCAGATCGATCACTACGTCGCCAGACTTTTATCGATCCGCGATGTGCTGCGCCCGCTCGAAGCGCTCCGCCATGAAGATCTGGCTGGTCCGGATCAAGATTGAGCTTGCAGCGAATCTCCCCCGGTACGTATCCGTCACGGGATGTGGAGTAACGCCTCGATCCAGCGGTTATGGCGCAGGCAATGCGATGACGGGTAGCTCCTGCACGGTCGTACCTGGTGTTGCGAGTGCCGATTCGATGCGGTGTTGCGCGAACGGATCGGCGGCATCGATGTAGCGCATCGCGGAACGCACGTCTTTCCAGCCAACGTACTGCATCAGCATCTTCAGATCCCAGCCGTTCGAGTTGGCCCACGTTGCGAAGCCCCGCCGTAGCGAATGGCTGCTGTAGCTGTCCGGCGCGGCCAGGCCTGCTGCGTGGAAAAGCGCACGCAACAGCGGCACGAAACTGCTCGCATGCAGCCCCTCGTCGCTGACGTTTCCCCAGCGGTCGATGCTCCGGAACACGGGCCCTTCCGTCAGGCCGGACGCCGCAATCCACGCTTCGTAAGCCGCCACCGGACACAGGCGTGAAAGTGCCGGGGCCTTGAAGGTCGTGCCCAGCTGCGCGCGGTCGCCTTTCGTGCGCGGCAGGTACAACGTCATGCCGCGGCCCGCCTCAACGGCTACGTGCTCGATTCTCAGTCGGCTGAGTTCATCCGAGCGAAAGCCGCGCCAGAAACCCAGCAGCATCAGGGCACGGTTGCGAAGGCACGCGAGGCGCTCGCGCCCGTCGGCTTCCCTGGCGATCTGCTCATCGAGCCAGGCCGTGAGCTTTTCGAGCTGCGCGAGCTGCATGGGCTTCGCCCGCTTCTCGGTTGCGGGATGCAGCGCGACGATACCTCTGAGAACCTTGCGCACATGTGGGGCCTTCGTCGGATCCGGAAAACCCTGCGTCTGATGCCATTGCGCGAGGGCTGCAAGCCGCGAGCGCAGGGTATTGACCGAAAGGGTTTCTGCGTGATCGGCAAGGTACCGCGCAACCATGTCAGCGCTCGCGGGCAGAAAGCCGCCCCCTTCAACCTCGAAATGCCGAAGCGCCGACTGGTAACTGCGCCGGGTGTTTTCACGCGTCGCGGCTTCGACGTAGCGATCGATGGCAGACATGGCTCGTGGGTAAAATCAGGTGATCGGTATCGGAGACGATGATATGCAACAACGAACGTGTGCGCCAGCCGGCGTGCTCGACGGGAGCCAGGATTTCGGCCGGTGAAGCGATGAACGACGGCAAGCCGCTACAGGCAGACTGGGAAAATTTCACCCGCGAGGAGCTGTTCGCGGAGCTCACCCGCCTGCAGGCCGAAATCGCGCGGCTCACCGCCTTGCTGCCGGCAACGCTGCAGGCGCAGGCAAAGCCCGTGCGGGTGGCCCGGAACGCACCATCGCCAGCAGTGCGAAACACGCGCGCCCCCGTACTTTCGCCCGAGCAGAAGGTACAGCTCTTCCGGCGGCTGTTTCGCGGTCGCACGGATGTCTATCCGCTACGCTGGGAAAGCCGCAACTCCGGAAAATCCGGCTACGCGCCGGCGTGCGCCAACGAATGGCGCGCCGGGATCTGCGAAAAGCCCCGCATCCGGTGCGCCGACTGCGGGCATCGTGTACTGCTGACGCTGGACGACCAGGTCGTCTATACGCACCTGGCCGGCGATCGCACGGTGGGCCTCTATCCACTGATGCCGGACGGCACCTGCTACCTGCTCGCTGTCGACTTCGACGAGGAAGGCTGGCGTGAAGATGCGCAGGCGTTCCGGCAATCCTGCCTCGAGATGGACGTGCCCGTATCGCTCGAAATCTCGCGTTCAGGCAATGGCGCGCACGCGTGGATCTTCTTCTCGTCGGCCGTTGCTGCACGTGACGCGCGACGGATGGGCTCTGCCATCATCAGCCACACCTGTACCCGGACCCGTCAGCTCGAACTGACGTCCTACGACCGGCTCTTCCCGAACCAGGATGTGCTGCCCAAAGGCGGCTTCGGTAACCTCATTGCCCTGCCGCTTCAGAAGCAGCCACGCGAGCATGGCTGGAGCGTGTTTGTCGATGACGGCTTTCAGCCGTACGCTGACCAGTGGTCGTATCTCGCGTCCGTGCAAACCATGGACAGCCGCGACATCGAGGGGGTGATCTTTCGCGCCACGGGCGGTGCGCACCCGCTCGACGTTGCGTTCATCGCCGAGGAGGACCAGGCCGAACCGTGGAAGCCGCCACCCGCGCAGCCGAAGCGGCTGGCCGGAACGATGCCGGCGTCGCTCACCCTGACGCTCGCGAACCAGCTCTATCTTGAAAAGGCGCAGCTTCCGCAGGCACTGCTCAACCGGCTCATCCGGCTGGCCGCCTTCCAGAATCCGGAGTTCTACCGGGCCCAGGCGCGGGGCTTCAGCGTATGGGACAAGCCACGCATCATTGGTCGCGCCGAGAACTGTCCGCGCCACATTGCATTGCCGCGCGGATGCCTTGACGACGTCATGACGCTGCTGCGCGATAACGGCATCGCCTGCGACATCCGCGACGAGCGGTGCACCGGCGACCCGCTTCCAGTTCCATTTGCCGGCACGTTGCGCGATGACCAGCAGGCGGCCGTTACCGACCTGCTGCGACACGACACCGGCATCCTGCATGCGCCGACGGCGTTCGGCAAGACCGTGACGGCGGCCGCGATGATCGCCCAGCGCGGCGTCAACACGCTCGTGCTCGTGCACCGCCGGGAACTGCTTGACCAGTGGCGCGAGCGCCTGCAGTCGTTTCTCGCACTCGACGTGCGCGAGATCGGCACGATCGGCGGCGGCAAGTCGAAGGCGACGGGCCGGATCGATGTCGCGATGCTGCAATCCGTGGCACCCGATGGTGCCCGCGGAGAGCTGTTGCGGCGTTACGGCCAGGTCATCGTCGATGAATGTCACCACGTCTCCGCGGATTCCTTCGAGGCGGTGCTCAAGGCCGTTCATGCGCGCTATGTGCTGGGTCTGACCGCGACTCCGGTGCGGCGCGACAGCCAGCAGCCCGTCATGTTCATGCTGTGCGGACCGATCCGGCATGCAGCGAAATCCCCGGCCAGCGCGCCGCAGGTGCTCGAGGTGTTCCCGCAAAGGCTCACCTCCGCAGTGGACGTTGCGGCCGACGCGCCAATCCAGGCGGTGTTCGCCCAGCTCGCGCAGGACACTCCGCGCACGCAGATGATCGCGACGGCTGTACGTGAACAGTACGGGCAGGGGCGGAACGTGCTGGTACTCACCGAGCGGACGGACCATCTCGAAAGCCTGCAGCATCTGCTGCAGGACACAGTGCAGTCGCTGTTCGTGCTGCACGGACGGCTCGGCAGAAAAGCGCGCGCCACCCAGTTGGCTGCCCTTGACGCGCTGGCCGGTGACACGCCCCGCGTGGTGCTGGCGACTGGCAGGCTCGTAGGTGAAGGCTTCGACCATCCGGCGCTGGACACGCTGGTGCTGGCCATGCCGGTTGCGTGGAGGGGCACGCTGCAGCAGTACGCCGGCCGGCTGCACCGCGAGCATGCGGGCAAGACCGGCGTACGGGTGATCGATTATGTGGATGGCGGCCATCCGGTGCTGCAGCGCATGTGGGAGAAACGCCAGCGCGGCTACCGGGCAATGGGCTATCAGGTCCGCACGCCCGGAGAAGATATCCAGCCCCAGTTGGCCTGAAACCGGTGGTGAATTCGTATTCCGTATCGTTTCTTGCTGTTTGCTGTCACCGGCACGTTAGTCGTCGCGCATTGCAGACTGAAGACCTAGGTGCTCGACGAACGGATCGAAATCCCGGTCGCTGAAGAGCAGCGGCGCACCGTTTTCAATGCACCACGTCGCGATCAGCGTATCGATGGTTTTGCGGATCGTTACGCCCTGCGCTCGCAAGATGCGGTAATTCCGGGCCGCCTGAATGGCGTTATCCGGCCCCACCAGCGAGACGACATCGAATCGCGTCGTCATCAGCTGCCGGGCAGTATTGAACGCCGACTCGGCGGCAAATCCCTGTAGCACCTCGGCGACGATCAGGTCGCCGGTGACCAGCACCTCCCGGCCCAGCAGGGCATCCAGTCGGCTGGCTTGGGGTGAAGCCAGCCCCCGGAAGTAGTCGATCCACACGCTTGAATCGACGAGTATCACTGGTCGCGCCTCATGGCATCCAGATCGCCTTCCCACGGTAATTTGCCGCGGAACTGGCGAATCTGCTCCTGCTGCTTGAGCCGGATGATCGTTTTCAGGCCAAGCTCGACCGCTTCACGTTTGGTCCGGATGCCCGTTACGGCAAGCGCTTCGGCCATCAACCGGTCGTCGATCTCGATATTGGTACGCATGGCGCGCCTCGTAAATGTGTATAAAACAATTGAATTATACACATCAAACGCTTGTGGTCCACGCTCCGGGTTGCGACATCCCAATTTGACCAGCAATCCCCCCGAGATCGTCAATTTCCATATTTCGTACCGGTTGTGCGGCGGAACAAGCCGGATTCGGGCCATCACACTGGATAATCCTCCTTTATCGCAGACCAGCAATGCCCGCATCACGCCGTCATTGACCATGCACGACAATACGTATATACATGGTACGTAATACAGTACGATATTCGAGCGAGGAAGCAGATGGCCCGCACCGGTCTTACGCGCAACGACGTTAAGCGCGCCCGCGACGCGTTGCTCGCGCAGGGGCAGCACACATCGATCGACGCGATACGTATCGCGCTTGGCAACACGGGCTCGAAAACCACGATCCACCGGTACCTGAAGGAACTGGAGGAAGATGAGGGCGCGTCACTCACACGCGCCGGGTCGCTCTCGGACGCGATCCAGGATCTGGTGGCCCGGCTCGCGGCCCGCCTGCATGAAGAAGCACAAGCCCTCGTCGACCAGCAGGCCGCCGCTGCGGCCGCGCAGCGCCAGCAGGCGCAGTCCGAAATCGCAAGGCTCGGCGCTGAGCTGGCCACGGTGCGGGAGCAGCTCGCTGGCGCGACCGCCGCCCTTTCCGCGGAGCAGGAGGCGCACGCCGGCACTCGCGTGGCGCTGCATCAGCGCGACCTGGACGTCGAGCGGCTCACCCAGCAGGTACGCGACCAGACCGAGCGCCTTGCCGAGCAGGAGGGCTTCCGCCTGTCGCTTGAGGCCAAGCTCGTGCATGCGCGCGATTCCCTTGAGCACTTCCGTACGGCCGCGCGCGAGCAGCGCGAACAGGAAGCGCGCCGACATGAGCAGCAGGTCCAGCAGGTGCAGGCTGAGCTACGCCAGGCGAACCAGACGGCCATCGTCCGGCAGAACGAGATCACGCAGCTGAACCGGGACAACGCGCGGCTCGTCGCAGAAGTGACGGCCACGACCCGGCTCGCACGCGATCAGCAGGCACATGGCGAGGCGCTGCAATCCGCCCTCAATCGTGCGCTCACCGATCGGTCGCGCGCCGAGGCCGAGCGCGACGCAGCGCAGGCGGCAGCCGACGCGCGGGCAGCCGAGCTGCTCCAGGTGCGCGAGGCTTGCGACTCGCTTCGCGCGGACCTCACGAAGCTGGCCGCGCAGCTCGAAGCACAGCAGCAGCTCCTGGTGGACTACCGGATGCGGCTGGGCGGCGCGGACGCGGCGGGCTGAAAGCGCCTCATCGCGTGCCGAAAGGACATCACAATGGCAACGCGCACGCCTTCCGGCGCTGGTCACGAAGCATTCTGGTTTTCGCGTCGGCCCGGAGTCTCATGGCTCTGCCGGGTTGCGCGCCAGCACGTTCACCTTCTTCTCTTCCATGCGCTTCGCTACGGGAATCTGGCATGAGCGAATACCAATACTACGAGTTTGCATGCGTCGACCGGCTGCTTACGGCGGCCCAGCAGGCAGAGTTGCGCAGTTTCTCCACGCGGGCCACGATCACCGCCTCAAGCTTCGTCAACGAATATCACTGGGGAAACCTCAAGGGCGACCCGCTCGAGTGGGTCCAGCAATATTTCGATGCCCACGTCTACTCCTCCAACTGGGGGAGCTGCCGCCTGCTTCTTCGCCTGCCGCGCGGGACGTTTGACGCGGCGACCATCCGCGATTACGTCAAGGCTGGACGAAAGAGGCGCTCCCGTTTCGGGAAAGCATTCGAGGCCATGGACGTTGATGGCTGGTGCATCCTCGACTGGTCGTTCAACGATGACACGGGCGAACACGCCCGCTTCCCGGATGAGATGGATGGTGCAGGGTGGATGACGCGCCTGCTGCCTGTACGCGACGAGCTGCTCGGCGGCGATGCTCGCCCGCTTTATCTTGGGTGGCTTGCCCGCCTCGGGAATGATGAGCTACACGATGACGAAATCGAACCGCCGGTGCCTGCCGGATTACAGGCGTTGACGCCCGCACAGGTAGCACTGGCCGAGTTTCTGATGCTGGATGCGGATTGGCTCGCCGCCGCCGCAGAGGCCAGCCCGTCATTATTGGCCCCAGAATCCAGTGGGAGCGAAGACAGTCGCCTTGATCCCTGGTTACGTGAGTTGCCGGTTGAGGAAATGCGGGCGAAACTACGCATGCTGCTACAGGGACGCAGCCGTGAAGCGGAGCGAACGCTTCGAAACGCTTTTCTCAAATGGGAGAATGGTAGGAATACAAAGCAATTGCATTCGCCCAGGCGCCGTCGAATATCCGAAATCGAATCAAGGGTCGCCGCTCATCGTGCCATCCGTGAAAAAAGGGAGCAGCAAGCACGCCAGGCGGCCGAGGCCCGTCGTCGTGAGGAACGCACACGGTACCTCACATCACTTCTCGAGCAGGAAGACACGGCGTGGTCAGGCATCGATGCACAACTGCGACGCACAACGGGCAGCGCCTACGATAAGGCATTCCAGAAGTTGCAGGATCTCGCCGAAGCGTATACACACGCCAGGCGGAATGCCGTGTTCCGGCGGCGTCTGGCGCAATTGATGTCGAGTCACGGCAAGCGGGGAGCCTGGCTTGCCCGGCTGCAAAAAGCGGGGTATTTGTGGCAACCCAAGTCTTAGCCTCCCTGGCCTGACCTGCTGCATCATTTCCTCAAATCTGGGATGAACTCTGAGCCCACATGGCACGCCCGGCATATATGCCAATTTTCGGCGTTTTGACCAAGTCATAATAACCTGGACACCTATGACAGGAAATTGCTTATCTTGTTCGCCCCCTACTGAACCGATGTGCTGATGCGCACCGGGTACCAGAGTGCCGGTCCGCCACTCATGTCGACGGGGCGGGCGTGAAACGCCCGGACCCGACGCTTCAATCGTCAGCCTGCAAGGTCTGCCGGCAGCTTGCCGCCATTTGCAGCCAGCGCCGCCATCACCTGGCCGTGCAACCACACGTTCATGCTAGCCGAGTCGTTCATGTCGCCGGTGTACTTCAATTCCTGTGCCAGCTGCTTGCGATGTTCGAGGCTGCTGTCGACTCCCAGTGCCTTCATCGTGTCCACAATCGACGTGCGCCAGTTCAAGGTCTGACCGCTTTCCGCAACGAGCTGGTCCATCACCGAAGCCACGTCGACGTCAGCCAGCGGTGCAGGTGCCGGTGCTGCGTCCGGTACAGCTGCCTGAGCTGCCGCCGGATCCGGGGTCGGTTCGGCCGCGGGCGGCGCCGCGTCGGGTTTGGCCTTATGGAACAGTTTGTTCACAATGTCGCCGAAGATACTCATCTGTCTTTCCTTTGTCTCAGAAGTTCGCCGGTTGGCAAGGCGCGCGCCATCCTGCTTCGCGCGACGTTCAGCCTGGCAAGTATGCACCAGGCTGCGTCGAATATTTTTCAGGAAAGGTCAAGACTACCTGGCCGAACCACGCCGAAGCGCACATCACTACGACGACGCGTGCGCCAGCATGCAGATGTCGCGGAAGCTCCGCCATGCTTGCTCGTACCCCTGCAACTCTCCAGCCGGTATGGAAAGCTGTCGGGATGGGCAACGCATGCGATCGCGGCGCACCCACACCAGTGGTCCCTTGCATGCGCAGCGGTGCTTCCAGACGATGCCTGTGTCCTCCGCAGCATGAATAATCGTGCGCGCGGTCGAGAGCGACCAGCCAGGCTGCGTGGCCAGAGCGCCCGTCGTGTAGTCCTCGCCTGGCACCATCACTGCGAGCAATGCAGCGACCTCATCACGTTTCGGTCCATGTCCGTTACTGTTCACGGTGGTTAACGATCAGGACGGTGTCAATGTCATCGTGCCACCGCTCGCACCGTCCAGAACCACGGTGCAGGAGTACGAGACGTTTCCGCCACTCGAGAGGGACTGGAATCCGGACGACGTGTTCCTGGTCGCGAGATGCCATCATCGTGCGAGCGCTGGCTCGTGAACCCGCGCCCGGGGAACGGGAAGCAAGGATACCCCGAATGGTCGCAAGCGACTGCCCGGCCACGGCACCAGGCTCGATCACGCGAGGCTTCGCCAGCATCGGGATTCGCACTCCGAGGCGCCTGCATACAGCGGGCAGATATGGCTTCGCGGCGCCACCACATTGCTCGACGGCTTGTGCAATCGCTGCGTCGCCCACGCGCTGGCGCAACCATTCAAGTACCTGCCGGTCCTTCTCCGTATAGATCCTGATCAGATACTCCATGGCGGGTTCCCTCGGATACTGCGTTTTTATGCAGTATCGATAGGGCGGTCGCCTTGCAACAGCAAGTTTGAGTCGACGTTCAGATGAATCATCAGCGCTCATACAAGTAATGTAAATTTGCATTACAATGGCGGTATCTACTGAAGGGGTCGTTATGAGTACGCTAACTGTCACATCCCGGGGCCAGGTGACGTTCCGGAAGGAAGTCCTGCAGCATCTGGGCATCCAGCCGGGGGAAAGGATCGAGGTAGATCTGCTGCCTGACGGCCGGGCCGAACTCAGGGCCGCACGGGCTGGCGGGTCTTTTCACCAGCTTCGGGGCATCCTGAAGGGAAAGACCAATGGTGCCAGACTGAGCATCGAGGAAATCGACGAGGCAATCGCTAAAGCCGGAGCGAAGGCGGGAGCCGGCAAGGCATGAAGATAGCCGTGGATACGAACGTCCTCCTGCGCGCCATCGTTGCCGATGATGAAGAACACGCCGACAAGGCCACCGCGTTGCTGGATACGGCCGACATGGTGGCTGTAAGCTTGCAGACATTGTGCGAGCTGGTGTGGGTCCTGCGCAGCGCATACAAGGTGGCGAAGCCGGATATCGCATCGGCCATCCGGGCGCTGCTGGATACGCGTAATGTTGTCGCGAACCGGCCAGCTGCCGAAGCGGGTCTTGCCTTGCTTGAGCTGGGTGGCGATTTTGCCGATGGCGTCATTGCCTGGGATGGCCGATTTCTTGGCGGGGAACAGTTCATCTCGTTCGACAAGAAGGCCGTGTCGCTCCTGACGAAGCAGGGCCATTCCGCCACACTGTTGTAATGAAGGTCGCCGGCCTGCGACCACCTTTATCCAGCAGGCGCGATGAACTACCCGTTTCGCGCCGGTTTTCCCGCAGCGTAGTCAAGCCCATCGCGAAGTGCGCACGTTGTAATCGTGAAGGAATAGAAGAGTTTCTCCTGACCACCACCTTGTTGACCCGTCATGACGTTCACCCCCCGTCGATCAATGTCTTCCAGGATAGCCAAAATTCGATTTGGCGGGGAGTTTTTCAACAGAATCGGCCGATCACGGTCGGTCGGGATCGAGTCATAGATTGACGATTGTGAGCGCGCACTTGGTAGTTATCGCTCGCTCTACGACAACTGCGACGAAATTTGTATGTACATCGACGTGAAGCACCAGTTTGCGGCTCAGCCGTAGTCGTCGTTTTCGAATAAGAAGAGACGACAGGAGCATGCAGGACGCGACCGCCTTTCCTTGCGTTTCTCGGCCCCGGGTTCTGCGGTGGAAGTCGTCCGGCAGCCGGAAGCCGTCGTAGGCCGGCTGGTTGCCGGGTTGCTGCAGTTCGATCGACGCGCATCGCGTACGGGCATTAGATACCGAGAAACTGCGACATCGCGCGCACTGCATGCGACGTGGTGTTAAGCAGTTCTGACGCCTGCCGCAGATCGTCACGCATCGCTTCATTGCCGTTGCAGAAGAAGCGGCTCGGCCCGGTCAGCACGATTGCGCCCAGCGCACGCCCGGACGGTGCTGCCAGCCGCGTACCGACCGCGCTGATGCCCATCACGTTCTCGTTTTCATTGGTGGCCCAGCCGCGCTGGTGCACCTGTTCCAGTTCGGCATACAGCACGCTGCGATCGCGAATAGTGAGTTCGGTGCGGGCCGCGAACGGCTCGGGGCCGAGCAGCAGGTCGCGCTGTTCAGGCGTCCGGTCGCTCAGCAGGATCTTCCCCGACACCGACGCATGCAGCGGCGCCGACACATTCGTATCGAAGTAGGGCGCCACGCTGTAGCTACCCGCCACCGAATCGACGGTCACGCGATGGTTGCCGAGGAACGCGATCAGCAGCACCGACGGACCGTGGCGCTCCTGCAGTTCGCGCATCAGCGGCGCAGTGTCGCGACGTAGCCGGTTCAACGGATGTTCCAGCGGCAGCGGACACGCGGCGCGGGGCGTCGGGCAATACAGCGCGCCCTCCCGATACACATAGCCCGCCTGATCGAGCGACTGCAGCAGGCGATGGCAGGTCGTCGTGGGCAGCCCGACGCTATCGGCGATCTCCTGCAGGCTGAGCGGTCGCGCAGCCTCATGCAGCCGCGACAACACCGTCAGGCCTCGGGCCAGGGCGCCCGATTCCGTCTCGCGTCGTTCCGCGACGCCTTCGCTAGTGGGAATCGAGGCCATGGTTAGCAGCTCGCGGCGAGATCAGGCTGACGCTGCCGACATGCAAAGTGCATCGCGAAACCGGCTGAACAGAATTGCATATATGAATTGCTTGGTTGGGTAGTGCAGGGGGCACTCATACAATAAATCGGAAATTTCATTCCGAAATATTGTACAGATTGATGGATTAGTGGAATAGCCCTGAGCGACGTCTCGAGGCGGGTTTCACCGCGAGGGCCGAGGCCCGATGCGTCCAGCGCCTGGTCCGGCGTCCATTCAGGATGCCTATCTTGATCGATAACACTGCACTGATGTCCACACGCAGAGAATTTCTCATCGGGGCCGGCGCCATCGTCGGAGGGAGTCTGTTCGGCGACTTCGCCCGGGCGGCCTCCGGCACGACGCTCGTCGCGAATACGCTGCCGGAGCCTGCGGGTCTGGCTGCCGGTTCGACGCCGGCCAATCCGACCAACGTGGTGTCCAGTAACCTGTTCGACGGGCTGATTACCTACGACGAGGCCTTCCGTCCGGTCCCGCAGCTCGCCACCTCGTGGACCGAGTCCTCCGATCGCCGCACGATCACCTTCAAGCTGCGCAACGACGTGAAATGGCACGATGGCACGCCGTTCACGTCGGCCGACGTGCAGTATTCGATCATGGAAGTGTCGAAGAAGGTGCACCCGATCGCGCGTCCGACCTTCGCGCAGATCACGGCCGTCGACACGCCCGATCTGTACACCGCGGTATTCCGCCTCGCGCAGCCGTCGCCGGTGATCTGGGCTTACCTCGACACGTCGTCGGCGTTTATCTTCCCGAAGCATCTGTACGCCGGCACCGATCCGCTGACCAATCCGTACAACGCGAAACCCATCGGCACGGGTGGCTTCGTCTTCAAGGAATGGAACCGCGGCAACTATATCCGCCTCGCGAAAAATCCGGATTACTGGGACAAGGGCAAACCGCGCGTCGACGAACTGGTGTTCCGCATTATTCCCGATGCGAGCGCGCGCAGCATCGCGCTGCAGAACGGCAGTGTGCAGTACGCGCCGCTCACGCCGGTGTCGCTCGTCGAAGCGCGCCGCCTTGAGCAGAACCCGAATCTCGTCGTCGATTCGAAGGGCTGGCGCTCGAACGCGCCGATGTTCTTCATGGACTTCAACCTTCGGCAAAAGCGCTTCCAGGACGTACGCGTGCGGCAGGCGATCGCCCATGCGATCAACCTGAAGCTGCTGGCGAAGACGGTCTTCTACGACTTCGCGACGCCCGCCACCGGACCGGTGCCGAGCTATCAGAGGCAGTTCTATACACCCGATACGCCGCAGTATCCGTACGACCCGCAGAAAGCCGAAGCGCTGCTCGATGCAGCGGGTTTTCCGCGCGGCAGCGACGGGGTGCGCCTGCGCTTCAACCATCTGAACCACACTTACGGCGAGGACTACCAGCGCGCCGGGCAGTTCATCCAGCAGCAGCTCAAGCGGATCGGCATCGAGGTCACGCTGGTCAACTACGACTTGCCCACCTATCTGCGCAAGATCTACACGGACCACGACTTCGACACGATGAACGTGTTCTATGCAGCGTTCGCGGATCCGCAGATCGGCGTGATCCGCCGCTTCTGGTCGAAGAACATCATCAGCGGCGCACCGTGGAGTAACGGCTCCGGCTACACGTCGACGGAAATGGATCAGGTGATCGAGTCGATCCAGACCGAGCAGGACCCGGACAAACGCACGCAGGCGATCCATCAGTTGCAGGTGATCGCGCAGCGCGATCTGCCGTCGATCTCGCTCGCTGAACTGAAGTTCTTCCGCATCTATTCGCGCAGGCTGCAGAACGTCAACACGACGCCGATCGGCGTCTACGCGTCGCTCGACGACGTCAGCGTCAGCGCGCCGAGTCATGGCTGACGTGCCGCTTCGTTCGGGCGAACCAGCGCCGGCCAGAGCCCGCCGTTCGCTGCCGTGGCCGGTGCGCCGGCTGCTGCAGGCACTGCCGCTCGTGGTGGTGATCGCCGTGCTGAACTTCTTCTGGCTGCGGCTCGCGCCGGGCGATCTCGCCGACGTGATGGCGGGCGAGGCCGGCGCCGCAACGCCCGAATACCTGGCAGCGCTGCGCCATCAGTTCGGCACCGACCAGCCGCTCGCGCTGCAGTTTCTGGCCTACCTGAAGCGGATGGCGCATCTCGATCTCGGCTGGTCGTTCCGCTACAACGAATCGGTGCTACATCTGATCCTCGATCGACTGCCCGCCACTGCGCTGCTGATGGGCGGCGCGCTCGCGATCGCGCTGGTGTTCGGTTGCCTCGCCGGCACCGTGTCGGCGGTGTCGAGGCAGCGCTGGGTCGACGTCGTGATTTCCGTTCTGGCAACGCTGGGTTTCGCGACGCCGCTGTTCTGGCTCGGCCTGATGCTGATGGTGCTGTTCTCCGCGCATCTGCACTGGCTTCCGGCGGGCGGCATCACCACGCCAGGCGTCGTCGCGACAGGCTGGGCGCACGTCGGCGACGTTGCCGCGCACATGGTGCTGCCAGTGTTCTGCCTCGCCGCGTACTACCTCGCGATCTACGCGCGCCTGATGCGCGCCGCCGTACTCGAAGTGGGCGGCCTCGACTTCGTCCGCACTGCGCGTGCCAAGGGCGTGTCGCGCGTCGCGACGATCCGCCGTCACGTGGTGCCGAATGCGTTACTACCGATCGTCACGATGACCGCGCTGCAGTTCGGCACGCTGTTCAGCGGCTCGGTGGCGATCGAGACCGTGTTCAGCTGGCCGGGCCTCGGCCAGCTCGCGCTCGATGCCGTCGCATCGCGCGACCTCAACCTGCTGCTCGGCATCCTGTTCTTCAGTTCGGTGCTGGTGCTGCTCGTCAATCTGGCGATGGACCTCACGTACGGCTGGTTCGACCCGCGCATCGAGGTGGAACGATGAGCGACCTCACACTGACGCGAGCCGGTACGCGCATCTGGCGGCGCATCGCGCAATCGCCAGGTCTGAGCGCAGGCGTCGTGCTGCTCGTCGCGATCTGCGTGCTTGCGGCCGGCGCGCCATATTTCACACACAACGATCCGCTCGACATGGTGGGCACGCCGTTCACGTGGCCGGGCACCGATCCGTCTTTCCTGCTGGGCACCGACATGATGGGCCGCGACATGTTCAGCGGCATCGCCTTCGGCGCGCGCGTGTCGCTCGAAATCGGCGTCGCCGCAGGGCTGCTCGCGACGCTCGCCGGCTGGCTGGTCGGCGCGGCGGCCGGGTTTTACGGCGGCCTCGTCGACGACCTGACGATGCGCGTGGCCGACCTGTTCCAGACGATGCCCGCGCTGCTGTTCACGATCGTGCTGGTGGTCGTCGTGCATCCGAGCGTCACGACGATCGTGGTCGGCGTCGCGCTGACGAACTGGCCACAGGTGGCGCGGCTGGTACGGGCCGATGCGCTGCGCGTGAGCCGCGCGGAGTATGTGCAGGCGGCGACCGTGATCGGCATGAGCCGGCCGCGCATCGTGATCACCCATGTGCTGCCGAACGTCGCAACGACCGCAATCGTGATGCTGTCGATCCTCGCGGGCAACGCGATCCTGACTGAAGCGGTGCTGTCGTTCCTGGGTCTCGGCGATCCGAACGTGGTGACGTGGGGCAGCATGATCGGCTCGGGACGCGAGGCGTTGCAGACCGCGTGGTACATGACCGCGCTGCCGGGCTGCGCGGTGCTCGTGACGGTGCTGAGCCTGAACCTGATCGGCAACGGGCTGAACGACCTCGTCAATCCGCGCCGCAGGGGGGCGCTGTGAACGGCGCGCCGCTGCTCGACGTGGAGCAACTCGATATCGCGTTCGCCGGTGCGCGCGGCCAGGCGCCTGCGCCTGCCGTGGACGGGCTGTCGTTCGAAATCCGCACCGGTGAGACGCTCGCGCTGGTCGGGGAATCCGGCTGCGGCAAATCGACGACCGCGCTTGCGCTGATGGGCCTGCTCGACGCGGGCGTCGCGCGGGTGTCGGCCACGCGGCTGCGCTTTGCCGGCACCGATCTGCTGACGCAATCCGAAGCGTCGTGGCGCGCGCTGCGCGGCGGCAGCATCGGCATGATCTTTCAGGATCCGCTTGCGGCACTGAACCCGGTTCGCACAATCGGCCAGCAGATCGCTGAAGCATTGAAGCTGCACCGGGGGCTCACGGGCCGCGCCGCGCGTAGCGAAACGCTCGAACTGTTGCGCGAAGTGGGCATTCCGGAACCCGCGCGGCGCGTGGACGACTATCCGCACCGGTTGTCTGGCGGCATGCGTCAGCGCGTCGTGATCGCGATGGCGCTGGCGGGAAAGCCGCGTCTGCTGATCGCCGACGAGCCGACCACAGCGCTTGACGTCACGATCCAGGCGCAGATCCTCGCGCTGCTCGCGCGGCTGCAGCAGCAGACCGGCATGGCGCTGCTGCTGATCACGCACGACCTCGGCATCGTCGGTCAGCTCGCGCATCGTGTCGCCGTGATGTATGCCGGTCGCAAGATCGAAGAGCGATCGGCCGATGCCTTGTTCGACGCGCCTGCGCACCCCTACACGCAACGTCTGCTGGCGGCGCGCCCGCAGCGCGGCGACACGCGCACGCGGCTCGCCGAGATTGCCGGTTCGGTGCCGCTCCCCGGTACCGTTGCGCACGGTTGCGCGTTCGCGCCACGCTGCACCTTCGCGCAGAGCGCCTGCCACGAGTCGGCGCCGGCCTGGCGCACGCTTGGTGACGGCGGCCTGCGCTGCATCCTCGATACGCCCGCCGCAGGCGCGGCGCTCCACGACAGGAGAAGCCATGCTGCTTGACGTCGATCGTCTGAGCGTTCGCTACTCGACGCGGCGCGGCACGCTGACCGCCGTCGACACGCTGTCGCTGCGATTGCAGCGCGGCGAGACACTCGGCCTCGTGGGCGAATCCGGCTGCGGCAAGAGTTCGCTCGGCAAGGCCATCGTGCGTCTGATCGAACCGTCCGCAGGCACAGTGCGTCTCGACGGCCAGGATCTCGGCCAGCTCACGCACCGGCAGCGGCTGCCGTGGCGCCGGCGCATGCAGATGGTGTTCCAGGATCCGTTGAGCGCGCTCGATCCGCGCAAGACGGTGCGCCGCAGCCTGACGTTACCGCTCGCAGTGCACCGTATCGGCAGCGCTGCCCAACGGCGCGAGCGTGTCGATGCACTGCTGCATCAGGTCGGACTGAGCCCGGCGTTTGCCGGCCGGATGCCACACGAGCTGTCGGGCGGCCAGCGCCAGCGCGTCAACATCGCACGTGCGCTGAGCGTAGACCCCGAGGTGCTGATCTGCGACGAGCCCGTCTCCGCACTGGACGTGTCGCTGCAGGCGCAGGTGCTGAACCTGCTCGCCGACCAGCAGCGCGAGCGCGGCATCGCATGTCTGTTCATCAGTCACGATCTCGCGGCAGTCGGCTACCTCGCCGATCGCATCGCGGTGATGTACCTCGGCCAGATCGTCGAGGTGCTGCCACGCGAAGCGCTGTGGCGGAACGCGGCACATCCGTACACGCAACTGCTGATCGACTCGATTCCGGCGCGTGGTGCGACGTTGCCCGCATCGTCGTCGGGCGAGCTACCCGATCCGTTCGCGCCGCCGCGCGGCTGCCGGTTCCGTCAACGCTGCCCGCATGCGCTACCGGTGTGCGGCGAGACGCCGCCCGCACTGGCGTCGATCGACGGTGCGCATGTCGTGGCCTGTCATCTGTATCGCGGCGATGCACAGCTGCCAGGTCGAACGCAAACCGAGGTATCAACGCAACCGCAAACGCCGTTGCACCCCATTCAAGTCAACGCGCAGCGTGCTGACCGCGCGCCTGCGGCCGAACCCGTCGAGCCGCAACCCGAAATCACGAGGAGTCTCTGAGTTGATCACGCGTCGCCAGTTCTTCCAGTTCGCCGTAGCCGCGGCCGCGCCCGTGCTGCCGGGCATGGCCGCGCTGCCCGGGGTGGCCTTCGCGGCCAGTCCGACACCGCAGACCGCCGCAGGTCACGACGTGCTGCAAGCCGTGATCGTGCCGGAGCCAGCGGGCTGGGTCGCGGGGTTGAACATCTCGAATCCCGCGGTGATCGTGTCGGTGAACATCTTCGACGGACTCGTGACCTACGACGACGCGTTCCACCCGGTCCCGCAGCTCGCGCAGTCGTGGACCGAATCGGCCGATCACCGCACCATCACGTTCAATCTGCGCAAGGACGTCAAATGGCACGACGGTCATCCGTTCACATCGGCGGACGTGCAGTACTCGCTGATGGAAGTCACGAAACGCTTCCACCCGCGCGGCAATGCGACCTTCGCCACGCTGGAAGCCGTCGATACGCCCGATGACCACACCGCGGTGTTCCGCTTCACGTCGCCGGTGCCGGCAGTGTGGTCCGCACTCGGCGGCTACGAAACGCAGATCCTGCCGAAGCATCTGTATGCGGGCAGCCCGCCGCTGACCAATCCGCTGAACGCGCATCCGGTCGGCAACGGCCCGTACGTGTTCAAGGAGTGGGCGCGCGGCAACTACGTGGTGCTCGAACGCAATCCCGATTACTGGGATCGACAGAATCCGCCGCATTTCGAGCGCATCGTGTTCCGCATCATCCCTGATGAAGGCACGCGTCTGACCGCACTCGAATCCGGCGACCTGCGCTATGCGCCCACCGATGCCGTCGCGCTGCCCGATCTCGTGCGGCTGCGGACCGATGCGCGCTTCGTGGTGTCGAGTCACGTGTTCGACGGTATCGCGCCGATCTCGTTCTTCGATTTCAACCTGCGCCGCAAGCCGTTCCAGGATCTGCGTGTGCGCCAGGCGATCGCGCACGCGATCAATCGCGATGCGCTGGCGAAGGTGGTCTGGTACGGCCTCGCGAAGCCCGCGCAGGGGCCGATCCCGAGTTACCAGACGCGTTTCTTCAAACCGGATCTGCCGCAGTACAACTACGACCCTGCGCATGCGGAGGCGCTGCTCGATGCCGCGGGTTTCCACCGCGGCGCGGATGGCGTGCGGGTACGGATCAACAACCTGCCGTTGCCATTCGGCAACCAGTACGTGCTGACAGCGCAATTCATCCAGGCGCAACTGCGTCACATCGGCGTGGAGCTCACGCTGGTACCGACCGACGTGCCGACCTTCAATCGCCGCGTGTACGCGGACTACGATTTCGATACGACGGTGAACTGGTACGCGGCCTTCGCCGATCCGCAGCTCGGCGTGACGCGCCGCTACTGGAGCAAGGCCATCAAGCCCGGTTCGACTTCGAGTAATGCAACCGGCTATGCCACGCCGGAGATGGACCGCGCGATCGAGGGTCTCGTGACGGTCAGCGACCCGGTAGCGCGCAAGCCGTTCATCGACCAGCTCCAGCAGATCGCGCAGGAGCAGGTGCCGTCGGTGAACCTGCTCGAACTGCATTTCTACGCGATCCATGCGGCAAGCCTCAACGGCTTTAGCAACACGCCGATGGGCGCATATTCGTCGCTTGCGTCGGTTCGCGACGCCTGAGCGCGCTTCGTCCACTTTTTATCTGGTGCTTCATGTCGATTTCATCACCCGCCGGATTCCCCGCCAGCCCGCTCTCGCAGGCGCTGGCACAACCGCTGATGCTGGGCCTGTTCCTGCCGATCCAGAGCGGTGGCTGGTCGATGTCGACGCTGCCGCGCACGACCGACTGGAGCTTCGACTACAACGCGCGGCTGACCCGCACGGCGGAAGACCTCGGCTTCGATCTCGTGTTCGGTCTCGCGCAATGGCTCGGCAAGGATGGCCACGGTGGCACGACGCGCTACCGGCGCGAGTCGCTCGATTCGTTCATCGCGATCGCGTCGCTGGCCGCCGTCACGAAGCGCATCCTGCTGGTGTCGACGCTGCATATCCTGTACGGCAACTGGCATCCGCTGCATCTCGCGAAGTTCGGCGCCACGCTCGACCACATCTCGGGTGGCCGCTGGGGCTTGAACATGGTGACCGGTCACTCCGTGGATGAGGCCGAGATGTTCGGCCGTGACGGGCACTTCGAGCACGACCAGCGCTACGAGATGGCGAGCGAGTTCGTCGACCTGATGGAGCAACTCTGGTCGCTCGACGACAACCTCACGTTCGACGGTCGGTGGTACCGCACCCGCAACGCCTTCGTCTCGCCCAAACCCCGCTTTGGCCGTCCTGTGCTCGTGAACGCGACGAGTTCTCCGGCCGGGATCGACTATGCGGCGAAACACTCTGACCTGATCTTCATTACGAGCTCGGCGGGCGCACAGATCGACGCGGCGCTCGACGTGCTGCCCGCGCATACGGCGCAAGTGCGCGCCGCGGCCCAGGCGCATGGGCGCGAGGTACGCACGCTGATCAATCCGACCATCGTGTGCCGGCCGACCGAACACGAGGCGAGCGCGTATCACGACGCGATCCTGTCGCACGCCGATTTCGGTGCCGTTGACGGTTTCACCGGACGGCGCAGCGACGCACGCGCCTGGAAGGGCCACCAGCGCGAGCAGCGCGTGCTGGGCGGCAACATCCAGATCATCGGTTCACCCGAGCATGTCGTCGACGATCTGCTGCGTCTGAAGGCAGCCGGCATCGATGGCGTGCAGCTCACCTTTTTCGATTTCGAGCCCGACCTGGCGTATTTCGGCGAGGCGGTGCTGCCGCTGCTGGAGCAGGCCGGGCTGCGGGTGCGCGTGCGGTCTGCGGTGTAAAGGCTGTATGGCAGGGACCGACACTCGACCCGGCGTACAGCCGGGTTCATCCGAATTCACGAGGAGTCTTGTTGATGGGAACGATCGATTCGAAACTGGCCACCGATCCCGGCGTCGCACCCGTGCAGGCCGGCTCCGCCGCCCTGCGCGAACTCGTCGCGGCGATTGCGGCCGGCACGGCGGCGCGCGAGCGCGGCGAAGCCGATGCGCGTGAGGCCATCAAGCTGGTGCGCGCCGCGCGTCTTGGCCTGTTCCGCGTTCCGACAAGCGAAGGCGGCGCGGGCGCGACGCTGCCTCAACTTTTCGAGCTGGTGCTGGACCTTGCCGAGGCCGACTCGAACATCCCGCATATTCTGCGCAATCATTTCGCCTTCGTCGAAAAAGCGCTGCGTGCCCGCCATCTGCCCCAATACCAGCGCTGGACGGCGCTCGTGCGCGATGGCGGGCTATTCGGCCTCGGCGCGAGCGAGCTGGGCACTCAGAACATCGGCGACGGCGACGGCAACACCCGGCTCGAGCCCGCCGGTAACGGCTATCGGTTGAGCGGCGTCAAGTACTACAGCACCGGCAATCTGTATTTCGATCACATCATCGTCAACGCGAAGGCGCCCGATGGCCGCTTCGCCGGCGTCCGCGTGGCGGTGCGGCAACCCGGTGTCGACGTGCGAGACGACTGGGATGGCATCGGACAGCGCCAGACGGCGAGCGGCACCACTGTGTTCACCGACGTCGAGGTTGCGGCCGGGGACGTGCTGGTCCTTGCCGACGACGTCAAGCTGCCGCACCAGGCTACCTTCGCGCAGCTCTACCTCACGACCATCATCGCGGGCGTCCTGCGGCGGGTCGCGAAGGACGCGGTCGAGCTCGTGCAGCGGCGCGAGCGCAACTACTACCACGCGGTCGCGCCGCGCCCCGTCGACGATCCGCTGCTGCAGGAGACCGTCGGTGAACTGCAGAGCGCGGCCTTCGTGGCCGAGGCCGCAGTGCTGAATGCCGCCGCCGTGCTCGGCGACGCTTTCGACAGCGCGATCGCCGGCCGGCCCGACGAGGGGCTGTTCGTCGAAGCTGCGCTGCGCAGCGCGAAGGCGAAGGTCGTGATCGACCCGCTCGCGCTGCAGGGCGCCACGAAACTGTTCGACGTGGGCGGCGCATCCGCTGCGCGCCAGGTCGCGCAACTCGACCGGCACTGGCGCAACATCCGCACGATCGCCTCGCACAACCCCGGCCTCTACAAGGCGCGGGTGGTCGGCAACCATGCGCTCAACGGCGTGCCGCTGCCGACCGCCGCGTTCTTCTGACCTGTTGCCGGCCCATCTCGCTGTCCATGTCTGCGTGCTGCGAAGGCAGCACGCAGACCCCGATCACCGCTTTTCACCTGACGCCTGACGATGAGTCACTCTACCGTTCCGCTGATTACCCCGGCCGCGCTGCGCGCGGCGCTTGCCGCCCGCAACGAGCTCGCGATTCTCGATGTGCGTGAGGAGGGCGTGTCCGCCCGCCGCCGGCTGTTCTATTCATCGATCGCGCCGGTCGGCCGGCTCGGTCTGCTGGTCAGGCAGCTCGTGCCGCGCCGCGCCGCGCCGGTCGTGCTGGTCGACGAAGCCGGCGAATATACGGCACGCGCCGCTGCACTGCTGGCCCGCTTCGGCTACACGAACGTGTCGATTCTCGATGGCGGCGTGGCGGGTTGGGAGGCGGCTGGCTTCGAGGTGTTCAGCGGCACGAATGTGCCCGGCAAGACTTTCGGAGAAATGATCGAGCATCGGTTGAACACGCCGAACATCGATGCCGACACGCTGAAGCGTCTGCAGGACGCAGGCGAAGACCTCGTGGTGCTCGACAGCCGGCCGTTCCCGGAATTTCAGAACATGAACATTCCGGGCGGCGTCGAATGCGCGGGCGCGGAACTCGTCTATCGCGCGCTGGCGGCGGCACCGTCGCCGGACACGTTGATCGTGGTGAACTGCGCGGGACGCACGCGCAGCATCCTTGGCGCGCAGTCGCTCGTGAATGCCGGAATTCCCAATCCGGTCGCCGCGCTGACGGGCGGCTCGATGTCGTGGCTGCTCGCCGGGCTCGAACTCGAACACGGCCAGATCCGTACCGCGCCGCGTCCCGACGCCGCCACGCTCGACAGCGCGCGAGCGCTTGCGCGCCGTGCCGCTGCTCATGCCGGCGTCGTCGAGATCGATGCCGTGACGCTGGCGCGTTTCGAGCGGGAAGCCGCGACCCACACGCTGTACCGCTTCGACGTGCGCAGCCCGCTGGAATACGAGGCCGCGCATCGTGCGGGCTGGCGCTCGGCGCCCGGCGGTCAGCTGGTGCAGGCCACCGACGAATACGTCGGCACGCTGCACGCGCGCGTCGTGCTCACCGACGATGACGGCGTGCGCGCTCGCATGACCGCGTCGTGGCTCGTGCAGCTCGGCTATCTGCAGGTGTTCGTGGTGGCCGACGACGTCGCGCAGGACAGCTTCGAAGCCGGTCCTGAACCGCGGCCGTTGCTGCGCGCGCCGCAGCGCACGCCATGGATCGAAGCGGATCAGCTCGCGCAGGCGCTGAAAGCGGAACGTGCGCTGGTCGTGGACGTGGACAGCAGTCTCGCGTTTCGCCGCGCGCATATCGCCGGTGCGCGCTTCGTCGCGGCGAGCGCGCTGGAGGACCTGCTCGCGCAGATCGACGACCCGTCGCGTCAACTCGTGCTCACGTCGGCCGACGGCGCGCTCGCGGGTCTGCTGGCCGACGAGTTGCTCGAGCGGCGCGCCGGGGTGTTTGCGCTGCTGGGCGGTACCGACCGCTGGCTCGCGCTGGGCCTGCCGCACGCCACGGGCGACGACGGCAACCTGACCGGCGACGACGACGCGTGGTACAGCCCGTATCACTACGGGCCCGGGCAGGCCGCACAGCAGATGCAGGCCTACCTCGCGTGGGAACTGCAACTGGTCGATCAGCTCGAGCGCGACGGCATTGCGTCGATCGACGTGCTCGACTTCGGCACGCCGAATCACGAGCGCAGCACAGCGTGGCTCGCGTCGCTTCGAGCCACCGCGTGACGCGCGGCACACCGCGATCCCTTGCCGTAAAGAACCCATTATGAGTGCAGCCCGTACCCTCCATCTGAACACCAACGTCACCGGCACCGGCCGCCATCCGGCCGGCTGGCGTACGCTCGACAACCCGAAGTCGATCATCGATCTGGCGTTCTTCACGAAGATCGCGCAGACCGCCGAGCGCGGCAAGCTCGATGCGGTGTTCCTGTCCGACGCGCTGGCGTTGCGTGGGCATGCCCACGGGCCGGCGCAGTCGCTGGAACCGACGGTGCTGCTCACCGCGCTTGCGGCCGTGACGCGGCACGTCGGCCTGATCGGCACCGCGTCGACGACGTTCAATGATCCGTACAACCTCGCTCGACGTTTCGCATCGGTCGATCATCTGAGCGCGGGGCGCGTCGCGTGGAATGCGGTGACCACCTACGATACGGACGCGGCCGGCAACTTCGGCGGTGGCGCCGCGCTCGACAAGACTGCGCGTTACGAACGTGCAGCGGAGTTCGTCGACGTGGTGCAGAAGCTGTGGGACAGCTGGGAAGACGATGCGCTGATCGCCGACCGCACGAGCGGCCGCTATGCCGACCCAACGCGTGTGCATGCCATTGCGCACGACGGTCCGCACTTCCAGGTGCGTGGTCCGCTGAATCTGCCGCGTAGTCCGCAGGGCCGTCCGGTGCTGGTCCAGGCCGGAGGCTCGGAGGCGGGCGTCGCACTGGCCGCACGCCACGCGGATGCCGTGTTCACCGCGCAGACCACGTTCGACGGCGCGCAGGCGTTCTATCGCGACATCAAGGCACGCGCCGTCGGCCATGGACGCAACCCCGACCATTTCCTGATCCTGCCGGGCCTGTACCCGGTGATCGGCGGCACGCTGGGCGAAGCGCGCCAGCGCAAGGCGGAGATGGATGCACTGCTGGACCGCAGCGCCGAACTCGCGAAGTTCGCGGGCGCGCTCGGCGTCACATCCGACGCGCTGCAACTCGATGCACCGCTGCCATACGACCTGCTCGACAGCGGCACGCGTTCCGATGTGTCGAGCGGCTTCATCCGCTCGACGGTGCTGCTCGCCCGCAGCGAGAACCTGACGGTACGCGAACTGCTCGATCGCAATCCGGGCGCACACCGGATGCTGGTGGGCACGCCCGAGACGATCGCGGACGATATCGAGCGCTGGTTCGCCGGCCGCGCGGCAGACGGCTTCAACCTGAACGCGGATGTGTTTCCGTCTGGGCTCGCGGCTTTCGTCGATCACGTCGTGCCGCTGCTGCAACGCAAGGGCATTTTCCGTCGCGAGTACGAAGGCACCACGCTGCGCGAACACTATGGGCTGCCGCGTCCGACGAGCCGCTATGCCGGCCGTGCTGACGTGACCGATACCGCTACGTCCGGGGCGCTGGCCTCGCATGTGGCCATCTGAAGGAGTGACGATGTCTACCCGGGAATCGACTCTCGCCGTGGGACCCGTGCCGGTTGCGGGCACGGCTTCATCGCGGCTCGCCACGCTGCGCGAACCGCTGCTGCGGGCGCTCGTGCCGGTGCTGCTGATTGCGCTGTGGCAACTCGCGTCGTCGCTGGGCGTGGCGAGCGAATTTGTGTTGCCGTCGCCGGCGTCGGTGCTGGCTGCATATCGCGAGCTGTGGCAATCGGGCGATCTGCAGGATGCGCTCAAGGTGTCGCTGGCGCGCGCAGCGGTGGGGCTGCTGATCGGTGGCGGCGCGGGGCTGTTGCTCGGTGTCGCCGCAGGCCTCAGCAAATCGGCCGAACGCGGTTTCGATAGCGTGCTGCAGATGCTGCGCACCATTCCGTTCATCGCACTCGTACCGATTTTCGTGGTGTGGTTCGGAATCGGCGAGGTGTCGAAGGTGGCACTGATCGTCGGTGCGGCGATTTCGCCGATGTACCTGAGCACATATCACGCGATCCGCGGCATCGACCCGAAGCTGCTGGAACTCGGCCGCACGTTTCGCCTGTCGCGCGCGCATCAGATCCGCCTGATCATCCTGCCGATGTCGTTGCCCGGCATCCTCGTTGGCGTGCGCTACGCAGCGGCGATTTCGCTGCTGGCGCTGGTGGCTGCGGAGCAGATCAACGCGAGCGCCGGCATCGGCTACATCCTGAACAACGCGAACCAGTTCCAGCGCACCGACATCATCATCGCGGGCATCCTCGTGTATGCCGTGCTGGGGATCAGCGTCGATGCGCTGTTGCGCTTCGTCGAACGCAAGGCGCTGGCCTGGCGAGGTGCGCATGTCTGAACTCGTTCATCCGGTGGAGCAGGAGGCCGCGCCCGTCGTCGCGAGCCTGTCACGTGTCGCCAAACGCTACGGCGACCACACGGTGCTGGATTACGTCGATTTCACGGTGCGCAAGGGCGAGGTCGTGGCGCTCGTCGGGCCGTCCGGCACCGGCAAGACCACGCTGCTGCGGCTGCTTGCCGGGCTCGAATCGGCTACGGGCGGCCGCACGGAGGTGTCGGGCAACACGTCCGTGGTGTTCCAGGAGCCGCGCCTGATCCATGCGTTGCGGGTGTGGAAGAACGTGTTGCTCGACGACGCGGACAAGCCGGATGCGCAGGCTCTGGCACGTGCCGCGCTGCACGACGTGGGCCTCGAAGACAAGCTCGCGAGCTGGCCGGTGAGCCTGTCCGGCGGTCAGGCGCAGCGCGTGGCCGTGGCGCGTGCGCTGTACCGGCGCCCCGACCTGATGCTGCTCGACGAACCGTTCAGCGCGCTGGATGCGTTCACACGCCGCAGCATCCAGAGCCTCGTGCTGAAGCTGTGGGCGCGCTACCGGTTTGGCCTCGTGATCGTCACGCACGATCTGGACGAGGCGCTGATTCTGGCCGACCGCATCGTGATCCTGTCCAAAGGGAGCATCTGCCATGAAACGCGGGTCGATCTGCCGCGCGAACGCGACGTGACATCACCCGAATTCAATGCGCTCAAGCGTGAACTGCTCGGCCAGTTCTCGCTGAGCGTGGCCTGACTGACTGTCGTTTCGATTCGTGTTTCTTTCGCCTCTCTTCATTTTTCCAATCACCTGTTTATGTCGATTAAAAAATCACTTCATGCCGGGCTTGCGGCCTTGTTCGCCGCTGTGACGCTCGTGGCGTCCGGCACCGTTGCCGCGCAGACCAAACCGGTCGATCTCAAGGGCACGAAACTCGTCATCGCGTACCAGGATCCAGCGTTTCCCGCGTTGATCCGCAAATCGGGCGTGGTCGACGGCGCGCCGTACCAGATCGAATGGGTACTGCTGACGGGCCCCGCAGCCAACCTGTCGGCGCTGTACGCGGGCAGGATCGACCTCGGGCATATGGGCGATACGTCGCTGACGATCGAGCAGGCCAACGCGCGCACCGACTGGACGAAAGAGACGCCGCCGCTGCACATCGTCGCGGGCTGGCGCAACGCGTATTCGAAAGACTACCCGCCCGAGGTCACTGCGGTGCGTGCCAGTGCCGGTATCGGCAACGTGCAGGCGATCAAGGGACACACGTTCGGCTACAACTACGGCGGCTACAACCACGCCGAGTACCTCGCTACGCTGGTGAAGGCCGGCGTCACCGAGAAGGACATCCGGCCGGTCAAGTTCGCCGATGGTGCGACTTCGGCTGCCGGCTTCAATGCGGGCGAGGTCGACGTCTACGCGGGCGCGCTCGGCCCCGTCCTGCCGACGATCAAATCCGGTGCTGGCCACATCCTGCTGACAGACCGCGATACGCAGATTCCTGCGCTGAACGTGTGGACCACCACGTCCGCGGATCTGCAGGATCCGGCGAAAGTCGCGGCGCTGCAGGACTTTTTTTCACGGCTGTCCGGTTACTGGGCATGGCATGACGCGCATCGCGACGACGTGATCGCGGTGCTCAAGGACACGCTGAAGATCCCGGACGAACGCGCCGCGTTCGAGTATCAGGTGCGCAGCGGCAACTTCGTGAAATTCGACAGCGGTTTGCTGGGCGAAGAGCAGCACATCGCCGACATCCTCTACGAAGGACACGCGATCAAGAAGAAGGTGAAAGTGGACGTCGAATACGATCCGCGCTTCAACGCCGTGCAGAAAGCCATCTGGCCGATTCCTTCGAAAAACTGAGCGAGGTCCGATCGATGACGGACACGATCTCCGCAGCGATACTGAAACGCTGGCCGCACGAAGGCCAGGAACTCGCGCTGTTCGACGTGCGCGAACATGGGCAACGGTGAACTCGCGTATCGCATCGATACATTCATCGAGGACGAGCGCACGCCGGTCGTGATCAATTGCGCGTGCCGCACGCGCAGCATCATCGGTGCGCAGACGCTGCGCAACCTCGGCGTTCGCAATCCGGTCTATGCGCTTGAAAACGGCACGCAGGGCTGGGTGCTGGCGGATTTGCCGCTGGAGCACGGTCAGCAGAGCCGGTATCGTGATGACGTGCAGCCGGTGGCCGAACGACGCGTCGCGGCACGGGCCCTGACGGAGCGTGCGGGTGTGCAATGGGTCGATGCACAGACGGTGCGCGATTGGACCGACGCGGGCGAGCGCACGGTGTATCTGTGCGATGTGCGTACGCCGGAAGAGTTCGCCGCCGGGACGCTGCCCAGTGCACAGCATGCGCCGGGTGGCCCAGCTGCAACAGGCCACCGATCAATACATCGGCGTGAGCAACGCGCGGGTGGTGGTGTTCGATGACGACGGCATTCGCGCGCCGGTCGCGGCGAGCTGGCTGCGGCAGCTGGGTCATGAAGCGTGGGTGTTGACTGGTGGAATCGACAGCGGACTCGCGTTGCCGGATCCCCGCGTGCCGGGCCCGCTCGCGCTGCCGGTGATCGATGTCGGCACGTTGGCCCGGCATGTCGCGACGGCAGCACGGCCGTCGTGGATCTGCGGTCGAGCGCGGCTTGGCTCGAAGGGCATGTTCCCGGCAGCCGGTGGTTGATTCGTCCGGGGCTTGCGGCGCCGCTCGCCGGCGGCCCGCAGCACGTGACGCTGGTGGCCGATGATCCGCGGCTCGCTGCGTGGGCCGTTGCCGATCTCGCAGAGGCGGGGCGGCACGCGTTCGCTGTGCTCGATGGCGGTCTGGCTGCGTGGCGTGCACAGGGTGAAGCCGTGCATCGGGCGCCAGACGCGCTTGCCCCGGCGGAGCGGATCGATTTTCTGTTCTTCGTACACGACCGGCATACCGGCAACAAGGCGGCGTCGCGCGAGTACCTCGCGTGGGAGCTAGGTTTGCTCGCACAACTGGATGACGAGAAGCGCAACGGGTTTCGGCCGCTGAAAGCGTCAGCCTGAAGCAGAGGACGGAGCGAAAGGAATTTGACGGACGCCGCGCTGGGGTCCAGGGAATGAACGCAAACGAGGTGCAGCGGGCGGGGGCCACGCAATATCGATGACTGCGCCGGACGCGACACTGATTGGGTGATGGAGCGATAAGCGGTGCGGAAAATCTGCGGCGGCCTGCTGCGGGAATAATACGTCGTCGTGGGGGGCGTGGGCGGATAGCGCACACCGTGTGGAAGCCGCGTGATTACTTTCGTCGGACTTCGGGGTGTACGCGATATAAAGGGGCGGAATAAAGGACGGCAAAGGCTGAGGCGCTCATGCTAAACAGTGGCGCGTCCGTGCAAGGAGATGCACCAGCCCCGACGCCGGAAAGTCGATTCGCTGGCATCGAATACCAGAAATTGGTATCCTTGGTCGAGGAGGATCAGGCCATGAGCAAAAGCACATCATTCACGCTCGGTGAACATTTCTCGGAATTCGTCGATGACCGCGTGCGCAGCGGCCGATATAGCACCGCGAGCGATGTTGTGCGGGCCGGCCTGCGCCTGCTCGAGAGCGAGGAGGCTAGACTGGAGGCGTTGCGAAACGCCTTGATTGAAGGTGAGCAGTCTGGACCATCGCGCCCGTTTGATTTCCGCCGGTACGTCGCGGGCAAGCGGAACAAGGTTGCATGAGAGCGTATGTTCTCTCACCCGCGGCCGAACGTGACCTTGATGATATCTGGGATTACACCGTCGGGAGATGGGGCGAGGCGCAGGCGGAGCGTTACATCCTGAGCATCGAAAGTTCTGTGGCTGGTCTGGTCGAGGGAACCCAGCCCAGTCTGTCCGCCGCAGACGTGCGGGAAGGCTACAGGAAGGCGCGGGTTGGAATGCATGTCGTGTTTTTCAGGGAATCCCCGTCCCTGATCGACGTCGTCCGTATCCTTCATCAACAGATGGACTTCCCGGCAGTCTTGGAGACGACGACTAGGAGCCACCGTTCGGCTGGACGGGCATTAACCAGGCGGCGAGCAGAGCAGACCGTGAACTCGCCGAGGTAATGCTTCGCGTGCCTGGTGTCACGCAGATCGGGTATCGCTGGACGCGATGGAGGCGCTCTCATGCCTTGGCGTTTTTCTGCCAACCACACGCATCTATACCCTGGTTCACTGCTACGTAACCTCGAAGCGCCTGGCCGCGCACGACTGTCACCGGGAGACGAAATACTGGTGGAGTTCAGCGACGGCGAGCCTGTAACCGGGCGTTTGCTGGAAGTGGACGAGAGCACGGTTTTGCTACAAATGCCAGCTTATCGCACGCAGCGCGGGACGACTGTGGAATGCCGGACATGGAGCGTCGTCGCAGCAGATGAACCAGGACGGCTCCGCGTGCAGAAGCGTTTGCTTGTGGCATGAATCGATACCGAAAGCGTTGCTGCCAGCATTGAACGAACCTTGAATCGCTGAGCATAGCGCGTTCGATGGGCTGCAAGTGCATTCAGCGTGCCCCCAACTTTGACTGGCCACTGGCATTGCGATCGAGGCACATGTCATTTTCCCGCGCGCGAGCGCTGTTGCGCAGCGCATCCACAACTACAGCGAGTGCTTTCGAAAATTCACGGCGGGTCGGATAGTAGATGTGGAGCCCGGGAAAGGTCGGGAACCAGTCTTCGAGCACGTACCTGAGCCGCCCGGCTGTGATATGGGGCTGTGCGAGGTCATCGGGAACAAACGCAAGCCCGGCGCCGTCGATCGCAGCGTTCAGCATCTGATACGTGCCATTGAACGTGAGCTGTCCGTCGACACGCACCTGGATTTTTTTCTTCCCTTTTTTCAGCTCCCACGCGTACAGGCCGCCGCGCGTCGGCAGTCGCAGTGTGATGCAGTTGTGCTGGAGCAGGTCCTTTGGTTGCCTCGGAGTTGCGTGTTTGCGAAGATAGTCCGGCGAAGCAACGATAGCCAGACGCATATCGGGGGCGATGCGAACCGCGATCATGTCCTTCGCGACCTGGTCGCCCCAGCGCACGCCAATATCGAAACGGTCCGCGACGATGTCGGACAGGCCATAGTCGACGACGAATTCGACCTTGATGTCCGGGTAGTCGTGCAGGACGCTGGACAGGCGTGGCCAGAGAACCATATCGACAGCGTAGTCGGTAGCCGTGATACGGATGGTGCCGGCGGGCTTCTCACGCGTTTCGACCACGGCGGTGAGTTCGGCCTCGATCTCCTCAAGGCGCGGCGTGACGGTTCCCAACAGCCGCTCACCGGCGGCAGTCGGAGCCACGCTGCGGGTGGTGCGATTGAGAAGCCGGACGCCCATCCGCACTTCGAGTGCGCGCAGCGTATGGCTCAACGCGCTTTGCGTGACCCCGAGTTTCGCTGCCGCACGGGTGAAGCTGCCCTCCTGGGCGACTGCGATGAAGGCGAGGATATCCGAGATGTTTTCGCGCAGCATTGATGAGCCCTGTTCATAAGTCCTGGTTCATTCTAGCGCCTAGTCGACGGCGACGGGCCACTCCACAATGGCATTGGTTCATGGTCAATGAAGGAGAAGCAGAATGTCCGAAAAGCCCACAGCCGCGCGCCAGTCGTTCGGCGATCTGGCGCCGAAGCTGGCCGAACTCAGCGACGAGGTGCTGTTCGGCGACGTCTGGGAGCGTCCGCAGTTGTCGAAGCGCGATCGCAGCCTCGTGACCTGCGCCGCGCTCATTGCGCTCGGCAAGACCGAGCAGATGAACTTCCATATTCCGCGCGCCATCGAGAACGGCGTGACGCGGGACGAACTCGTCGAACTCACGACCCACCTCGCGTTTTACGCGGGCTGGCCCAATGCAATGTCGACCGTGTCGAAGCTCAGGGAGCTTTTCGCGGCCACGAAAACTGACAACTGAGAGAACACCATGGAACTGAAGAGACCCGGTTCACAGCCGTCGATCAAGGGACCGGCCGAATGGTTTACCGGCACCGTACGCATCGACCCGCTGAACGCTCCGCCGCCGCCTGCGAGGGTGTCGTGTGCGAGCGTGACCTTCGAGCCCGGCGCGCGATCGAACTGGCATACGCATCCGCTTGGGCAAACGTTGCTCGTGACCGCAGGCTGCGGCTGGACGCGGTGCGAAGGCGAAGCCATCGTTGAGATCCGCGCAGGCGATGTGATCTGGTGTCCTCCAGGCCACAAGCATTGGCACGGTGCGTCACCGACGACCTCCATGACACACGTCGCGATCCAGGAAGCGCTGGACGGCAAGAACGTCGAGTGGCTGGAGCCAGTGACCGACGAGCAATACTTCGCCGGGCCGCCGCAGCAATGCTGAAAATATGGCAACCACGACATAAGGCAGGTGATGGTCACCAATGTCGCACGCAATGGTTTCGGTGGAGCAATGGCCCGGCGCCGAGCGGCACAGCGCGCCCGCGTTCTGCGTACGCAGCCCGGAGACGGTCTCGATACGCTCGCGGCCAGGACCGTAGAGCCGGCAGCAAACTGCCGTGTAGACGAACGACCGTTCCAACGACAGTGGCCGATGCCGGCGAAGCACGGGACTGACAGCATCAGCTTGGCTTGTTGCCTGTGTATGACGCTGGTGCTGAGACCATCGTCACTTCGATGATGAGCGCACCGCGGCCAGGGGTAGCCAGTGGTACCGGGTCGATTTTCCGGAACCTCCACAACGGGATTACGGTGCGCACGCGCGCCTGTCGATCGTGCTGCTCCAGCGCCTGGTTCCCTCTGCATCACTAGGCTGGTTTGCACAGTACCCTCCCGTACTCGACGAGCTGGCCGCGTATCTGTCGGATGACGCCGAGGCAAAGGAAGGGGCACTTGCGAAGATCGTCGGCGAGGCGGACCGGCGCTCGGTCGCACAGAATTTGCTCACGGGGCCGCGCACACGGCTCGTGACCGCCCGCAGCGTCCAGCTGATCGAGCGGCTGATGGGAGGGCTGCGCCGGCTGCTGGCGGAAGATGAAATGCCGCTCAATCGCGCGGGCGCCACCGGCTACTGCGACGGCGAATCGCTGTGGTGCGTCGCGAAGACGCTTGCCGAAACGGTGCGAGCGTTTCTCGGCAGCAACGAGCAGCAACAACCAGGCGCGGGCGGTATCCCGTCCGATAACAACCGGCTCTTCGATACCTGGCAGGAGTACGGCGCGCTCATGCCGACGCCGGACGGTAGTGCGATCTGGGTTATCGTGGTAACGGTCGTGACCTGGAAGCAGACGTTCACGGTCGCGGTTTCCGCTCGACCGGCTGCACGCGGATCCGGCGCGGTATCCCCGTGCACTGCCGCCCGGAGCAGTCCGCGTAGTCGAGGCGGGCAAGGACGAATTTCGGGCACTGGCGACACGCCTGGCGACGGGCAGCGGGGCAATCTACTGGCATATCGCCCACAGGAACGGCCTCCTTGCCACCGCGACGGGCGATGTTCTCGCCCGCGCCCTAGCGAAAGGGGCCAGGGAAGAGGAGCCCAGGGCCGCGATCCGCGCCATCGCGCTCGCGGTATTCGACGCGATTGACGCGCACCCCTGGTGCCGGCGCTCAACTTGCCCGCGAACCATGGCATTCCGCGGTTGGAGAGATCCTCGAACGCATCGGCGGATGACTTCTCATCGATGCTCGCGCCGCGCGCATGCACAAGCTGAGCGGCCGTATCGGTGAACATAGGGGTATCTCCTGCAAGCGGGTTGCGCCTACGATGTTAGGTCATAAACGTTAAGACTCCTCATGTTGTGGGTGTCGAAAGCTCGCCCGTGAAGGCTCACGACGCTCCGCCACCGGGCGCAGCGATCCGGGCAAGCCATTCCGAGAGCAATTGCTGCTCACTGGTCGTAAGCGCTGTCGTTTCAGGCAGGGTCGCGCGAAGTGCGATCGCCGCCGACACGGCGCCCGACGCTTTCCATTGAGGTGTTTGCGTGATGATGGCTGCAAGCACCGCTTCACGTGCGACGATCGATAGGTCGATATCACGTTCGCCTTCCGGCATCGCCAGCAGTGTGAAGACTGTTCCGCATCCGCCAGCCCGGATCAAATTGGCCGCCCGCTCTTCGCTGACCCGAAGTCGTCCCGAGGCCGCTAGCAGTCGCATCCGTCGACGAAGAAAATCGACGGCCTTCGCGGCGGCAGGCGACGTCTTTCCGGGGCGTGGATCACCATACATGATCGAGAAGATGGCCGGGTTCGCCAGGCCGAAGCCAACGTGTAAATCCCACCCTGCCCGAAGGGCATCGACAGGATCCTGTCCCGGCTCATCGGGGCTTTTCTGTTTCAGGTAAGCAAGAAACCCATATTCGGCGACGGCGTCGAGCAGGGCGTCCTTATCGCCAAACAGCCGGTAGATAGTGGGCTGCTGTACTCCTGCTGCGCTTGCCACCGCCCGGGTCGTCAGGGCCTCGCGGCCGCCATCCGTCAGCAACCCGGCGGCACAGACCAAAATCCGCTGCCGGGCGTTCGGGCCGTTCTCGCTTTCTTCGATGGTGTTTGCCTGATCCATGAGTAGATCATATCGCAAATTTTGTATCATCGATATCGCGATCTTGATATCGATGAAATATCGGTGTTATGCTGCGATCATTAGCGGTGATAACGTCGATGAAGGAGGCGCTTTATGATCATCGTGACCGGGGCAACCGGCCAGCTTGGCGGAGCCATCGTTGCGCAACTTCTTGCGCGAGTGCCGGCAAATCAGATCGGCGTCAGTGTGGTCGATCCAGCGAAGGCAACTGCTCTCGCAGAACAGGGGGTTCGGGTACGGCGAGGTGATTTTGCCGATCCGGCATCCCTCGCGGATGCATTCGAGGGCGCGAGCCAGGTGCTGATGGTTTCCACGGATACGACCGGCGAGAGAGCCGAGCGTATGCACACCCAGGCCATTGAGGCCGCGGGGAAAGCCGGTGCGAAGCGCATCCTCTATACCAGCCATATGGGCGCGCGGCCGGATTCGCCTTTCCCGCCGATGCCCGACCACGTCGCGACCGAAGAGGCGCTCCAGAGTTGCGGTGTGGCCTTCACTTCCCTGCGCAACGGGTTCTACGCCGCCAACGCCTTGCGTTTGCTCGATCAGGGATTGAAGAGCGGGGAAATCTACGCCCCCGAGGACGGCAAGGTCGCCTGGACGACGCACGCGGACCTTGCCGAAGCGGCCGCAATAGCGCTCGGCGGCGAAAGGGGGCTCGAGGGCCTCACCCCGCCGCTGACGGCGGCGGAAGCGCTCGATTTCAATGATCTCGCCGCGATCGCCTCTGAAATCGCCGGGCGACAGATCAAGCGTATCGTCGTCTCCGATGCGCGATGGCGCGAGACCCTGATCTCACATGGCGCGCCTGACGCTCAGGCGGACCTGCTGGTGGGGATTTTCCAGGCGTCGCGGCGCGGCGATTTCGCGACGGTGGATCCGACACTGGAAAGGCTGCTCGGCCGCCCACCACAGACGATGCGCGAAGTGCTCACGGCCACTCTGAAACAGTGAAGCCATCCATCAAGCTGGAATAGCCCCATGTTGAAGATCACTGTATTGAAGAACACGCCGCCGACCCGGCGATCGTCCAGGCGGCACGCCTTGCGATGCAACGCGACGCGCCCTATATGGCGCTGTCCTGTACGGAGCGTGCCGCCTCGGCGCCGCGAAACCCGCACCGGCCAACCTTTCTTCTTGCGGCCGATAAAACTGTCGTCCTTCCCTGGGACATCCAAGGCGCCCACAAAGTGATTGCAATGTTTGCATTGTCTTGAGATTGTGCTATCATTGATAGCATGTATTGAAAGAGAGGTGAGCATGGCAAATCTTGTCGTAAGGAATCTGGATGACGCGCTCGTCCAGAGCTTGAAAGAGCGTGCGGCTGCGCACGGTCGGAGCGCCGAGGCGGAGCATCGCGAGATTCTTGCGAAGGCCCTGCGCAGACCGCAACGCAAGACCTTCGCAGAAGTCCTGATGGCGATGCCGAATGTCGGTGACGACGCCGATTTCGTGCGAGTGCACGACGGCGAGGCGGGACATGTATTTGGTTGATACCAACGTCATAAGCGAGATTCGCAAACAAGGTCGCGCAAACAAGGGAGTCTTGGAATTCTTCCGCGCGGCAGCGCGTGACGATATCGACCTATATCTTTCAGTTGTGACAGTCGGCGAGTTGCGCCGAGGTGTCGAGCTGATTCGACACCGGGGGGACGATCCGCAGGCGACGCGTCTCGAAAAGTGGCTGAATGCGGTGTTGCAGGAGTTTGCACAAAACATTCTGCCGGTCGATGAAGAGATCGGTCAGGTATGGGGGCGCCTGAGAGTACCGCACCCGGAACACGCGCTAGACAAGTTGATTGCGGCGACCGCGATGATCCATGACTTGACTGTTGCCACGCGGAACGTTGACGACTTTGCGGGAATAGGAGTTCGCGTCTTGAACCCTTTTGAATAACGGAAAGCTGACAGTATGCGAAAAGGGCATCTGGAAATCACCACAACCGTCGCCGAGAGCGAAGCGGACGCGTTCATGCAGCACATCGAAGCGTTCGAGCGCGGCGACACTGATGCGCAACGCGCGGCGGAGATCCGGGCCCAGGATGAAGCCAATGGCCTCGACTCGTTGAAGCGACTTTTCGACATTGCACACGGGAATAGCGGTCAATGCCGGCAGCGTTGCTGCCTTCCTTCTAGATCAGGATGTTCCAGTATCTAAACAAAGAATCTGGTCGTGAAAAGATTCAGCAATTTCGAGAGCCAAACAGTAAAGAATCCGGCGCTGCTTACAGCGGCACTCAAGGAACTCGAGGGTTTGATCGACGAACCGATGTTCATGACAAGGATCGGAAAGGGGTTCGCTTTCGACCAGATCTCCGAGGCGATGAATTATGAATCGAGGTCCGGTACCAAGGCAATTTCAGTCGCATAGGCAGGCACGCGGTAGGCGCGACCATCATATGTCGGTGAAACGATTCCAAGGTATGAACGTGGACCTATGAACAAGCGACGGCGTGTCGCCGGGGCTTCCACGCCTGCATCGGCTCAAGCGGGCCATTCGATCCTCCGTGCCTGACGAAGCGAGCCTCGCACGACCATACAATGGAACGGCGCAATCAATGCGATATAAGCACGGCCGAGCAGGTGGTTGTAGAAGACGAGCGTGGTCACGAATACTCGGTGGAGGCATTCATCGGAGGAGGCCTGCACGAGCGCCGACACACGGAAATTCAGATGCACGTCGTCCTCCCCGAGCACGATCTCGTTCGGATATCGCTCGAATACCCGGAAAACGTTTATCCGGTCGCCGCCCGCGCCCCGGAGATCCGCAGCGCCCTTCAGACCCAGCGGCCGTACCAGCAGGTCGCGCAATTTCAGCAGCGCCGCAATCCGTTCGGGCTGATGGTCGAAGATGTGCCGGGCCATACATTCCGCGTCGTGGGATGCGGCCTCCGGCAGATCGATCGAAAATACCTCCGCGAAATCGGCTCGGCCGTAGCAGGACGTCAGTTGTGAGGCCGGAGGCAAGCCGGCCTGTTCGATCTTCGCGTTTGCGTGCATATCCCCCCGCGGAGACGACGTTGGGGCAGCTCCATGCGGACGGATCAGCGAGGTCCTGCCAGATGCCTCATATATACGGAGACGTTCCCTTGCACTCGAAAATGCGCGAAGGCACCGCCGCTGTCAAGCTCCAGGGGTAGCTCGAGCGGCAGCGTTCGGAGAAATCTTGCGCACCGCCTCAAGTGCGCTCGCGATCGAGGCGCGGCGCACCTCTTCATTGCGCCCGAGCCCTTCCGCGACGACGAATTCGATATCGGAGACGCCTATGAACGTGAACACCGAGCGAAGCAGGGTCTCGGCGTGCTCGAACGCCTGATACGGGGAGCCCTCGCTGTAAACATTGCCGCGCGCCAGCGCGACGATCACGCGCTTGCCCTGGGCAAGACCGATCGGTCCGTTCTCGCCGCGTGCGAAGGTCTTGCCGCGCACGACGATATGATCGATCCATGCCTTGAGCTGGGTGGGAACCGAAAAATTGTAGAAGCCCGCCCCGATCACCACGACGTCGGTGTCGAGGAACTGCTGCACGTCGTTACCGGCGTCGAGCGCCATGAACGTGTCGAAGGAGAGATGGGGCAGCGGTTCGCGGGCAAGATCGCGATAGATGACATTCACGGCGTCGTTTGTCTCGACGATCCGCTCGACAATTGCGGCCGAGAGCACGCGGCTCGCCGAGTTTACGCCCATGATACTGGAATCGAGATGAAGCAGGTTCACTTGTGGCCTCCGGTCTGGATTTGTGACCAGCACTATGCTATGTAACTAGAGGCGATTCGCCAAGAACGCATATTTTTAGGACCAGGTCAAATGGATATGCCTGCCTCATCGGGCGTCAGCACCCAGTGCCATAAGGTTGGCAAGGTGCTCGCCATCGTTGGCGACAAATGGACGGTGATGATTGTCAGGGTACTGGTCGAGCGGCCACACCGCTTCAACGAAATCAAACGGACGGTTGGCGGCATCTCGCAGCAGATGCTTACGCGTACCCTGAAGGCACTCGAGCGCGACGGCATGGTGAGCCGCACGGTTTACCCGACGGTGCCCCCGCAGGTCGAATATGCCCTGACGCAGCTCGGACAATCCCTCGCCGTGCCGGTTCGTGCACTGGGTGCATGGGCGGGAGATCATCTCGACGAGATCGAGAACAACCGAGCACGCTTTGATCAGGACAAGGATGCTCGCATCAATCGACGCGGGTCCGGGGGGGCCTGACGTTCGCTGGGGAAAGAGCGGCTCAGGTCGGTTAACGAGCATCGCTCCCATGATAACCCGCAGTCGGCACGAAAAAGTGCCACGCGGATCTGGTGCCTGTATGCCCTTGTAAGGGGGTAAATCCTTTCGTCGCTCACGGGGGCTTCTGTGGACCGAACTTTTTCCTGTCCTCCCGTAATCCCGGCGGGGATGCCACGCGCTCAGTCCATGACCGTACGGCCAATTCTCTGCAGCTCGAAACATGGTTCGGCCAGGCTCGCCATCCGGCCTGCCAGGTTCAATAGCGAGAGATCCGCGATATCAGGGGGAACTGCCTGACGGCGAAGGCGCGGCGGGACGCGGAGTGCAACCTAAAGTACGCGCGAGGCTGCCGCGCGCGCGGTATATGGTGCCAGGCGGCGCCGGGCTGAGCGGGGCGGAGCACGTTGATCTCGCCATCAGCGAAGGGTACTGCGCGATCCCTCGCTTCCGGCGTGGCGCGGCGTCTGGGCACAAAAGACGTTACGCTCTCCTACGCGCACGCCCGCTGGAGCGGTGCGCAGGCTAGTCTTTCCCAATTGCTGGAACTGGCGAGCGCTTTGTGCGCCACCGTTTTTGAATTCGTCGCAGACTGCCGGGTAAGGACTCCGTGCGCCCCCTGTTGGCCGTTCGATGCACGTACCGTCCCCATGCGCGGCCAACGCCGTGATGCCGTTGCGGTTGGGACCGATGATTCAGGCAGTTTGATCCGCTGGAACCAGCACCATCGCCTTGCCTCCCAATCTCGGGGCAAGCTTCTGCTGGACCGCGACAACCGACGAAAGTGGCCGCCATGCCACGGTCATGCTATCGACAAGGCCCGCTTCGTTTAAATGCATGTGATCCATTCCGTCAAGGACGTGGTCACCGAGTCTGATCGTGAACACGGCGACAAAGTCGGCCCCGTCGCGCAGGAGAAGCTTCGGTTCGAAGGCGTCAACAGTCGCGAGCAACTGCGTGAGAACCGTTGCGACACGCTCCTTTCCTTCGAACGGGGCGGGAACGATTGGACTTCTGAGTACGACATTGTCTGCCATATGGACCCTGGTCCCTTCGACGTCGCGATTGCCCATGGCCTTGAGGTAAGCGTCGAGATGTTCAGTGGTGACCATAACCCTATTCTCCTGATAGAACCGGTACGCCGGTATGGCGCGTTGAGTTGCCAAAAACGCTGGCGCTCCCCTTGTTCGATCACTGCAACAGGTGCGCCGCGGACTGGATGAAGTGCGACCGGCATCCCGTACGGGCCGGCTGTCGTTCAGATCCATCGTAAGGCCATTGACTCATCATCATTAATCAGGTTAGCGTTCACATTAGTCATGACAAAAATGTCACGAATAAGGTGTGGGGGCCTCATGTGGAGAATTTGAGTGCGCTGGGAGGGCTGGAAGTCTTTGTCCATACTGCGAGAACCCGGAGCTTTGCCGCCACTGGGCGGGAGCTCGGCATCTCAGCGTCGGCCATCAGCAAAAGCATTTCCAGGCTGGAAGAGCGCGTTGGCGTGCGGCTCTTCCAGCGCAGCACGAGAAGCGTCCGGCTTACGTCCGAAGGCGAGGTGTTTCTGGACAGGTGCCGACGGATTTTCGGGGAAATTCAGGCGGCCGAAGATGAGCTCAGCGCAATGGCCCGGCATCCGCGAGGGCGGTTAAGGGTGGGATTATCGCATTCGGCGGGGCTGCCATTTCCCGTGCTTTCAGCGTTCATGGAGCAGCATCCCGAGATTGAACTCGACCTTGATTTCACTGATCGACTGGTCGATGTAATCGATGAAGGATTCGATGTCGTTATTCGCGGGAGCGCGCTTCTGGATTCACGGCTCGTCTCTCGCCCGCTGGGTTCCTGGCGCGCCTGTCTGGTCGCCTCGCCGGCGTATCTGAAACGAAAGGGAGTGCCAGCGAATCCGGATGATCTTTTTAGTCATGCCTGTTTGCACTATCGCTGGACACCCACTGGAAAACTGTACCAATGGCCGCTGCGGCCTTCGACGTTCACAGCGGCGGGCTCGTCGTTGCCATTGTCGATGGTGTGCAACAGCCTGGACATGTTGCTTTATATGGCGCTGGCAGGGCGCGGGATTGCATGCGTGCCTGACTTTTCCGTCAAGAACGCGCTCGCCGACGGACGCCTGAAAACCATACTGGATCCGTACGTGACGGGATCCAGCAATATCCATGTCGTGTGGCCCAGCACTCGAAAAATGACGCCCAAGGTGCGGGTGTTCGTGGATTTTGTGCACATCCATTTTGGCGAGTACCTGGTCACTAACGCCGATGAGTCGAAACGGCAGAAGGTTCGGCGACCCGCTTGAGTGCAGACTTGCGGCAACGTTGCTCGCGGGCAAAGGCTGCGATGGACTCGACGCGCGACCTGCTTTGCAATGGGACACGCTGCGACGCACATCGCGAATGATCGCTGCCGAAACAGAATGACCGCTGCCGAAACATTGTGATGCTCGAACAGTCGCTTACTGTGAACAGGTGGTAGTCCCTTCATGGCCGATCGCCGATCCCGGCATCTCCACGGAAATCCGTGATGCACCTCTTTATTGTGCCCAGCAGCCAGCTCAACCCCAAGAGACGCCTTTTCATCGAAGGCACAACAAAAGCGTTGCCCCTGTTCATGCCAGTAATACAGGTCTGAATAGACTTATCGCTTTACCACGGGCGGCAGCCGCGGTATCGGCGCGGAACGCGGTCTTTGAGCCTCGCGCGGCGAGGCGAGCATTATTCTTCACCTTGCAGATCCAACCGGACGGAGGCCTGCCAGACCGTTGTGCGTGTCCGCGAGGCCGGCAGATCGGCTATCGCGCTGTGACGCGATACTGTGGAAGCTGGATCAGGGGTCCGGGAGATCTGCGGCGCCCCGGTGGCAATCAGCCTTCCGGTACCGCCGGGTCCCTCTCCCTCAGCAAATTCACGAACGCCTGCAGACCGGTCGGAACGTGGCGGTTGCCGGGGAAGTACAGGAACAGGCCGGGAATGACCGGACACCAATCGCTCAACACCGCGACGAGCCGCTTGCGGGCCAGCGCGTCGCGTGCATACGACTCCGGCACATACGCGATGCCGAGTCCATCGATCGCCGCCTCTACCATCAGCGTACTGCTGTCGAGCGTGAGCGCGCCGGGCGGGTCGATCGCGTACTCCTCGTCGTGACGTGCGAATTCCCAGCGATAGCGCTTGCCGCTCGGCAGACGCTGGCGGACGCACTGATGCGCATGCAGGTCTTCCGGCACGGCTGGGCGGCCGTGCCTGCGCAGATAGCGCGGTGACGCCACTGCCAGAAAGCGCAGATCGTCGCTGACGCGCACCGCGATCATGTCCTTTGGTACGGCTTCGCCCAGTCGCACGCCGGCATCGAAACCTTCCGCGATGACGTCGACGAGCCGCCCGTCAGCCACCAGGTCCAGTTCCATGTCCGGATACATCGCGACGAAGCGTGGCACCACCGTTCGCAGCAGGTGTCGGATTGCCCCGTCGCTGCCGTTGATGCGAAGTGTGCCGCGCAGCGCCTTGTCGTCGCGGGCAACTTCATCGAGCGCATGATCGAGATCGCTCAGCAACGGACCGAGGCGCGCGAGCAGACGCTCGCCGGCCTGGGTTGGCGACACGCTGCGCGTCGTACGATGCAGCAGCCGCACGCCCAGATCGCTCTCCAGTCCACGCATTGCATGGCTCAATGCCGAGCGCGACACGCCCAGTTCTCCTGCGGCGCGTGCGAAGCTGCGCCTCTCGGCGACCAGCCTGAAGGCTTGCAGATCGGCCAGTGTGGGTTTGCTCATCGGTGAATTTCCTTCAACACATCATGCAGGCTAAGGGTGCTTCTCGCAACAATCATATCGCCCTAGCATGGGTCACGGACTCGTTGAACGGAGAGAGCAATGACGAAAAACTGGCTGATTACTGGTGCTTCGAGCGGGCTCGGGCGCGGGCTGACCGGGCGGCTGCTGGCACGCGGCGACGCCGTGGTGGCGACGCTGCGCAAACCGGGCACGCTTGATGACCTGAAGACGCAACACGGCGAGCGCCTGAAAATCGTCGCGTGCGACGTGACCGATTCCGAAGCGATCCGGGCCGCGGTCGCGGATGCCTTCGCGACCCGCGAACGGATCGACGTTGTAGTCAGCAATGCGGGCTACGGCCTGTTCGGCGCGGCGGAGGAACTGGGCGACGCGCAGATCGAACGGCAAATCGCCACCAACCTGACCGGTTCGATCCAGCTGATTCGTGCCGCCATCGCGCGTCTACGGGAGCAGGGCGGCGGACGCATCGTGCAGGTGTCGTCCGAAGGTGGGCAGATCGCCTATCCGGGCTTCAGTGCCTATCACGCGACCAAGTGGGGCATCGAGGGCTTTGTCGAAGCCGTCGCGCAGGAGGTGGCAGCGTTCGGCATCGACTTCGTGATCGTGGCGCCGGGGCCGACGCGCACCAACTTCGGTGCGGGCCTGGATCGCGCGGCGCCGCTCGACGCGTACGACAGCACGCCGGTGCGCGAACTGCGGCGCACGATCGACGCGGGTTATTTCGAATTCGCCGATGCCGGCAAAACGGTCGATGCGATGCTCGCCGCGATTGACAGTCCGTCTCCGCCGTTCCGGGTGGCGCTCGGCAGGTCCGCCTACGAGTCGGTCCGCGCCGCGTTGATCAAACGCCTCGCCGTGCTGGAGCCGCAGAAGGCGGTCGCACTTTCCGTGATGGAGCATGCGTAACGACCGCGCGGCGGTGGAGCCGCCCGTGCGCACGCGGCGCCAGCGTCGGGCGGGAAACGCCTCGCGGACGCGGGGCGCGGACCGCTTGATTTTCGCTATTCGACGTTCAAATCGGACGACGACGGCCCGAGGCTCAAACTATCGGCGTGCAGAAATTGAAGGCAGGGCGATTGATGTTGGCAGGTTTCCCTGGTGTCCCCGTCACGACTGCTGTGCTTCAGGTGTGGCTTCCATTTGTTTGTCCCAGGGAAGGCCGCCGGCAAAGAGCGTGGTGATCCACTGGATAAAAGCCTCGGTCCGCGCCGGGGTAAACTGCCGGGATGGCCGAACCAGATAGATCCCTTCGTCTACCTCAAAACGCCATTGCGGCAAAACGCGGATCAATGTACCCGCAGCGAAGTCGCGCGCCATTGACCAGTCGCCAAAACCGACGATACCGATCCCCTGGCGCGCCGCTTCAAGCAGCGCGCCGATGTCGTTTGAACGATAAGTCCCTGCGGGCAGGATCGTCTCGCGCAGGTTGCCCTTGCGCATTCGCCATTCAGGCGTCGACACAGGCCCGGTGTATCGCAGCAGATTGTAGCTCGTCAATGCCGTTGGAGAGGCGGGAATCCCGCGGCGCTCCAGATAATCCGGCGAAGCGCCAAGAACAATCCGGTGATCGCCGAGCCGGCGGGCAACCAGTCGGCTGTCGCCCAGCGTACCGAGACGCAATGCGGCATCGAAACCTTCGCCGACAAGATCGACATAGCGCTCGGCATAGTCAACCTCGATTTCGAGCCCCGGATATTGGCGTGCGAAAGCCGGTAGCGCAGGCGCGAGCCATTGTCGTCCCATCGCCGCCGGGAAGGCCAGGCGCAGGCGGCCGCGCAATTCGACGCCGCCGGCCGCGGCTTCCTGCTCGGCCTCGAAAATGGCGTCAGCTGCCGTCTGCAGCCGTTCGGCGAGCCGCGCGCCGGTTTCTGTCAGGCGAACGCTTCGCGTCGTCCTTTCGAGCAGGCGCACGCCAAGGCGCTGCTCCAGCGCGCTGATGCGCCTGGAAATGACCGTCGAATGGCGTTGGAGTGCCGCGGCCGCTGCGACGAACGAGCCTTCCCGTGCAACAGCAAGTAATGCGGCGAGTTCGTCGGCTCGACCTTGGTCCAGATTCATGGCTCTAAAATTAGCATGAAATTGCATTGCTGCAACCCATAATTGCTGCATACGGCGCAGCATTGTGCTGTGCCGATCCAGGTTTTTCCTCTCCTGTGGCAGGGCTATCATTCAGCACGTTTATTTCTCGCTGGACGTCGATTCGCTGATGCAGCGATTCCTCGTGCAGCTCCGTTGTTTCCCACTCAAAACACGAAGAAGACAAGATGACCAACGTAAATGAAAGACTTGCATGGCGCTATGCGACCAAGAAATACGACGCGACGAAGACGGTGCCTGCCGAAAAACTCGAGCGCATCGTTGAAGCTGTACGACTGGCGCCCACGTCCAGCGGACTTCAGCCATTCGAGTTGTTTGTCGTGAGCAATCCGGAAGTTCGCGCAAGGATTCGCGCCGCTGCCTGGGATCAGGCGCAGGTTACCGACTGCTCGCACCTGCTGGTATTCGCGGCTTGGGACGACATCACCACCGAGCGCGTCAACATGATGTTCGACCTCACCAACGAGGTCCGTGGTTTCAGGAACGAAGGCTGGGAAAACTATCGCCAGAAACTGCTGGGGATCGTCGCCGGGAGAGGAACGGAGGCCAACTATCAAGCCGCCGCGCGACAGGCCTACATCGGCCTGGGCGTCGCCTTGATTGCAGCGGCTTTCGAGGAAGTGGACGCCACGCCAATGGAAGGATTCGACCCGGCAGCAGTCGATGAGATCCTCGATCTGAATGCCAGGCACCTGCGTAGTGTCGTCATCGTGCCGCTAGGTTATCGGGCTGCCGGAGGCGATTGGCTGGTGAATCTGAAGAAGGTCCGACGTAGCCGCGAAAACTTCGTCACTGACATCATTTGATCCTTGAGCGGCGAAAATCTCTGTGCAAGCGTTGTTGGTCAGTGGGCTGCCATGGCTCAGCTTCGAAATCGGTCTGATGTGCGAGTATGATCTGGTGAATAATCGAAAGTATTTCCGGTGTACGCTCCCGCATCGCCTTTTCAAAACGCGTCCGCCATGAACCTGCCTGCCACAGCCCCCGAGTCGATCCTGCCGGCCGCCCTCGACGGCCGTGACGGCACCAACCGGGCACACGGCGTCCACCGGCAGATCGCCGCCGACACGAACGTTGAGGCCGTGCGCCTGTGGCTCGCGGAATACGCGGGCTCGCCGCACACCCTGCGCAGCTATCGCAAGGAAGCCGTGCGCCTGCTCGTGTGGGCCACCCGCACCCTGGGCAAGCCGCTCTCGAGCCTCACGCGTGAGGATTTCCTGCTCTATGAACGGTTTCTGGCCGATCCCACCGCAGACTGGGCCGATCCGGCGCTGCCGCGTCGCGGGGGCGCCCGGCGCCTGTTTGACGGGCCACTCTCGGAGCGCAGCCAGCGGCAGGCCTCGGCATCCTCTCCGGCCAGCTCAATTACCTGGTCGCCGCCGGCTATCTCGCCGGCAACCCGCTGGCGCTGCGCCGCTCGCGCCCAACATCCATAGCACGCACGCGCCGCATTGAGCGCTATCTCGATCACGCGCTCTGGCAAAGCGTGCTTGACTCGATGGCGCGCTGGCCCCGCGATACGCCGCGCGAATGCCAGCACTACGAGCGCAGCCGCTGGCTGGTGCGGCTGCTGTATCATACGGCCCTGCGCGCGAGCGAGGCCGCTCACGCGAAGGCGGCCGACTTCTTCCAGCGGCGCGGGCGCTGGCCGGTTTGGTCAGTAATTTATTAGGAATCCTTCAGTCGGGTGTCGATCTTGCTGAGTCAGGCTCTGAATCCGATTTGCAAACGTACGTCGACTACGCACAGGACGTAGTGACCGTCCTCTCTACGACGCCGTGGGGCGCTGTTGCTGCAGCGCCTATAGGTGCGGTCCTCGAAACTGCCGCAGCTGTAAATGCAGGTGATCAGTCCATTGCGTCTTTGAAAAAGCACCTGATTTGGTATTCAATGAAGCACATGGAAAAGATGAACTTGACCACGCTCGAGCGCAACCAATTGCTGTCGGCAGCTCGTAGTCAAACGGTGCGCGCAGCGGACACGCGGCGTGCCCGGTTGATCCTGATGCTTGACGACGGCGAAACACGTGAGGCGATCATGCAGCGGCTGCGCTGTGACTCCCGCTTCATTAGCCGTTGGTCAAGCCGGTTTCTGGCCGAGCGGCTGGCAGGCCTTTACGCGCGCCATCCGGGACGAGCTCCGGTGCATCCGCCGGAAAAGCTGGAGGCGCGGGTTCTGAATCTCACGCTCAAGCATCGGCCTGCGGACGGCTCGACGCATTGGAGCAGCTATAAGCTTGCCGCAGCTTTGGGCGATGTGGGCGCCTCGACGGTGCAGCGCATCTGGCGCAAGCACGGCGTGCGCCCCCATCGGCTCGATACGCACATGGTCTCAAATGATCCTGACTTCGAGACCAAGGCGGCAGACGTGATCGGTCTGTATCTGAACCCGCCTGCACACGCGGTGGTGTTCTGCGTAGACGAGAAGACGGCGATTCAGGCCCTGGATCGTAAAGACCGGATGCTGCCGCTGTCGCCCAGGCGCGCCGAGAGCCACGGCTTCGAATACAAGCGCAACGGCACGCTGAGCCTGTTCGCCGCGCTCAACACAACAACCGGGGAAGTCATCGGCAAGACGGCGCCGCGCCATACCAGCGAGCAGTTCGTGGCCTTCCTCACCGACGTTATCGCCAGCCAGCGGCCCAAACAAGAGATCCATGTGATCTGCGACAACGTCAGCAGCCACAAGACCCCGCGCGTGCAGGAGTTACTGCGGCAACACCGAAACGTGCGGTTGCATTACACGCCGACCTATACCTCCTGGCTGAATCAGGTAGAGAACTGGTTCTCGCGCATCCAGCGCGACGTGATTACGCGAGGCATCTTCACTACGGTAAAGGATCTGGAGCGCAAGCTGATGCGCTATATCCGTGAGCACAACAAGAATCCCAGGCCGATTAAATGGAAGTACGACGATCCAACGCGGCGAATTCGGCCAGTGCCATTTCAATGACGCAGTCGACTAGGACAGGAGCGGAGATGCGCAGTTGCAGGTCTTCTCCCCGCCCGGCTGCCGGCAATGCGAGCGATCGCACCGATTGCACGAGTGTCGGGGCCTCCATGTTTGCGTCTCGCTGAATCGGCTTGCTGGTCATGATTGCACCCTTTAGTGTGAGAACAGTTGCGTGGCACTTCGTTTCAGGTGTCGAGGAGATCGGCGGCGAACAGCTCCTCCACGGCGATATGACGACTGGAAAGCCCCTGCTCATGGAAATACCGGCAGAAGGTATCGAGCGCCGTTCTGTTCGCCGCGACGCCATAGGGCCACCAGTCGTCACCGAGGCCTGTGCGGTTCCGGTCGAGCAACGGCGTCAACCAAGGCACCGTCGTCTTGAAGTTCATTTCCACCATGCCCACCCGGAGGCGATCCAACGCGGCGTCCTTCGCCCTGGTGAACGCCTCGAAGATCGCGCGGGCGAAGTCAGGCTCCGCCTCGAGCAGGTCTCGGCGGACGACCAGCGTGTGCATGATTGGAAAAATGCCGGTGCGCGCAAAATAGTCGCGCTCGACCGCCTCATGATCGGGGAAGAGACGCGCGACGCGTGGCGACCCGTCGACGAAGCACCGCGGTGCGCGCGCCGACATCAACGCCTGGATTTCCCCGCGCTCGAGCATGTCGCTGAGCGTGTCTCCCTCGGGCACGGGCTGCACCTCGACATTCGCGGGATGCGGCTGCGCGATGAAATCGAATGGTGGCATATACCAGTCGGTCGCGCCGATCACCCAGCGGCATTGATCGGGCGTTAGGCCGAACTCGTCGGACAATATGCCCTTCGGCCAGACACCCCCGTCATGGCCGTACATGCCGAACTCGCCAATTGTCTTGCCTGCCAGATCCTCCGGTCGCCTGATCCCGCTCTGCGTATTGATATAGATCGCCGAGTGCCGGAAGACGCGGGCGAGGAAGATGGGTAAGGCAACGAACGGCGAATTGCCGGTGTCGAGCAGCCGCAGATGATAGGTAAGACCGAGTTCTGCCACGTCGTAGGCGCGGTCACGGATCATCTTCTCGAAAATGTCGGAGGGCATATCGGCACTATGCATCCGCACATCGGCGCCCTCGATGCTAATGCTGCCATCGAACAGCCCCGCGACATGCTCGTAGCGCGAGCAACCGATATCGAGCGTCGTCATGTTCATCGTCCCTCAGCGCGTCGGATGCCGGCGACAAGGCGTTCCCAATTGCCACTGGCGATGCCTGCGCACTCAGCCTCGGATAGGTCGGCTTCCTCCAGGAAACGATGTCCGTCGCGGCTGGCCGGCACGAAGGGATAATCGGTCGAGAAGAGGATGCGGTCGGCGCCGATCACCTCTTTTGCCCAGCGAAGGTAACGTTGGCTGAAAATTCCACTCGGCCCGACATAGACCTGGTCGCGGACATACTGCGCGAAGCTGCGTGGCAGCTTCGCGGCCTTGTGCAGCAGATTGATCCTTTCGAGGTAGAAAAGGATGACCTCGCCCCAATGGCCAAGAATGAGTGTGAGGTTGGGAAAGCGATCGAGCACGCCCGACAGGATCAGGCGGATCACCTGCACTCCCGCCTCGTAGTGCCAGCCGACCCCGCCGATCGCAAACAATGCACTGACGTCGGGATCGAAGCCCTCGTACAGCTGCGCTCGCACGGCCGGGGTCGGAGATTGCGGGTGGATATAGAGGGGGGCGTGCATCGCGGCGGCGGCCTCATAGATCGGCCAATAATCGGCGTGGTCCATGTTCCTGTTGCGCGTGCGGCCGAACAGCATCGCGCCATTCATGCCGAGCCGCGTCATGGCGCGCTCGAGTTCTTTGACGGCCGCGCTCGGATCCGGGGTGGCGAGCGTGGCGAAGGCCTGGAAGCGGTCGGGCCGCGCACGCACCGTCTCAGCGAGCAGGTCGTTGGTCTGCGTCTGCAGCCGGACCGCATCGTCGGCGTCCAGGTTCTGGAGACCCGGCGTGGTCAACGACAGCACCTGCACGTCGATACCGCTCGCGTCCATCGCCGCGACGCGCCGGTCGCCGAATTCCTGCAGGTCTGATCCGGCTGCACCCTCAGACGAGGGCCGGAAGCCGACGTCCTGCCATTGCGGGTCGAGCCGACGCCATGTTTCGATCACTTCCGGCGTGGCGATATGCTCCTCGAGTGCAATCAGCCGCATCGGTCAGCTATCGAGCAGGGCGGGAACGAACACCTCTTCGATCGCCCAGCGTTTCTTCGACAGTCCCTGCTCGTAATGATAGCGAAGGAAGGCTTCGATCGCCGGTCTATTCTTGGCGATGCCGTAGGGCCACCAATCCTCGCCCAAAGTATCCATATTCTCCTGCATCAGGTGACTGAGCCAGGGGATCATCACCGTCATGTTGTTGAACGTCATGCCCTTGCGAAGCTTCGCCGCCATCGCCTCCTTGGCGTCGAGAAAGCCCTTGTAGACGGCCCGCATCAGGGTTTCGTCATCGGCCAACTCTTTCTTGACCGTCACCATGTGCATGATCGGAAAGACACCGGTCCGCCGGTAATAGTCCCGCTCGACTGTCTCGTAATCCTCGAACAATCGTCCGACGTTCGGCCGCCTCTCCAGCACGCATTTCGGCGCATCCGCGGAGATCAGCGCGTCGATCTCGCCCGCCGCGAGCATTTCGCCGAGATCATCGTCTGCCTTCGCGTAAATGACCTCGACCCCGGCCGGCACGGGCTTGGGCAACCAGTCGATCGGCTTCAACGCGAAGTCGATCCCGCCTACGATCCAGCGGCAGCTCTCGGGCCGAAAGCCAAATTCGTCCGAAAGCATGCCCTTGGGCATCACGCCCGCATCATGGCCGTAAAGCGCCAGTTCACCGATCCGCTTGCCATTGAGGTCCTCGGGGCGCTCGATGCCCTTGGTCTTGTTGATATAGATTGCCGAGTGGCGAAACATGTGCAGCAGCGGCACCGGTAGCAGCCGGAACGGCGCCTCGTCCGTGTCCATGGTCCGCAGGAAATAGCTGAAGCCGAGGTCCGACACGTCATAGGCGCGGTCCTTGACCATCGCTTCGAAGATGTCCGTGACGATGCGGCCATTATGGAACCTCGCGTCGACGCCATCGATCTTGACCTCCCCGTCGCGCAACGCCTGGGCGCGGTCGTAGTTCCAAAAACCAATATCCAGTTTGCGGGGGGGCATGGCGTATCTCCTTTCCAGTTCATGGAACTTCATGTAAATATATTTATATAAGAATCGCTCCCGCGATTCAAGTGGCTGGATTGGGAGATTGCGATGAGGGTTAACCCTGAAGTCCTGAAAGACTTCTTTGAGAGCAGGACGTTAGGCTCACCCGACGCAGCGATTGGATTCGTCCTATGGCGTCTCGTGCACCGCTTCCAGCGTGAAATGAACCGGGCTCTGGATGAGGCAAACCTCACCCATCTTCAGTTCACCACGTTGGCGCTCGTGGCCTGGAGCAACAGGTCTGGCGAGCCGGTTTCACAGGCAGAATTGTCACGTGCCGCCGAGATCGAGCCAATGCAGATGTCGCAGATGATGAACGTGCTGGAAGCGAAAGGGTTTATCGTTCGGCACGCCGGGAAACCACACCCGCGAGCCAAATCGGCATCAATCACACCCGCAGGACTTGATGCACTCGAAAGCGCCATGGCGATAGCGATCGATGTCCAGAAGCGAGTGTTTGGCAAGAGCGGTTCTCCCGGCGGAGACCTTCTCACTATCGTTCAAGCCCTGTGACTGGTCCTCGAGAAGCTATGCATTCCGCGCCTCGATTAGTCATCCCGACCACGACTGGGTCCGCGGGCGCGGCAGAGAGATTTAAGTGTACGGCATCCGGCGCCCACGCCGCCGTCCGTGTCAGTGGGTTTCATCTTCGGCGTTGCCAGCGTGCGTGCAATTCCCTAAGCCGTACCATCTCGTGGGCAGCGGATTCATGACGCGATTGCGGTGGCGCGAGCGGGATGGAACGAGGTGGACTCCCCGGCGAACCATCCGACTTAAGGAATCCGTCACGCAAGCCGATATACCTGTGCTGGATGTCGGTCGCAGCGCAGGCACATGGATCAGCCTGACGAAAATTCACTGACACTAATTGCCCTCTCGATCATCGCCCGTCTATGACTCAGCCGCCTGTCGTTGACATCTTGTTTCGCGCCATCCTCACCGGCGATCAAGCGGCACTCGGAGATCTCGAGACGCATCGAGCCGCAGAATGCACCGACCTGCGCGCGCTGATCAGCACTGACCAGGCTGGTGCAGTGGCGCTGGATCTCGAACTCGGAGCGACCTCTAGCATCTATGTGACGCCGCTGTCGGCGGTTGTCAACGTAGTTGTCGCGTCACTTCAAGCAACCTGCTTTAGTTCTCCTGGCTGCATGCGCTCCGGATTGAGCCAGACTTCATCCTTCAATTCCCAATTGCGCGTCGATCGGGACCAACGCCGTGGATTGCGCTGCCTGGCCTCTGCATAAACGGCTTCACGTTGCGCGAGCACTGTGGCGGCTACGCCGTTGTGGCGCTGCGCCGGCGTGACGAATTTCAGGCCGCTGTGTTTGTGCTCATGGTTGTACCAACGCACGAACTGCTGCGTCCAGGCCCGCGCTTCATCAATGCTGCCGAACTGCCGTTATCGGAGTGCAGCACCAGCCGACGGCCTGCCAGACCCTCCGCCAGACTGGCACGTCGCATCAGCAATGCGGCCAGTTCCGCCGACTCCGCATCATGCACTTCGTGACCGACTATCTTGCGGCTGAACACGTCCAGCGTCATGTACCAGTAGTAATACTGTCCCTTATCCGGTGTTTCGCAACGAGGGCCTCGACGAAATCTTTTGCCTCTTCATCGTCGGTGGCAACGGACCCATAGGCGAAGAATCGCTGTAGCTCGTGAAGTAGGTTGTCCCCGGTGAAACCAGATTCGTCGAAGTAGATTTTTTGTGCCATTTTATATATTTCTTTAGTCCGTCCGGACGGAATCCGTGATGCGGGCGAAAATGCAGCATGAGCGCCCGCTTAGCGAGTGCCGAGCGTGAAACCCTTGGTGCCAGATCTTTAGTCCACGGAGCGGGGCAATGCGCCTATACGAGCCTGAAGCTGTGTCGCGATCCGGAACTCCTCGCATTGGATTTTGTTGCGCTCCTTTGCGACTTTATCGGCGGTCGCGGTGAGGTCATCGGGACAGAGGTCGCTCACGACGCGCGCCCACGCCCTGCGGGGCGCGGTCGGGTCTGGGTGTATTGCGAACAGTGTGCTAACTGCGCGTCCGAGAACTTGAAGTTCTATGCGCATCTCGTCCAGCGAGGGTTCAAAAGGATTTGACATAATTAAATGATCGCATTTTAGTTAGTATTTCTGATTATTTTGAGGGAAGAGGCGGTGCCCGCTACCGAGCTCCTGGCATATCAGGCCTGTAGCGCGTCCGCATGGAAGCCACCGTGCGGGAATGACCTCATCGAACGCGTCGATCATGGATGGCGTGTCGCCTTCCCGGTCAGGCGGCGCAAGGCGCTCGGCGCCAGTGCGGCGCTGCTCGCAGTCTCTGTCAGAATAGCGGCATCCGTTCGCCAGTTCCAGCGCACACCATTGCGGCTTCGTCGGGCTGCCTGTTGCCGCACCGTGCGACGAACAGTGCCGGCACAGACGGCAACCGGAATCCAACCTCGCAGTGATCGCAGGAAGAACCGTTACATCAGGCACAACATGGCACACGAGCGATGCGAACAATGCGGCAGCCAGACGCCGCCCTGGGACACCATCCACTGCGGCTCCAGCGATGGCAGCTACGAGTTGCTCTGCACTTTGTGCTTCAATGCCAGGATTGCCGAGTCCACCGGATTCACCGATTTTGAGAACGTCCGGCTTGACCCCATCCGGATGATCGACTGCCAAGGGGAGTCCCACCAGTTCCATTTCCAGCTCCGCCTCCTGGGCGACCGGATTGCTCTGGATGGCTTTGAGCTTCGCGGAGAAATTCCCGCTGGCTACCGGTTCCAACTGATCGGTGAGGCCGACGACGATGTGTTCGTGCTGCTCGGGCGACTCATCGAAAAGATTCGTCGCGCGCTGTCCGTCAAGCACATCGATTTTCATGAGCGCCAGATCATTGACAGCATGGTGCGCGGGCGTATCGAATGGGACGAATCGCAGCCGGGACATCTGCCACTTGTGGTTGTCGACGGCAAGGAGGTTTCATGGGACGAACTCGGGCAAATGCTCATGAGCATGGAAGGATGGCCGTTCCGGCTCGATATCGCTGACCCGAGCGAGGAGCTTTGAGTCACGGCGCCGACGCGGCGAACCGGACGGCGAACGCCGGCCCCGGGCTGGTTGCCAGGTTGGCTGCTCGAACGTTACAACCCTGGCGGAGGGGAGCTATGGCCGCAGTCAGGCACGACGATCTTTCTTTGGCTTTCGACTTCGTCAACTATGCGGCGCCAACAGAGCATAACGCGTATGTCTCGCTCGATACCGGAAAAATCTATTGAACTTCCGATTCCAGCGATGCGTTCGACGAGGAGCTTCCTGACGACCTTGAAACTTCTGACCGCTACCGGCAGTGGTCTGCCGAAAACGGGCTTGAGCTTGTTCAGACGTGACGGGCCCTGTCAGCTTTCGCAACGCCGGGTGTGCTGTCTCCGGTGGTCAACCGCGGACGTCCCGATGGCGCGTTCGGCTCCGGGCCGGTCGATCGGCTGTGCGCCATGCGAAAATCAGCGACTCCATATCGCCAGGAGCGACCGCACATGAGGTCTGGTATCGCGTGAACAGGACCTTTATTCTCACGGGAGAACAACAGGCCGTGATCGAGGCGGCGTGTCGCGCCGGGGACCTGAAGATCAAGGCATTTGCCAGCGCGGCCAAGACCTCCACGCTCCAGCTCGTGGCAGAGCATTTCGGCCAGCGGCGCGGCATGCACCTCGCGTTCAATCGGGAAATCGCGGCGAGCGCCGCCGGCGCTTTCCGCCTCACGTCGATTCACGGACCATGCATTCGCTAGCGTGGGCCTCCGTCAGCCCGTCGCTGCGAAACCGCATGAGTTTGCAGGGCGAGCCACCGCATGAACTGGCTGCACGCTACGGGCTTGGCCCGCTGGAAGTGCGGACGGTGACGGGCAAGGCCGTCGAGATCGCTCCATTCGAGATCGGGCGGATGATTGCCGACGGGCGGGACCGGTTCTGCCGCTCCGCGGATCTCCGGCCGGCAGCGCTTCATATCGTCGTCGATGAAAAAATTGATGAAGTGGTGGCCACACAACTGCGCGCCTACCTGCTGCCTTCCGTCGGGCGGCTGTGGGAAGAGGGCGCGGCAACCCACACAGGAACGCCCATTTCGCCGGATGTGCTCCTGAAGCTTTGGGCGCTCTCGGAGCCACGCATCGAAGCCGACTACCTCCTGTTCGACGAAGCCCAGGACAGCGACGGTGTCATGCTTTCGGTTCTCGGCCGGCAGCGCCACGCGCAGATCATCTACGTGGGCGACCCTTACCAGCAAATCTACGAGTGGCGCGGCGCGGTCAATGCGATGGCGCAGATCGACGCACCCGGATGCGCGCTCACGGAGTCGTTCCGCTTTGGCGCCACATTCGCGGCGCTGGCGAGCCGGCTGCTCACGCTGCTGGGCGAGCGCACGCCCATCCGGGGACAGGACGCCATCGGCTCGATCATGGTGGAAGATCCAGCGCTAGCGCCGCCGGTCGACGCGATCCTGTGCCGGAAGAACGTCACGGCGATCTGGCAGTTCGCTGCAGGACTCGAGGCAGGACACCGGCCGACGATCCGGATGAGTCCCGCCGAGATTCTCGCCTATGCGGAGGGCGCGGACCGGCTGCTGGCCGGCCAGCGCGCGTTCCGCCCAGCGGCGTTTTCGCTGTTCGAGACTTGGAGCGACGCACAGGCGTTTGCGCGCAGTCCATTCGGCCAAGACCTGCTACCGGTTGTGCGCATCGTCGATGAACTGGGCACCGGCTATCTGCGGGCCCTGGCGCAGCGCTCGGCGACGGAAGGCGCCGTCGACTATGTGATCTCGACCGTTCACCGCGCCAAAGGCCTCGAATGGAAGCGGGTCAAGGTGGCGAACGACTTCCGCCTGCGTGGCGCCGATGGCAGCCCGATGCCGGACGAGGATGAGATCCGGCTGCTCTACGTGGCCGTGACCCGCGCGCAGCATGTCCTCGATATCTCCGGGTTGCGCGATGAACTGCTGCGAATCTTCAGTCTTCGGCGCTAGCATCTGCCGGCAAAGGCAGCGAAGGCGTGGCCGAGCAATATCTAGGCAGTGCCGTCCGGCAGGTCGGGGCGCAGCTCGGCCTCGATCTGATCGATGCTCGGCAGACCGGTCTCCAGCGACGGCGGTACCTCGCGCATCAGTTGGTACTCGGCCACACCCATCGGTTTGGCGACGCCACGCAGGGCATATTCCGCCACGAGCCGGTTCTTTTCCTTGCACAGCAGCAGGCCGATGGTCGGCTGGTCCTCGGGCGCCTTGACCTGCGCATCGATCGCGGACAGGTAGAAGTTCAACTGGCCCGCATATTCAGGCTTGAACGGAGTCGTTTTCAGCTCGACGACGACATAGCAACGCAGCTTGAGATGGTAGAAAAGCAGATCGACGAAGAACTCATCGCCACCCACCTCCAACCGGTACTGGCGCCCCACGAACGCGAAACCGGCGCCCAGTTCGAGCAGGAAGCGGGTAATGTGCTGGGTGAGCGCGCGCTCGATGTCGCGCTCCTGGGCGTTCTCGGCCAGGCCGAGAAAGTCAAAGATATACGGATCCTTGAGCGCGTCGCGCGCGAGATCGGACTGCGATGGCGGCAACCGGTCGGCGAAATTCGTGACGGCGTTCCCGGCACGCGCATGGGCGACCGTCTCGATCTGCATGGTCAGCACGCTGCGCGACCAGCCGTGTTCGAGCGACTTTTGCGCATACCACAGCCGTTGGGCGTCGTCGTTGAGCTTGTCCAGCAGTGTCACGACGTGTGACCACGGTAATTGTGCAACGGGCTGTTGCACAAATTCCGGCTGCGGGAAGGCTTGTGCCAGCGCGCGCATGTACTTGAGGTTGCGCGGCGAGAATCCTCGCATGTCGGGAAAAGCTGCCTTGAGGTCGCGCGCGAGCCGGTCGACAACGCCGGCGCCCCAGCCTTGTCGCTGCTGCCTGTCGAGAATATCGCGGCCGATCTGCCAGTACAGCGTAACCAGTTCGCGATTCGCGCTGGCAACGGCGCGCTGCCGCGCGCGCTCGACGCGCTGCTTGAGCTCGGCAAACCAGTGGCGATAATCCTCAGCCCATGCGGGAGCGCTCATGTCCTTGGTCATGCGTTGGGTCGTGTGGGCGCCGGCGATTGCGCTCGAATGGGAGATTATCTTGACGGAGCCGGGAATCGACAAGCGTAACCGGCGTAGAAGTCTCGATTATAGCATCGCACCCCATAAAAAATTCGATAATTTATGTTATGTCAAATTGTAGAGGCTAACGGGCTGAAACTTTATCAACTCCGACAGGTTGAGTTGGGAGTTTGTAAAAATACTTACAAATTCTTACAGGAACTCAGCCCCACCGCCCATGATTGCCGCAGTTCCCCGTCCCGGCGACTTGTCCGACTTCCTGACGTTGACAGATGGTGTGTCAGTCGCCCGTGTCGCCGATATCCTCCGCTGCTGCACCCGGACTGTCCGTAATTACGTCGCTGGCCAGTCCCCAATCCCGTGGCATCGCATCGAGCTGCTGCACCTTTTGAAACGCGAATCTACCGCTGCAGCTCCGCTCGCCGAAAGCCCGTCCAACGCTTCCGACGTTGGCGTGACGGCGAACATCGAACCCGATCCCGCCGTGCCCGACGTGCCGCCCGCGGAAATGCTGGCATGGGTCGGCGTCCACGCACCGCACTATCTTTCAAGTCAACGCAGCTTCGCGTTCTATGTGCGCGGCTGGAACCTGCCACCCCGAGCGCGCCGGGCGCTTCTGGCGCCTCCTGATGCCCTTCGCCTCCCAGCGCATCGGGTTGATATCATTTTGTGATTGCACTATGCTGCCACTTTTTGATATCATCTGAGCATGAAAACGAAACACGCCCGCACCCTCGCCGCGATCTTCACGAAGCCGACCTTGAGCGGCGTGGTGTTCTCCGACATTGAAGCACTGGTGAAATCACTCGACGGGGAAGTGATTGAACGGGAAGGTTCCCGCGTCAAGATCCTGTTGAACGGCCAGGAGTGGCGGTGTCACCGCCCCCACCCCGGCAAAGAGGCGCGACGGTATCAGATAGAGGAAGCAAGAGAATTTTTTGAACGAGCAGGAGTCAAGCCATGAACACCATGCACCACAACGGCTATACGGCGCGCGTCGAGTTCGATGAGCGCGACAACATTTTCGTCGGGCGTGTGCTCGGCGTGAATTCCATCATCAGCTTTCACGGAGAGTCTGTGGCCGAGCTGCGCACGGCCTTCGTTGAGGCCGTCGATGATTATCTGTCTGACTGCCGGGAGCGCGGCGTGTCACCTGACAAGCCCGCATCCGGCAGGCTGATGCTCCGCATCGATCCGGGCATCCACGCCGCGATTGGTGTTGCAGCATCTGCGGCCGGCGAAAGTATCAACCAATGGTCGGAGCACGTATTGCGGCGTGCAGTGAATGAGGCGATGAATCACAACGCACACGCCTGAAATACAGATCGCCATGCAAAAAGGCCGCCGCGTGTCACCACGCAGGCGGCCTTCGGTTATGGACAATCAACTACCCTTGGTCTCACCTTTCTGACAGATGCGAGAACCTTTAGCCGCCCTGCTTGATGCTCGGGAAACGCGCGACTTTTGTGCGCGCATTGCGCCGAATCCGCCTCTACGTGTCTCACATCTGCCGCTCGTCGAGCAGCCACCACTTGAATGCTTCACCATCGTGCCAGAATACATTGCTGCTCACGGCGGAGAACAGTTGAACGGCTGGGCGATCTGGGAGGTGCCAGGTGTTTTTATCGAAGCAGAGTTCCATGCGATCTCGCGTGACCCGGCTGGCGAGCTGCGTGACCTGACGCCGCGCCTCAACTATCCCGTTTCCATCACATTTCTGCCCGACCCTGATCGCGTATATCGTGGCCGACAGGTCGACAATATTCGTGAGCCGCTTGTGGACGATGCCGATATAATCCGCTTTGCCTTGGGAAATCGTCATGATCTCCCACCTTGGGCACTTTGATGCCGTCGGCCCGCGAGGATCCACCTTCCTGCATTTCCTCACCGGCCAGGGTGGAGGCGTTCATTCCATTCCGCCCAATGAGCCTGCCGCTATCTGAAGCCGCAAATCGGATGACATCCGTTGCACAGCCGGGGCGCGGGTTGCTCGGGTGCCGGGCTACGCCGCCTTCAGGAAACTCCTTCGGATTGCTGTTCTGCAGTGGCCGGCAAGGTGAACCTGCTGTGTTGCCCCCCTGTGCACCACCCGGCACAGCCAGTGAGATTGACAGTCGGCCAATGTCCCAGATGAATCCCGTGAGTTCACGGGCCACGGCAACCACAGCAATGTTCGCATTCTTGCCACGCGCTACCAGTTTGCGAAGCGTTGGCCTGGAGATGCCACAACGCGTGCACACGAGACCGGCGTCACTGGTCTCGTGATACATGCGTACCCACCGTAATCGCATCGAAATTTCGTGCTCCATCGTTCCATATTAGTTGAAACGATGTCCGTGAATCACACACAAAACTACTGCTGATCGGTTCTACTCGCTGGTCATATAGCAATCCTTTCTGTATCGGGACAACCTCATCTCGGCCCTGCTATCGCGACGCTACCCAAGCTAATGCTCCGCATCGCCCCTGACGTGCATGCGCGTGTTGGCATCGCCGCGGCCGTCTCGGGCGAGAGTGTGAATCAGTGGTCGGAGGAAGTGCTTGGCCGTGCAGCGCGCGAAGTATTGGAGCGTGCTGCACACGCCTGAAACCCAACCCGCCAAGCGAAAAGGCCACGCGTGTCTCCACGCAGGCGGCCTTCCTATCATGTGCACATATCGAAGGGTATTCGCTTGGCGCTGCGAACTCGCGACGCCGCTGCAAGTAGCCACGGTACGGTTACATATTGCACCGCATCAAAGCAAGTCGTACTCTGCGAAGACATAGTTTTATGTAGTGCAAATCAAATCGCCCCACTCAGGCACGCCTCCTGCGCGGCCAATCCATGCCGTCTCACCGGAGGAACTCATGGCGTCCGCCCACGTGTCCGGGCAACCACCCCGCCCCGGCTCGCACCTGGAGCCGACGCGCGCACAGCGCGTCGCCGGCTGGCTCGGTCTGTGCGCGGTGCCGCTCATCTGGCTGCTGCATCTGGCGCTTGGCGTCACGCTCGTTTCCACGGCCTGCGCCGACGCTGTCACGCGAGATCCGATGCCAGGCTGGCACGGCACGCAGTGGATCCTCGGCGTCGCCTCGGCCTGCGCGCTCGTGCTCGCGCTCGCCATTACGTACGCTGCGGGCCGCGCCTGGCGCAAGATTGCCAACGTCGCGCACGAAAAGCGCGACGCCAGGCGCTTCATCGCCTGGTGCGGCGCGGCCACTTCCGTGGCCTTCACCTTTGGTCTCGCTTTCTCGATCTGCATACTGATCGCGGCACCGATCGAGCGCCTCTGCACGGCCTTCGACTAGGCAGATCCGCGCCTTGCCAACGCCGCTAACCGGCCCGAGCACGCCAGTTGCGCGAGCATGCTTTTGTCGACGCCGTTGCGGCCGACAATGCCGGTCGGCACGCGATCGGGAACGAGATCCAGCGAGTCGAATCCGGCACAACGAGTACGCTTTAAAAGCGGTCGATCATACCGAACTGCACGCCGCGCACAGGCGCGCCCGGCCAGGACGGCGGCAGGCCGGTCACGTTCACGCCGCGCAGCGTGTACGTCGCCTCGCCGCGATTGCGGAGCCACCCTGCGCTCGCGTAGAGCAGTACGCGCTTCGAGAGGTCGTACTCGCACGCGGCGCTGAACTGGTCGGCGTCGTTGTCGGCGCCCGAGAGGTCGTGCACCCACGCGTAACCGAGCGACGCGCGAAACCGCGCGGTGACCGCATAGCGCGCCGAGATCGAGACACCGTTGTTGTGGTTGCGCGGCGTGCCGCCATCCCCGTTGAAGTACGCGAGAAATCCGGTCACCGGCCCGAGCACGTACGACATGCCTCCCAGATTGGCTCGCAGCGCTCCGTTGCCGTTTTGCTGTTGATGTGCATAGGATATGCGAAACGTTCCGCGCCGCCACTCGATGGTTTCGATGTTGCCGGCCAGCCCGTTGATACCCGTGGACGGATCGCGCAGCGAGGCCATCAGCGTGGTCGAGAAACCGTAGACGTCGGGAGACAGATACGTGATCGCGTTGCTTTCGTAAGGCGTGATCTTCGAAAGATTGTTGAGGCCCGAAGCGATGGTGCCCGCGCCGAACGCGTCGAGCTGTCCCTTGAACGGAATATAGATCGGCGAGTATTGCCGCCCCACGCGCACCGTGCCCCACTGCGTGCCGAGCCCTATCCACGCCTGGCGATTGAAGATCGTGTTGGCTACGGCAAAGGTGCCGTCGTTGGAGCCGAAGCCGTTTTCCAGCTCGAACAATATCTTGATGCCGCCACCGATATCCTCCACGCCGCGCAGCCCGAATCGCGAGCCGCGATACGCGCCCGAGTCCATGCGCGCAACCCAGCCCGCGCCCGGATTCGTCACCTCGATGCTCGTGTCGAGTGCCCCGTACAGCGTGACCGAGCTTTGCGCGTATGCGCTTATGGTGTGCAACGTGGCGAAGGTTGCCGCAGACAACACCGCCCAGGCGCGCGGCGCGCGCAATGTTCGATTCATGAGGGAAAAGCGGGTGAGGCACACGAGCGGTGCGTCGTATGCTGCTTGAGGGGCGGCAGGCACTGTGCTTGTCGCCTGCCGCCGCGTGGGAAAACCGTAAGCCGAGGCCGCCCTGTGCTGCCGGGCGGCCGCGCGTTGCTTATTGCTTCGGCAGCGCGTAGGCAATCACGTAATCGCCGAGCTTCGTGCCGAACGAGCCGTGCCCGCCCGCCGCGATCACGACGAACTGGCGACCGTTCACCGCGTACGTCATCGGCGTGGCCTGCCCTCCCGCAGGCAGCCGCGCTTGCCAGAGCCGGTTGCCGTTGTTCACGTCGAAGGCGCGCAGGTAGTTGTCCGCCGTCGCGCCGATGAAGATCACGCCGCCCGCCGTCACCATCGGGCCGCCCAGCATCGGCATGCCCGTGCGGAAGGCTACCGGAATCGGCGAGCTGTCACGCGTCGTGCCGATGCGCTTTTTCCAGACGATCTGGTTGGTCTTCAGGTCGACGACGGAGATATAACCCCATGCCGGCTGCTTGCAGGGCAGCCCGATCGGCGACATGAACGGATTGAGCGTCACGCCGTAAGGCACGCCGTATTGCGGCTGGACGCCCGCCTCCGTGCCGCTGCCCTTCGCGCCCGGCTGCGGCTCGATCGGATTGCCCGGTCCGCGCGGAATGAGCCGCGAGACGAACGGCAGCGCAATGGGGTTCGCCACCGCGATCTGTCGGTCGGTGTCGATGGCGAGGCCGCCCCACTCGAACATGCCGAGGTTGCCCGGGAAAATGAGCGAGCCTTGCAGCGAAGGCGGCGTGAACGTGCCTTCATAGCGCAGCTGGTGGAACATCACGCGGCAGATGAGCTGGTCGTACATCGTGGCGCCCCACATGTCGGCGTCGGTGAGATTCTTCGACGGCCGGAACGTGAGTTGAGAGAACGGCTGCGTGGCCGAGACGTGGTCGCCGGGCGCCGCGCCCTGCGGCACCGGCATTTCGGGCGCGGGCACGACGAGCGCGCCCGTGCGGCGGTCGAGTACGAACAGGTTGCCCGTCTTCGCAGGCGCGTACACCACCGGCACGGTCTTGCCGTCCTTGTCGGTGATGTCGGCCAGTGTGGGCTGCGAGGGCTGGTCCATGTCCCACAGGTCGTGGTGCACCGTCTGGTAGAACCAGGCGAGCTTGCCGGTCGACGCGTGCAGCGCGAGCAGGCCCGTTGCGTAACGCTCGAGGTCGGGCGTGCGGTCGCCGCCCCAGATGTCCGGCGTCTTCACGCCCATCGGCAGATAGACGATGTCGAGCTTCGCATCGTAGGCGGCCGGCGCCCACGAGTTCGGCGAATTCCACGTGTAGTGCTCGCCCGGCCCCGGAATCTTGTTCGGGTCAGCCGCGCCCGGATCGAACACCCACAGCAGTTCGCCGGTGCGCACGTCGAAGCCGCGAATCACGCCCGAGGGCTCGCGGTTCGAGAAGTTGTCTTCCACCGCGCCCGCCACGACGATCACCTTGTTCGTCACGATGGGCGGCGAAGTGGGCTCGTACATGCCCGGCGTCGTGACCGGCATGGCGTGCTGGAGGTCGAGGCCGCCGTTGTTGCCGAAACCCGTGCAGCGCTCGCCCGTCAGCGCGTCGAGTGCATAGAGGTGACCGTCGTTCACGGGCAGCAGGATGCGGCGCATGCACGTGCCGCTCGCGGCGGCAGGTGTTGCTGCGGCCACGGGTTCGCTCGCGGGCGCAGCGGCTTGCGTGGCCGACGCGGGATCGCTGGCCGGCGCAGCCGCTTCGGCGCCCGAAGCCGCCGCGGCGTCCGACGCGGCCACGGGCGTCGTTGCCGTCGCTCCCAGGTCCGCCGCCGCGGCGTTCACGGATGCCGCCGATAGATCCACGAACGACACGCCCCGGCAGGTCACGTGCTGAAACGAGGGATCGGCCTGCAGCTTCGGATCGAACTTCCATTTGAGCTCGCCGGTTTGCGCATCGAGTGCAAACAGGATCTGGTGCGGCGAGCACAGGTAAAGCAGATCGCCGATCTTGATCGGCGTGACTTCGTTGGTGATCTCTACCGGATCGTTGGGGCCTTTCATGTCGCCGGTACGGAAGGTCCAGGCCACCTCGAGGTTATGCACGTTCTCGGGCGTGATCTGCTGCAGCGGCGAGTAGCGCGTGCCTTGCTGGTCGCGTCCATAGGCAGGCCACTCGGACGGCTCGATGCCGTCGACATTCGGCGCGGGCGTGGCTCTCACCGCCGCGAGCGAGCCGTTGTTCTGCTGCGGGTCGTTGAAATGCGCATAGACGAGCACGCCGCCCCACACGAGCAGTCCGACCACGAGCGAAAGCACGCCGAACTGGCGCGGGCGCTCCAGGTGCCAGCTCATGAGCACAAGCAGCCAGATGCCGAACACCACCAGCACGCCCGAGCGCGGCACGAGCGCCCAGAAGTCCGGCCCCGACTCCCAGAGGCCCCATATCGCCGTACCGATGAGCACGATCGCGTAGAGCACGAACGCCGAGGGGCTCGCGCGCCACAAAAGCCACGCGAAGACGAGCAGCAGCACGCCCGTCACGACGTAGTACGGCGAGCCGCCGAGCGAAATGAGCCACGCGCCGCCAGCCAGCAGATACACCGCGGTGAGCAATGTGAACAGTACGGAGATGACTCCGATGAAGCCCAGCGGTTTCGATAGTCTGGCCATGATCTCAACTTTCCTCGAAGAATGCCGTCTGCGATGGCGGAAAAAAGCGTGGCGTCAGAACACGTGCATCATCCCGACGTAGGCGCCGGTTTGCGATTGACCCGCCATGGGGCTGGTCGGCGTGCTCGAGTCGCGCGGCGTGGCGAACACGGAGAACGTACCGTTCTTGCTGTTGTCCACATAGGCGACCGTGCCATACAGGAACGTGCGCGCACTCAGGTTGTACGTCGCGCCGAGCGCGTAAAGCATGGCGTGGCTCGCGGGGTCGTGCGAGGCGTCGCCACCGCCCTCACCTACGTGAATATAGAAACCCGCGGCGGTCACCGCCCACTTCGGTGTGGCCTGGTAGGTCGCGCCCAGCCAGTAGTGGTCGGCGGTATCGGAGATGCCGGGCGGCGAATCGGGTGCGGAGTAATGCGTGTACGCAGCCTGGATCTTGAACTTCTGCACGCGCAGGTTGCCGCCCACGAAGTATTCGCGCGAGGCCGTGAAGATGTTGGAAAAGCGCCCGCTCGAATCGCGCAGTTCGTCGTAGATGCCGCGCAAATCGAAAAGCGGCGAATGATACGAGAGCATGATGCCGTCCGAGCGGCCGAACTCGCCTTCGGCACCGGCGTTGAAGTTGCCTGGCTGGTTGCCGAACGAATACTGGCCCTGCACGTCGAGGCCGTTCCACACCGGGCTGTGATATTCGACGTTATTGCTCGTTTGCTGCCAGTTGCGCCCACGCACGAGCGAGGCCGACGACACCGCCTGCTGCACGAACGGATCGAATGCCCACACGCCGTCGCTGTCGATGAAGAGATTACGGCCGGCTTGCAGTTGCCCCCATGTGTCGTTCTTCAAACCCACGTACGCGCGGCGCGACCAAAGCCGTCCGCCCCCCGTGGTGCCGTTCATGATCTGCACAGCGGTTTCGAGGTTGAAGATCGCGGCGCTGCCGCCGCCCAGGTCCTCAGTGCCCTTGAGGCCGAACATGCTGGTGCCCCAGTCGCCGCCTTCGGCGCTCCAGCGGGTCGAACTGCCGCCGTTACCGTTCGCGATGTGATTGAGGTATTCGATGCCGCCATCCACGCGGCCATACATCGTGACACTCGATTGTGCGCTCGCGGCCGAACTGGCGGCGAGCAGCACCACTGCGCCCAGAGTCGTTTTCACTTTGGCTCCCTCGTGGAGTCTTCTTTCCTGGTCCGGTCCATGCCGGGGCGGATCGCGTGGTTGAACGTGCGGACCAGCCGGCGTCCCTGGTCTCCTGCCGGCCACATCGCGCACCAAAAAGCATAGCGCGTGGTGAGAAAAGCCGTATTTTGGCTGGGCGGCAAACGTCGTACAGAGTTGTACCGGCGCGACGGCGCCGGTGGCGTCGAGCATTTTGCGTACTGCGCCGCACCATGCGCGGCGCATCGCACAGGCGTTCGATCCGGCGGCGTAAGGTGACCGACGCTAGCGCGCGTCGTGCCGCGAATCTGCCTTGCCGCCGGGCTTTGCGGCGTCGGCGCGCTGCGCCGGCTGCGGGTGGCTTGCGCGCACGGCGTGAAAAACCGGCAAACGCCAGCCGAAATAGAGCGAGGCCAGCCGCAATGCCACGCAGGAAATCACGGCGACCCAGGGCGTCCAGAACGTCGACCAGCCCGCATACGTGAGCCCAACCTGCACACTGGCCCCAAGCAGCGCCGCCGAAGCATAGATCTCGCGCTCGAGAATGGCGGGCACGCGCGAGAGCAGCACGTCGCGCATCACGCCGCCTCCCACCGCGCTCACGATGCCGAGGATGATGGCCGGTTCCGCGCTCTGGCTATACGCGAGCGCCTTCTGCGCACCGGCCACCGCAAAGAGTCCAAGACCGATCGCATCGAACAGCAGCACGGGATGACGCAGCCGCCTCACCTGCGGATACGCGGCAATGGTCAGTCCCGTAGCCAGCAGGGTGACCGCGAGATAGGCCCAGTTTGCGAGCCCGGCGGGAGGCACCGCGCCGATGCACAGATCGCGGATGATGCCGCCGCCGCACGCCACCATGAAGCTCACGACGACGATGCCGAACAGGTCGAGCCGCCGCTGCCGCGCGGCCACGGCGCCGGAGATCGCGAAGGTGAACGTGCCGATCAGGTCGAGTGCCGTATAGGCCGTGTGAGCGTTGAGATGCGCGCCCACGTGAGCCCCGAGTGCCACGCTCACGCCGCCTCGCTTTCGCGGCCAAGCCACGCGGCGGCCGCGCACAGCATCGCTTCGAGGCCGGCGCGCAAGGTGGGGTCGAGCACCGCCACGAGCGCCGCCGTGCGGAACGCCTGCATCGAGAGTTCAGGATGCTGGTGCAGATCCTTATAGAGCGCCTCGAGTTCGGGCAGCAGCGCGTCAATGGCGGGTGCCACGGTTTCGACCCGATTCGGCATGGACGACTCCTTCATGCGTATTTCATTGTCCAATGTGCGGCGTGCGCGCCGCGATCTCAAACACCCTCGATCAGGCTTTGCGCAAGCTTGGCGAGCAACTGGTCGAGCGTCTTGCGCTCGTGTTCGGTGAGCACGGCGGCGAGTTCGGATTCGAGCTTCGAGCCGGCTTTTTCGGAGGCATTGGCCACCTTCGCGCCCGCGGGCGTGACGCGCAGCACGACGCTGCGCCGGTCCTGCGCATGCGTGCCGCGGCCAATCAGGCCACGCGATTCGAGTTCGCCGAGCGTTTTGGAAAGCAGCGTTTTTTCGATGAGCGCGCGCTGCGAAACGGCCTTGGGCGTGATGCCCGGCTCGGCGCGGATGATGCGCAGCACGCGCATGGCACGCACGTCGAGATCCCAGCGCTCGCGGTAGACCGCGTTGGCGCGATCCATCAGCAGCGCGCTCGTTTGATCGAGCCTGAAGGTAAGGAAATCCGAATACAAATGCGTGCTCCCATCCGTACGCCAGCTGGACGCCAGTATAGCCAGATAGTTGAAAAGTTCAACTATCTGGATTCAGAGGAAGCACGATTGAGCGGGCGCAGTTGTGACAACGCGGCGGGCTCCCGTTTTCGAGGAAGCCCGCCGCGCAGGAGGAAATGTCCGGCGGGGACAGGTGCCCGCCGAAGTCATCGCTGAATCGACTTAGAACGCGTGACGCATGCCCACCGTCACGGCGACCTGCGTATCGGTCGACGAAGGCGAGAGCGTGTTGATCATGGCGTGCGAAAGCACGGAGCCCTCCGGTGCGCCGTGCACGTTCTGGTACACGCCTTCGAGGTAGAAGTCGGTGCGCTTGCTGATCGCGTAGTCCGTTTGCAGCATTGCCGTGTTCCAGCCCGGGTTCGTGCCGTTGTACGCGCCGTGCGTGTACGTGTACGCACCCGAAACGCTCCATGCCGGCGTAAGCGCGTATTTCACGTTCGCTTCGAAGTTGTCGAGGCGCAGCGAACCGGCGAGCGAGCCGGCGGAGTCGTCGTTCGAGCCAAGATAGGTGCCCGTGCCGAACGAGTAGACGCCTGCGGCGTTGTCGATCTGCGAATGGCTCCAGACCAGACCCACCGTGGCCGGGCCGTACGTGTAGTTGCCGCCGAGCGACCAGACGCGTTGGCGCTCCGCCAGGAAGTTCGCGCTCGTGTCGCCGGAGGTGACCGCGCCGCTGCCGTTGCCCGCGTTGTTGAACTGCAGGTAGCCGGCCGCGAGGTTCAGCGGACCCTGGCTATACGAAACGGCGAAACCGTACGAGCGGTTGTTCGCGAAGTCGCCTGCCTTGTTGCTGAACGAGTACATCGTCTCGAACGTCACGCCGTACCAGGTCGGGCTCGCGTACTTGACGGAGTTGTTGACGACCACCGAATTCGCGGCCAGGTTGTCGTTCTCGAACGGGTGGGCCGCGAGGTTGCCGCCCCACGTGTTGAATTCCGCCGTGAGCGGGCCCACGAGGTCGTTCATCACGTCGAACTGGCGGCCGAACGTGAGCGTGCCGTACGGATCGCTTTGCAGGCCCACCCACGCCTGCGAACCGAAGCCGAGACCCGAGAACGCCTGCGCGCCGTTGTTGAGCAGGAAGCCTTGCTCGAGTTTGAAGATCGCGTGCAGACCGCCGCCCAGGTCTTCCGAACCCTTGAGTCCGAACACCGTGTTCTGCGTGGAACTGGTGTTCATCTGCCAGTTGCTGTGGCCGAACTGGTTGTTCGTGTAGACGATACCGGTGTCGATCAGTCCGTAGAGGGTCACGCTGCTTTGCGCGTGCGCCGAAACAGCAAAGGCGCTCAGGAGTGTCGCGGCGAGTAGCGATTTTTTCATGTTTTCAAGCTCCGGATTGGGCGGTGGGTTAATGCATCGAATTCAGGCAGCCGGCACCATCGACGTGCAACCACATATGCGTCCATGCCATTTCGGTGCAGATTCAAAAGCCAAAAGCTTTCCGCCGATGATTATTGCGAATCGTGCAATTCATCGATGTTGAAAATGCAATGACAAAATGGAAATCGTGTGGCGAGCGCGGTGTGAATCGAACACCCGCATCATAGGGTGTCGAAAATAAAAATGGTGTCGAAATTCGAGCGACGTGGCGTCGATGGCACAACCGCGCCCGGCAAGGCTCGACGCGCGCCGAGGAATGTGCGGGGCGTGAATGCTGCCGGATAAATTACATCATGCTTTCGGCGTAACGTATTAAATCCGGCGAGAATGGCCGATTATCCACATCGAGAACCCACGGAGTAATCGGCCCTCGGAGCGTGTCGATTGTTCTTTTAATACGCTCTCTCTTTTGGCTTGACGCGATTCGTTCAAGCGGCCGGCGCAACCGATGCTCCCGCTATTGCGTGGCGCTCCAATGCTTGTGCGACGAATCCCGATGCCTTCATCGTTTCGACAAACGCGCCGAGCGCTTCGGCGGCCTGCTGACCACGGCGCTTCGCGACGCCCATGGCCTGGCGAATCACCATGAAGCGCTCGTCGAGCAGGCGCAAGCCGCCGGCCTTCGCGGCGTCGGCTTCGAGTTGTTGCTTCACGCCCGCGGCCACTTCGAGCCCTTGTTCGAGGAAGGTCCGCACGACGGCAGGCGAAGTGGGTGCGCGCACGATCTGCGCCTGCTTCAATTCTCGCGTGAGAAAGAGGTCGTAAGCACTGCCCTTGCCCACGGCCACGCGATGATGCGGTTGATCGACATCGGCATTGGTGCGCACCGGCGAATCGTCGCGAACCAGATAGAAGCCTTCGATCAACACATAAGGCGCGGTGAACGCGATTGTTTCGCCTCGCTTGGGATCGACGGCAAAGAAGCCGAAGTCGGCGCGTTCATCGCTCACGGCTTCGACCGATTTGCCCGCTGCGTCGAATACGACAAGTTCGAGCGGCACACTCAAATGCTGCGCGAAAGCACGCGCGAGATCGACGGAAACGCCAAACGGTTCGCCCGACGCCACATCGCGATTCGCGAGTATCGGATTGCCGAGATTAATCGACGCGCGCAACGTGCCCGTTGGCGCGAAGGCTTTGACGACAGCGGGATCGATGTTCATGGGCAGCGGGGCGAGAACCGGACTCTTTCGAGCATATCACCTCGCCCGCTTGCGCGTGCCCGCCGTCACCATGCGTTCATGGCTCAGCCCGTATCGCCTCCGGCGACCGGCAAGATCGAGCCGGTGATATAGCTCGCCTCGTCCGAAGCAAGAAACAGGATCGGTGCGACCTGCTCTTCGAGACTGCCGTAGCGCTTGAAGAAGGTCGATTCGGTGACCTGCCGCACCGCCTCGCCCATCCACGCCTTTTCCTGCTCGCTGTCGCCGGCGGCATTGCGCGGAATGCGGCGCGGTGGCGCTTCGGTGCCGCCCGGCGCCGTGGCGACCACACGGATATTGTGCTCCGCGTATTCCATGGCCAGCGATTGCGTCATCGCATTCACGCCGCCCTTCGCCGCCGAATACGGTACGCGGCGAATGCCGCGCGTGGCGTTCGACGACACATTCACGATGGTTCCGCGCCCGCGCTCGAGCAAATGCGGCAGCACGGCATGGCACGCATAGAGCGTGGGCATGAGCGAGCGGCGAATTTCCGCATCGATCTGCGCCGGCTCGAATTGCGCGAACGGACGCATGCGGATGGCGCCACCTACCCCGTTGACGAGAATGTCGATGCCGCCAAACTTTTGCGCAGCGAAATCCATTGCCGCTTTCGCGCCGTCATACGTTTCGAGGTCGGCGACGAATCCCGCCGTCTGCGCGCCCTGCGCCTCGGCCGCGACTTCGGCGACGAATTCCGCGCGATCGACGAACACCACCTTGCCGCCTTCGGCCGCCGCGCGCAGCGCCACGCCGCGGCCAATTCCCTGTGCCGCACCGGTGACGACGACGACTTTGCCTGCGAATCGTTGCATGATCATGCCGCCTTCGGGACTGCGTTGGGGGTGAACTTCTCGTAGTGGAAGCTGTTGGGCTTCACGCCTTCGTCGTCGAAATACTTGCGCACGGCGTCCACCATCGGCGGCGGCCCGCACAGATACACGTCGACGTCGCCATCGTTCAAGGCATCGGCGGGAATATGCTGCGTGACCCAGCCTTTTCGCTGGTGATTCGACTCCGCATCGGCGATAACGGTAGCGAAGCTGAAGTTAGGCAGCTTCGCCGCGTACGCTTCGATGGCTTCGACCAGCACAAGGTCGAGGTCGCGCGTCACGCCGTAAATCAGGTGCACCTTATGCTGCGCGTGGGTACGCGCGAGCACTTCCAGCATCGAGAGGAACGGCGCCAGACCCGTGCCTCCTGCGAGGAACAGCAGCGGCCGCTGCACGTCACGCAGATAGAAGCTGCCGAGCGGGCCCGTCAAATCGAGCTTCGTGCCCGGTTGTGCGGCTTCGAGCCAGGTGCTCATCACGCCGCCCGGAATCTTCTTGATCAGGAAACTGATTTTCGATTCGCCTGGCGCAGAAGAAAAGGAATACGAACGATGCTGGCCGCTTCCCGGCACGTCGATATTGACGTACTGGCCCGGCAGGAACACGGGGCCCGCTGCGTCGACGTCCAGTTCGAGCACGACCGCGGCATCGTTGTGCTGTTCGATCCTCGCCACCGTGGCCGCAAACCTGCTCTGCCCGGTCTTGCACACCGTGGAAGACGCGGGAATCGCGATCACGCAATCGCTTTCCGGCACCATCTGGCAGGTGAGCACGAGACCGCTGTCCTTTTCGTCTTCGCTCAGCGCGTCTTCGATATAGTCCTCGCCCAGGTCGTAGCTGCCGCTTTCGGCGCGGCACTTGCAGGTGCCGCACACGCCGTCTGAGCAATCCATCGGCAGGTTGATCCGCGCGCGAAACGCCGCGTCGAGGACTTTCTCGCCCGCCTTGCATTCGATGAAACGGGTCACACCGTCTTCGAAATTCAGTGCAATCTTGTAGCTGGACATGGTGTCTCCTTCTTTCCCATGTTGATACCGCGTCTCGATGTCGATCGAGACGTCAAACGTGATAAACGTCGAGCACCTGCCGGATGTAGTCGTTCTTCAGCACGATCTTTTTGCAGGCAATCAGGAAGTCGTCGCCGGTCTTGCGCAAGGTAACGAACATCGTGCCGAAGAAGCTGTCCGTGGTCTTGTAGCGATGGCTGAGCGTGTGGAAGTTGTAGCGCACCTCCACTTCGTCGCCGCGGTCCGCCAGCACTTCCACGTTCGCCACGCTGTGGCTCGTGCGCGGCTCCGGCATCGAAGCGCCGCTGCGTTCGGTCTTGATGCGAAACACACGGTCTTCGAGGCCGCCGCGATTCGGGTAGTACATCAGCGAGATCTGGGATTCGTGGTCGTCGGTGAGCTGGTCATCGTCGTCCCACGCGGGCATCCAGTACGTGACGTCTTCAGCGTAGCAGGCGAGCCATTCTTCCCACTGGCGCTCGTCGAGCAGGCGCGCTTCGCGGTACAACGCGGCGCAGATTTTCTGGTAATCGTTGCTCATGCCTGTGCCCCCGCCTGTTCGCGATTCAGTTCCTGCTCGAGGGCGTCGCGCATGGTGTGCACCCAGTACTCGTGCTGGACCACGAACAACCCTTCGTCTTCACTGCGTTCGCCGGAAATGACCGGCTTGAGGCCCATCTTCTTCGCGTTTTCGTCCGCGCCTTCGACCCACAGCGGCGCGCCGCGCGAGAGATCGTTCCACATTGCCGTGGTGCCGGCGTAACCCGCCTGGCAGGCACGGAACTCTTCCAGGTCGTCGGCAGTGCCCATGCCCGTGACGTTGAAGAAGTCCTCGTACTGGCGAATACGCGTCGCACGATCTTCAGCGCTCTCGCCCTTCGGCCCGAAGCAGAAGATGTTCACTTCGGTCTTGTCCACGCTGATCGGACGTACAACGCGAATCTGCGTGCTGAACTGGTCCATCAGAAACACGTTCGGGTAGAGGCACAGGTTTCTCGTCTGATTGACGATGAAATCGGCCTGCACTTCCCCCACGCGCGCCTTGATTTCATCGCGATGCCTGTAGACCGGACGCACTTCCGGGTTCATCGTGTTGGTCCACAACAGAATGTGGCCATGGTCGAAGCCGTAGACACCCGCCACGGACTTGCTCCAGCTATTGGCGTCCACCGCCTGGGTGCCGTCTTCCTTGCGGCGGCCCATGGTTGCGGCGTAATTCCAGTGCACCGTACTGACGTGGTAACCATCGCAGCCGTTCTCCATCTGCATCTTCCAGTTACCGTCGTAGACATACGAGGAGTTGCCGCGCAGCACTTCGAGGCCGCCTGGCGACTGGTCGACAATCTGGTCGATGATGATCTTCGCTTCGCCGAGGTAGTCTTCGAGCGGCTGCACGTCGGCATTGAGGCTGCCGAACAGAAAGCCCCGGTAGTTCTCGAAGCGCGCGACTTTCTTCAGGTCATGCGAACCCTGCTTGTTGAATTGCACGGGATATTCCGTGGTCTTTTCATCCTTCACCTTGAGCAGTTTGCCGGTGTTGGAGAACGTCCAGCCGTGGAACGGGCAGGTGAAGCTGCCCTTGTTTCCATGCTTGCGCCGGCACAGCATGGCGCCTTTGTGCGCGCAGGCGTTGATCACGGCGTTCAGCGTACCGGTCTTGTCGCGCGTGACGACTACCGGCTGACGACCGAGCCACGTGGTGTAGTAGTCGTTGTTTTCGGGAATCTGGCTTTCGTGCGCGAGGTACACCCAGTTCTTCCCGAAGATGTATTTCATCTCCAGTTCGAACAGGTCGGCATTGGTGAAGATGTCGCGGCGGCAACGGAACACACCGTTTTGCCTGTCGTCCTGCACGGCGGTGGACAGCAGGTGATCCAGGTCACTGGCTTTGTCGATGATGACTGACATATTAGCTCTCCTATGCATACTCCACACGCGGTACGGAGTTCCTGCATCGGTGTCGAATGATGATCGCGGTGAAACGAGGGGCGGCGGCGTTACGCCGCCGCCATGCGGGACGGTTACGCCGTGGCTGCGGCGCGCAGGCGGTGGACGAGCTGGTTGTCCTTGCCCTGGACCAGCGGCGTGAGCGTGAAATTGAACTCGATGTCCTTGTACGTGTCGGCTTTCAGGCCGAGCGCGGTGCCTCCGGTCTTCTCGACCACCGGCGGAATCAGTTCTTCACGCGTCGCGTAGGCGAAGTCGTCCCAGATCAGCGGATCGCCTTCGATATTGAACTGCGTGGTGAGCTTGCGGCTATTGTCCGCCGTAACGAAGAAGTGGACGTGCGCCGGGCGGTTGCCGTGGCGGCCAAGGCCGTCCAGCAGCCGCTGGGTCGAGCCTTGCGGCGGGCAGCCGTAGCCCACCGGCATGAGTGTGCGGAATTCGTACTTGCCGTCCGCCCCGGTCTTGACCGCGCCGCGCAGGTTGAAGTCGTCCTGTGCGCCGGTCGGGTCGAAGTGCGAATAGAAGCCCTTCGAATTGGCGTGCCAGCATTCGACCACGGCGCCCGCGAGCGGCTTGCCGTCGAGGTCGGTGACCGTGCCGTGAATGACGAGCGGGCCCGCATCGGCGTCGGCGTTGATGTCGATTCTCGACACGCTCTCGCGCACCGGCGCGCCTGCGACATACAGTGGCCCTTCGATGGTGCGCGGCGTGCCGCCTTCGAGGCCCACCGCCTTGTCGGCGGCGTCCATGCGGATGTCGAGGTACTTCTCGAGGCCGAGACCGGCAGCGAGCAGCGCCGCTTCGCCGTCCTGGCCGAGCTTGTTCAGATAGTTCACGCCTGCCCAGACTTCATCGGGCGTGATGTCGAGATCGTCGATGGCCTTGAACAGGTCGCCCAGCAGTCGATAGACGATCTGCTGGAAACGTGCGTTGCCGTTGCCGCCATCGAGATTCGCAGCGGCCTTCAGCAGGTCCTGCACTTCCTTCGTGTCGAATACTTTTGCGCTCATCTTTGTCTCCTGGTGCTTGCTGGTATTGAGGGGGAATCAGCTCAAGCGTCGTTGTCCCTGACGGAGGACGGGTGGCGACACAACGGCGTCACCGAAATCTTCATGTACGGAAAAAGCGGCAAGGCGGTGAGAATGTCGTGCAGCTCCGCATTGCTCTCTACATCGAAGATGCTGTAGTTCGCGTACTCGCCCACCAGTCGCCAGATATGGCGCCACTTGCCGCTGCGCTGCAGCTCCTGCGAATACGCCTTTTCGCGCGCCTTGATCTCGTTGGCGACATTGGCCGGCATGTCGGCCGGGATGTTCACATCCATGCGTACGTGGAAAAGCATCGTCAAATTCCGTTTGTCAGTTATCCAGATTACTTTGCGGATGACTTCGTGACTTTCATGAGGCCATCGCGGGTGAAGCGCTCGACCTTCGCTTCGTCCAGTTCAATGCCCAGGCCCGGGCCGTTCGGCACCGTCAGCTCGAAGTTGCTGTAGTCCAGGGGGGTAGTCAGAATTTCTTCGGTGATCAGCAAGGGGCCGAACAGTTCGGTGCCCCACTGCAGGTTGGCGAAGCTCGCAAACAGGTGCGCCGACGCCACCGTGCTGAGCGCGCCTTCGAGCATCGTGCCGCCGTACAGTTCGATACCCGCGGCGTCGGCAATCGTGGCCACGCGCTGCGCCGCGAACAGTCCGCCGCTCTGTTCGATCTTGATGGCGAACACATCGGCGCCCTCGTTCTTCGCAATCTCGAAGGCGCTTTCCGGTCCCTGCAGGATTTCGTCGGCCATCAACGCCACGGGGAACCGCCGCATGAGGCGCGCCAGCGCCGCAGGCGAAGCGACCGGCTGCTCGACCAGTTCGCAGCCGGCTTCCGCCAGCGCGGGAATCGCCCATGCCGCCTGCGTCTCGCTCCAGGCCATGTTGACGTCCACGCGCACGGCGGCACGCTCGCCCACGGCCTTCTTGATGTCGGCGACGTGCTTGATGTCGGTCTTGAGATCCTTCGCGCCGATCTTCAGCTTGAAGATCTTGTGGCGGCGCACTTCGAGCATGGTCTCGGCTTCGGCGATGTCCTTCGATGTGTCGCCCGAAGCGAGCGTCCATGCCACCGGCAGGCGCTCGCGGCGGCGGCCGCCCAGCAGTTCGCTCACCGGCACGCCCAAGCGCTTGCCCTGCGCGTCGAGCAGCGCGGTTTCCAGCGCGCACTTGGCGAAGTGATTGACCTTCACGAGCTTGCCCAGATGCGCCATGAGCGCCTGGATTCGTGTGGCGTCCTGGCCGATCATCGCCGGGGCGAAGTAGGCATCGATCGCCAGCTTCATCGCTTCCGGGCTTTCGGGACCGTAGGCCATGCCGGCAATCGTCGTACCTTCACCGACGCCGGTCACGCCGTCGCTGCAATACACCTTCACCAGCATCAGGGTTTGCCCGTACATCGTCGCGACGGACAGCTTGTGAGGACGAATCGTCGGCAGATCGACGAGGCGGGTTTCGATACGTTCGATCGTGGCGGAAGTCATCTCGAATGCGTGAAGTGAAGAAGGCATGGTGGATTTATACCCGCCGCACATCCACGAGATCCAATACTATTTGCGTCCAATTCCATACCTTTATAATATGGAAGACTCTATATCGCCCATATAAAGGCCGATATTGCGATGCATCATATTCTCAGAGTATTGATAATTGGATGCGCCATTTGGGAAACAAACATGGATCTGCGCCAGCTTCGTTACTTCGTTGCCGTTGTCCGCGAGCGCAATTTCACGCGCGCCGCTGAACAGCTTTGCATCGCTCAACCGCCGCTGAGCCGGCAGATTCAATTGCTCGAACAGGAGATCGGCGTGCCCCTTCTGATACGCAATACGCGGCCGGTGCGCACGACCGATGCGGGACGCCTCGTCTACGAGCAGGCCATGCAGATTCTTGGGCGCGTCGAACAGCTGCAGGCGAGCGCCAAACACGTGGGGCTGCATCACCGCACCGTGTTGTCGATCGGCTTCGTCGCCTCCGTTCTGTATTCGGGACTGCCGCCGCTGATGCGCAAGCTGCGCCAGAATGCGCCGGAGCTCGACATCCAGATGGTCGAGCTGATGTCGGTGCAGCAGATCGAGGCGTTGAAGGAAGGCCGCATCGATATCGGCTTCGGACGCGTGCGCCACAGCGACCCCAACGTGGCCGGTATCGTCCTGCGCGAAGAGCCCCTTGCGGTGGTGGTGCCGATCGGCAGCGAGATGGCGCAGGAATCGACCCCCATCCCCATCGAGCAACTGGCCGGACAGAAACTGATTGTTTATCCCAAGGAGCCGCGCCCCAGTTTCGCCGATCAGGTATTGAACGTGTTGCACGGCGACGGCGTGCAACCGGGTGAAGTGCTGGAAGTGCGGGAAATCCAGACGGCGCTGGGTCTCGTCGCGGCCGAGTTCGGCGTATGCGTGATCCCCGCTTCCGCGCGGCAGTTGCGTCAGGACGTGCACTACCGGCTGATCGACAGCGACCACGCGACTTCGCCGATCATTCTGAATCACCGCGTGAACGACAACTCCGTCTACGTCGATCTCGTGAAGCAACTGGTCAGGGAAATGTACGCCGAGCCCCAGACGTGGCTGCCTGCGAAGAAGCAAAAGGCTTGAAGCGATGTGCCGCCTACCCCGGTTCGCTCAGGAATGCGCGCACGGCGGCGCCGGTCTCGTGCGGCTTGCAGCCTGCGTGCGCTGAAGCGAACCATCACTGCGCGGCGAGCCGCTCCGCCGAGAAACGCACGCCGTCGAAAAGCCGCTCGGCCACGCGCCCGGGAAAGCCTTCCGGCAGCGCCGCCGCGACCTCCTCTATCGCGCCGGGCGTGCGCGCCAGCACGCGCTCGATCAGCGGCCCCGCATCCGCCCCGTAGTGGCACAGTCGCGCGGTGGCGTCGAAATGCGCGCGCTTCACGTCGCGCATGCGATAGTGGCGCGCCTTGCCCCACACCGCCATGGCAAGCGACGCCTTGTGCCACGACCATTGATTGCCGCCGTCGCCCTCCACGGGCCAGATCGACATGACGTCATAGAGCGGCGCGAGCTGAAAGCGTCCTGCCGGCAACAGGCGGATGCTGAAATTCTTCGCGTGGCCGTCCGGTGCCGCGAGCATCCAGAAGACGATTTGCGCAACGAGAAACGTTTCGAGGTCCTCGCGCGCCTGGAGCGACTGGCGCAGGAGACCGGCAATCTCGCGCACGCCGGGACCGCCATGCGCTTCGTACTTGCGATGCGGCGGCACGCCGAGCGCCTGGCAGAAGTCCTCCTGCGGCAGGCGCAGCAGGCCACCGGTGCGCGAGCGCGTACGATCGAAGCGCTCCACGCTGAGCACCTTCTGCGCGCCGAACTGGATGATCTGCGCCTGCGAAGCGGGCAAACCGTAGGCCCTCAGCAGTGCCAGACAAAGCCATTCGTTTTCGACTGAGGTATTGAAGTCCACCTTGCGATGGCCGATCAGCCCCAGTGGCAGCTTGAGAATATGGGTAGTAGGCGTGGCGCCGCGCGGCAGCAGCCATCTGCCGCGGTGGCGCAAGAGCGCGGTCTTCTCCTGCGCGCCCGCCAGCGAAATGCGCAGGTCGTCGGTCTCGAGCGCGCCACCGGGCAGCGCGCCGGCCGTTTCGAGCAGCAGGCGCTCGATGACGGCATCGCTCAGCGCGGTGCCTTCGATGCGGTCGACGCGGCCCGGCGTTTCGTCCTCGCCCAGCAGTTGCACCGCGCCCACGCAATCGCGCCCAATGGCCTTGAGCAGGTCGAAGGCCTCGAGCGTATCGGTGCGAAAACGCGCGGCGATGCGGCGGCGGATGGGCTCGCTGTCGGGCAGGAGATTGTCGAAAAAGTGCTGCACGCGTTCGCCGCGCAACGGCACGTCGCCGATGCCGAACGGCAGCGAGAGCGAAAGCGGCCGGCCGACGGCCGAGCGCTTCCACGCGTCGTCATAACGCAACTCGGCGTCGCCGGCGGACGTCATGACCCACGTGCCCACGCGCTCGCCGTTGGCCCAGATCGATAGCGCGCGCGAATGCGATTTGCGGCCCATGCTCACCACTCCGGCGCGCCGGCGGCCGCCTCGCGCGACTGCACGCAGAGTTCCAGCCCGTAGAGCGCGAAAAGCGCGAGCATCTGCTCGAGCGAGAGGCTGGCGGCACCCGTGGTTTCGAGTGCGGAAAGGCGCGGCTGGCCGATGCCGAGATGCGCCGCGGCCTGCGCCTGGGTCATGCCGCGCGCCTTGCGGGCCGATTGCAGAATCTCGCCAAGCCCGCCTGGCGTCTGGACGATGATCTTCATGGCATATTCCTGTGAGGCATAAACCGATTATATGCCTGTGGGGAATATTTCGCCAATATCACTCACACGAATAAACCGGAAATATCGCTCACACGAATAATCGCCCGGCGAACCTCCTGGATCCGGCTCGATTGCCGCGCACGGCGGCGCTCACGCGCGCGCCGCCTCCTGCGTCCGCTCACGCGCTCGCACGTCGAACGCGCCGCCCGTCAATGCCTGATCGCGCAGCGTCACCGGTTTCTTGCCCGGCAGCAACGGAAACACCAGTTCGGCGAAGCGGATCGCCTCTTCGAGGTGAGGATAGCCCGACAGCACGAAGCTGTCCGCACCGGCGTCCACGTATTCCTTGAGGCGCGCCGACACGGTTTGGGGGTCGCCCACGAGGGCCGTGCCCGCGCCGCCGCGCACGAGGCCCACGCCGGCCCACAGGTTCGGGCTGATCTCGAGCCTGTCGCGGCTGCCGCCATGCAACTCGGCCATGCGGCGCTGGCCCACCGAATCCATGCGCGCGTAGTTATCCTGGGCGCGGCGGATATCGTCGTCATCGAGCTTGCTGATGAGGCGCTCGGCGGCGGCCCACGCTTCGTCGCTGGTCTCGCGCACGATCACGTGCAGGCGTACGCCGAGCTTGAGCGTGCGTCCATGGCGCGCCGCCCGCGCGCGGATATCGGCGAACTTCTGCGCGACGGCCTCTGGTGGCTCGCCCCACGTGAGATAGGCGTCCACGTGCCTGGCCGCCAGCTCGTGCGCCGCCGGCGACGAGCCGCCGAAATACAGCGGCGGATGCGGCGTCTGAACCGGCGTGTGAAAATTCTGCGCGCCCTGCACGCGCAAATGCTTGCCCTCGAAGTCCACCGTGTGGCCGCGCAGCAGATCGCGCCAGATCGTCAGGAATTCGTCGGCGGCTTCGTAGCGCTCGTCGTGCGCGAGGAACACGCCGTCGGCCGCGAGTTCGGTGGCGTCGCCACCCGGTACGACGTTGAGCAGCAAACGGCCGTTCAATGCCTGGTCGAGCGTGGCCGCCTGGCGCGCCGAAGCGGTGGGACTGCCAAGCGACGTGCGCAGCGCGACGAGCAGCTTGATGCGCTGCGTGACCGGCGCAAGGCTCGCTGCCGTCACCCACGGGTCGAGGCAGCTGCTGCCGGTGGGAATCAGGAGGCCGTCGTAGCCGAGTTCTTCGGCGGTCACGGCGATCTGGCGCATATAGGCGTTGGTCGGCGCGCGGCCGAAATCGGATTTGCCAAGGTAGCGGGTGTCGCCGGAAGTCGGCAAGAACCAGAAGATATCGAGACTCATCAGTGATCCTGCTGCAGGTAAATGAAGGCGCGGGTGAAGACTCGAAGCGCGAATGCGCGCGGCGCAATCGCGTGACTATCGCCGCCCGTGCGTCGAACTCAGTCGCGCCCTCATTGAAACAGTCTGCAGCGCTTTCCCCTACCAGTTAATCTGCAATTGCATATGATGTATTCGGCTAAACACCGTATTCCCTCTTTCGCGAGGACCCCAGCCATGGGCACACAGACCGTCAAAATTCCCGGCCCCGATCACCCGATCACGGTCGAACCGGCGCACACGCGCGTGGTGGTGAAAGCAGGCGGCCGCGTGGTCGCCGACACGCGCCGTGCGCTCACGCTGCGCGAGGCGAGCTATCCGGCCGTGTTCTACATACCGCGCGAGGACGCCGACATGTCGCTGCTCTCCCGCACGGAACACAAAAGCTGGTGCCCGTACAAGGGCGAGGCGTCGTACTACTCGATCACGCCAGGCGGCGCGCGAGCCGTGAACGCGATATGGAGCTACGAAATGCCGCATGAAGCGGTATCGGCAATCAAGGACCACCTTGCGTTCTACCCGGATCGCGTCGATTCGATCGAAACGGCCGACTGAACGCCTCGCGCCGCCCATCGATGCGCAACACATAACGCCACACGACGCTAACCGCTCAAGATTTGTGCCGAGCCGGCCGTCATGCATGTTGGCCCTCGGGGGAACCGATCGGCCGCCAACGATGCCGCGGCGACGCGACATCCGCTTCGCCGACGCCCACTCGGGCCCCAAGATGTGCCAGGATTCGGTTATTCGTGCGGCTAAGCCCGCCGCACCCCGCTCCCTTACATCCAACCGACATGCAACAAGGCACCCCGGCCACTGCGGCCAGTTTTGCCAACATGGGCGTCGATCTGCTCGACTTCTTCGACGTGACGCCCACTTCGCTGTGGCTCGAGGACTATAGCCAGCTGCGCGCGCTCTTCGACAGTTGGCGTGCACAAGGCGTGACGAGCCTGCGCCAGTTCCTCGAAGACGATCCGCGCCGCGTGGCCGAATGCTCGGCCTGCATCCGCGTGCTCAAGGTCAACCGCCATACGCTCGATCTTTACGGTGCGCGCGACTATGAAGAGCTCGCCGCGCATCTTCCGCAGGTGCTGCGCGACGACATGTTCCAGGCACACGTGGGCGAGCTCGAGCAGATGTGGGCCGGCCACACGACGTTCGAGAGCAAGAGCGTGAACTACACGCTGCGCGGCCGGCGCATGGACATCCTGTTGCGCGGCGTGATCCTGCCGGGCCACGAAACCGACTGGAGCCGCGTGCTCGTGGCGATCGAAGACGTCTCGGCGCTCGAAGAAGCGCGCCATCGGGCGGCCGTGAGCGAGCAATACGCGCTCGGCGTCTTCGAACACTCGCCGGTTTCGCTGTGGGTCGAAGACTTCTCGGCCATTCGCGAACTGCTCAACGAGGTACGCGAGCAGGGCATCATCGACTTTCGCACCTTCACCGACGTACACCCCGAATTTGTCGAGCGCTGCATGAGCGAGATTCAGGTGCTCGACGTGAATCACTACACACTGGGCATGTTTCGCGCACCGGACAAAGCCACGCTGCTCGCGCGCCTGCCCGAGGTATTCCGCGACGAAATGCGTCCGCATTTTCGCGAGCAGTTGCTCGATCTCTGGGAAGGCCGACTCTTTCAGCAGCGCGAGGTGGTGAACTACGCGCTCGACGGCAGCGAGGTCAACGTACACCTGCAGTTTTCCGTATTCCCGGGCCACGAAGCACAGTGGGACCTCGTGCTGCTCGCGCTCACCGACATCACGGCGCGCAAGAAAGCCGAAGCCTACCTCGAATTCCTCGGCAAGCACGACGTGCTCACGAAGCTCAAGAACCGCTCGTTCTATGTGGACGAACTCAATCGTCTGCATCGTAAGGGGCCGTTCCCGGTGAGCGCGATCGTCGTGGACATGGACAACCTGAAGACGGTGAACGACCAGCTCGGCCACGCCGCGGGCGACGCGTTGCTGCGCCGCGCCGGTGAAGTGCTCGCGAAAGCGATCCAGAAACCCTGGCAGGCCGCCCGCATCGGCGGCGACGAATTCGCCGTGCTGATGCCCGGCGCCGACGTGCGCGATGCGCAAACCGTGGTGGACAGCATCACCAAACTGGTGGAGCTGAACAACCAGTTTTACGGCGGACCGACGCTGAGTTTTTCAATGGGCTTTGCGGGCTGCGAGGAAGGCGAAAGCGTGGAAGCGATGCTGCGCGAAGCGGACGCCGCGATGTACGAGGCCAAGCGCCGCCGCAACGAAACGAGCCGCACGTCGCTGGAAGCCGACGCCGCGCGCGATGCCTGAAGCTCGATGCGCGCGCAACGCTTCGGATACCGCAAGAAAAGCAGGGAAGAAAAAGCGGCCGGCATGTAAGCATGCCGGCTTGCCGAGGGCTTTGCGCTCTCGTTTCACACACTCAGGCCAGCGGCGCGACGCCACCTGCCTGAGTGCGGGCCACCGCACTGGCGTGATGCTGCGCCGCGCGCCAGCAAGCCAGCTGCGCGCGCGTCCGCCATGGCGGCGGACCTGGCATCACGACGCGTTGACGGCGTCCTTGAATGCCTTGCCAGCGGTGAACTTCACCGTCTTGGCGGCGGCAATCTGGATCTCCGCGCCCGTGGCAGGGTTGCGGCCCACACGGGCGGCACGCTGGCCAGTCGAGAACGAGCCGAAGCCGACGAGTTGCACGGAGTCACCCGAGGTGACCGCACGCGTGACGACCTCGAGAATCGCGTCGATGGCTGCGCCCGTGGCTGCCTTGGTCTCGCCCGTGCTAGCGGCGACTGCGTCAATGAGTTCCTGTTTGTTCATCTGCTACCTGTGTTGAGTTGAGAAAACCTGCATACCCTACCTCACGCGGGCAAAACAGGCAAATCGCGTTGCATATGGAAACGCGCCGATCGCCCGCCCGGCACGTGCTTTGCGCCACGTGCGCATGACGGCGAAAGCCGAATCAATAGCACAACACGGGGTCAGTGTGTAGACAAAAGCGCGTTAAAAATTGGCAAAAATGCACAAAAACGACATTGCGGCGGGTTTAGGCGGGTTTATACAGGAACGATTCGTGCAGATGACCCCTGAGGCATAACGAAAATCGGCGATATTTCCGGTTATGACCAAGCCAGAAAAAAAGCCTCGCCGGGGCAGCCGCATGCCTCCTGCCCCCTTGGGGACGCCGTCCGCGTGGTTTCCGGCAAGCCAGCCGGGCAGCTCGATTGGGTCGATTGGGTCGCGACGCAGCTTCGGAGCCGTCTTCCAGAGTAAGGATGGCGGCCGGCCAAATCGCCTGCCTGCCTGTCTTTCAATTGCGCAACGTAAGGCGGCGTGTACGCCTTTGGCCTTTGGTACCGTCTGCGCAAAAAGGAAACCGCACGGTCGGGCAATGGATTGATCAGTGATGCTGATTACCTGCCGACCCGCCGCGTTCGATCGCGACAGCCAGGCTCACGTGAAAAACCATAGCGCTCGCGCGGGCGCATCGGCAAGATTGGCGCAGCGAAAGCGGCAGAGTGCCGGCAACTGGAAGCTGTCGCTAGCCCTGCCATCGGCTACGCGCAAGCAGCAAAACAGCCCCCCAGAATCAGGAAGATTAAAAGCGCCCCGCTCGGAGCAAGGGCGGCGCCAGGTTCGACCAGGCGATGGACAGACAGCGGTCAGGCAACCGGGGCAGAGGAATCACGGCAGAGGCGCATGACGCTGCGGATTCTCGACGCATATCGCACGGCATGGTCCTTCGGGCCGGGCCGAATCTCACACCAGAATTCCTGGTGGCGGGCACCGAGACGTCGCGCCGCCTCGTGGCGGTGAAAGTGACTGGCAAGCCAGAACTGGCAGCCGTCAAAGAAGACCTTCATTGCCGGCTGCGCCGCGCGCATTGAACCGCTGCGAACAGCGGCCATAGCGTCCTGCAGCGCTGCATCGTCGAACGATCCCTCACAGGCAAGCTCATCATCGACCGAGAGTTGCAGGAACTTGAGGTAATCCAGACCGAGCACGCCAGCGGGTAGTCTGGCGGATGTGCGGGCAGGCAAACGAGGATGGCCGGACATCATGATGTCAGATTGTGCAGGATAACCGAACAGATAACCTGGTCGTGCCGTACTTCCCGACCTGAGCTGACCCGCCCGGTTCACTCATCAGCCATGAGATGGCGAATCACGAGTGCAGGGTCAGCGATATCCAGAATGAGCCTGCGCAGGATGCGCCTGCGCATGTGTTCTTCGTCCAGAGTCCAGGGCGCACCCTTCTCGCTGAGGTAGCGCGCGAGGGCGTCCTGATTGTCCTCACCGGCGGGAAGGTCGAGGCGGACAGCCAGCAGGCCCGCCACGACGTCGTCGACCTCGACTTCCAGCGGTTTCGAATCAATGTTGAGCTTCAGTTTCATGACCGCTCCAGCACAAAAAGCGGCGCCGCATGACGGAGACAGCGTGCGGCGCCGAACGGGTTGCGCCGGCCGCGGCTGTTGGCCGGCGCATGCAGGCAACGCTGCCGGATCAGTAGTCAAACTCCGGTGCGGGGGTCTGCGCCGGCTTCTCGTCCTTCGGCGCTTCTGCGACCGTTGCGTCCGTCGTCAGGATCAGCCCGGCAATCGATGCGGCGTTCTGTAGTGCCGTGCGCGCAACCTTGGTGGGATCGACCACCCCCGCCTCGACGAGGTCGCCGTACTCGCCGGTGGCCGCGTTGTAGCCGAAGTTGCCCTTGCCTTCGAGTACCTTCGCGATCACCACGGAAGGCTCATCCCCCGCGTTGGCGGCGATCACGCGCAGCGGCGCCTCGAGCGCGCGCAGCACGATCTGGACGCCTGCGTCCTGATCACTGTTGGCGCCTTTGAGGCTTGCGACCGCCGAACGCGCGCGCAGCAGCGCCACGCCCCCACCCGGCACGATGCCTTCCTCGACCGCCGCGCGTGTGGCGTGCAGCGCGTCGTCCACGCGGTCCTTCTTCTCCTTCATCTCAACCTCGGTTGCCGCCCCAACCTTGATGACGGCCACACCGCCTGCGAGCTTCGCCACGCGCTCCTGGAGCTTTTCGCGGTCGTAGTCGCTCGTCGCTTCCTCGATCTGCGTGCGAATGGACTTCACGCGCGCCTCGATGCGCTCCCCGTCGCCCGCGCCGTCGATGATGATCGTGTCGTCCTTGCGCACCTCGACGCGCTTCGCACGTCCGAGATCCTCGAGCGTTGCCTTCTGCAGTTGCTTGCCGGTTTCCTCGGAGATGACGATCGCACCCGTGAGGATCGCAATGTCCTCGAGCATGGCCTTGCGTCGGTCGCCAAAGCCCGGGGCCTTGACGGCCGCCACCTTCAGGATGCCGCGCATCGCGTTGACCACGAGCGTGGCCAGCGCTTCTCCTTCGATATCCTCAGCAATGATGAGCAGGGGTTTGCCGGCCTTGGACGTCGCCTCAAGGACCGGCAGCAGATCCCGGATATTCGAGATTTTTTTGTCGTGCAGCAGGATCAGCGCATCGTCGAGATACGCAGCCTGCTTGTCGGGATCGTTGATGAAGTAGGGGCTCACGTAGCCGCGGTCGAACTGCATGCCCTCGACCACATCGAGTTCGTTCTCGAGCGACTTGCCGTCCTCGACCGTGATCACGCCTTCCTTACCCACCTTCTCCATGGCGTCGGCGATGATTCTGCCGATCGCCTCGTCGGAGTTTGCCGAGATCGAACCGACCTGCGCGATCTCCCGGTTCGTGGAAATCGGCTTCGACAGCTTGTGCAGCTCGTCGAGCACGGCGGCCACGGCCTTGTCGATTCCGCGCTTCAGATCCATCGGATTCATGCCCGCGGCGACGTGCTTCATGCCCTCCTGCACGATGGCCTGCGCGAGCACGGTGGCCGTGGTGGTGCCGTCCCCGGCCACATCGGCGGTCTTTGAGGCGACCTGCTTGACCACCTGCGCTCCCATGTTCTCGAAGCGGTCCTTCAACTCGATTTCCTTTGCCACCGACACGCCGTCCTTCGTGATGGTCGGCGCGCCGAAGCTGCGCTCGATCAGCACGTTGCGGCCTTTCGGTCCGAGTGTGACCTTAACGGCATCGGCGAGGACGTTCACGCCCTTGACGATACGGGCGCGTGCGCTGTCATGGAATTTGACGTCTTTTGCACTCATGTTGTTGCTCCGGGTAAAGTCGTTGACTCAACGCGTCGCGAACGACCGGCCAGATGTCCGCGACCGTAACGGGAATTCAGGCGGCCTTGCGGGCGTTGCCCGCGTCGACCTCGAGGACGCCCATGACGTCTTCCTCGCGCATGACGAGCAGTTCCTCGCCATCGACCTTGACGGTCTGGCCGGCGTACTTTCCGAAGAGCACCTGGTCACCGACTTTCAGCTGGAGCGCACGCAGCGTTCCATCCTGCAGCAGCCGGCCACTGCCGATTGCGACGACTTCGCCTTGTTCGGGTTTTTCTGCCGCTGAGTCGGGAATCACGATGCCCGAGGCCGTCGTCCGCTGCGTCTCGATTCGCTTGACGATAACCCGGTCGTAGAGGGGACGAATCTGCATTTCCATCTCCTGAGCGATTAAAGGATCACCAATAAGGGAATCCGGCTGCGGGTACTGGGGCGCGTGACGACACCACAGCGCAGCCGAGCCAACGTCTGGCGGAAAGCGAAATAGAGGTGCCCGTCGCGCCCTTCAAGGGGGCTGAAAGCGGCTCTTTGTAACAAATTGTTTCAGCGCGACGGCAGGATGTGATGGACTGCGCCGAGGCGATAAACCGTGCGACCGCGTCCATCCTGGCGGCGGGGCTCAGGCATCACGGGACATGGAGGCTGGCGTCCGCCATCGGCATCAAGGGTGTCGTCGGGTTCGTCGAGCATGCGCCACAAGCCGCCCTTGACGGGCCGAAACAGTCAACGCACGTAGCCCCTGCGCGCGGCGAGATGCATCAGCTCGCTGCGATCGGAAGCGCGCCTGCAACAGGATCGGCGCCAGCGCTGCCGAGGCGCTCGCCTGCCGTCAGGCGTTTGGCGACTACGGAGAGGACAGGCGCCTGGCCAGTCGCTTCTCGATGACGAGTTGCGCCGTGACGGTGACGGCAAAGAGCGGCAGGCGCACGGTGTCGATGTGCTCCTGAAGCCTGTCGAAAAGGTCCATGAAACCTCCCGGTTGACATGTTGCAGGGCCTCTTGAAATTTCCGTTCTTTACGCTATTTTATTCATCGCTCAGGCAGTCGCGATTAAGCGCTGCGTGTTTCGATTTGTTTGTCAGAGGGGTCTCCCACCGGCAGGCGAACTGGAGCGCGTGGTCCGGTTCGTTCTTCGTGAGAGGCCCCGGTTTCAAGGAGCCAGTCATGAGCGATCTTTTCTTCAGCACCGATCTGCTGGGCGAATTCGACCGCCTGCAACGGCAGATGGCCAGCGTCTTCGCGGGCTTTCCCGCGAGCCTGCGCGCCACGCGCAGCGAAACCTTTCCTCCCGTCAACATCGGCAGCACCGACGACAGCGTCGAGATCGTCGCGTTCGCGCCAGGACTTGATCCGGCCGCAATCGACGTCTCGATCGACAAGGGGTTGCTGACGATCAGCGGCGAGCGCAAGCCGCCCGGACATGAAGCGGACGACGAGACCCGCGTATACGCCAGGGAACGCTTCATGGGTGCATTCCGGCGCGTGATCGAACTGCCGCCGCACGCGGATCCCGACAAGGTCAGTGCGCGCTACGCGAACGGCTGTCTGACGGTGAGCGTCGGACGTTCCGAGGCGTCGAAGCCGCGCGCCATCGCCGTCCAGTGAGCCCAGGCGCAAATGAAATGCGAGACAGCACGGAGGACATCATGAACGACAGCACTGAACTGGCGACCCGTAAGTCGCACACCGACGTTGCTTCGCGCGAGGGTGCGCAACCTGCGAAGCAGCTCACCCGGATCGCGCCTGCGGTGGACATCATCGAGGACAGCCACGGCATCACGCTCTACGCGGATCTGCCGGGCGTGCCGCGCGAAAAGCTCGATGTGCGCGTGCAGGACGGCAGCCTGAACATCGAGGCGGAAGCCGTGATCCCGACCCCATCCGGGTTGCGCCTGCAGCATGGCGAGGTGCGTCACCCGCACTTCTGGCGCGCCTTCACGCTCAGCCCCGATTTCGACGTCTCGCGCATCGATGCACAACTGCGCGATGGGGTGCTCAAGCTCACCATTCCTCGTCGCGACGAGGCAAAGCCGCGACGCATTGAGGTGAGCGTTGGTTAGACGTATGCACGCAGGCAAGTCCGGTCATGCGGAGTGGCCCGCACGGCCCGCTCCGCGTGACCCGACTGGCGGAGGAATGTATGGACAACCTACGCAGCCAAAGCTGGAAGGGCTTCACGATCGAGACCGGCGCGTTTCCGGTTCGGCACTGCGCGCTGCCTCATGCCGGCCGGGACGCGTACGTGGCCGTCGTGCGCATCCGGCGCGCACAGCAGACGGTCGCGGACTGGCACCTGCCACGCTACGCCCAGCACTGGGCAAGCCCGGACGAGGCGCACCGGGAGGCGGTCGAGTATGCGATACGCGCCATCAACGCGGGCTGTCTGACCGACACGGGTTCGCCGGCGCGATTCCTCGCTTGACAGCGCCACGCTGCATGGTACCGAGACCCTTGTCTGGCTTGCTTTACGTGTCGTTTTTCTGCAGGGAGCCCCTGCTTTCGGGACCCTGCCATACGGGAGAAGAAAATGCTCAGTCCACACGAATTTGCGACCCTGATGCTGGTTCGTCAGGCGCCGGACCAGCTCGACATGAACCGCGCCGAACTCGACGCGCTGCTCGAGCGCCAACTGGTCATGCTGGAACATTGCGGCAAGGGCGCGCGCCGCGCGTACCTGACCGGGAAGGGCAGAACGTTCCTCGACGCGCTCCACCCGGGCGACGCACCACATCGAAGCCGGAAGACCGCCGGCAACGGCGGTGGGACAGGGCCGGAAACGCCCTCTATGCCGGGTGGCCGCACGACGGATATTGTGGAGCCGGGACGCGCTGGCTGAATGGCTGCGTATTCGCAACGCCTGGTCTCTCGTCCTCGCCGTGAGGCGCGGGTGCGAGGCTGCCAGGGGCCTCCCGGGCTGCCTCGGGGGCCACACGAGTCGCCGTGGTAACGCCCGGTCGCACCGACGGTGGCCCAAGGGCGCGATGCGATGTGGAATGCCATGTGCTGCACGAACGGATAGCGAAACTTCGTCGCCGCAGGCGGTCTGCGTGCGGCGCCCTGTTGGAGGTGTCAGATGAACACGGACTCAGTCATCGAGTATCACGGCTGCGAGCTCCGGCCGGTGGTCACCGCCACCGGGAGCGGCCGTTACACAGCCGCGGCTATTGTCACCGACCGGGCGGGCGAAATACGCACGCTCGGTGTCGATGGAGATTTCGCCAACGCCGAGGAGGCGCGCGATGAAGCGCTGGAGCTTGCCGTTGCATGGATCCAGCAACGCTCAGTCGTTTCGGACCGGTATGTTCGACGGACCTAGACAGCGTGGTCTTGTCGCCGCCCGACGTTCCGACGATGGGCACCATTTCGCCAAAGCGCGCCTGCATCGACATGCTTTGCAGCGCATGCCGCGCGCCCTATTCCATGTGCATGCCGCCGTTGACAGCAAAATTGGCCCCTGTCACGAACGCGCCATCGTCCGAGCACAGGTACGCAACCAGCGACGCCACTTCCTCCGGCCGGCCGAGGCGCCCCACGGGAATCTGCGGCAGGATGCGCGTATCCATGATGTCCTGCGGCACGGCTTCCACCATCGCAGTGGCAAGGTAGCCCGGCGACACCGTATTCACGGTTACGCCGCGTTTCGCAACTTCGAGCGCGAGCGACATCGTAAAACCATGAATGCCGGCCTTTGCCGCCGCGTAGTTCGTCTGCCCAAAAGCCCCACGCGAACCGTTCACGGAACCAATGTTCACAATGCGGCCGAACCGCCGTTCGCACATACCCGGCACGAATGGCTTCGTGAGATTGAACATGCTGTCGAGATTCGTGTGTATCACCGCATCCCACTCGGGCTTCGAGAGCTTCATGAAACTGGCATCGCGCGTGATACCGGCGTTGTTGACGAGCACATCGACGCCGCCGAACTCCGCGATTACCCTTCGTGCACACTCCTCGCACGAGTCGTAGCTGGCCACGTCGAGCCCGAACGCATGGAACGTCCTCCCCGCCTCGCGTTCGCCGTGCAGCCATGTCGCCACGTGATCGTTGCGCTCCGAATGGGAAACCAGCACGGTCATGCCGGCGTCGTACAGCCTCCGGCTGATGGCGGCGCCAAGGCCTCCCATTGCGCCGCTCACAAAGGCAATCCGCTCCTTGCGCATCCTGTTTCTCCTCGCAGATAGGCGATCGGCCGCGGATCGGCGCGATCGAACTGTCGCATCACTATAAAAACGCGCATTCGTCCGCGATTGACATGCATCAATCGGAACTCTTCTGCCGGAAACCATCGCGAGGCGCGAAGGGTTGACTCAAATCAATGGTGCCCCCTTGCCGGGACCTAGACTCATCGCACGCCCCCCTTGTTCGCGGTTTTCTCAATCGTGGAGCGCCGATCAGGGAGTACTGCGGCATTCTTGTTCATCTGGATCCACCCGGCGCACCGTGCCTTCGAAGAGGCGGGAAACCACCATGCCCGACAAGCCCAACGACGCTGCCGCCAGCGCCACCCCGCTCGACAAGCTCGACGACTACGCGTTGCGTTACGCCGTGCGCCACGCCACGCTTGCCCCGTCGAGCCACAACAGTCAGCCGTGGCGTTTCGTGCCCGCCCACGACCGGATCCTGTTGTGCGCCGACCGCCTGCGGGCGCTGCCGGTCGTCGATCCTTTCGATCGGGAGTTGATCATCAGTTGCGGCGCGGCGCTCTTCAACCTGCGCGTGGCGCTCGCGAGTCTCGGCATCGGCTATGCCATTACGCTCTTTCCAACGAGCCTCGATCCCGACGTGCTCGCCGATGTGCGCCTGCTTCGCGAGCGGCCTGTGGGCGCGGACCTGGTTCCGCTGCTCAATGCCATTTCGCTGCGGGTCACCACGCGCCGCCCGTTTTCTCCCGCGCCGGTCTCGGCAGCCGTCGAACACGAACTGATCGAAGCGGCCCGCACCGAGGGGGTTGACGTTGCATGCGCAACCGAAGCCGCGAAGCGCGAGGCGATCGCCGACCTCATCGCGCAAGCCGACCGGCGGCAGTTCGCCGATCCCAGGTTCCGCCGCGAACTCGCCAAATGGATCCATCCGCGCCGCACCGGCGACGGCATGCCGGCCTATGCGGCCGGACTTGCCCCCCTGCTCGACTTCGCAGCACCGCTCGTCGCCTCCGCGATCCGCACCTTCGACATGGGTGGCGGCGTGGCGGCGACACATCGGGAACTCGCGGCAGGCTCGCCCCTGCTGCTGTGCATCGCGACGAGCGTCGACGATGCGCAGGCCTGGCTTGCCGCGGGCGAGGCGCTCGAGCGGGTGCTGCTCGTGCTGACAGTGCACGGACTTTGCGCCTCCTATCTGAACCAGCCTATCGAAGTGGCCGAACTGCGCTCGCAGCTAGGCACGCTGCTCGGCATGCCGGAATCCGCTTGTCCGCAGCTTCTGCTGCGCATCGGACACGGCACGCCGGACGCGCCGTCACCGCGCCGCCCGCTGAGCGAAGTCGTGGCGTAAGTCCTCGTCCCGGGCAAATCGTCTGGATTCTCGAGCCCGCAACAGATCCGGACGCGGCAAGGAATTTGCCCGGCCATGCGGCATCGGTGTGACGTGCGGCGTGACGTGGCTGGCGCGAGCCCGGCGAATTCGCTACGGCCGCCCTGGACATTCAGCCAAAGCACACGTGCGCTGGACGTTAGCCAACACCCGCACGCGCTATCTGACGTTCCCCATTTCGCGCACGAATTCGAGCTGCGCCTGCAGGATCTGTTCGGCGCAGCGCGCATAGAGCCACCCGGGCCCGTTGTCGGTGCTGTACATGCCGCGGCACAAGCCCTTGAGCCGTATCGTCGTCGTTCCGTCCGCCGCCATCTGCCGTACCGCCCAGAAGTAAGCGATGCCGAATTCATGCGGCATGCGTGTCTCGATCGTTGCGTCTGTCGCACGTTCGACAGGCGTGGGCGAGTGCCGTTGGACGAAGGCCCTGGCGCGTGCCCAGGCCTGCGCACAGTCGTCGGGCGGTGCGCATTGGATCGCACTTTGCTCTCGTCGCGCTTGCAACTCGGTCTCGGACCGATGAAAGGCGGCGTTGGCGTCGCGGCCGGTGTCCCGGTACGTAGTACAAGCCAAAAGCGATGCAATCAACAGCATCGGACCAAGCGCCCAGCCGAAGGACAATCTGCGCGACATTTTTTCGCCCTCGCCCGAAGATCGGCTCGCGACCGCGTGCCACCGACTCAGGGTAAGGGCCCCCTCCTCGTTTCGATTGATCTACCTCAAATCGAGACGAGGCCGCGTCAATGCCGCTTCGTCTGACTCACGTCAAATGCGGCGCGCAGGCGTGCGCTCCAATCGATGTCGGGCGCGCAGCGTCGCGCGTGAAGGGAGGCGAGCATGATGAAACTGACGTTTCTGGGCGCGGCACAGACGGTCACCGGGTCGCGTTACCTGCTCGAAGCGGGGAACAGGCGGGTGCTGATCGACTGCGGGCTGTTCCAGGGCACCAGGAACCTGCGCCTGCGCAACTGGGATCCGCTGCCCTTTCCCGCCGGCTCGCTCGATGCCGTCATCCTCACGCACGCCCATATCGACCATTGCGGCTACCTGCCAGTCCTTGCGCGCAGCGGTTATCGCGGCCCGGTGTACTGCACGCCCGGCACCGCGGACCTGTGCGGCGTCATGCTGCGCGACAGCGCACGGCTACAGGAGGAAGACGCGGCGTTTGCGAACCGTCACGGCTTCTCCAAACACCATCCTGCGCTGCCGCTCTACACGCTGGAAGATGCCGAACAGGCGCTGCGGCTCGTCGCGCCGCGCCCATTCGATGAACCCGTCGCGCTCGGCGAGCAACTGAGCTTCCGGTTGCTGCCAGCCGGCCATATCCTGGGGGCGGCCAGCGTCGTGCTGTGCAACGGGCATACGGTCATTGCGTTTTCCGGCGACCTCGGGCGCCCCGGCGATCCGATCGTGCGTGCGCCATCCCCGCCGGTGCATGCCGACTACCTGGTGGTCGAATCGACCTATGGCGACCGGCTGCACGAGGCACTCAACCCCGAAGACGAGCTCGCCGGGATGTTCTCGCGCACATTTGCGCGTGGCGGGATCGTGGTGATGCCCTGCTTCGCCGTGGGACGCGCACAGGAAGTCCTTTACTACATCGCGCGATTGAAACAGTCGGGCCGCATGGCGAATGTTCCGGTCTACCTGGACAGTCCGATGGCGATCAGCGTGACGGATCTCTACCGGCGTCACATGGGCGACCATCGGCTGACGGTCTCGCAGGTGCATGCCATCGATCATGCGGCGTTCATGGCGCGAACGGTGGACGAGTCCAAGGCCATTGCCGGACGCAACGGCCCCATGGTCATCATCGCAGGCAGCGGCATGGCCACCGGCGGCCGCGTTCTGCACCACCTGAGCGTGTACGTTTCGGACCCGCGCAACACGATCGCGCTCGTCGGCTACCAGGCGCCCGGCACGCGCGGTGCGGCGCTCGAGGCTCACGCGCCAGCCATCAAGCTGCACGGCGACTACGTGCGCGTGCGCGCCGAGATCTCCTCGATCACGTCCCTCTCCGCGCATGGCGATTACCGGGAAACCCTGCGCTGGCTTGCCGGCATGACGTGCCCGCCCGTGCGCACGTTCGTCACGCACGGCGAGCCCGCAGCGGCGGATGCCTTGCGCCGGCGCATCGTGGAGACGCTGCACTGGGATTGCTGCGTGCCGGAATACGGGCAGTCGTTCGAACTCGCGGAGGAAGCCGTGCAGTCTTACCCCTGCACGCGGAGCCTCGCCGAGGAACTGCTGCCCGCGCCGGCGGCAGGCGCAGCGCCCTGAACTGCAGGCCCGGCGCGTCCCGCGCGCGCGCCTGCGGGACGAGCGCCGAACTTTTTTGGGACACGGCTTCGAGGGGCTCATAAAATGGGCGAGCATCCCTCGTGCACGGGATGCCGGCGTCCCTCCCACTGGAGTCGATCCTTCATATGCGAATGGCCTACGCAGTGATCTCGCGCAAGCGTTGCGCCGCGGATAGTCGGCATGAGCGCGGGTGCTGAGCGGCGCATGCGCGCCGGTCAAGGCGCGTGGCACGCCATTGTCGCGCGCCTGCGCGATCCGGCCGTCTCGGCCGTGCTGGCGTTCGTCGTGGCCTTCTCGCTGGCTGGCGTCGTTGCGACGTTCGTTACGCGGCAGTGGCAAGCGGCGGCGGAAGTGCGATTCACCCGGCGCGCGGCGGCGCTGCACGAAACGCTCAGGCAGGCGCTGATTGCCGACGAGTCCATCTTGCGCGGCGCACGCGCTTTGCTCGAGCAGACGCCCGGCCCCGATCCAGCAACCTGGAAGCACTTTGTCGCCGCGATCGATCTGGATAACTCCCGTTCGGCGGTCACCGCGCTCGGCTATGTCACCCTGTACGCCAACCCGGCGGCAGGCGCGGCCGGCAGTGCCGAAGTCGCGACGCAATGGGCTGGCCTGAGCGCCAATCTCCCCGCAAACGCATTCGCGCAGACCGACGCGACGCGTGCCGCACGACGCTACGCTGCCGAAACCGGCAACGCCGCGCTCGCGGCGCTGCCGGCGCTGGCCAACGCGCCACCGCTTCTCACGCTCTGGCTGCCCGTCTACGAGACGGCACCCGATGCACAAGGCAATGCACGGAAGGTCATCGGCTTCGCGGTTGCCTTGCTGGACGCACGGCGGCTCTTCGCCCCGCTCGTTGCCGCCGATCCTGGGCTTGTGTTCAGCGCCCGGATCGGCACGCCTCCTCTGGACCTCTACACGGGTAAGCGCGGCGTAGAAGACGAGGTGTTGCCCGGCAAGCGGTTCCGGCGTAACGATCCGTTCGTGTTTGGCGGCGCAACGCTCGCGCTCGACGTCAGTGCCGATGCAAGTCCTGTGCTTACGGGGGCAGCAGCCTGCGCCACGGCCATTCTGCTCGCGGGGGCGCTCGGGGCCGCCGCGTTCGCGTTTTTCGCGCAACGCCTCATGCGCGTACACCTGGCGCCCACGAAGACCGCAGGCGACGCGCGCCTGAACGAAGCCCGCATGATGGGGATCATCCGCTCGTCGATGGAAGCGATCGTCACCGTCGACGATACCCAGCGCGTAGTGATTTTCAATCCCGCCGCCGAACAGGTGTTCGGCCTGTCCGCCATGGAAGCGATCGGCTCGCCGCTCTCGCGTTTCATTCCCGAGCGGTTCCGGGCCGCGCACGCGCAGCATGTCGAACAGTTTGGCGAGACCGGCGTCACCGAGCGCCAGATGGGCCGCCCGCAACGGGTGCTCCACGGGCTGCGGGCCAATGGCGAGGAGTTTCCCATCGAGGCATCGATTTCGCAGATCCGTGACGACTCGGGCAAGCTTTTCACGGTCGTGCTGCGCGACATCACGGAACGCGTGCGCGCGGAGGAGGCGCTCACGCGTTCGCGCGAAGAACTCCGGGAACTGTCGGCCAACCTGCAGAACGTGCGAGAGGCCGAAAAGACACGCATCGCGCGCGAGCTTCACGACGACCTTGGCCAGCAGCTCACCGCGCTCAAGATCGATCTCTCCGCGCTCGAGCGCCGGCTTGGGGAGAGTGACACCAGCGATGTCCCCGCGCGCCTCGCCGGCATGCGCAACCTGATCGACTCGACGGTGGGGGCCTTGCGGCGCATCGCAGCCGACCTGCGTCCGGTCATGCTCGACGATCTCGGCCTCGTGCCGGCGATCGAGTGGCTGGCGAACGACTTCACGAACCGCTACGGCATTGCCGTCGAGCGCGATCTGGACGCGGACGCCGAGATGTTTTCGAACGCCGCTTCCTCCGCACTCTTTCGCATCGTTCAGGAAGCCCTGACCAATGTCGCCCGTCATGCCGACGCGAGTCTCGTCGAAATTTCGCTCAAGGTGGACGGACCAGGCTGCGTCCTGCGCATCGCCGACGACGGGCTTGGCGCGACCGGCGACCCCGCAGATCCCGCCAGCACGCAGCGCAACGCTTTGCGGGACAAGTCGTTTGGCCTGCTCGGCATTCGCGAGCGAGCTCACATGCTCGACGGCACCGTTTCAATTGCTACCGCGCCCGGAAAGGGTTTTGCCATGACGATCACGTTCGCTCTCCATGCTCTCCTCCCCGAAGAGGCCGCATCATGATCAAGGTGATCATCGCCGACGACCATGCGCTCATGCGCGACGGTCTGCGCCGCATACTGGAAAGCGCAAGCGACGCCCAGTTCGAAGTCATCGGGGAAGGCTGCGACAGCGCGACCACACTCGCGCTCGTGCGGGAGCGCCCCGCCCAGGTCCTGGTGCTCGACCTCTCGATGCCGGGACGCAGCGGCGTGGATCTCGTCAAGCAGATCAAGGACGAAAAGCCCGAGTTGCGCATTCTCGTGCTGACCATGCACGCCGAGCAGCAATACGCGGTGCGCGCCTTCAAGGCGGGCGCTTCCGGCTACCTCACCAAAGAATGCGCGAGCACGGAGCTGGTCAGTGCCGTGACGAAGATCGCCGCCGGTGGCGTTTATGTCAGCATGACGATGGCCGAACGCTTCGCCCAGAGCCTGACCGAGCCCGCCGACACGCTTCCCCATCAACGGCTTTCCGACCGCGAGTTCGAAGTGTTCCGCCGGCTCGCGTCCGGACAGACCATCACCGAAATCGCGCAGGAACTCTGCGTGAGCACGAAAACCGTCAGCACCTACAAGGTGCGCGTCCTCGAAAAGATGCAGATGCCGCACGAAGCCGCGCTCGTGCGCTATGCGATGCGGCACAAGCTCATCGACGATCCCGACGAAGCCTGACCCTCAGGTGTCGCGGCCGATTGCCGCATGTCTGTAGGAATCGCCCTACACGTCTTCCGTTCCGCGTACGTCACTTTCCATCGCCGCCGATATTTTTTTGAGATGGCGTTGACGATACTGGCTATATGAAAGCCAGTCCTGTCCGCACGCGCCTGCAGGTCTTCCTCGTCGAGGATGCGACCGCGGTGCGCGGGAAAATCGCCGAAGCGTTGTCGGCCATTCCCGATGTGACCGTGATTGGCGAAGCGGAGGATGCGGCTAGCGCCTTGACCGGCATCGCGCAAAGCGGTGCGGACGTTGCGGTAGTCGACCTGAGGCTCGCGAGCGGCAGCGGCATCGAATTGGTCGCCCTGCTTGGCCGCGAGCAACCCTCGGTCGTAACGGTCGTGCTGACGAATCACTCCGGCGCACCGTTTCGCGCAGCCTGCCAAAGAGCGGGAGCCCATTTCTTCTTCGACAAGACATCCGAGTTCGAAGCCGCCTGCGAAGCCATTGAAACGTTAGTGAAACAGCGCGTCCCCCCCGCGCGCTGAACCGGAGACGATCATGCATGCCGAGCCCGCCTGCGAAACCTCACTGTCCACGCCGCCGTCCGCGCGCTGGCCCGTCGTGCCGCTGCAGCCAGCCGTGCGCGAGGCCGCGCCGCGCCAGCCGGCAACGCGCTGCTCGACCTGCTCGCTGCGTGCGGTCTGCATGCCCGCGGACCTCACGTCCACAGAACTCCAGCAACTCGACACCGTCGTCCTCACCACACGCAATGTGCACCGCGGCGAAACGCTGTTCCGTGCGCACGACGCCTTCCAGAGCCTCTACGCCGTGCGGACCGGATCGTTCAAGACGGTCGTCATGCATCGCGACGGACGCGAGCAGGTCACGGGCTTCCAGATTCCGGGCGAGCCGCTCGGGCTCGACGGCGTTTGCTCCGGCACGCACAGCTGCGACGCCATTGCACTCGAAGACAGCACGGTTTGTATCATGCCGTTCGGCCAGCTCGAAACGTTCTGCCGCGAGAGCCGGCGCATGCAGCGCCATCTTTATCAACTGATGAGCGGCGAAATCGTGCGCGAATCCAGCCTGGTGATGCTGCTCGGCACGATGACTGCCGAACAGCGCCTCGCCGCGTTTCTGCTCGATCTCGCGGCGCGCTTCCAGGCGCGCGGCTACTCCGGCGCGCAATTCAACCTGAAGATGAGCCGGGAGGAGATCGGCTGTTTTCTCGGCATGAAGCTCGAAACCGTGAGCCGGATGTTCTCGCGCTTTCAGCGCGAAGGCCTGGTCGAGCCGAACGGCAAGCAGATCCGCATCGTCGATCTGGAGGGACTTGCGCGTGTGTGAAGCGAGGAGCCCGGTGCGAGCGCCCGCGACCGGAATCGCCTGGCGATTGACACATGTCAACGGGAAAAAGGGCGCCGATGACACTATGAATCTCGCCGGCGGTCTTCCGCTCCCCGGCCGCACTCGAGGAGAGATTCGATGTCACGCACTCCCACGCCAGCCGCTTGCTCCCTGGTGACTCCGTCCTGCCATGACGGGGTGAGGAAGATCCTTTTTCACGCCGCAGCGGTTTGCGCTGTCTCGTTGTATGCCGTCGCGGCGCATGCGCAACTCGCCGAACCCACTGAGCTCGTGGACCAGCAGCACTGCATGTTCTGCCACACGTCCGACGCGCCATTTCTCGCGCCGTCGTTTCACCAGATCGCCGAGCGTTACCGCGACAAACCGAACGCCAGCACCATGCTTGCAGAAAAGCTCAGGCACGGCGGCAAGGCGCACTGGGGGGACATGCCCATGCCCCTGCCCGACGACCGCGGCGGCCCGCTCTCGGCTCAGGACGCAAGTACGCTTGTCCAATGGGTACTGAGCCAGTAATTGCGTCGGGCGTTTAAAGGCAAGGAGCATCCTCATGCGCGTTACCGTTCATCTCGACAGTTTCGACCAGCTCGACCCTTCCGCTTACGCGATCGTCTGGATCGATACCGAAGCGAAGAAGTGGTCGCGCGAAGGCCATGCGGGTGTGAGTCTGTCCGAATGGGGGCAATGCGCTCCTTCGCCAGGCGGCACGGGCCTGTTCGCGAGTCAAGACCGGGGCGAGGTCTGCACGCTCGAAGGCCTGAACCTTGAGGCCAGCGAAGGCCCGTTTGAAGGCGAATGCGGTAGCGTGAGATGGCGCCAGCGCTTGAACGCCGGGTCACTCGAAGGACGTTGGCACGTGCAATGTGTCGACGAGAGCGTGCCCGACCCCGAGGATGGCCTCTTCGCTGACGAAGTCTGATCGGGCTTCCTCTTCAGACCTCTTCAGACGCCACGCTGCTCAGTGATCGCGGTGCCCAGCATCGCTTCGACAAAAGGCGCTTGCGGGTGCAGCGGAACCGAGTTGACGCTCGGCCGCGTCGAATGCCGCGCGCATGGCGGCCACGGGGTCGTCACCCTCGCAATGGCCCACCGGCGCGAGCTCCCGCGAAGCCGAAACGAGGTCGAGACGAACGTCATAGGCCGGCTGGTGGCTTCCGTGCTGCGTGTGGCGCATCCGCTCGATCGCGAGATGACAACCTGCCAGCACGCCGCTGAACCGCTCGAGGCGCAGCAGCTGAACGCCGGCTTCCGCCTCGAGGGCAGCGGAACCCGGGAAACCCAGATAGACGATTTGCATCCCGAGTCCCATCACCGTGCCCCTCAGAAGTCCGCGTTCTTGCTGCCCGAAGGCTCGTTGCCGCCCTTGACCACGCCTGCCTACACTTCAAACGCGTGACGGATTTTCAGATCGATCCACACCATGCCTTCGCGCAGCCCTTCGAGCACAGCCTCCCGCTCGGTTTCGAACACACGGTGATGCGCGAAGGCGTGGGAGAAGCACTGCGTCTGCGGGCCGTGCGTGACGCTGACTTCGCAGCGAAAACCGCCTTGCGGGGCCGGCGACGTGAGTGCCTGGACGCTCCAGGCGCCGGAATCGATATGGCCGGTAAGTGACATGATTGCGTTCCCCCTGGGGCGTGGTGGCGATCGACTGGACCTGCGGTTAAATTCAGGATAAGACCGGGTAGCCGAAGCCAATTGACGCACATCAACCTGACTCGCACCGCCCACCGCGGTGCGCTACCGAAGGCCCGCGTGGCACGCCGTTCACGCGTGCTGCTGCGCGAGTCGACCGACATTTCACTTGTCACCATCGTGCGATGCGCGCGCGGCCGCCATCGCCCGATCTGTGGCGCGGCTCGCCGGGGCTGCAACGGGAACCGGGCACAAGGCGTCGCGCGGGGCGTGCGAGGCAACGCTGCCGGGCAGCGCCAGCGTCCGCATGCGCCGCAGGCGATGGAAAGGTTTCGATGGCGCTTCCATCTACGTATCCAGTTCAACTGAACGAAGACCATAGCGGCACTATGACTGGCCGTGCCCTTGGTCTGTCCTTACGCCTGCATCGGCGTTTTCGCGCCCTGCGGCACGAGGAGCAGCGGCAGCACGGTGCGCTGCGCCACGTCGGCGGCGACGCTGGCGTAACGCCACCGGCCGCCTTCATGGCCGCCGCGCGTGCCGAGCACCAGCAGATCCGCGCGCCACTGCAGTGCCGCCTGAATGATCGCGTGCGCCGCTGACTCGCCGTTGCGCTGGGCTTCGAGAATGACCGCGTCGAAGTCCTCTGGATGCTGCGCGGCCGCCGGATCGCACGCGAGGTATCCCACGCGCACTGCCGTGCCAGGTGCGGCCAGCCTCGCCGCTTCGCGCACGCCGCAAGCCGATGCCGCGCTTGCGTCGCTCGCCACGAAAACGCGCCGTGGCGGCACCGAGCAGTGGCGTGCGGTGAGTGTGGGCAGCAACAGCACCGGGCAGTCCGTTTCGCCCGCGAGCACGACCGGATTGGCCGGCGCCCCGATCGCCAAGTCTGCCTTCCAGCCGCATACCGCGCGTGCAAGCGCCTCGTTGCGCGCCGCGCTGTCCGGCCCCGCGCCGAGGAATTCACAGTCCGCCTCGATTCCGCGCAGCACCAGCAGTTCGCGAGCGGCTTCGAGCGTCGCGGCCAGGGTGATCCGATGGGAGAAGTTGTGCTCGGCCCGCCGATTCGAATCCGGCAGCGAAGCCGAAGGTGCCAGGCCCGCCAGCCGTACGTGCGCGCCACGAACTGCCCAGCCCGCTACGCAGTCGAGCAGCGAGGCGACACGCTCCATTCCGGTGAACAAGACATAGAGGCGCGAATAAGGCGCGACGTGCTGCCTGCTGGCGGCCGCGGCAGTCGGTCGTTTCATTTTTGGCCTCCTCTCGCTCATGTCCCCGCTACGCGTTGCGCCGCGCGCGAGCCGGGCTGCATGAACGCAAAAAAAGAAGGCGCGGGGCCAATGCCCCTGCGCCGTCATGGCGCGCGCCGTGCTTTCATGCCCGATCGACGCGCCCTCTCCTCCGTCTCGAAGACCTCAGGCGCTCACTGGATCTGCAGCCGCTTCTGTTCGGCGGCCGCCTTTTTCGGCAGCGTGAGCGAGAGCACGCCGTCCTGATACTGCGCATTGGCAGTGGTTTCGTCGATGTCGCTGGCAAGCGAGAACGTGCGAGCGAAAGACCCGCTGTAGCGTTCGCGGCGAATGACGCGCTCGCCTTCCTTCTGCTCGGTCTTGCGCTCGACCTTCGCATGAATCGAAACCACATTCCCGTCGATTTTTACGTCGATATCCTTCTTGTCCACACCCGGCAGTTCGGCCTTTACCGTATAGGCCTTCTCGCTCTCCGTGAGATCGAGTTTGATCGCCGAGAGCTCGCTTTCCTCGGCGGCGAGCATCCCGCGCATCGGCCGAAACAGCCCCTGGAAGAGGTCCGAAACAGGCTCCATGGAAAACGGGTCATAACGTGTCAGATTGCTCATTGCATTGCCTCCTTTAAGCCCTTCGTGACGCACAACCCTGCGATGAGTCGCGCTGTACCCAATTTAGGCAGCAAGCAGGTTTTCTGATTGATCTGCCTCAACGTCTCCTTTTTCCCGGGATGCGCGGGCGCCCAGATTGTCCGTGGACAGATGATTGATTCAAATCAACTGCCGTGAGCCCTCCGTTCTTAGACTCGAATCACGTTCTCCGCCCCGAGGGGGCGGCGCGACCACCCCGTTCGCTGGAGATCACGATGAGCTACAAGACGATCATGGTGCACATGGATACGGGCGCGCGCGCGAGCGCGCGACTCGAGCTTGCGCTGAAGCTGGCCCGCAGGTTCGGCGCGCATCTGGATGGACTCTTCGCGGCATTCGAGCCGAACCCGCGCGAGTTCTACGTGATGGCCGGCACGGCCGACTACTACGACACGCACCGCAAGCTGCGCCGCGAACAACGCGGCGCAATCGAACGGCTCTTTCGCGCCGAACTGACGCGAGCGCAGGTCGGTGGCGCCTGGGTGACTCCAGAGGGCGATCCGGTCACAGCGGTCATGCAGCGCAGCCGGACCGCCGACCTCGTGATCCTCGGGCAAACTGATCAGGAAGATCCGGAATCCTATATTGCCGAACACTTTCCGGAGACCGTGCTTCTGGGCGCAGGCGGCCCTGTGCTGTTGATGCCCTACACAGGCAGCTTCGAGTCGGTCGGCGAACGCGTGCTGGTAGCCTGGAACGGAAGCCGCGAGGCTGCGCGTGCGGTTCACGACGCCATGCCTTTCATTGCGCGGGCCGCCCACGTGACCATCGTGGCCGCTTCCACGACCTTTACGTCCGCCGAGTCGCAGGCGTCGTGTGCCGACCTCGCGGCCATGCTTGCGCGCCACGGCGCGACGACGGTCGATATCACCCGGTTCGACCGCGACACGGCCGAATCCACAGGCGATGCGCTGCTCAGTTATGCGGCCGACGGCGGCTACGATCTGCTCGTGATGGGTGCCTACGGGCACGCGCGACTGCATGAACTCGTATTGGGCGGCGCCACGCGCTCCATCCTTGCCACGATGACGCTGCCGGTGCTCATGTCACATTGACGGGCCTCGCCTCGATTCTGCTCAGCTTCCACTGAAGCCTCACCACGGACTCGCGCATTCTGGTCGCCCTCGACGGCGGCAAGGCATAAAGAACAACTGGGCCAGTCGTGTTGCTGGCCCAGCCTTCACCGCGCGTGAACTCCCCCTTCCTTACATCGGCGCGAACACGACCGGGTATCCGAGATGGTCCTCGACACCCTTGACGCCAGGCACACGCTCCGCGGAGACGAGTATCGCCTTGCGCTCCTCCTCCGAATTCACCGTGCCCCAGAAGTGGACGACCCCTTCCTTGACGACGACGTTCTCCGCTGCCATTGCCCAGCGATGCCCATCCAGCGCGTGCATCACGTTGCGATGGATGGTGTCGTCCGACGCCACGCCCGCCTGATCGGGGCGCGCGGCGCTCGCCAGCGCGCGTATCAGGTTCGCACGGCTTACGATACCCGCCAGCTTTCCCTGATCGAGCACGGGCACACGCTTGATATGAAGGCGTTCGAGCACGTCGGCGATTTCGCTGAGCGGCGTGGAAGGCGAAACCGAAACGACATTGCTCGTCATGACATCGCCAACTTTCACCGCGTTTTCCTTGAGATACTCGCCCGCGAGCTTTCGCGTCGAATGGAGGAATTCGCCAAACCAGCTTCGCTGCGGCTTGCCCGTGCCCGTTTCCACACGATGTAGCAGATCGCTTTCACTGAGAATGCCGACAACCGCTCCGTCATCGTCAACTACCGGAATGCCGCTGATGTGATGTTCGGTGAGCAGCGTCGCTGCCTCGAAGATCGACACATTAGGGCGCACGGTGATGACGTCCGTCGTCATGATGTCAGATGCTTGCATGAGGTCCTCCATTAAGGGCCAACGCCCCGATGTGACTCAATTTAAAGACTGCGGCGCTGCGCGCATTGACTTGAATCAAACGCGCGGCCCTACTGCGACCGGGCTTTCACGGCATCGTCCGAATCCCTGTACATGCGAAAGTAGCCGCTGTGAAGCGTGATCGCTTCGGACTGCGTGGCCTCGATCATGCGAGCCGCCGCCCTTTCTATCGCGGCCCGGTGGGCAAGGAACGCGCCGCGCAAATCCGTCTCGAGCAGGGAGGCGGCGCCGAAATGATCCTCGAGCGCCTCGGCCGTAACCGCACATTCGACGTGCATGCCGCCAGCCGTGGCGGGAAAGGTCAGCGCGAGCCGGTCGGCGTCGTAGTGCGGCGGCTGATCGGGAAAGATGATGTTCATGCTGATGCACTCCCGCGCATGGGCGCTCGCAAACGAGCTAGATCGTGATGTAACCCAGGGAGGACCATGGCAGTCCCATGCGCAATATTTCTGCCGTGTCGGGTGCTCGCGCCATGCATGAGCGGCCGAAAGCACCGGAACGAACGAGAGCGAGTCGTTGATCGAGACGAGGAAGACGGAGTTGTCGCGCGATGCCGAGTTGCTGCAGCCGCTCGTCGGCTTTCCAGCAGTCGAGCCGAAGGTGCAAGCCGCACATTTCCGGACGTCGCAGAAACGCCGCGTCCTCGTTGGCCCTGAACATCGCTCCGGCTCTCGATGAGTCGGCGCACGCGAGGTGCTGGACGCACTGCAACGGAAGGTCCCCGGTTGCCCATGGCGCATCACATCTCGATGATGACCTTCAACGCCTGCGTGCTCGCCGCCTGCGAAAACGTCTCATATGCCTTGTGCATGTCGTCGAACGCAAACCGATGCGTGATCAGCCGGTTCGGATCGATGCGTCCGGCGCACACGGTCTTGAGCAGCATGGGTGTGCTCACCGTGTCGACGAGACGCGTCGTGATCGCCACGTTGCGGTCCCAGAGCTTGTCGAGGAAAAGCGACGCCGGCACGCCATGCACGCCGATGTTCGCAATCGTGCCGCCCGGCGCCACGATCTGCTGGCACAGCTCGAACGTCGCAGGCACGCCAACGGCCTCCATCGCGCAATCCACGCCCACGCCGCCCGTGAGCTTCATCACCGCCTCGACGGCGTCGCCCGCGCGCGGATCGATGCCCGCCGTCGCGCCGAACTTCTTCGCGCATTCCAGACGGTTGGCGTCCATGTCGATCATGATGATCTGGGCGGGCGAATAGAACTGCGCGGTGAGGAGCGCGGCCAGCCCGATCGGCCCCGAGCCGACAATGGCAACCGTGCTGCCGGGCTCGACCTTGCCGTTGAGAACGCCGCATTCGAAGCCCGTCGGCAGGATGTCTGAGAGCATCACGAGCGCGGCCTCGTCGAGGCCGTCGGGAATGCGGTACAGGCTCGTTTGCGCATGCGGAGTGCGCACGTATTCAGCCTGCGTGCCGTCGATGCGATTACCGAGTATCCAGCCGCCCGTCTTGCAGTGCGAATACATGCCGCGCCGGCAGTACTCGCACTGCCCGCAACTCGAGATGCACGAGACGAGCACGTGATCGCCGACTTTCAGCGTCGAGACGCCGCTGCCGATTTCATGGACGACACCCACCCCTTCGTGGCCGAGAATGCGGCCTGGCTCGCAACTCGGCACGTCGCCCTTGAGAATGTGGAGATCGGTGCCGCAGATCGTCGTTTTCGACATCTTGACGATCGCGTCGCCCGGATCCTGCAAGACGGGCATCGGCCGCGTTTCGACCGCGAACTTGCCTGGACCGTTGTAGACCAGTGCTTTCATGTTCCCTCCGGGAAATTTCAGAACGACGGCCGGCGCGGCCGTGACGGTATTAAAGCCTCTCTTATGATGAGCGGCGGCGAGGCCGCAAGATTTGACATTGATCAAGCACCCGCCAGGCCGGCAGATTCAATCGCCGAACGTGCGCGTGTGATCGTCGCAGCTGAATGTGGGCTGCGTCTGACCTCGAGCCGCTCGTAGCGCTGACTGGCTGCATGCGTTCATGTTTCGAGCACGTATTCGCCGGGCGCCGGCCCAAGGCCGGCTTCCGGCGTGCGCGCCGGAACTTCGCCCGTCGAGTGCCCGCGCAGCCAGTCGCACCAGCAGGTCCACCACGAACCGTCGATCACGGGTGTGTCGCTCACGTACTCATGGCGGCTGCGGTAAGGCGCGCCGGACTCGCGCGTCGCGCACCGGAAGTAGCGCCCCGGATGACCGGGCTCGGACACGATGCCGGCGTTATGGCCGCCCGACGTGAGCACCAATGTGAGCGCGTTGTGCGTGAGCAGATGCAGCTTGTAGACCGAGCGCCACGGCGAAACGTGATCGCGCTCAGTCCCGACGACGAACATCGGCGCTTCGATGTCCGAGAGCGCGATGGGCCGTCCATCCACGCAATAGCGCCCCGCCGCGAGATCGTTGTCGAGAAAAAGATGCGTGAGATATTCGCTGTGCATGCGGTACGGCATGCGCGTCGTGTCGGCATTCCACGACATGAGGTCGTTCGGCTTTGTGCGCCGGCCCAGCAGATACTCGCTCATCATGCGGGACCAGATCAGGTCGCGCGCGTTGAGCAACTGGAACGCCGCCGACATCTGCGCGCCGTCCAGATAGCCCTGCCGCCACATCAGCGCGTCGAGCGCGGCGAGTTCGCTGGCGTCGATAAACAAGCCAAGTTCGCCCGGCTCGCTGAAATCGGTGAGCGCGGCCAGCAACGTGACGGAGCGCAGCATGTCGCGCCGCCCGTCGCGTGCGAGCGCCGCCGCACCGATCGCGAGCAGCGTTCCGCCGAGGCAGTACCCGAGCGCGTGGACCGGCTCGCCGCACCGGGCGCGAACCGCTTCGAGCGCCGCGAGCAAGCCGTCGCGCAGGTAGTCGTCGAGGCCGAGATCTCGCGCTTGCGGGCCTGGGTTGCGCCACGATACCGCAAACACCGTGTAGCCCTGTTCGACCAGAAACCGGGTCAGCGAGTTGTGCGGTTGCAGGTCGAGGATGTAGTACTTCATGATCCAGGACGGCACGATCAGAATCGGCTCGCGCGTGACATCCGGTGTCGTGGACGCATACTGCAGCAGTTCGCACAGCGCGTTGCGCCAGACGACCCGCCCCGGCGTCACCGCCACGTCGCGCCCCGGAATCCAGGGCTGCGCCACGCGTGCTCGCGTGCCCCGCAGGGTGTCGGCCATGGCGTTCGCGTCGTCGAGCCAGTTGCGCAGGCCCGCAGCAAGGTTCGCGCCACCGCTGCGCAGCGTGGCCTGCAACACCTCGGGATTGGTCGCGATGAAGTTGCCCGGCGAGCACGCGTCGAGCCACTGGCGCGCCGCGAAGCCAACCAGTTCCTCGTGGTGCCGCTCGACGCCCGGAACCCCACGCGTCGCTTCGCACCACCAGCGCTCGACCGCCAGAAACGCGTCACGGTACATCTGGAATGGCCAGTGCGACCATGCGGCGGCGGTAAAACGGGGGTCGGCGTGACCGGCGTACACCGTCGTCCCGTCCTCCTGCGCTTCGTCACCGGTGGGACGCAACCGCGATGGAAACGTTGCCGCAAGCCATCCGTGCGTAGCAAGGTCGAAGCACTTTCCCGGTGAGACCGCGAGGTGCCCCGCCCAGTCGAACGCCGCCAGCATGAGCGCGAGCGGCGAAAGACCAAATGTCGCCACGGCCAGACCCGCGTGGGCCGCGCGGTTCCACTGATCGGCGGGCGAGTCGTCCGGCCCACGCGTCCCTTGAATTGCCGGCCTCACATGCAAGGGCTGAGCGTCGCTAACAGCGGAATCGGTCATGATGGGCGGACTCTTCGTTCGTCAGGCCGTCCGTGCGCGGTATGGCCCGGCGGCGGCGTCAACCGCACTACTGTGCGTGGACTGGGAAGGGTGGCGATTGATCTGAATCAAGTGTGCGAGCGCCGGACAGGCGGGACGAAGCATGAACGATGCCGTTGCACGCCACGCCTCGCGCGATCAACCGGCTCCGATCTGGCGGGCCGCGTTGTCTCCTCGTGGCAGAGACATTAGACGGAAGCGTCGATCGTCGCTTGACCTATATCAATCTGTGCTTCGTCGGCCGCCCTAGCCTTCACACAGGATCCGCGAGTTCAGAACCGGATGCCGCGGCGACCGACGCATGTCGGTCTCCATCCCTGTCTATCCTGGCGGTATCGGAACGCTTTTGCGCACCGATGCGACCTGCGGGACCGCGTTACCAGAATATTCACTTCGTAAGTCCCTATCCGGCCTGCGTGCTGCTCGCACGCGCCTGGAACTCGTTACCGGTGGCGTTTTGCCGTGGCAGGAGATAAACGATGTCGTACAAGACCGTGATGGTCCACCTCGACACGAGCGCAGGCGCCCATACGCGGCTTTCGTTCGCACTGAAGCTCGCCCATAAATTCGATGCCTTTCTGGACGGCGTGTTTACCCTGTTCGATCCGCATCCAGTGGGCTTCTACGCCATGACGGGCGCGGTCGACCTTTACGACGCTCATCGCAAATTTCTCGCGCAAAAACGCGGCGAGGTAGAAGGGCTGTTTCGCGCAGAACTGACGTGTGCGCAAGTGCGAGGCGTATGGACCGCACCGGACGGCTTTCCCGCCACCACGGTCGTGCAGGCCAGCCGTACCTCGGACCTCGTGATCCTTGGGCAATCCAGACCGAAGGACCCTGAGTCCTGTGCAGCGGACAATTTCGTGGAGACCGTTCTGCTCGGTGCCGGCAGCCCCGTTCTGTTGATACCGGAAACCGGTCCCTTCGAGGCCGTCGGCGAACGGGTGCTGATCGCATGGAATGGCAGCCGCGAGGCGGCTCGCGCCATTCGCGACGCGATTCCCCTTCTCGCGCGCGCGACGCGTGTCACGGTCGCTGCCGTCTCCACGGCGTTCGAGCCGGGTCCGACCGAAGCATCGTGCGCTGACGTCGCAGCGATGCTCCAGCGACACGTTGTGCCCCCCGTGGACATTGCCCGCTTCGATCGTCCATCGGCTGTATCAACAGGAGAAGCCCTGCTCGAATTCGCAAGCGATGGCGAATTCGATCTGCTCGTCGCGGGTGCCTACGGTCACGCCAGGTTTCACGAGTTCGTCCTTGGTGGCGTCACGCGCACTATTCTTTCTTCGATGACATTGCCGGCATTGATGTCTCATTGAACGACTGCGCGAACGCAATTCACCCGCCACACAGTCGTGAGGAAACCGTCATGGGCTACGATGGGCGCTGGATCGCGGCGGAAGGCCAGCGGCTCGACGCGGTGCATCACTGCGATCGCTGCGCCGATTTTCTCGTCGCGGGCCAGGGCTCGTCGGCTCGTGAAATCCTGGAATTCCGCCAGGCGGAATCAGATGACCCGAGGTCAACAATGTGGTATGCCATTGTCGAACAACAGCGTGAATGGATGCGCGCATGGCACGCTGCGGCGCAGTACGCGCGGCATGCATGCGATGTGTGGCCCGCACCGCCGCTGGCGCATGCCGCCTCGTCCTGCTATGCGGATTTGTTCGAGCCCCTGCTCGGCCTCGCGGAGGCGCCGCCGCCGTTCGCGATTCACTCCATCGCGCTCGGTGGCAGGCATTGCGATGTTGACGAACATATCGTCGCGCATACGCCGTTCTGCGACCTGCGGTGCTTTTCACGCGCGCGTGCCACGCGCGCCGTCCTGCTGTGCACACCGCTGGCCGGCCATGCGGCTGTCATGATGCGGGAAACCGTTGAGGCCCTCCTCGCCGACGGCGACGTCTATCTCACCGACTGGATCAACGCGCGCGACGTGCCGCTCGCCGCCGGCCGTTTCGGCCTCGACGAATACGTGGCAATGCTGGACGCCTTTATCGACAGGCTTGCCGGGGACAAGCGGCCGCTGCACATCGTCGCCGTCTGCCAGTCCACGTTTCCTGCGCTCGGGGCGCTGGCGCTGCGCGCGCAGCGCGGCTGCGCACCGTCCGCGACCATCACGCTCATTGGCGGCCCGCTCGACACGCGCATCAATCCGAGCACGCTCGGTCTCGCGGCCGAGTCGCATTCGCTCGACTGGTGCCAGCGCCACCTGATCGACACCGTGCCAGCCGGGTTCGCCGGGCAAGGCCGGCACGTGTTTCCGACCTATCTGCAGCGAGCCGAAATCGCGGTTGTCTATCCGCACCGTTACGTGGCGCTGGTCGATCGCTACGCGCAGGCGACCTCGCGCGGCGACACCAGCGCGCTCGCCGAAGCGCGCCGCGCGTTGATCGAGTACACCGCACTGCTCGATATGCCGGCCGAATATTTTCTCGATACCGTGGATATCGTGTTCCAGAACGCAATGCTGGCGCGGCGCGCATGGCGTGTGAGCGGCAAGCTCGTCGATCCCGCGGCGCTGCGAGACGTCGAACTGCTGAGCGTCGAAGGCACGCGCGATGCCGTCACCGGCGCCGGACAGACGCATGCTGCCCTGGAGATGTGCAGCGGCATTGCGGCAGCAGCGCGCCAACGGCTCGATGTCGAGGGTTGCGATCATTACGGGCTGTTTACGGGCGAACGCTGGCGCAACGAGGTGCACCCGGCGCTGCAGGCGGCTTTCGGACGCGCAGAGGCGGCCCGGCTGGCGGCCGCAGTCAGATCGGCCTGATCCAAAGCGATCGCGTCACCGTCGCCCAGGCCACACAGGTGCGTCGCCTGATCCGGCACCTCCCTGAGCCAGATCAACCGAGCGTATCGACGGGGTCAACATCTGCGCACGGTGCGTTCGACACAACTGGCCGCTGCGGCTCATGCCGGCTCGCCGCGCACGAGCAGCACCGGGCATTGCGCGTTGCGCACGAACTCCTCCGCCACACTGCCCAGAAAGGCGCGCCTGACGCCGCGCCGTCCATGCGTGCCGAGCACAACGAGTTGTGCTCCGAAACGCGATGCGCACGCTTGCAGACAGTCCGCAACGCTTTGCGTGACGCCGGCCACTTCGAGCAGTTGCGTCTCGCAGTTCACGCCCGCCGCCTTCGCTTCGGAGCGTGCTGCTTCGAGCCGCGTTTTGGCCTCCTCGCGATACGACGCGAGCAGTTCCACCGGAACGTAGGTGAGCCCCATGCCGAACGGCGCCACGACGTCGATCACGTGGGCCACGCACAGCCGGCCGCCCGTCAGCTGCGCCATGCGCAACGCTTCGGCGAGTGCCAGCTTCGCAGTATCGCTACCGTCGAATGCAATCAGAATCTTCTCGTACATGGTCTGCCTCCTGACCCGCGGGCTATCCCGCACTGCATCGCGTTACCTGACGCCTATCTTCGGGTTGCATTGCGTCACACCATTGATTTGCATCAAGAGACAAACCTCCCTCGAGGGACGGCATGGCTTGATTTGCATCAGAGGCGGCGGTACCGGACGCGGGATGCTGCTGCTGAGGCAAAACCCGCCGCTGCCGATCACGAGACGGTCGGCGCCGATCGCGAAAGCGCTGGCACAGAAAGAAGGCGCGCCAGTTGTGACGAACTCGCGAGGCCGGAACTAGGGCCGCTTGTGACCGAGTATCGAAAAGTGCTTTTCCCCTTTCGGCGATTCCTCCCCGCCTAGCACCCCGAATTCGATCGGAGACTTTGTGTAGAAGACACGGACGTGCTCAGCCTCTACCGCGTCGAGCATACGTTGCGCCTCATCTTCTGTGACGGCGAGGATGATCTGCACCGGCTGGTCGGCGAGATTCAGCAGATGTGCCCCATGATGTGCGCCCGCGTGCCCCGTGCCCTCCGCACAATTGATGACCGAGACGCCGTGGATCCCCAACCGGCTCGCTTCGTGCAGCAGCCATTCGCACACCGTCCGATGGTCGTGATGACGGTTATGCTCGGTATAAAACGTAAGCTGATAGCCGTTCATGGGTTCCTCCGCCCGCTCGCACGAGTGCCGCTGCAACCACAGGGAGTGCCTGGCGCCGCCCCTTGCCCGAAGGACCTTTGGTTAGTGCCGTTGGTCAATTCTAGTGCAACCGTCCGACGCCGGCATATGCTGCATCGCAGCGCGCTGTTTATCGTCAGCCCAGGTATGCGCCGTGAGCGGGATTCACGATATTGCATCACCCGCCGGGGCCGTGTCGAAGTCCATCAACTCTCTCCTTTCGTTCCAAGCGTGGCGTATTCGATTCGCGTACGCGTATAAAAAAGGCGAACGACGCCGACATTCAGCTTTTCAAGCAGATCGTCGATGCGGGCATCTTCGGCAATGAACGTGACGGCGACCGACTGTTCCGCAAGCTCAAAAAAGCGCGCCGCATGATATTTTCCCTTCGCGTCGACGCCCTCTGCTATTTCGACGACCGTTGCGCCTTGAATGCCGGCGCGTTTGGCCTCCTCGAGTATCCAGTCCACGACCGGCAGGTGCCGTACGCGATGACCCTGATTCGCCGCGAATACAGTGAGCTGGCTACCTTGCATGAGTGCCTCCCGCCGCCAGGTGATTGAATGTGCCGGGCCCGTGATGCGCCACCTGGATGGCCTCGCCCACGACACGACAGAAACGGTTGAAAACCCATGATTGCACATAGTCCCATGCAGGGCATCACGCTTGACCGCCTGACGACCGCTGCGGCACACACCCGGCGGCACGCAGTGGGTCGATACCCACCGGTCAAAAGCCTGGCTCACGGCGCGCGAGCAGTGCATTGGCCATCCACTGCAGCGTACCGCACAGCAGCAGATAGACGAGCCCGACGAACAGGAAGATTTGCGCGGGATAGATCAGCAGACGGTTGTTGAGCTGATTGGCGAGGAACGTGAATTCCGGCACGCCAACGATATAGGCGAGCGACGTATCCTTGACCAACGCCACCCACTGATTGACGAACGACGGCATCATCACTCGCGCCGCTTGCGGCAGGATGACTTCGCGTAATGCCTGCCAGCGCGTCAAGCCAAGCGAAAGCGCTGCCTGCCCCTGCCCTGCGCCGATCGACGCGATGCCCGCATAAACCGAATGCGACAGATACGCGCCGCCGATCAGCGCCAGCGCACTTACAACGGTCGCAAGACCAGGAACGTCGATGTGCAGCAGGATCGGCATCAGGAAGAAGGTCCAGAAGATCAGCATCAGCACGGGTATTGCACGAAAGAATGCGACCACCGCGGTCAGCGTGAGACGGACGACTCCGCGTGTCATGGCGAGCGCAACGCCAAGCGCGAATCCGATCAGGGCCGCGAGCAACGCCGACACGACCGAGAGCGCGATCGTCAGCGCAACGCCTCCCAGCGGTCCCGCCGGAAACGCACCGATCATCAAATAGCGCAAGGCGGGTAACCACGCGAACTCGTTCACGCACGGCCTCGCAGCAAACCGTGCTGGCCGGCGCGTTGCCAGAGCACCAGCGCGACTTCGATGACAGCGATGGCCAGCACATAGAATACGGTCGCGGTGCCGAATGCCTGGAAGGTCCTGAAGCTTTCGGTATCGACCTGCCGCGACATGTACGAGAGCTCGCCAACGCCTATCGCCATCGTCAGCGACGAGTTTTTGATCACGTTCATGTATTGACCAGCGAGCGGCGGCGTCGCAATGCGCAACGCCTGCGGCAGGATCACGTAACGCAGGGTCGAGTAGCGGCGCATGCCAAGCGCCGCAGCCGCGTGCCACTGTGCGTGGTTCACGCCGCGCATGCCGGCCAGGAACTCTTCGCCGATGAAGGCCGTGGTGTAGCAGGTCAATCCGACCCAGCCTGCGAACAGTTCGAAACTCGGCCAGCGCAGCGTGAGTGGCCCAAACGTCGCGAGGTGCGGCGTATTAAGCCAGGTCATCCAGCTGGACGGCAGTATGGCCGCGACGCCGAAGTACCAGAACAGCAATTGGACAAGCAGTGGAGAATTGCGGAAGACGAACACGTAGAGCGCCGCAGCGCGTGCAACCGTGCGAGTGCGGGCCATGCGCGCAACCGCAAGCAGAAAGCCCAGCGGTGTCGCGCACGAAGCCGCGCTGGCAGAGAGCATCAGCGTTACGAAGAAGCCTTGTTCAAGCCACGCGAGATACTTCGGTTCAAGCCAGTTATGCATGAATCGGGCGCCGCGCTCAACCGTTCTTTTGCGGGTCGCCGATCTTGAAGAGACGGGGCAGCGGAGCCGCACTCTTCGGGCCGAACCACTTGTCGTAAATCTGCGCAGCTTCGCCGTCGTTTTCCAGGTGCGTCAGCGTGCTGTTCACCGCATCAAGCAGACGCGTCTCGCCTTTGGGCACACCAACGCCTTCGTAGTCGTTCGAGATCGTGAACGGGGAAATCTCGTAGTTCGCCTTGTCCGGCGCGCGCGCAAGCAACGCGACGAGCTTCGGACCGTCCTGCGTGATGGCCTGCACGTTGCCCGTGCGCAGCGCAGCGAAAGCGAACGGCGTGTCATCGTAAGCGACGATGGTTGCGTTCGGGAATTTGGCGCGCACCTGCTGCTCGTTGGTCGTACCTTTATCTGCGCCGATACGCAAACCATTGATCTGTTCCGAAGACTTCAATACACCCTTCTTTGCAATGAACTGGGTGCCGGACGCGAAGTATGGCGTGCTGAAATCCACCTCTTTCTTGCGTTCGTCGGTAATCGTAAAGTTGGCGAAAACCAGATCGACTTTTCCCGACTTCAGAAATGCGATGCGATTGGCGGGATTGGTGGGCTGAATTTCGAGCTTCACACCGAGACTCCTGGCGACGGCGCGCGCATAGTCCACGTCGAGCCCGACGATCTGATTGTCTTTCGGATCGACGAAGCCGAACGGCGGATTGCTGTCGAATGCAGCAACACGCAACACGCCCGCCCGCTTGATGTCGTCCAGACGATCCGCATGTGCGGTGGTCGATGCCACGACCAGGAGTGCTGTCAACAGTGCGCCTGGCACTGCGCCCCAGATGCTGCTTTTCATTATCGGATTTCCTTCTTTTCTCGTTGTCCTTGTGCGGCCACACTGAATCTACGTGCTGGCAAAGTACGCAGCCTATCTGCATGACGCACGCGAACAAACCAAGTATTTTTCAGATCCAAAGCGTTGCCGGCGATATGGGCAAAACGGCACACCGCGAGCGCCGCAGGTAATGTTGACGCATGCTTCTTTGCATGCAGGCTTGCGCTGCAACTCTTGCCGGGAAAATCGCATCGACGCGGTAATGTCGGCTATGGAAACGCCATCGACTTGCATTTCTTTCGCGCGCAAAAAATTGAATGCGAACAGGTTACCAGGTTCTTACAACTTCAAGGGGTTATCACCCTTGACCAGGGCATGTCGGCTGCTTAGCATCAACACGGGACTTTGCCTTGAGCTTCTTCATCGACGAGTCGATGAGTCCGTTTCAGACTTCGGCAATGCTCGATGCAACGCCCGGTTTGTCTGCATCAGGGGGACTTTTATGTCTTACCGCCGCTGGACGTCTCCTGCCGAGACCGCAGAATGGATCATCCTCGTCGGCGCAGCTTTCGCAGTGCTGGGCGGGTGGATACCCTGGATGGGCCACGCGCCTTACTACTTTGTTGCCGGTGTTGCACTGATCGGCGCGGGCATCCTCATGCTTTGGAACCGCTCAGCGGGACTATGGTGGTATTTCGGCATGTTCGCCGCCGCCCTGATCTGGTCGATCTTCAAGGTTGGCCTGGATGGCTGGAGCCTGCTGCCGCGACTCTTCGTGCTCGCACTGATCGGCATCGGGATAAGCCTGGTCATCCTCACCAGCAACTCCCCAGTCGGCCGGCCACTGCGCATGGCGGCAATCATCACGGCGGTGTTCTACGTCGTTGCGATCGGCAGCATGCTCTGGTCTGCCGTCTCCTGATCAGGACCGAAGGCGTCCGTTCACAAACGAATCCTGCGGGCCGGCAACGGCGGTCTTCGTCGTCGGTCGGATCTCCACCTGGTTGATCTTTCAAGCGACGAATCGAGCGGCCAACTCATGCCGAAGGCCGACCGCATTCATGAGATGGTGCGGTGCGTTTTACCGCAAGCCCGCATTCCTCCTGCCACGTTTGCACCACGCATTAGTCGTCCGCCGCCAATTTCAGGCAATCGGAATACTTTCGCGCGCTGCGCATCATATTTCGATGGGTCATATGGATATATCTCCGAATATCGTATCTTATTCGGAGTCCATATCGATAAATAAGCGAGTTTACCATCGATCCGCTGCGCGCGAAGCTGCGTGCCCTGACGTCGGCGCGGTGAACGCCGCAATCCGTGGTCAGCCGTCCTGGCGGTTTGCCCACGCCTTCACGTACACGGGGGCCTCGCGCTCCGGCGCGGCTGTATCGGCCACGGGCGGCGATGGTGCAAGCGTCAAAGGCAGCACGCCTGCCCAGACGGGCCGATCCATGTCCGCCTCATCGTCCTTCGGGCCGCCCGTGCGGATCTTCGTCACCGATTCCGCGAGCGCAATGCGCATGACCGTGGTCGCCGCCAGCTCCTTGCGACTGCCCGCACGCACTTCATGCCGGCGGCCCGGCGCAATGTGTTCCATGAAGGCATCGAGCACGGCCGCCTTGTACTCTTCTGTTACTGCCTCGAATACGCCGTAAATGACGGCGGAACGATAGTTCATCGAATGATTGAACGCGGAGCGGGCGAGCACGAGTCCATCGAGATGCGTAACGGTCACGCAAACCTGGGCGCCATCGGCTGCGAGGCGCAGCATGCGGCTGCCGTTCGAACCGTGAATGTAGAGATGATCGCCTTCGCGCCAGCATGCGGTGGGGATGCAATGCACGCCGTGCTCGTCGGCGAAGGCGACGTGGCAGACGTAGGCCTCGTCAAGAATCGCGTGCAGCGTCGCCGCGTCGTAGTGCGCGCGCTGCGCGACCCGGCGCACGCGCGTACGTGGCGAAGGTGCCGCGCTGGTGTCGGCGGCGGGTTCGTTGACGGTATCGGCGAGGGACATCGTTTGCTTCCTCTACGGTTCGGGTTGAGATGCCGCCTACGATAGACAGGGCGTGGCCCTATGGGTAGATCCAGACTTGCCTTTTGTCGTGGAGCCACTGATCGGCTTAGGGGTGGTCGAGGACGGTTGATCGCAGGTAATACATCGTAAACCGTAAGATTCCCAACCAAATTCCCCGTAATATCTCTTATCGGGATTTGTCAGGAAAAAGCTGCACGATCAAAAAATCTCCTGTACAATCCGGCCTCCTTGATTCCCCGATAGCTCAGTCGGTAGAGCGCCGGACTGTTAATCCGTAGGTCCCTGGTTCGAGCCCAGGTCGGGGAGCCAGACATGCGGGAGTAGCTCAGTTGGTAGAGCGCAACCTTGCCAAGGTTGAGGTCGCGAGTTCGAGACTCGTCTCCCGCTCCAGCATCCACGCAGCAGCGTATTGCGTCTGGCTACTCTCGTTTCCCAACCGAAGCCAGAGCGCATATTCCTTGCTTCGCGATCCCAATTAATTGAAAACGGATAATCGCAGAGAGACCATTCATTGACCGGTCTTGCGCGTTATTTGTAGAAAATATAAGTCGCGATATAAGGCGAGCTACCCGACTCGTGCTCGGTCGAGCACGACGCAGCCGGCTTCACGCCGCCAACCGTCCTTACCCGCCGCACGTAGCGCACGGATGCGAGCATGCCCTGCGATCCGGTGGAATGCGTCTCAAGCGACACAACTCGCTGCGCAACACCCCGGCGCGGACTGCAGGAACCGGTCGCTTCCGGGATCATTCCGTGCGGGCGCGCGTGGCCGCGCCCTCTGTGCGGCGCTTTGACGGCCAGCCATACTCGGCCGCCTGCCAGGCAAGCAGCCCGGGCAAATAGAACATCAGATCGCGCACGCGTCTTGCGCCCGCGAGCGCGAGGCAGGTGGGCGCATCGAACCCCAGCAATCCGCCGATCACGACGAAACCGCCCTCCTGCACACCAAGGCCGGCTGGCACCAGAAACGCGATGCTGCTCAGCATCTGGATCAGGGCTTCGATCACGAACGCCTGCACGAAGGTCGCGTCCGTGCCGAGCACGCGCAATGCGAGCCAGATTTCTAGTGCATAGCCGAGGCATTGCAGCGTCTGCCAGACGAGCACGTAGCGCACGACCACGCCGGTTTGCCGCCAGATCAGCTTGAGGGATAGATCGACGCGCGCGGATTTGCCCACGAGATCGACGACCTTGCCGCTCGTGACACGGTTGAGCGTGCGTGCCGCGCGCTCGAAGGGCCGCGCATGCTGCACGAGCGCAAAGAGCACGAGCAGCGGGATGAAGCCCGCGAGGCCCCATGCGAGCCGCCCTGCGAACCGCGCGGTATCGGAAGAGGAATGTTCGAGCAGATAGCCGGCTGCAAGCAACGCAAAGAGCACCTGACTGATCAGCGTGAGTTGCATGTCGGCGATGAGGCTCGCCACCGCCGTGGCCGGCCGTACGCCCGCACGGCCAAGCAACCGGAACGACACGAGTTCCCCGCCCACGCGCGCGACGGGCAGCAAGCCGTTGATCGACTCGCGAATCCACACGAGTTTGAGCATCGTCGCGAACGACGGGCGCTGCGCCGCGCGAATCAGGCTGCGCCAGTCCCATGCATTCGCGCACATCGGCAGGATATGCACGATGGCCGCCAGCACGAGTCCCATGCCCGCGCCGCGCAACAGTTGCAGCACTGCCGCAGGATGTTCGCGCCAAACGAGCCACACGGCGATCGCAAGACCGACCAGGGCGGCGATACGTCCCATGTGCTTCATCTGCGGGTGCTCTCTGGTGGATGCTCCCGTCTCATTGTGCCCCCCAATCTACTGTGACGCTCAGGTCTCGCGGACTGGCGAAAGCATGCCATTCCTGTCGACGCGAAAGCGCGTGCCGCGCCAAACGACGCCAGACGAACAAAAGCTCGCGACATAGATCGCGAACTGGACCATTTCCCAAAGGGGTAAGCATAACAGTCCGCTGGACTTGTCGCCGGTTGCGCGATCGGTCCTCCACATCAGCCACGCGCGCGCGCACAGGGCCACGGCGGCCAGTATCCACGCGCTCGCTGCGCCACCGGACAACACCACGGCAAGCATGGCGAGCGCGAATGGATGCATCAGCACGGCGCCCAGATGCCCCGAGCGGTCCGCCGCGCGAACCGTGCGGCTCCAGCGCAGTTCGTGCGCAAAGAGTTGGGCGAACGTATTCTCCACGCATGCGTGCCGCACGAGAATAGGCGGCACGGAAACTTCCGCGCCGGCGCGGCGCACCGCTTCGCCGATCGCGTGATCTTCGGCAAGGTGATGCGCGAACTGCGCCAGACCGCCAATGCGTTCGAGCATTTCGCGCGTCATGGCGATGGACTGACCGAAGCACGGCCGCGCGCGCCCGATTGCGAGCCCCGTGACGACGCCGGGCAGAAAATGATAGTTGGTGAGGGCCGATGCCACGCGCGGCCAGAATCCCGGCGCGCACAGGCCGCGATAAACCGCGGTCACGAGACCAACGCCCGGTTGCTGCAGCGCCCCGACCACCTGGCGCAGATAATTCCTGTCGACGAGCACGTCGCTATCGGCGAAGCACAGCACGTCGTGCTCGGCCTGTTCGAGCATGTTCACGAGATTCGCGATCTTGCGGTTGGGACCGTACAGCCGCGCGTCGGCGACGACCGTGATGTGCGCGTCGGGATAACGCGCGCGCAGGCGCTCGATGGCGTTGAGCGCTTCGTCGCGCGCATCGTGCACGCCGAACAGATACTGGACTTGTCCAGGATAGTCCTGCTCGAAAAAGCTGGCGAGATGCTCCTCGAGATGCCATTCGTCGCCATGCAGCGGCTTGGCGAGCGTAATGGCCGGAAAGTGCCGCGGCGTTGCCACCTCGCGCGCGAAGAAACGGCCGACCAGCGCGCTCGCCGTGCAGGTATAGATAATGCCGAGCGCCGCGCAAAGACCGCTTAGCACGGCGAGCGAATCGAAGAGTAGATGCGAGAAGCCGGGTAATTCGGCGCGCATGACTTCGATTGCTGCAGAAGCGACGGCAAGCGCCGTCACGGCCATCGCAACGATGGCTCCCGTTCGTCCCGTCGCGTGCGCGCGCTCCATCATGCCTCGTGCGCGCGCAGGAAGCGGAAGAACTCCACGCCTTCGCGCAGACGCCGCTTCATCATGTCCCAGCTCGTGAGCATCTC
>NZ_QEOL01000002.1 GCF_003096715.1 Paraburkholderia silvatlantica
ACTCCCCATAATCTGCCAGGATCCTGCAAATGCATCAACCACTTTCGGCTTCAAATCCTTGCTGCACAGGGCCCTTCGAATTTTTCAGACCCGACTACATAGCAATAGCTATCGCAACGCTCTGGCACGCATCGACCTCTCAAGTCCCAGTCCATTTTGCCGATATTTCGGTGAGACTGTTGCATTCTGTACATCGGGAGCTTAATCAAGGAATAAGGTGAATGAAAAATCGAGAAATGCTCAGCAACTCCACACACATCAGCAATCAGCCGACGAGCCGGCAAGAAAATTTCCGAGATTTATTTAAACGATCAATCATTTCCATTGCCAGTCTAGGCGTGCTACTTATTTTTATTCCAGGCAGCTGGCGATTTGTATATTTTGCTACAAGCTTAATATTACTGATTGCAGTTGTTTCGGCGAGAACGTTGCAGATTCTTTACCCAAAAAAATTCGTATTTATCAAAATTCGAGACGCCGCACTTGTCAGGTATGAGAGCCTCAGTCGCCACCAGCAATTGTATACCAATGTTGTCCTGTGCACTCCCTTTCTGATCTACGCATATTTATTGGACTTCAAGACGCTTTTCATTCCGCTCGTTATTTTATTTTTCGCATATTGCTTGGGCGTGGTTGCTTACGACGTTTATCGCATATACGCAACACTTTCAGCTACCACAATTGGAAAAGGATTGATCGCCATTGCGTTTGCCGCGGGCTCCAACCTTGCATTTGGTATTTCTGGAAAAATTATCGGCGGATTGACTCACGTTCCTCCTTCAACTTTTCCGCACACCCTGTCATTTATAGCAATTTTCGCAATTCCATTTCTTTTCATGGCCGCCGGGACAATTTACATTCCAATCGCGGTTCTTGCGGCGCCAGTCGTCATCTATGGATCAAAATTCATGGAGAAAGCGCCTCGTCTCATGAAATGGTTTTTGGGGGTTAAATTTGATAAAAATAAATATCGCCACACCATCGCGACAGTAATTTTCCAGATAGTTTTTTACTCGGCCATTGGAACTTTAACACCACAGATATTTTTCCTTGTATTGAATCGATATGACCAACAAATAGAATCAACAATAAGGAGTTCAATCTACGAATTTGATATGTATCCCGGCACGGAATGTAAAGCATCTAGCGATTATCACGAGGCATCGTTAGGTGATGAGAACTATATCCTGGCTGAAAAGCAATCGATCGGGGTTAAATTTGAATTACCGAGAAAGTGTGCTCTTTAACGATTCTTGGAACCAAGTTGTATAAGCAACGGCGCTGAGCGCATGAGAGGCATCTGGTCATTCCTGTGAACAGACGTCAGCCCATCGTTAATCGAAGCGCTTCAGCCATCATTGCGAGAACGATTATCGGCTTTTAATGGCTCTTGCTTGTGTGTGTCGGACGTTCAAGCGCGTGCGCTAGGGCGAGGGCCAATGACCGAAGACGCCGATAGCCGCCGATTGTGAACGGTGCACCTCGACCCGGAGCGGGCATCGGAGACGCTAGGTTTAGCGTCTGCTTCGTGGCCGGTTGCCGAGGTGCGCTCAAAGTAGAGGAGGCTAGGCGCTGATAAGCCATCGGAGGTCGACGCCTTGAGACGTGAGGCTATCGTTCGCCGCCGCCATCACGGCTCGCACGTTCTCAGTAAGCCCCCCGGCCGAAAGTCCGGGCTGGACTGCGTACACGGTCAAGGTGATAGATATTGGGTCATAGGCCCGAATCAAATCCAGCGCGTCGTCTCGACCGCCGACCAATAACGGGGAATGCCCCCGATTCCTCCGAACTTGTGTGCGACGGTCAACATGACGCAAGAGGTCATCTTTCCTCTGGAATCTTGCCGACTTCACGGATTGCCCTGCCAACTCATATACATCGTCAACTCGCTCGCCCGACACCGGTCCGCCAGCGCCCTTGCAGTGGTAAAGCGAGATCGCCAAGCGATTGCCAGGCGCAGTCTGTCCAACGATGAAATCGGCGGCTTCACCCGATCGGTGATCATAGATGATGAAACTGACATTTGGCAGGTCCATCAAATTGTTTTTCAGGAAGCATTGAACCGTCAATCGTGCCGGGTCGTTTGTGTCAAACTCAATACCAATCTCGCATCCTGTCCAATCACGTACCACCAGACTGTCAGGGCGAATTCCCGCGCTCGCTCTACGCCTCTGCAGCGTGCCGCGCGTGAAGGAATCCAGTTCCTTTGTGAAGAACACCAAACCGCAGTCCTCCAACCACTCCTCAATGGAGATGAAATCTCCCTCCGATGCCGCGACGCGCATTCGCGGCTCCTCCGCCAAAAGAGAAAACTGAGGGCTTTGATTAAGCCGGTAGCGAACACGCAGTACATGGCCTTCCTCACCGATTTCAAATGACAAAGAAGATCCATCTGCACTGACTGCAACGTCGCCAATTTCGAGGTCGAGTACGCAAGTTCGGATTACGTCGTGGCCTTCACCGATGAGTACCTGCGGGTTGTCTCGATACGCAGTCTTCGGCCAATCCGTCATACATGTCGACGCTGGGATGCGCTGAAGCGTTTCGCCAAACGGCAGCAAGTCCAAGCCAGAGCGACCGATGTTGACCAAGTCCGCAGTAACGCGCCCGTGCAATGCAGCCATCCAGTCCATGATGTCGGGAATAGACAGTTTGCCGTTGGACCAGACCCGCCCGCCAGCGCTTGCGCCGATAACTTCGGCCTGCCCATTTACCTGGCCTCGCCCCATAAAGTGACCCTGCGAAAAATTCGCCGCATCGGTGTCGCGAACGCCTCTGTCAGCATTGCTGCCCGCGACGATTCGATACGACTCTGCAGTGGCTACCGGCGAGTTGCTCCTGATCCCGACGCTATAGAACTCCTGATCAGTCATGCCATTAAGCACCTTGCGAATCTGCTCAAACGCGAGCGGCGACGCATTTCCCTCGACAAAGAACTCCAGCAATTCAGCGTAGTACCGCTCGGAACGCTCTGTGGCCGTTATGAACAGTAGTTGCGATGCCGGAAAATACCGAAGCAAGAAACATTCATGCGTAGCGTCGATAAGATGATCATCGCGATACCAGACCGGCGACCGCACAGACTTGGCCAGCAGGAGATATGTTGTGCTGTCATCGCTGAGCCACGCATTGGTCACTTGCAAGGACTTGAGTGTTTCGGGAGCTTCCGAGAAATCCGGCGCTTGGTGCGCTCTATACGCTGCGATGTGCTGCGACAGGCGGAACGCCCCCGGATTGACAGCTTCATAGTCGGCAGATGGATTGCCCGTCTGTGCAAATGACTGTAGTGCTTCTCGCTCCTGCAGGGCCAGTTGCTGACGGGCCTCGACGACATCAGCCAGCAAAGTATCCCAATCAACGCCGTCTCGATATAGCTCCGCGCTCTCTGAGTCAATGTCACGCGGTACGGCTAGAAATGTAGCCGCCCCAGTTTGCTCATCGTTTGTACGGGCAAAGCGGCCTATGAATTGAAGTGTTGGCACCAGCGACTTATGGGCGCTGTGCAGAACAGCAATCTTGAACTTCGGAAAGTCGTAACCTTCTCCGAACATATCGACACATACAACACCATCGAGTTCACCAGCAATCAGGCGACGCTCAATATCTTCGACCTGCAGAGTTGATTTCCTGCTTGACACAGCTTCGACCCGCAAGCCGGCGGCCACATACAGTCCGGCCAGATGCTCTGCATCGGTCACCCGCGCAGTGCGTGCAAGTAGTCGGTGCTGAAATCCTGCTGCGGCATCCTGACGATAGACCTCTACCGCACGGGCAACCAGGGCCGCATCTCGTGTCTCTTGCAAGGCGTCAGCATCAACGACGACTGGGCAAAAATTTACCTTTCCAAACGCGCTTTCATCGACCGCACGGCGCAACGAGTAGTAGAAGATAAGTCGGCCTGGAAGTTGCCGTCGATCTCTACGAAATGGCGTGGCGGACAACAACACATGTTTCGCGTTAGGTGTCGATCGGATAAATGCTGCCCAGGTCCGAGCCGGTGAATGATGCCCCTCATCAACAAGTATCAGGTCAAAGAGCCCATCAGGAGGTGGTGGCGTGCCTTCCATTTCGGGGCTGGCCGAATGAGGCGTGCAGACCACTACATCGAATTCTTCAAGTGCCTGCCAAGCCGCCATCGAGCCTATTCTCTCGTCCACGGCAAATACCTTTGGTCCGGCCATGTCAGCTTCGCTCGGAAGTGCTTGCAGCCGCCTGAGTGTCTCTAAAGTCCGAAAGGCTCGACTGGCTTGCGCTCTAAGGGGATTCGTCGGAGTGACGACCAACACGCGCTGAGCCCTCGCTAAAAAACACGCAGCTGTCAGTACGGCCGTTTTTCCGTACCCGGTGGGCAACGACACGATGGCAGGCTCTTGTCGTTCAATGAAGTGGGCGGTGAGCGCATAAAGGGCACCGACTTGTCCTCTCCTCAACCCAGTATTCGGCGCCTGTCCTTCGCGGATGACAAGTCGGCCTGCGTTCTCTTGGAAATACGCCATCTACTACCCCCGTTGAGGCTATTGGTGGCCTCTTATGGTTGCCAATCTACCCGTAGCGAGATAATGACGGCACCCGCTGCGGAGCGGCTATCACCGATCGCTCTCCGTGTTAATCCGCAGGAGACCGTCTTTCGCGCCCCCCCATCCAAACCGTGTCGCTCCATCAACCACGACACTCAAAGTGCGTATTTGTCGCTGCGATTCTTGAATGCCGGCTTTGTTCCTTCGAGAATGTGGATAACCTTCTCGAGCATCTTCGGGTTCTCAATACCGCCCGCTTCATAAGTGAAGCGGTGCTCGGTCTTGTTGCACTCCGCGTAGATGATCTGCTCCGCGTCGCACACGACTGCCAAATTGGGATTGTGAGTGACGATAATGACCTGGCGGCGCTCCTTGGCCGCTTTGATGCATTTCACCAAGATCTTGTAGATCGTTTGGTTGTCGAGATTCTCCTCGGGCTGATCGATGACGATAGGAATGTCGTCCTTATCGACGAGCAAGTAAAAGACGAGCAGCAAGAGCCCACGCTCGCCCGGCGACAATTGCCCGATTTCCTGCTGCGCGTAGGTCAACGAATATCGCGGCGACAAGTAGGCGAGGCCGTAAACGTAATCGAGCACGTCTCGCGGTTCGACGCTGCGCCGAATCTGATCTACGAGTCTCGTCGACCGACCCGCGTCGTCTCTGCGATCATAGCGAAGCAGGTCGTCGATTTTTTCCGCAAAGGCGATCGTCTCGTCCGCCGTTGCGAAGCTCGCTTCGTTCAGAAGCTCCCTCATCCGATGGTCACTGTCCTCGACCCCGTAGAATGAGCCGCGCGCTTGGCGATTGATGCGAGTAAAAAAGTGCTCCTGGAAGCCGGACTCGTCGATCCGAACCTGGAAGTCGAGAGGCAGCGGCATTTCCATCCGCTGCGCAGATTGCACAAAAGACTGAACTGGCTCATAAAGTCGACGGTATTCGTCGACGGTCTCCACGATCTGCGCATGAACCTGCTTGGTCCGCTCGATCCGGCTCGCGCGCAATTCCGCAAGCCGCTTTGGCAACGCAGAGAGCCCCTCGATCTCCGCTTCCAGCCAGCCAATGCTGTTGATTTTGTCCTTCCCGCCGATCAACTCTTTTTTCGCCTTCTCCCACGCTGCGAGAGCTTCCTTGTATTGGATGAACAAGCGCTGCCTCTCGCCGAGTTTCGTCTTCGTCGACATGATGGAGGCCAGGACGGCTTCTCTCCGCTTTATAAGGCTGCCCTCTTCTTCGCTCAGAAGCTGACCATCAACGCCACTGATTTCCTTGGCGGCAGCCACAGCTACTTCATGGACCGGGGCCAAGTTTATTTGCAATGAAACGATCTGATCGGGGCGAATTTCCGCGCCCAATTCGCCCAGCAAAGACGCGAGTTCTTGCAAAAACTGCTCATGGGCCTTCTTGTGGTTGTCGACCGCCTGCGAAATTCGCTTCGCCAACGCCTGCCGCTTGACCGCCGCCCCCTTGTGATCGCGGAGAGCCGCCTCCTCCTTATCGATGCCCGCGGCCTGCGCTTCGAGCTGTTGGATCAAATCGGCCGCCTGTTGCGACTCACGCTGCGCCTCCGGAGAAGCGCCCGGATCTTCGACCACAGCCGGTTTGGCGGCATCAAGCGCCGCCAGTTCGGAGCGTTTCGTCTCGAGTTGTTTCTCCAATCCGGCCCGGAACTCGGCCGTCATCCTCTCATCAGCGACCAAAATATCGCCGTTGATCCGCGAGATCTCCTTGATGATGGCCTGCCTCGCGGCACTGATTTCCGCGATCTTGAAGTCAATCAATGCGTCCATCGACGCTTGGCCGAGCCGGTCCTCCTCGGGAACGTGCGAGAAAATGATCTTCCGCAGCTCGCTGTCGAATGTTGAGGAGCCGCCCTCGCCGAGTTCATTGCACAGCGTTTCGAGATAAAGTTGTGGCAGATATTTGATTCTCTCGACGCTGGTCGTCGACGGATTTTCGTCAAGCTGCCTCGTCGATTCCGTGCCATCCCGCCAGACAATCGACGCAGTGAAATGTTGCGCCGGCCGGCCCTTAGGGTTTCGGAAGCGCTGGTCATTCAGGAACGAAAACCCTGCCCTGTTCTTCGTGTCGCCCGCCAACGCGATGATGTCGGACAATGCGCTTTTGCCGCTCCCCTTGTTGCCGATGATTGCCACCAAGTCGCTGTTGAGCGGCATGTCCACATCGAACCAGGGATCCCGAAGCGGGGAGCCGGGCTTCTTTTTGACGCGAACGGATGAAACGTATTTCGTCCTGTGTCGCTCAACCAGCTGCCGCTTTGGCGGATTGTCGCCGACGTAGACGCGATTCGAGAACTCACGTATTGCTTGGACCAAGCCGGCGAACGTGGCGTCAGCCTTGATCCAGGTGAAGCAGTTGCCAACGCGGTCCTTGTCCTTCTCCCCGCTCAGCCAGTGAGCATCAGAACAATCCAGAAGCGTGTCCGTGACGTTCGCGTCCGTCAGGCTCTTTCGAGCTTTTTCATAGGCTGCGGGATTTTCCGCCGCAGTGAAAACGACATGCGCCTCGTTGATGAGGCTTTTCTTGTCGGCGATCGTGTGGTCGCCCCATCGGAGGCTATCCCATTCGGTCTTGCCGATGGCAAGCAAATGCCGACGCTCGAAAAACGGGGTGTCGAGCGCGTCCTTTACTTTTTCCAGGCTCACATTCAGCGCATTGAAGCCTTCCGTCAGCGGATCGCCGAAGCGGCCTCGCTGGTCGTCTGGCACTGACGCGATAATGGCGTCCCCGAGCGCGCGGAGATTCTCGCGCGTGATCACGCCGGCCCATCGCGCGGCATGATCATGAGCCTCGGGCATCAACTTGTAATGCGGCGTGATGGCGCTGATGAACTGATCTCGGATCAGCGCCGGCTCAACCTCATCGAAAATGATGTGCAGGTTTATCCGACTCCAATTCGACTCGGAGTAGCCGTCTTTCGTTTTTTGGACAACGCCGCCAAACTTGTCGAGCCGGAGCTCAACGACTGGCAGAATCAGATCAAGGTTCTTGAGCCGGCCTTGCTCCCGCTTCGCCCGCAAGACCCGTTCGTAGCCGTCGACGAACACATAATCGTTGATGCCGATGACTTTGAATTCGGCTGGCAAAGCCTCCAGATCGGAGATGAAAGCTTCCCACGCGGCGTCCTCGTCGCCTGGGTAATGGTGAATGATGGATGCCGGAGTGTGGACGTGCAGATCCCACTTCTTCCACGTCGACCCAATCTTTTCATTTTGCATACGGTCTCCGCGCTATTGGCTTGTTGTCGCGCTCTCATAATCGCGGCGTGTGCGCCGCGCACTCGGAATGCTGAAACTATATCGTCTGATTCGCGCGGACGGTAGGCCTGAACCGAGCGTTCGAGCCGATGCGAGCCGGCCTGCCAGCGGTCCGCTTCGAAGCGGCGACCTGCATCAGCACACCATCTTTCTAAATTGGTCGTATTTCGCAAATGCATTGTGATGCCACCTCCTCCCGAGGACTCGCCCGGTCGTCACAACACGGCATACAAATGCGTCCACCTTCCATCACCAAGGTACGGATTCCCGTCAACTCGCACGTAAGCGCGAATGCCAGTGCCACACTATCTGCCGTTCCTGCACTCTCCCAGACACGCATACCGGGCGGCAGTTCGACTGACTCGCCAGCCCCCAGCCAATAACCGTCATGCGCGTCCCTCTCGACCGGCGGCCAACGCATGCCGCGCCCATCACCGTCAAGACGGCGGACATGGCCATCCTCCGGGACTTTGGTACGCTAGGTCAAAATGTGCTTGGCGCCCAAAACCGGCGCAAGCCTATCCTGCCATACTCGATTTTCATGTTGTTTTTTGGTGCCGAGTGTGATCCGGGTGTGCGCGATGTGCGAGCGATTTACAACAGCAATGCGCTTGCGCGTAACCGCCGTGCGTTGCGTGTTTAAAGTTGCGGCGCAACGTGGCGAGCGCCGTGTGCATCGCCTGCGACTACTACCCACTCCAAGCGCGATGCGCGGGGAACACCCGTCGACAAGCGGTTGACCTCCAATGTGTTCGACTTGCCACTTAGTGCAATAAAGCATTCAATCTGTCGTCGCTTAGCACTGGACATCCATACAAGTCGGGCGATCACGCGTTGATGTGGCATGGCGATAGCAAAGCGAGGCGGTGGCGCGCCTCGTTCGTCTATTGGTGACTCCCAATGCGTCCCCGGCTTCTTGCGACGTAAATCGATAGGCGCGCAGTGCTCAGCCCCGTTGATGCCCGTGTGCTTGAGCGGCACAAGTGTGTAATTCCATTTGTGCGGACGAAACGCCGGATAGCAGCAGAAAAGATATTTTTCGTTCCGTCATGTTCCTCTGAATTCCGATGTGCTCCACCTATGCTGAAAATCGGCAGGGGCGGGTGTTGACGACGTGTTAACGCCTGTTCAAGATGCTTATCAAGATCGTGCGTCGGAGCAAATCATGCCTGTCATCAGAAGTTACCCGCGAAGACAATGGGAAGCGCTGGGACGCAGACTGGATGCGCTTCCGGAAAAACCGAAAGACCAACAGTCCCTCAAGATAACCGACGGGGTGAACTCCATTCATGCACAGATGCAGATGGCGCGCGAAAAGGGATACACGCTGAACGAATTGATCGAACAGGCGGCGAAAGAAGGTATCGACGTTGGCCTCAATTCCTTGCGATACGCGATGCGTCGCATGGACGAAAAGATGCGAATACAACATAAAAGCTCGAGGGTCTCGGACAAGCGGTCACGCCAAACCACCTCCTCCTCAAAGACGCAGCCACCGATCGACAACCGCACAGGCTCTACGGTAATCCGGGATTCATTCTCGTTCGAGATAAGGCCTGACGTCGAGGACCTATAGAGAATCGAGGTGGTAATCATTCGAGTCGCCTCATGCGGCGCTAGCCACCAAGTTCAGCGTTCTAACAGGCTTCGGAATGTTGCCCGCCGCCAGTTCATCAAGAAAATCAGCCCAGCACTGAACCATCTCGCGGCGCTGTTCAAGAAACGTTGCGCGATCGTAACTATCTCCCAACTCCTCGCTCGACGCGTGAGCTAGATGACGCTCGATCACCTCTCTGTCCCACCCGAGATACTCCCGAATCAGCGTGCGGGCGGTCGCACGAAAGCCATGAGCGGTGATCTGCTCTTTAGTGTCGTAGCCCAGCGTACGTAGCGCACTGTTGATCGTGTTCTCGCTCATGTAACGCGTAGCCTCGGTGCGCTTGGCAATACTGCGAAAAATTGGCCCCTTCGGCCCAGTCAGCGGATACAAGTCTCTGAGGATCTCCATGGCCTGTGACGGAAGCGGCACTATGTGGGCTGGAGTGCGGCTATCCCGCTTCTTCCATTCCCGCATCTTCATTTTTTCCGGCGGACAGCTCCAGGTTGCGCCGTCGAGATCAATATCTTCCCAATGAGCAAAACGTAACTGGCCGGGGCGCTGGAAAAGCAGCGGAGCAAGCTGCAACGCTGCGCGGGTAATGACATGGCCGTTGTAGGCGCGGACATCGCGCAGCAACTGTCCAAGCTGCTTCGGGTCAGTAATAGCCGGGTAATGGCGACTGCGGACGGCAGGGAGACCACCGGTACGGTTATTCACAAAGTTCTTGGCTGGTTCCAGAACACCCGTGTCCACTGCGTACTGATACACGTGCTGGATCGTCTCGCGCACCCGCATCGCGGTTTCAAGGTTGCCGCGCTCTTTGATGCGGTGCAGACAGCGCACAACCTCGGTCGGCTTGATGTTCTCCACTGGAAGTTGGCCCACCCAGGGAAACACATGCAGTTCGAGGTAACGGATTATTTTCTCAGCGTAACTGGCGGACCATTGGCGATCTTTTTCTGAAATCTTATGCCATGCCCGCGCCACCAATTCAAACGTGTTGAGCCGAGCCGCTTGCTCTTGTTCCCGCTTATCGCGCCGAGCCTCTTGGGGGTCGATCCCGTCTGCTCGCCGCTCCATTTCCTCGCGGGCTTTTCGACGTGCCGCAGCAAGCGAAACAATGGGGTATCGGCCCAGCCCGAGCTTGATCTCTTTTCCGTCGCGCTTGTAGCGGTACAGCCAGACCTTCCGCGTCTGTCGAACCCGAAGGTACAGCCCGTCACCATCCGCCAAGAAATATTCCTTCTCGCGGGGCTCTGCATGCTTGATCTGCAACTCAGTGAGCTGGCCCATGGTGTACCCCAAAATCAGAATTGAGGAAAAACCATTTTGGGGTACACCGCCGGGCATATGCAAACGCCGGCTTTCGACGGAGTTCGCTGGCTTTCCGCGGACGCAAATTCCCCGCAACGCCTTATCTGGCGGGGCTTTTCAGTACTTCAGGAGATTTCAGAGGAAAACCAGATGGCGCGCCCGGCTGGGATCGAACCAGCAACCCCTGCCTTCGGAGGGCAGTACTCTATCCATTGAGCTACGGGCGCGTTGACTTGCTGGCACCGCCGTCTGCCCGAAGAACTCGGGGAAAGCAGCGCCGAAGGGAGACCGAGAGAATAACCGGTTTCGGTTAAACCGTCCACCGCACGGCCTTCGCGTCAGTTATTCAGGGCCACATGTCACGGTGACGCGCCGCAAGCCACCGCCGCCCTCCCACCCCGGGTAAACGCCCGCTGAACTACGCCCACGCCCGCCCACCAGCCGCAAACCCTTCCGTCTATAATCGGCGGTGTTTGATCTGCCGCATGGCCATTGCCGTCCTGCTGTACCGCTCACCATAAAACCAACGGGAGTCGAGACAAGCATGAGCGAAGCACCCCACGGAGCCCCGATCAAAACGCCCGGCCAGCTGATCGCCGCTGTCATCGCCGGGTTTGCCGTCCCCATCGCCATCATCGTTCTGCTCGCCTACTACGTCGACAACACGACGCGCACCGGCGCGGGCACCGACGAACTCTCCGCCCAGCAGGTCGCCGCGCGCATCGCGCCGGTCGCGCAGGTCAACGTGCGCGACGCCAATGCGCCGCGTGTCTACAAGACCGGCGAACAGGTCTTCCAGGCAGTCTGCTCGGCGTGCCACGCCTCGGGCGCCGCCGGCGCGCCGAAGTTCGGCAACTCGGGGGACTGGGCGCCGCGCATCGCCCAGGGCTTCGACACGCTCTGGAAAACGGCGCTCTCCGGCAAGGGCGCGATGCCCCCGCGCGGCGGCACGAGCCCCGACGACTACAGCGACTACGAAATCGGCCTCGCCGTCGCCTATATGGCGAACCACGCCGGCGCGAACTTCCAGGATCCGCCCAAGCCCGCGCCAGGCGCAGCCAATGCGGCTTCGGGCGCGGCTGCCGCCGCACCGGCCTCGGGTGCATCCGCCACCGATGCGAACGCCGCCCAGGCGCAAGCCGCCGCAGCGGCGATCGCGGCGATTCCGCAGGCCTCGTCCGCCCCCGCGGCAGGCGGCGGCGCGCAGAGCGCCGACGCCTCGCAGGCGGGCAAGGCGCTTTATCAGCAGGTTTGCCAGGCGTGTCACGCCGCGGGCGTGCTGGGCGCGCCAAAATTCGGCAACAAGGCCGACTGGGCGCCGCGTCTCAAGGACCCGATGGACACCGTCTACAACTACGCGCTGCACGGCAAGGGCCAGATGCCGCCCAAGGGTGGCTCGACCGCCTCGGACGCCGACGTGAAGGCCGCCGTCGATTACATGGTCAGCGCGGCGAAGTAGGCGACTCGCGCGCGCACCGCGCAAAAACACGAATGGCCGCATCGACAATCGATGCGGCCATTCGCTTTTTCGATCAGAGAATAGCCGGATTCACCCCTTCTGCAACAACGCCTTCAAGCTCGCCAACCGGTCCTTCGGCGTCATCGGCGCCTCATCGGCGGTCGGCGGCGGCGCATCGTCCAAACCCATTTCCGGAATGAAACGCGACGCCTCGCACACCACCGTCTCGCGCGCCCGCTTGCGCTTCTTGCACCAGTTCAGATGCAGGCTGCGCTGGGCACGCGTGATCGCCACGTACATGAGGCGGCGCTCTTCCTCGATGCGCCCTTCGTCGATCACGTCGTCTTCCGAGCCGCCGCGGTGCGGCATGATCCCCTCTTCCACGCCCACCAGGAACACGTGCGGATACTCCAGGCCCTTCGAAGCATGCACGGTCGAAAGCCGCACGGCGTCCGGGTCCTCTTCCTTGCCTTCGAGCATCGACATCAGCGCGACCGTCTGGATCAGGCCCATGAGGTTCTTGCCGGTGTCGGCGAGACCGTCGGCGTTGTCGTAACCGGTCGCTTCACTGTCTTCGCCGGGCTCCGGCTCGGGCTTCGTGCCCTTGCGCTTGAGCCACTCCAGGAATTCGAGCACGTTCTGCCACTTCGACTGCGCCTGGCGCTCGTCGAAGGCGTCGTAGAGATACGCCTCGTAATGAATCGCGTCCATGAGGTCGTCGAGCACGACCGTCGCCGGGTCCTTCTGCGCGCGCTCGGCGAGGCGCTGCATGAAATCGCAGAACACGCGCATCGGCTCGACCTGGCGCGCCGAAAGCCGCGCCTCGATGCCGCCCATGTACACGGCCTCGAACAGCGAAACCTTCGCCTGCCCCGCGAACGAGCCGAGCGCCTCGAGCGTCGTATTGCCCACGCCACGGCGCGGCGTGGTGATCGCGCGGATGAACGCGGGATCGTCGTCGTGATTGGCGATCAGGCGCAGGTAGGCGCAGATGTCCTTGATCTCGGCCTTGTCGAAGAACGACTGGCCGCCCGAGAGTACGTAGGGAATGCGCTCGCGGCGCAGCACCTGTTCGAAGATGCGCGCCTGGAAGTTGCCGCGATACAAGATCGCGTAGTCGCGGAACTGTGCGCGCCGCTCGAACTTGTGCGCCGAGAGGCGAAACACCACCGATTCGGCTTCGTGCTCTTCATCGTTGCAAGGCGTGACGGTGATGGTGTCGCCCATGCCGTGCTCGGACCACAGCTTCTTCTCGAACAGCTTCGGATTGTTCGCAATGACGTTGTTCGCGGCCGTGAGAATGCGCACCGTCGAGCGGTAGTTCTGCTCGAGCTTGATGACATGCAGCTTCGGAAAGTCCTTGCCGAGCTGCGCGAGGTTTTCGAGCGTGGCGCCGCGCCAGCCGTAGATGGCCTGGTCGTCGTCGCCCACGGCCGTAAACGCCGCGCGCGGGCCCGCCAGCAGTTTCAGCAGTTCGTACTGGCAGGCGTTGGTGTCCTGGTACTCGTCGACGAGCAGGTAGCGCAGCTTGTTCTGCCAGCGGTCGCGTACCTGTTCGTTCCTGGCGAACAGCTCGGCAGGCAGGCGGATCAGGTCGTCGAAGTCCACCGCCTGATAGGCGTGCAACGTCGCCATGTAGTTGCGGTAGACGATGGCCGCCTGGTGCTCGTCCTCGTTGGAGGCCGTGGCCAGCGCCTCCTCGGGCATGACGAGTCCGTTCTTCCAGAGCGAGACGATCGACTGGATCTTGCGGATGAACCCTTTGTCCGTCGAGCCCACCTGCTCCTGGATCATGGCGAAGCAGTCGTCGGCATCCATGATCGAGAACTGGGGCTTGAGGCCCAGATGCTCGGCTTCCTGACGCAGGATCTGCACGCCCAGCGAGTGGAACGTGCAGACCGTCAGCTGGTTGGTCGGCACCTTGCGGCCTTCCTTGCCGGGCGTGGTGAGCGTCTTGCCTTCGAGCAGCTTGCCCACGCGCTCGCGCATTTCGGCGGCGGCCTTGTTGGTGAAGGTGACGGCGGCGATATGGCGCGGCTCGAAGCCTTTCGCTTCGATGAGGTGGGCGATCTTCTGCGTGATGACACGCGTCTTGCCGCTGCCCGCGCCGGCGAGCACGAGACAGGGACCGTCGAGATAGCGCACCGCTTCGTTCTGGGCGGAATTGAGGCCTGCGGACATCGTTGCTGGACTGGAAAAACGGATGGAATGGTTGGTACGGCTGAGGCGTGCGGCCGAGGCGCGTAGCCTTTCGTGACACCGCACGGCGTGAGGCGTGCGAACGTCGCAGCGGCCTCTCACGCGGGAGGTGCGATGTTAACACGGCGCAGCGCTACGCCGATGACGCCCGCGATGTTCCTCCTGCCACGGCTCATCCGTCCCTCGCCTCGTTCCGCACGTTTTACGCGCCGTGCCACAATACCGGGCTCCCGCCACCCGCACTCGCTGGAAAAGGAAGCGCTAAATGACTGCACCGCAACCGCTGCAAATCGGCCTGATGGGCTACGGCTTCGCTGGCCAGACCTTCCACGCCCCCGTGATCGCGCATAGCGGCGCCGCGCAGCTCGCGGCCATCGCAACGAGCCAGGGCGAGCGCGCCCAGGCAGACTATCCCGACGCCGCGATCGTGCCCGATCTCGACGCGCTGCTCTCGATCGACGCCATCGAATGCGTCGTGATTGCCACGCCCAACGACACGCACTACGACCTCGCGCGCCGCACGCTCGAGCGCGGCAAGCACGTGCTGGTCGACAAGCCGGTCACGCTCACGGCCGAGCAAGCGCGCACGCTCGCGGCCATCGCGAAGCAGCGCGGCCTCGTGTTCGCGCCGTTCCACAACCGCCGCTGGGACGGCGATTTCCTCACCGTGCGCGAGCTGATCGCCCGCGGCGAACTCTGGCGCATCACGCACTACGAATCGCATTTCGACCGCTTCCGCCCGCAAGTCAAGCAGCGCTGGCGCGAAGACGCCACGCGCGGCGGCGGCCTGCTCTACGATCTCGGCCCCCATCTGATCGACCAGGCGCTCGCGCTCTTCGGCGCGCCCGAGTCGATCACCGCCTTCGTTCACACGCGCCGCGACAACGCAAGCGCGCCGGATTACGCGCACCTCGTGCTGCGCTACCCGCACCACGACGCCGTGCTGCACGCCAGCGCGCTCGCCGCGTACGCGCCGCGCTTCGCGATTCACGGCACGCGCGGCAGCTATCTGAAGAACGGGCTCGACACCCAGGAGGATCAGCTCAAGGACGGCCTGCGCCCGGGTCAGCCCGGTTTCGGCGCGGGCAACGAGACGGGCCGCCTGCACGTGCTGCGCGACGACGGCGAGGAAGCCGATCTCGAAGTGCCTAACGCGGCAGGCAATTACGCCGATCTGTACCGCGCGCTTGCCGCGGCGATCCGCGAAGGCAAGCCGTTCCCGGTGAGCCCGCAGGACGCCATCGACGTCATGACGCTCATCGAGCTCGCCATGCAAAGCGCTCAGGACGGCCGCACCCTGGCGTTCGTGCGCCAGTCCTGAGCGCACCGGCATGCACTTTCGGCTGCGGCGTCGACCTTGCATTGCGCCGACGCCGCTGAAAGGTCCATACAAATGGTTACATCTGGTTGCCGCAGCGGGGTCATCACGCGGCAATTACCAGACGTTTGTGGACATGCAGGACAAAAGCAGCAACGACAAGACCAAGGAGAGTCTCCATGACCCGCTACACCCACGCTCTACGCCTGATCGCCGCCGGCGCGCTCGTCACGACCCTCGCCGCGTGCGTGGTCAACCAGCCGGCGCCGCGCCCCGCTCCCCCACCCCCGCCCGGCCCGAACCCGCACGAAGTCGCCGTCGATCGCCTGCATCAGGTCGACAGCCGCATCGACAACCTGGGCCGCCGTATCGACATGCGCGTGAGCCAGGGCTACTACCCGCCGCCCCAGGGCGGTGCGCTCCATCACCGCCTCGACACGATCCGCGGCGAAGCGCACGACATGGCCGCGCAGCACGGCGGCGGCATCTCGCCCGACGAGCAGCGTGTGCTGAACCAGGAACTCGACACGGCCGCCCGCGCCATCGGCGAATAAGCGCTACGTGCATTGGCCCCCGGCACGGATCGCCCGTTCGCGGTTCGTGCCGCACCTGGCGGCCGCCCCGAATCGCCCCCGTTTTTTCCCGGCGCGATGCATGGCGCCCGTCGATCCGCGCAAGCCAATACCAGCAAGGCCCACGCCCCTTTGCCCGTGCCGCACGCAGAATTTTTCCGCATTGACATAGCCCCGAGGCGTCGCGCACAATCGCTGCGCGCGCCGGGAGAGCGTGCCGTTTGCGACCGCAAGTGCAACCGGCGCCGCCGAAGGGGCAACCCACAAACTCTCAGGCAAAAGGACCGTGCGCGCCGGACCGCTGATTCGCTGCATTCGCGCTTTTTGCGCGAGCTGACGCGAAGCGGCACACAGTCCGCAACTCTGGAGAGCGGCAGTAGAACGGGCGGCGGCGGATCGTAACCCCCACGCGTTCAGGCTGCCCACCGAAGGGGCGCGCGCCAGCCGCAACAGGGCGCAATCTCTCAGGTACCGAGGACAGAGGGGCCATGCAAGAACCGACCACGGGCATCGTGCCTGCGGCGCTTTCTGCATGGCCTTTTTCGTTTTCGCGCGAATTTTCGCGTTTCGCCTGAGGCCCCATGACCGAACTCAAACGCACCCCGCTGAACGATACGCACCGCGCGCTGAACGCGCGCATGGTCGACTTCGGCGGCTGGGACATGCCCGTCAACTACGGCTCGCAGATCGACGAGCATCGCGCCGTGCGCACCGACGCCGGCATGTTCGACGTCTCGCACATGTGCGTCGTCGACTTTTCGGGCCCGAAGGCGCGCGAGTTCTTCTCCCGCGCGCTCGCCAACAACGTCGCCAAGCTCACCACGCCGGGCAAGGCGCTCTATTCGTGCATGCTGAACCCCGAAGGCGGCGTGATCGACGACCTGATCGTCTACTTCTTCGCCGACGACCAGTTCCGCACCGTCGTCAACGCCGGCACGGCCGAAAAAGACATCGCCTGGTTCGAGAAGCTCAACGCCGAAGGCGGCTTCGGCCTCACCATCACGCCGCGCCGCGATCTCGCGATCGTCGCCGTGCAAGGTCCGAACGCGCGCGAAAAGGTCTGGCAGGTCGCGCCCTCGTCGCGCAGCGCCACCGAAGTTCTCAAACCCTTCAACGCCGCGAAGATCGAAGCCACGCCGTTCGGCGAGCTGATGATCGCGCGCACGGGCTACACCGGCGAAGACGGCTTCGAAATCGTGCTGCCCGCAGCGGCTGTGTGCGAATTGTGGGACGCCCTGCAGCGCCAGGGCGTCAAGCCCTGCGGCCTCGGCGCGCGCGACACGCTGCGCCTCGAAGCGGGCATGAACCTCTACGGCCAGGACATGGACGACGGCGTCTCGCCGCTCGACGCCGGCCTCGCCTGGACCGTCGACATGAAGGAGCCGCGCGACTTCGTTGGCCGCGGCGCGCTGGAAGCGAACGGGTCGCGTTCGGCCTTCGTCGGCCTGATCCTGCAAAAGGAAAACGGCAAGGCGGGCGGCGTGCTGCGCGCGCACCAGAAAGTGCTCACCCCGCACGGCGAGGGCGAGATCACGAGCGGCACGTTCTCGCCGAGCATGCAGGAATCGATCGCCTTCGCGCGCGTGCCCAAGGGCGTGCAGCCGGGCGACATCGTGCAGGTGCAGATCCGTGACAAAGCCCTTCCCGCGAGCGTGGTAAAACTGCCGTTCGTACGCAACGGCAAGGTGCTCGCCGCCTGATCCGCGAGGATCCTGCCGCCGCGCACGCCCTCCCCCTTTCGAGCAACAAAAACCGAACCACGCACTGGAGCAACCATGAGCATCCCGGCCGATCTGAAATACACCGAATCGCACGAGTGGATCCGCACCGAAGCCGACGGCACGCTGACCGTCGGCATCACCGACCACGCGCAGGAAGCGCTCGGCGACATCGTCTTCCTCGAGCTGCCCGAAGCGGGCCGCGCGGTCACCGCCGGCGACGCCGTTGCCGTGATCGAGTCGGTCAAGGCCGCCTCGGACATCTACGCGCCGGTCGCAGGCGAAATCATCGAAGCGAACACGTCGCTCGTCGACACGCCCGACCAGGTGAACGGCGCGCCGTACGAGTCGTGGCTCTTCAAGATCAAGCCCGCCGCCGACGCCAGGCTCGACGCGCTGATCGACGCCGCCGCCTACGAAAAGGCGATCGGCGCCTAACTCGCAACCTCGCCCCAACCGCCACGGTGCGGCGGCGCGCTCACCACGCCGCCCGCGCCGGCAGTAAAACCCGGAATCCCCATGAAGCTCGAACACCCGGATCGTCTGATGAACTCCCCGCTCTCGCTTGCTGCGCTTGAAGCGCACGACGCTTTCGCTGCCCGCCACATCGGCCCCGACACGGCCGACCAGCAGGCGATGCTCGACGCGCTCGGCTTCGCCTCGCGCGCCGCGCTGATCGATGCGGTGATTCCGGCGAAGATCCGCCGCACCGAAACGCTGCCGCTCGGGCCGTTCTCGCAGCCGCGCTCGGAAGCCGAGGCGCTCGCCGCCCTGCGCGTGCTCGCGGACAAGAACCAGGTGTTCCGCTCGTATATCGGGCAGGGCTACTACGACACGCACACGCCGGCCGTCATCCTGCGCAACGTGCTCGAAAACCCGGCGTGGTACACCGCGTACACGCCGTACCAGCCGGAAATCTCGCAGGGCCGCCTCGAAGCCCTCTTGAACTTCCAGCAGATGATCACCGACTTGACGGGCCTCGCGATCTCGAATGCGTCGCTGCTCGACGAAGCCACCGCCGCCGCCGAAGCGATGACGCTCGTGCAGCGCGTGGGCAAGTCGAAGTCGAACGTGTTCTTCGTCGCCGACGACGTGCTGGCGCAGACCATCGAAGTCGTGAAGACGCGCGCGAAGCCGATCGGCATCGAGGTGAAGGTCGGTCCGGCCGCTGAAGCGGCCGAATTTGCCAAAACCACAGGCGCCTTCGGCGTGCTGCTGCAATATCCGGGCGTGAACGGCGACGTGCGCGACTACCGCGCGCTCGCACAGGCCGTGCACGCTGCCGGCGGCGCGGTGATCGCCGCCGCCGACCTGCTCGCGCTCACCGTGCTCACGCCCCCGGGCGAATGGGGCGCGGACGTGGCCGTGGGCAACTCGCAGCGCTTTGGCGTGCCGATGGGCTTCGGCGGCCCGCACGCCGCCTACCTCGCGGTGAAGGACGAATTCAAGCGCCAGATGCCGGGCCGTCTCGTCGGCGTGACCGTCGACGCGCAAGGCAACCCGGCGCTGCGCCTCGCGCTGCAAACGCGCGAACAGCACATCCGCCGCGAGAAGGCGACCTCGAACGTCTGCACGGCGCAGGCGCTGCTCGCGATCATGGCGAGCATGTATGCCGTCTACCACGGCCCGCAAGGCTTGAAGCGCATTGCGCAGCGCGTGAACCGCATCGCCGCGATCCTCGCCGCGGGCGCGAAGCAGCTGGGCTACACGCTCGTCAACGAAGCGTTCTTCGACACGCTCACGTTCGAAGCCGGCCCGCGCACCCAGGCGCTGCACGACGCAGCGCTCGCGCGCGGCATGAACCTGCGCCACGTGAGCGAGACGCGTGTGGGCGTGTCCGTCGACGAAACGACCTCGCGCACCGATCTGGCCGATCTGCTCGCCGTGTTCGCGCAAGCCGCGTTCGCCGGCGAAGCGCCTTCGCTCGACAAGCTCGACGCCGAGCTCACGCAAGCCGCCGCCTTGACGTTCCCGGCCGCGCTCGCGCGCGAAAGCGCGTACCTCACGCATCCGGTGTTCAACCGTCACCATTCGGAAACGGAAATGCTGCGCTACCTGCGCAGCCTCTCCGACAAGGACCTCGCGCTCGACCGCTCGATGATCCCGCTCGGCTCGTGCACGATGAAGCTCAACGCGACCTCGGAAATGCTGCCGGTCACGTGGCCCGAATTCGGCCGCATCCACCCGTTCGCGCCTGCCGAGCAAACCGTCGGCTATCGCGAAATGGTCGATCAGCTCGAACAGATGCTCGTGGCCGCAACGGGCTACGCCGCCGTTTCGCTGCAGCCGAACGCCGGTTCGCAGGGCGAGTACGCGGGCCTGCTCATCATCCAGGCGTACCACGCCTCGCGCGGCGAAGCGCATCGCAACGTCTGCCTGATCCCCGCTTCGGCGCACGGCACGAACCCCGCATCGGCGCAGATGGCCGGCATGCAGGTCGTGGTCGTCGCGTGCGACGCGCAAGGCAACATCGATCTCGCCGACCTCAAGGCCAAGGCCGCGCAGCATGCGGCAAAGCTCGCGGCGATCATGATCACGTATCCGTCCACGCACGGCGTGTTCGAAGAGAACGTGCGCGAAGTCTGCGAGATCGTGCACGCAGCGGGCGGCCAGGTGTACGTGGACGGCGCGAACATGAACGCCATGGTGGGTCTCGCGGCGCCGGGCCAGTTCGGCGGCGACGTCTCGCACCTGAACCTGCACAAGACGTTCTGCATTCCGCACGGCGGCGGCGGCCCGGGCGTCGGTCCGGTCGCGGTGGGCGCGCATCTTGCGCAGTTCCTGCCGAACCAGCTTTCGTCGGGCTACAAGCGCTCGACCGACAAGGGTCACGGCATCGGCGCGGTGAGCGCGGCGCCTTACGGCTCGGCGTCGATCCTGCCGATCTCGTGGATGTACATCGCCATGATGGGCGCGGCCAACCTGACCGCGGCGACCGAAAACGCGATCCTCAACGCCAACTACGTGGCGAACAAGCTCGCGCCGCACTTCCCGGTGCTCTACAGCGGCCCGGGCGGGCTCGTCGCGCACGAGTGCATTCTCGACCTGCGCCCCATCAAGGATGCCAGCGGCATCACCGTGGACGACGTGGCCAAGCGCCTGATGGACTACGGCTTTCACGCCCCGACCATGAGCTTCCCGGTGCCGGGCACGCTGATGGTCGAGCCGACCGAATCGGAGTCGAAGGAAGAGCTGGACCGCTTTATCGACGCGATGGTGGCCATCCGCGAGGAAATCCGCGCCGTGACAGACGGCCGCGCGGACAAGGAGGACAACCCCTTGCGCCACGCGCCGCACACGGCCGCTGTCGTCGTCGCCGACGAGTGGAAGCACGCCTACTCGCGCGAGCAGGCCGCCTACCCGGTCGCGTCGCTCGTCGCGAACAAGTACTGGCCGCCGGTTGGCCGCGCCGACAACGCGTACGGCGACCGCAACCTGTTCTGCTCGTGCGTGCCCATGAGTGACTATTCGGGCGCACACGCCGGCGAAACGGCCGGCGAATAAGCCGCTGCAAGGCCGCTGCGTTATCTTCGGTGAACGCAGCGGCGCTCACCCCTCTCACATTTGCCGCCGCAAACCGCTAACATCACACACCTGTCAGCCTTGAATCAGGGAGTCGCGCATGGCGCGGAAGGTGGGAACGGATCTACTGCGGGTTCCACTGCGGGACTTGCCGCATACCGCAACGCGCAATTCGGTCCGGCAGACCCGGCACGCGCGCGGCACGTTGCAAAGCCGCCCGCAGCGCCTTGCCGCCGCGCTGGCGCTCGCCTGTGCAACGCTTACCGGCACCTTCGCCGGCTCGGCCCACGCGGCCATGAACTTCTGTGCGGCACCCGCGCTGCAATCGAGCGAGCGCACCAACTCCGATCCGGGCGTGAAGGCGCTCGTGGCCGAGGTGCTGACGCACGTGAACGACACGCCGCGTCCGCTGCCGCGCCTGCACACCGAAGGCACGCTGCCGCACGAGGGCATCTACGATCAGAGCGACGAGGCCGCGAAGGAGCTCGACCTCATGCGCAACGCCGCGCTCGCGTGGCGCGCGACGAGCGACGAGCGTTTCCTGAAGCTCGTGGACCGCTTTCTGCTCGCGTGGGTCACCACCTACAAGCCGAGCTTCAATCCCATCGACGAGACGCGATTCGAGGGCTTGATACTCGCCTACGACATGACCGCGAGTGCGCTGCCCGTGAAAACGCGCAACGCGACCATGCAGTTCCTGAACAGCTTCGCGACCGGCTACATCGCGCAGATCGACGCGCAGCCGCGCCCGCTCAAGGGAAATTTCGCGAACAACTGGCAAAGCCATCGGGTCAAGCTGATAGCGATGATTGCGTTCACGCTCGACAACCGCAAGATGATCGCGACGGCGCAGCGCCTGTTCGTGGAGCATCTCGGCGACAACGTCGCGCCCGACGGCTCGACACTCGACTTCACCGAGCGCGACGCGCTGCACTACGTGACCTACGATTTGCAGCCGCTCGTGACCGCCGCGCTCGCCGCGCGCCGCCACAACCGCAACTGGCTGACCGAACGCGCGGCCAACGGCGCCACGCTCGCGGGTGCGCTCGACTGGCTCACGCCTTATGCGCTCGGCCAAAAGACGCACGAGGAGTTCGTGCATTCGAACGTGCCGTTCGACGCGAAGCGGCGCGAAGCGGGCCTGCCGGGCTACACCGGCCAGTGGGACCCGAAAAACGCCGCCGAACTGTTTCATCTCGCGGCGCGGCTCGACGGCCGCTTTGCGCCAGTCGCACTGAAACTCGCACCCACGCCGCCCGCGTGGCTCGCCGTGTGTCTGCCGTTGCCGGCGCGCTAAAGCGCGCGCGGGTTGCGGCGGCGGCACGAAACTAACGATGCCGCGGAACGTGACTTCCGCGCCGCATCCCCGCAAACCGACGTCAGACAAGCAGGAGCAGTACTCATGGCAGTAAGCGTTTTCGATCTCTTCAAAGTCGGCATCGGGCCCTCCAGCTCGCACACGGTCGGGCCGATGCGCGCGGCGCTGATGTTCGCCGAAGGACTCGAGCGCGACGGCCTGCTCGCGAGCACCGCCGCCGTGAAGGTCGAGCTGTACGGCTCGCTCGGCGCCACCGGCAAGGGCCACGGCACCGACCGCGGCGTCATGCTGGGCCTCATGGGCGACGCGCCCGACACGGTCGACCCCGACACCATCGGCGAGCGTCTCGAAGCCGTGCGCACCTCGCGCCAGCTCGCTCTCCTCGGGCGCCACCCCATTGCGTTCGTTCCGAAAGAGCATGTGGCGTTCTACCGCCAGGCGCTGCCCGAACACCCGAACGGCATGAAGCTGCGCGCCCTCGACGCGAATGGCGGCACGCTGCGCGAAAGCACCTACCTGTCGGTGGGCGGCGGCTTCGTCGTCACGGCCGGCGCGCCGAACACGAAGGTGCTCGCCGCCGCCCAGCAATTGCCGAATCCGTTCGGCACGGGCGCGGAGATGCTCGCGCTGTGCGCCTCGACGGGCAAGAGCATCGCGCAGCTGATGCTCGAAAACGAGCGCGTCTGGCATGGCGACGAGCAGATCCGCTCAGGTCTCCTGCATATCTGGAGCGTGATGCAGTCGTGTGTGTCGCGCGGTTGCGGCATCAACAATCCCGACGCCGACGGCACGCTGCCCGGCCCCTTCGCCGTGAAGCGCCGCGCGCCGCAGCTCTATCGTGCGCTGACGAGCAACCCCGAGCGCGCGCTGCAAGACCCGCTCTCGATGATCGACTGGATCAACCTCTACGCGATCGCCGTGAACGAGGAAAACGCCGCGGGCGGCCGGGTGGTGACGGCGCCGACCAACGGCGCAGCGGGCATCATCCCCGCCGTGCTGCACTATTACGTGCGCTTCACGCCGGGCGCGAACGAACAGGGCGTGATCGACTTCCTGCTCACCGCAGCTGCCATCGGCATTCTCTACAAGCTCAACGCGTCGATTTCGGGCGCCGAAGTCGGCTGCCAGGGCGAAGTGGGCGTGGCCTGCTCGATGGCCGCCGGCGCGCTCGCCGCCGTGCTGGGCGGCACGCCGCAGCAGGTGGAAAACGCCGCCGAAATCGGCATGGAGCACAACCTCGGCCTCACCTGCGACCCCGTGGGCGGCATGGTGCAGATTCCCTGCATCGAGCGCAACGCCATGGCCTCGGTGAAGGCCGTGAACGCCGCGCGCATGGCGCTGCGCGGCGACGGCGCGCATTACGTTTCGCTCGACTCCGTCATCAAGACGATGCGCGAGACCGGCGCCGACATGAAGACGAAGTACAAGGAGACTTCGCGCGGCGGCCTCGCGGTGAACATCGTGGAGTGCTGATTCGTTCGCGCGCTGTCGCCTTGCCTGACTATCCGGACGTCATCACGTAACGATTGAAGGAGACTTGACCGCCATGCAGCAGCCGAACGCATCCGCCACCGCCGAAGCCACCACCACCGGCGCCCGCCTCGTCGTCGATGCCCTCGTCGCCAATGGCGTCGAGCGCGTGTTCTGCGTACCGGGCGAGAGCTATCTCGCGGTGCTCGATTCGTTGTCCGACGAAACCGCGAAGATCGAAACCGTGGTGTGCCGTCACGAGGCGGCGGCGGCAAACATGGCGGAAGCGATCGGCAAGCTCACGGGCAGGCCCGGCGTCGCGCTCGTCACGCGCGGGCCGGGCGCCACGCACGCCTCGATCGGCGTGCACACGGCGTTCCAGGACTCCACGCCGATGATCCTCCTGATCGGCCAGGTCGCGCGCGACCAGATGGACCGCGAGGCGTTCCAGGAGATCGACTATCGACGCATGTTCGGCCAGATGGCCAAGTGGGTCGCGCAGATCGACGACGCGCGCCGCGTGCCCGAATATCTGAGCCATGCGTTCCATGTCGCGATGTCGGGACGGCCCGGCCCGGTCGTGCTCGCGCTGCCCGAAGACATGCTGAGCGGCGCGATTCCCGCGTCCGAAGCGCAGCCCGTCGCACCGCCCGCGCAGCGCGTGCAGGCGTCGCCTTCCGCGGCGCAGATGGCGCGCCTGCGCGAATGGCTCGCGCTCGCGAAGAAGCCGTTCGTGATCGCGGGCGGCCATGGCTGGAACACCCAGGCGTGCGCCGATTTCCAGCGCTTTATCGAGAACTGGCAATTGCCAGTCGGCCTCGCGTTCCGCTTTCAGGACACGCTCGACAACGAGCATCCCAACTATGCGGGCGACGTGGGTCTCGGCGTGAATCCGGCACTCGCGAAGCGCATTCGCGAAGCCGACGTGCTGCTCGCACTCGGTCCGCGTCTGGGCGAAGCCACGACGGGCGGCTACACGCTCTTCGACATCCCGAAGACGAAGCAAACGCTCATTCACGTGCATCAGGGCGCGGAGGAACTCGGCCGCGTCTATGCAGCCGATCTGCCGATCGTGTCGGGCCTCGCCGAAATCGCGGCGCTGCTCGCAGAACTGCCCGCCCCCGCGCAACCCGCGTGGGCCGGCAGCGCCGCACAGGCGCACGAGGCGTGGCAGGCATGGCGCAAGCCGCTGCCGATGCCGGGCGACGTGCAACTCGGCGAAGTCATGCAGCAGCTGCGCGCACGCCTGCCCGACGACGCGATCGTCACGAACGGCGCGGGCAATTACGCAACGTGGCTGCATCGCCACTTCGCGTATCGCCACTTCCGCTCGCAACTCGCGCCCACGAGCGGCGCGATGGGCTACGGCGTGCCCGCCGCGATCGCCGCGAAGTCGCTTTACCCCTCGCGCACCGTGGTCGCGCTCGCGGGCGACGGCTGCTTCATGATGGCCTCGTCGGAACTCGCCACGGCGATGCAGTACGGTCTGAATGTCGTATTCATCGTCGTGAACAACGCGCACTACGGCACGATCCGCATGCACCAGGAGCGCCACTATCCGAACCGCGTGCACGGCACGCAGCTCACGAACCCCGACTTCGCGGCGTTTGCGCAGTCGTTCGGCGCGCATGGCGAAGTCGTCACGACCACGGCGCAATTCGCCCCTGCGCTGGAGCGCGCGCTCACGGCAGGCAAGCCCGCGCTGATCGAAATCCGTGTGACGAAGGAAGCGAGCACGCCTGCGGCGACGCTCGAGCAGATCCGCGAAGCGGGCAGGAAAATGCGCGGAGAATGACTGACAAGGAATCCTGAACAAGCTCACCTTTCGCGTCGAGCCCCCAAAACAAACGCCCCGCAGATCTTTCGATTCTGCGGGGCGTTTTACATCTGCCGAAGCTCAGGCGCTTACTTGCCGCCCACGCTTTGCAGCGTCGTCCACTTGCCGTCGACAACCTTGTACAGCGTGATGCCGCCGTTCTTCAGGTCGCCGCGCTGGTCGTAGGCGAGGTCCGACGTCGTGACCGCCGGCATGCTGGTCTTCTCGAGGAACGGCAGGTACTTCGCCGGATCCGTCGAGTTGGCCTTCTTCATGGCGTCGAACATCGCCATGGCGCCGTCGTAGGCGTACGGCGAGTACGTCTGCACGTCTTCGCCGAAGCGCTTCTTGTACTTCGCGACGTAGTCCTTGCCACCCGGCATCTGGTCGAGCGGCAGGCCGGCGAGCGACGCCACCGTGCCGTTCGCCGCGTCACCCGCGATCTGCAGGAAGGTCGGCGTGTGCACCATTTCGCCGCCCATCAGCGGGGCCTTGATGCCCAGCGACTTCATCTGCTTGACCATCGGCGCCGCCTGCGAATCCGCGCCGCCGAAGTAGACCAGATCGGGGTTCATCGCCTTCGCCTTCGTCAGCACCGACTTGAAGTCGACGGCCTTGTCGTTGGTGTACTCGCGGTCGATGATGGTGCCGCCCGCAGCCTTCGCCGCCTTCGAGAACTCGTCGGCGAGACCCTGGCCGTAAGCCGTGCGGTCGTCGATCACGACGATCTTCTTCATGCCCAGGTTCTTCACCGCGAACGCGCCCGCCACCGAACCCTGCTGCGTGTCCGAGGTCATCATGCGGAACGTCGTCTTGAAGCCTTGCTGCGTGTACTCGGGCGCCGTCGCCATGGCGATCTGCGGGATGCCTGCGTTCGCGTAGATGCGCGAAGCCGGGATCGTCGTGCCCGAGTTGAAGTGGCCGAGCATGCCCTTGATGCCGTCGTCGACGAGCTTCTGCGCGACCGTCGTGCCCGTGCGCGGGTCGGCCTGATCGTCGGCCGAGTCGAGCACGAAGTGAACCGGCTTGCCGCCGATCACCGGCTTCGTCGCGTTCATCTCTTCGACTGCGAGCGTGATGCCGTTCTGGAAGTCCTTGCCGTAGTGCGCCTGCGCACCCGTCATCGGACCGGCGAAACCGATCTTCACGTCTTCGGCTTGTTGTGCGTGCGCAGTCCCCGCCAGCGACAGGGCGGCAACAAGCGTTGCGCCTGCCAGCTGCTTCATCGTGTGTTGCATTGCTTCTCCTTGGTACCAGGTATCGAACGAGCGGCTTCGGATTCGTGAGCCTTGCCGCTTCCTTGTCTTGAGACGACCGACAGTATGGCTTGTGCTTAGCCGATCGTCATCAGATTTGCATTACCGCCTGCTGCTGCCGTATTCACGCTGACCGAACGTTCCGCGAGCAGCCGTTCGAGCGCGTAATCTTCATCGCCGTTGGCGAGCGCGTGCGCGGCCACCCCCTGCACCGAGACGATCGGGCCAGGACGCTTGGCCACTTCCTTCACGAGTGCGAGCAGCTCGTCGCTGTCGCCTTCGAAGAGGACCGCATCGAAGTCGGCGTCTGCCGTCTTCCTGATCGCCACGTGGGCCTTCAGCGGTGCCGGCAGCGCGCTCACGAGCGCTTCGCCCGCCGCGCCCTGGAACAGCGCGCGGTTGCCCGTTGCGAGCGCAACGGCGAGTTGCGCGCGTGCGCCCGTGGCTGTGGACGGCACGCACAGCACCGTGCCGCGCGCCGAAAGCGTGTAGGTATTGCGCTCGCCCGTCGGGCCCGGCAGAACCGCCGTGGCGCCCGCGAGCACGTATTCGAGATAGCCTTCGCAGCGCGCCGCGAGTGCGGGCTCGCGCTCGGCGATGAGCCAGTCGCGCAGCGTCGTGAGCGCAGCCTGTGCCGACTGCGGCGCGCCGTTGCCTTCGGCGCCTTGCGGCGCATCGACGACGAGCACATCGGCGAGCGACTTCGGTAAGCCGGCCGGACGCTTCGCGAGCAGGCGCGGCAGATAGAGCGCGCCACCCGCCTTCGGCCCCGTGCCCGACAGACCTTCGCCGCCGAACGGCTGCACGCCCACTACCGCGCCGATCACGTTGCGGTTCACATAGATGTTGCCCACGTGCGCGCGGCCGATCACGTGGGCGATCGTTTCGTCGATCCGTGTGTGAATGCCGAGCGTGAGGCCGTAGCCCGTGGCGCGGATCTGCTCGAGCAGGCGGTCGAGCTGGCTGCGGCGATAGCGCACCACGTGCAGCACCGGGCCGAACACTTCGCGCTTGAGTTCGTCGAGGCTGTCGAGCTCGATGAGCGTGGGCGGCACGAACGTGCCCTGCGCGCAGGTGTCGGGGGTCGGCATCTGCAGGACCTTGCGGCCCTTTTCGCGCATGCCGGCCACGTGCGAGTCGATACCGCGTTTCGCGTCGATGTCGATCACGGGGCCGACGTCGGTCGAGAGGCGGTCGGGGTTGCCCACCGCGAGTTCCTTCATCGCCCCCGTGAGCATTTCGAGCGTGCGGTCCGCCACGTCGTCCTGCAGGCACAGCACGCGCAGCGCGGAACAGCGCTGGCCGGCCGAGTCGAACGCGCTTTGCAGCACGTCGGCCACGACCTGCTCCGCGAGCGCCGACGAATCGACGATCATCGCATTCTGGCCGCCGGTTTCGGCGATCAGCGGAATCGGGCGGCCTTCGGAATCGAGACGTTCGGACAGCGTCTTGTTGATGAGGCGCGCGACTTCGGTCGAGCCCGTGAACATCACGGCGCGCGTGCGGTGGTCGGCGACGAGCGCCGCGCCCACGGTTTCGCCGTTGCCCGGCAGCAGTTGCACCGCGCCCGCCGGCACGCCGGCTTCGCGCAGGATGCGCACGGCTTGCGCGGCGATCAGCGGCGTTTGTTCAGCCGGCTTCGCGAGCACCGTGTTGCCGGCTGCGAGCGCCGCGGCCACCTGGCCCATGAAGATCGCGAGCGGGAAGTTCCACGGGCTGATGCACACCACGGGGCCGAGCGGGCGGTGCGTATCGTTCGAGAACTCTTCGCGGATCTGCGTGGAGTAATAGCGCAGGAAGTCGATCGCTTCGCGAATTTCGGCCACGGCGTTCGGCAGCGACTTGCCCGCCTCGCGCACGATCAGGCCCATCAGCGTATGCATCTGCGCTTCGAGCAGATCGGCGGCGCGCGCGAGGCAATCCGCGCGCGCTTCGACGGGCGTGGCCTGCCAGATCGGCGCGGCGGCCACGGCGTGCGTGAGCGCGGCGCTCACGTGCTCGCTCGTGGCTTCCACAACGGTGCCGACGAGATCGCGATGATCGGCGGGGTTGCGCACGTCGCGCGCGGCGCCGTCTGCGATGTCGCTGTCCGCGAGCATCGGCGCGGCGCGCCACGGATGATGCGCGCTCGCCAGCAGCGCCGACGAAAGCGACGCGAGACGATGCTCGTTCGAGAGATCGAGGCCCATCGAATTGAGGCGCTCGTTGCCGTAGAGCTCGCGCGGCAGCGGAATCTTCGCGTGCGGCGCGCCGAGCGGCACGACCTTGGCGGCGGCGTCGATGGGATTCGTGACCAGTTCGGCGACCGGCACGGAGGCATCGGCGATGCGGTTCACGAACGACGTGTTCGCGCCGTTTTCGAGCAGACGCCGCACGAGATACGCAAGCAGCGTTTCATGCGTGCCGACCGGCGCGTAGACGCGGCACGGACGGTTGAGCTTGCCCTGCGAGAGCGGGCCCGTGACTTCTTCGTACAGCGGCTCGCCCATGCCGTGCAGGCACTGGAATTCGTACTGGCCGGGATAGTAGTTCTGGCCCGCGAGGTGATAGATCGCCGAAAGCGTATACGCGTTGTGCGTGGCGAACTGCGGATACACGGCATCCGGCGCGCCGAGCAGCTTCTTCGCGCAGGCGAGGTACGACACGTCCGTGTAGATCTTGCGCGTGTACACGGGGTAGCCCTCGAGGCCATCCACCTGGGCGCGCTTGATTTCCGTATCCCAGTACGCGCCCTTCACGAGGCGCACCATGATGCGGTGACGGCTGCGGCGCGCGAGATCGACAATGTAGTCGATCACGAACGGGCAGCGCTTCTGGTAAGCCTGCACCACGAAGCCAATGCCGTTCCAGCCCGCGAGTTCCGGATCGAAGCACAGCGCTTCGAGCAGGTCGAGCGAAAGTTCGAGACGGTCGGCTTCTTCGGCGTCGATATTGAGGCCGATGTCATAGCGGCGGGCGAGCACGGCGAGTGCGCGCACGCGCGGCAGCAGCTCGCCCATGGTGCGTTCCTGCTGCGCACGCGAGTAGCGCGGGTGCAGCGCGGAGAGCTTGATCGAAATGCCCGGGCCTTCGTAGATGCCGCGGCCCCCCGCGGCCTTGCCGATGGCGTGGATCGCCTGCTCGTACGATGCGTAGTAGCGCTGGGCATCGGCTTCCGTCGTCGCGGCTTCGCCGAGCATGTCGTACGAGTAGCGGAAACCGCGCGCTTCGAACTTGCGGCTGTTGGCCAGCGCTTCGGAGATGTTCTCGCCAGTGACGAACTGCTCGCCCATCAGGCGCATGGCCATGTCCACGCCCTTGCGGATCAGCGGCTCGCCGCCCTTGCCGATCATGCGCGTGAGCGCCGACGACAGGCCGGTTTCGCTGTTCGTCGTGACGAGCTTGCCGGTGATCATGAGGCCCCATGTGGCGGCGTTCACGAACAGCGACGGCGCGTGGCCCACGTGCGATTTCCAGTCGCCCTTGCTGATCTTGTCGCGAATGAGCGCGTCGCGCGTGGCGCGGTCCGGAATGCGCAGCAACGCTTCGGCGAGGCACATCAGCGCCACGCCTTCCTGGCTGGACAGCGAAAACTCGTGGATCAGGCCCTCCACACCACCGCCCGTGCCCTTCGCGCGCAGCGTTTCCACGAGCTTCGTGGCGAGCTTCGTCACGTCGCCCGTGAGGTTGGCCGGCAGACGCGCCTCGCCGATCAGGAACGGCACGCACTCCGGCTCCGGGCGGCGGTACGCGGCCGTGATGGCCGCGCGCAGCACCGACTGCGGTTGCACGTTTTGCGCAAATTCGAGGAACGGGTGCGATGCGGCTTCGTCGTCGTCAGCGGCAGTACCTTCGGCGAGATCGGTCGCACCGACATGACCATTGAGTTCGGGAGGCAGCTGGCCGTGCTCGATTTTCTCGAGATAGGCGAAGATGGCTTGCTTGATGAGCCAGTGCGGCGTGCGCTCGAGCCGCGTGGCGGCGTCCTTGAGGCGGGAGCGGAGGAGGTCGTCGACCTTGACGCCAAGTGTGGTGCTAGCCATGTTTCCTTCGTATGCCGGCAGACCCGCACCGGCGGTGACCAAAAAGTTGGCGAATCGTAACCCTGCCAATAAAAAGGTGCAACCACTCCCTCAAAATGGTTGCACCGTGGCTGAGGTCTTGTGCAGCCTGGGTTTGCGGCCGATGTCCGCCCACCGGGCCGCGCGGGTTGCGCTTGGTATTTTCCCTGGCTCCGCAACACGCTGGACAACCCTAATCGATTCTGCGGCCGTGCCGTTATACAAACAGAGCAGGGGTTGTTGATCACAAGAAAGTGCGAAGGGACCGGAAAATGGAAAAGCTGCTGGTAATCGCAGGGATCTGGACGATGTGCGCCACGTGCGCCGTGCTTTTCATTCGCGGCGCGACGGCGCCGGATGAACGCCGCATGAGCTTGAAGCGCGCGGCGTGCAGGGACGTGGCCGACACCGTCGGCCAGTGAGGAAGGAAACGGGAAGTTGATGCCGGGCGGCCCCGCTGTTGCGGCAGGGTGCGCGTCTGCGCGGCCATGCCGGCTGCCGTGGGCCGCTAGATATCGAGCGGATCGACTTCGAGATTCCAGCGCAGCACGCCGCGCAACGCGCGCAGCGCGGGCTGCCACGCGCGCAGGGTTGCCTGCAGCGCGGCACGCGACTGGCTTTCCACGAGCAGTTGCGCGCGATGCACGTTCATCACCTTCACGATGGTGAGCGGCACCGCGTCGTAGGCCATGACGCGTTCGGCGCCCGGAATCGCCGCGAGCGCCTCCGCGGCCTGGGCGAGGAACGTCAGCGCCGCCTCCAGCGTGCGCCCTTCGGCGCGCAATAACGCCTGATAGACGAACGGCGGCAGATGCGCATCGCGCCGCTCCGCGATCTGCGTGTTCGCAAACCCCACGTAGTCCTGGCGCGCCAGTGCGTGATAGAGCGCGTGACGCGGATAGCGCGTCTGCACGAGCACCTCGCCGGCCAGGCCGGCGCGCCCCGCCCGCCCGCTCACCTGCATCAGCTGCGCGAACAGGCGCTCGCTCGCCCGGAAATCGTGCGAAAAGAGCGCATTGTCGGCGTTCAGCACGCCAACGAGCGACACACGCTGGAAGTCGTGTCCCTTCGCGATCATCTGCGTGCCCACCAGGATGTCGACCTCGCCCGCGTGCACGTCGGAGAAAAGCGCCTGCGCGCTGCCCTTGCGGCGCGTGCTGTCGGCGTCGATGCGCAGCACCCGCGCACCCGGCACCGCGCTCGCGAGCGCCTCCTCGATGCGCTGCGTGCCGCGCCCCATCGGCGCGATGTCGACGTTGCCGCACTCGGGACATGAACGCGGAATGCGCGATTCCCAGCCGCAGTGATGGCAGCGCAGCCCGCGTTCGGGCTTGTGCAGCACGACGTACGCGCTGCAGCGCGGGCAGCCCGCCACCCAGCCGCAGGCATCGCACGCGAGCGTGGGCGCGTAACCGCGACGGTTCAGGAACACGAGGCTCTGCTCGCCGCGCTCGAGGCGCGCCTTCATCGCCGCGACCAAAGGCCCGGAGAGCCCTTCGAACGACGCGCGGCCCCGCCGCCGCTCCTCTTCGAGATCGATCAGCTTGACGGTGGGCAGCACCGCGTCGGCGATCGCGCGGCGCGCAAGCGTGAGGCGCGTGTAGCGGCCCTGCTCGGCCTGCCACCAGCTTTCGAGCGACGGCGTGGCCGAGCCCAGCACGACCGGCACGCCCAGCTGCTTCGCGCGCCATACCGCGAGGTCGCGCGCCGAGTAGCGCAGCCCTTCCTGCTGCTTGTAGGCAGGGTCGTGTTCCTCGTCGACCACGAGCATCGCGAGACGCGGCAGCGAGGCGAGCACCGCGAGCCGCGTGCCGAGCACGATGCGCGCGCGGCCCGTGTGCGCCGCGAGCCAGTTGCGGGCGCGCTCGCCTTCGGCGAGGCCGCTGTGAAGCGTGACGATGGCCTCGTCGGCAAGCGTGGCCGCGAAGCGCGTGCGAAAGGCCGCCTCGAACTGCGGCGTGAGATTGATTTCCGGAACCAGTACGAGCGCCTGGGCGCCCGGGTCGCGCTCGAGCAGCGCCGCGAGCGCGCGCAGATAGACCTCGGTCTTGCCGCTGCCCGTCACGCCGTGCAGCAGGAAGGGCGCGAAGCCGCTCGCCGCGCCGATCGCCTCCACGGCGTCGGCCTGCTCGTCGCTCAGGCGCGGGACGTCCACGGCGGCAGTCGGCGCGGCGCTGTGAGCCGCGCTTGCGGCCGCGCCGAACTCGATGCGCTCATGCTCGACCCAGCCGGCCTCGCACCAGGCTTCGAGCGTCGCAATCGCCTTGGGATGCAGCGCGCGGGCCGCGGCTACGTCGAGTTCGCCCGCGCCGGAGAGCGCCTGCGCGAGACGGCGCAGCGCCTGGGCGCGCGCCGGCAAGGCGTCGGGCAGCGCGGCGCGCCCTTGCGGCGACAGCCGGTAGCGCTCCTCGGGGGCGAGCAGGCGCGCCCAGCGCGACGGATCGCGCAACGCCTGCGGCAGCGCCGGCAAGGCGACCTCGCCCAGCCCCCGCTGATAGTAGTCGGCGGCAAAGCCAGCCAGCGCGAGCCATTGCGCCGAAAGCGGCGGACAGGCGGCGCACACCGCGCTCACGTCGCGAATCTTGTTCGCGGGCACGTCGCTGTGAGCGTTCACTTCGCAGATCAGGCCGACCACGTCGCGACGCCCGAACGGTACGCGCACGAGCATGCCGGGCGCGGGCGCACTGTCGAGACCATAGCGATAGTCGTAAAGCGCATCCAGCGGATGATCCAGCGCCACGCGCACGTACTGCCCTGTCATGCCTGACTCCCAGGGAAGTTCTGTACGCCGTCGCACAGACACGCAAACCTAAAGTAATACGTGAGATTTCGCGCTAAGTTTTGGATTCCGCAGAACAATCGCGCCCCCGAATCTGCGCCTGTGGATAACTTTGTTGAGAACTTGCCGGGCGCCGCCGCGGGGCTCCCGCGCAAGGTCGTTATGTGGGATACCGCACAGAGCGCCGTGGAGCGCCGAAAGCCTTGTCTGTCAAGGGTCTGATTGATTCTGCCCGGACCTCGGTGGGGCCCTGCGACAACCTTTCCCTCTTGCGCGCCGCAACGAGGCAAGTGTGTATAAGTCAAGTCTTGACAGGACCGCGATGGCGTCTGGATGGCCTCTTGAGCCCGGTCATACCCTGACGCCCGGAGCCCAGCTTGCTGCGACGCATCAAAAACGTCACGCACCGGTGGCGCGAATCGCGCGGCTGTGACGATGCACTTCGTCCACGAGTTCGGCCACGCTTTCGGGCGGCGTGAACTGCGAGATGCCATGGCCGAGATTGAACACATGGCCCGCGTGCGCGCCAAAGCTGTCCAGTACCGCGCGCGCCTGTTCGCGAATCGCGGCAGGCGAGGCGAACAGCACGGTGGGATCGAGGTTGCCCTGGAGCGCCACGCGATCGCCCACGCGCTCGCGCGCACGCCCAAGATTGACGGTCCAGTCGAGGCCCACGGCGTCCACGCCCGAATCGGCGATTTCGTCGAGCCAGAGGCCGCCGCCCTTCGTGAACGTGATCACCGGCACGCGCTCGCCATCGTGCTCGCGCTTGAGCTGCGCCACCACCTGCGCGATGTACGCGAGCGAGAAACGCTGATAGGCGCCGTCCGCGAGCGCGCCGCCCCAGGTGTCGAAGATCATCACGGCCTGCGCGCCGGCTTCGATCTGCGCGTTCAGGTAGGCCGCCACGGCCTGCGCGTTGACTTCGAGAATGCGCTGCATGAGGTCCGGGCGCGCGTACAGCATCGACTTCACCGTGCGGAAGTCGTCCGAGCCGCCGCCCTCGACCATGTAGCAGGCGAGCGTCCACGGGCTGCCCGAAAAGCCGATCAGCGGCACGCGCTGGCGCCCGTCCGCATTGGTGAGCGCGCGGCGAATTTCGCGCACGGCGTCGGTCACGTAGCCGAGCGTCGCGCCGATATCCGGCACGGCGAGTCGCGCCACGTCTTCTTCGGTACGCACGGGGCGCGCGAACTTCGGCCCTTCACCCGCCTGGAACGAAAGGCCGAGGCCCATCGCGTCCGGAATCGTGAGGATGTCGGAGAACAGGATCGCGGCGTCGAGCGGATAGCGCTCGAGGGGTTGCAGCGTGACCTCGGTCGCGTATTCGGGATGCTTCGCGAGGCCGAGGAAGCTGCCCGCGCGGCTGCGCGTCGCGTTGTACTCCGGCAGATAGCGGCCTGCCTGGCGCATCAGCCAGACAGGCGTGTACTCGGTCGGCTGCCGCAGCAGCGCGCGCAGGAAGGTGTCGTTCAGGAGAGTGTGGGCCACGTGCTGGATGCGCGAAGTCGCGCCAGGGTTTCGGAAGCAAGCGGCCATTTTACCGGAGCGGCCGCCCACGCATGCCGCCTATGCCGCCTATGCCGCCTATGCCGCTGATGGGCGGGATCAGAAAGCACAATGCTACTGCAGTATAGGTCTCGCCTACCCAGGTAAGTCCGCGCTTATCTGCCTCGTACGCGAGGACTATCATCAGACGGCTTTCCAGAACGCTACATCTCAATCAAAACCCGATACGGAGACACAATGAAAAAAGCCGCTCTCGGCCTGATGTTCGTTAGCGCCGCTTTGCTGAGCGCGTGCGCCACAGGCCCGTCTGCCGGCGCCGCCGCCAACGGTGCGCAGACCGCCACCGCGCCTTCGCACCTGGACGAGATCATCGCGCGCGGCACGCTGCGCGCCTGCACGACCGGCGACTACAAGCCCTACTCGTTCTACAGGCAGGACGGCACGTTCGAAGGCATCGACATCGACATGACCCAGTCGCTCGCGAAGTCGCTGGGCGTGAAGGCCGAGTTCGTGAAGACATCGTGGTCGAACCTCATGAACGACTTTCTCGCGAAGTGCGACATTGCGGTGGGCGGCGTCTCCACGACGCTCGAGCGCCAGAAGCGCGCGTTCTTTACCGAGGCCTATCAGGTCGACGGCAAGACGCCGATCGTGCGGTGCGAAGACGTCAAGAAGTACCAAACGGTTGCGCAGATCAACCAGCCTTCCGTGCGCGTGATCGTGAATCCGGGCGGCACCAACGAGCGCTTCGCGAAGCAGTTCTTGCCGCAGGCGAATCTCATCACGTATCCGGACAACGTGACGATCTTCAAACAGATCCTCGCGGGCAAGGCCGACGTGATGGTCACCGATGCCTCCGAGACCATGCTGCAGCAGAAGCTCAACCCGGGGCTGTGTTCGGTGCATCCCGACCAGCCCTTTCAGTATGGCGAGAAAGCGTGGATGGTGCCGCGCGCGGACGTGGTGTTCCAGCAGTATGTCGATCAGTGGCTGCACCTTGCGCGCGCGAGCGGCGAATATCAGGCAATCTCCGACAAGTGGCTAAAGTGAGGCGTTGAATCGCGCCGCATTGTTATGGCCCTTCGAATTGCTACGATGAGTTGCAGAAGATGTCGTGACTCGAGGGGCGCGAAGTTTGCATTTCACGCACGAGCGCAATGCCGACGCATTGCGCATGGGCGCAACCGGTCATGGCGCACCGTGCCCGTCATGCGCACGAGGCCCATGCCGTGGGCCTTCCTTCATGCGATACGAATCCTCGCGCGCGAGTTGCCGTTAAGGCTGTCAAACAGCCTCGAAAAAAGCGGTAAAAATGACTTCCGCAAAACGCCCAGGATGGCAAAAAGAGCCGCAGAGCCTTATCTGACGGGCGTTACAACCTGAAACACTTTGTTACCGCGAACCTATCTTAATTCGCCCACAATGCCTTCAACGGTTTCAACACGGATGTGGCGTGGTGCCAGTGTGAGCGGACACAAAACACCAGCCGGTCGGCCCTACGCCGAAGCCCTCTCGAGGGGCATCCTTGTTGGAGCCGTGACCGGCGTCGCAGACGTTTCATGACCCGGCTCCTCCTTTGGTCTCCTCGCGCTAACCCCGTAGCGTGTGGTTTTTAGCGGGCTCCAGGCCCGCTTTTTTTTCGCCTGCACCTTTCGTTATTCAACAGGCATCCTTTCCGCATCAACGCCCCCCCTTGCCAGACAATCCAGGCAATCGCCGGATAATCGTTCGGTTTCCCGACTATTTTTGCGTGCTCCGAAAATCCGCCGCGGTGCCGTGAATCGGCCGCCGCGGCGTCGCATCGAGTCACCTGTCAAGCCGTCTTCTGCTCGCTGATCTTGAGTTCGTCGATCATGCGCGCGCGCATCACGAACTTCTGCACCTTGCCTGTCACGGTCATCGGCAGTTCGTCGACGAAACGGATGTACTTCGGGATCTTGTAGTGCGCAATCTGCCCCTGGCAGAACGCCTGGACCTCCTCTGCCGTTGCCGTTTCGCCCGGCCGCAATACGATCCACGCGCACACTTCTTCGCCGTACTTCGCGTCGGGCACGCCGAACACCTGCGCGGACTGCACCTTCGGGTGGCGGAACAGAAACTCTTCGATCTCACGCGGGTAGATGTTCTCGCCGCCGCGAATGAGCATGTCCTTGAGGCGGCCGACGATGTTGCAGTAGCCTTCGGCGTCGAGCGTCGCGAGATCGCCCGTATGCATCCAGCCATCGACGATCGACTCGGCCGTCTTCTGCTCGTCGCCCCAATAGCCCTGCATCACCGAATAGCCCTTCGTGCATAGCTCGCCCGTTTCGCCCACGGGCACGGTATTGCCGAGCGCGTCGACGATCTTCACTTCGAGATGCGGCTGAATCCGGCCGACCGTGGTCGTGCGTTTGTCGAGCGGGTCGGTGGTCGAACTCTGGAACGACACCGGGCTCGTTTCCGTCATGCCGTAGGCGATCGTGATTTCGGCAAGATGCATCTTCGAGACCACGCGCTTCATCGTCTCGATCGGGCACGGCGAGCCGGCCATGATGCCCGTGCGCAGCTTCGAAAGATCGAAACGCGCGAACTCCGGATGATCGAGTTCCGCGATGAACATCGTGGGCACGCCGTGCAGTGCCGTGCAGCCCTCTTCCGAGACGGCTTCGAGCGTTGCGCGCGGATCAAAGGCTTCGCCCGGGAACACCATGTTCGCGCCCACGGAAACGCACGCGAGCACGGCGAGCACCATGCCAAAGCAGTGATAGAGCGGCACCGGAATGCAGAGCGAGTCTTCTTGCGTAAGGCGCATCGCCTGGGCGATGAAACGCCCGTTGTTGAGCACGTTGCGGTGCGTGAGCGTCGCGCCCTTCGGATTGCCGGTCGTGCCGCTCGTGAACTGGATGTTGATGGCGTCATCGGGCGAGAGCGTCGCGTCGATCGCGTCGAGCCACGCCGTACCGTCGCGCGCAATGCGCTCGCGACCCATCTCCACGAGTTCGCTGAAGCAGAACATGCCGGGCGTGGCCGTGTCGCACATGCGCACGACCGCGCGCAGTTCGGGCAGGCGCGCAGCCTGCAGCTGGCCGGGCGTGGCGCTCGCAAGCTCGGGCGCGAGCGTCTGCAGCATCTCCAGATACTTCGAGGTCTTGAAGCTTTCTGCCGAGACGATCGCCTTGCAGCCGACCTTGTTCAGCGCATATTCGAGTTCGGCCAGGCGATACGCGGGATTGATGTTGACGAGCACCGCGCCGATACGCGCGGTCGCAAACTGGGTGAGGAGCCACTCGACGCGATTGGGCGACCAGATGCCGACGCGATCCCCCTTGACGATACCTAGCTCGGCGAAGCCGGCCGCGAGCACGTCGACTTCGGCGGCGAACTCGCGCCAGTTCCAGCGGATGCCCTGCTCGCGGAACACCACGGCAGGCCGCCCGGGAAAGCGGCCGGCTGTCTCCTGCAGGAACGTGCCGAGGGTCGCGTCGCTGAGCGGCACGTCGGTTGTGCCTCGCACGTAGGAAAGCCCGTCTCTCGGCGCGATGAGCGGCTCATGTACACCGGGCGCGGCGCGCGCGCCTGCTGCGTCGATTGCCATGATGGCTGTCTCCTGGGGAGCGTCACTCCCGCGTTTGAAATGAATTTGAAAACCATTGTGCCACCGGATTTCCCGGGGGCGGCATCAAGTCTTACCCGCAGGGTCTCGGCCGACTGCGAACACATGATTTGGCATTACCTTTCCGTAAACGTCAAGTATGTCTGAGCGTTTTTATCGACCACCGTGACTCACGGCATTTATGCCGCGTTTTTCATCTCGATGCCATCGGGCCGTGCCCGCTCACCGGAGCGCACATGCAAAAAGGGCCCCCCGGTTGGGGAGCCCTTTTTGCTTCGAACGCCGCGCCACGAGGGCGCGCGTACGAGAACCAGTTAATGCTGGTTCATCCTGCGCAGGCGCTGGATCGCCGCGAGTTGCGCGACCGCGTAGGCCAGTTCGGCCTGGGCGGTGGCGTACTCGAGGTTCGAGCCCGCGTTCTGCAGCGTCTCTTCAGCGCGCTTGCGCGCTTCCGTGGCCTTCGCCTCGTCGAGATCCTTGCCGCGAATCGCGGTGTCGGCGAGCACCGTGACGGCGCCCGGCTGAACTTCGAGAATGCCGCCTGCGACGAACACGAACTCTTCGCCGCCGTCTTCCGCCACGATGCGCACTGCACCCGGACGAATACGCGTGATGAGCGGCGTGTGGCCCGGCAGAATACCCAGCTCGCCCGCCTCGCCCGGAAGCGCGACGAACTTCGCCTGGCCGTCGAAGATATTCTCTTCGGCGCTGACGACGTCTACCTTGATGGTTGCTGCCATATGTGTCGACTCCTGTCGATCGGCGTTAGCGCTTCAGCGCTTATTCCGATCCCATGTGCGGCCTGGGGTCAATGGGTTGCTTCGGCGGACAAGTCATGCGTTACCTGCCCGCCCGTTGGCAACTCGACCCTTACTGGATCTTCTTGGCCTTTTCGAAGGCTTCGTCGATCGTGCCGACCATGTAGAACGCCTGCTCCGGCAGATGATCGCACTCGCCGCCAACGATCATCTTGAAGCCGCGGATCGTTTCCTTCAGCGGCACGTACTTGCCCGGCGAGCCCGTGAAGACTTCCGCAACGTGGAACGGCTGCGAGAGGAAACGCTGGATCTTGCGAGCGCGGGCGACGGTCAGCTTGTCTTCCGGCGACAGTTCGTCCATGCCCAGAATCGCGATGATGTCGCGCAGTTCCTTGTAGCGCTGCAGCGTTTGCTGCACGCCGCGCGTGATCGAGTAGTGCTCTTCGCCAATCACGTTCGGGTCGATCTGGCGCGAGGTCGAGTCGAGCGGGTCGACTGCCGGGTAGATGCCCAGCGAGGCGATGTCGCGCGACAGCACGACGGTTGCGTCCAGGTGGCCGAAGGTCGTAGCCGGCGACGGGTCGGTCAAGTCGTCAGCCGGGACGTACACGGCCTGAACCGACGTAATCGAGCCCTTCTTCGTCGACGTGATGCGCTCTTGCAGCTTGCCCATTTCCTCTGCCAGCGTCGGCTGATAGCCCACTGCCGACGGCATGCGGCCGAGCAGTGCCGACACTTCCGTGCCAGCCAGCGTGAAACGGTAGATGTTGTCGACGAAGAACAGCACGTCGAGGCCTTCGTCACGGAAATACTCGGCCATCGTCAGACCGGTCAGCGCGACGCGCAGACGGTTGCCCGGCGGCTCGTTCATCTGGCCGTACACCAGCGCGACCTTGTCGAGAACGTTCGAGTCCTTCATTTCGTGGTAGAAGTCGTTGCCCTCACGGGTACGCTCGCCCACGCCCGCGAACACGGAGAAACCGCCGTGTTCCTTGGCGATGTTGTTGATGAGCTCCATCATGTTGACGGTCTTGCCCACGCCAGCGCCGCCGAACAGACCCACCTTGCCGCCCTTTGCGAACGGGCAGATCAGGTCGATAACCTTGATGCCGGTTTCGAGCAGTTCGGCCGACGGCGAGAGCTCGTCGAATGCCGGAGCCTTCTGGTGGATCGCGCGCGTGTTTTCGCTGACGATCGGACCGGCTTCGTCGATCGGACGGCCCAGCACGTCCATGATGCGGCCGAGCGTCGGCTTGCCGACCGGCACGCTGATGGGGCTGCCCGTGTTCTTCACGATCACGCCGCGGCGCAGACCGTCCGAAGCACCCAGGCAGATGGTGCGGACAACGCCGTCGCCCAGCTGCTGCTGCACTTCGAGGGTCAGGTCCGACCCTTCGAGAATCAGCGCGTCGTAGATCTTCGGCATGTGCTCACGCGGGAATTCCACGTCGATCACCGCGCCGATGCACTGTACGATCTTGCCTTCTACCAAAGCAGTTGTACTCATCGATTTTCCTTTAGATACCTGAATTCTTCACTCGCTCACCGGATCAACACCGGCGCGGTTTCGCACTCGGTTCGCGCCTGTCAGACGGCGGCTGCGCCGCCGACGATTTCCGAAAGTTCCTTCGTAATCGCGGCCTGGCGGCTCTTGTTGTACGAGAGCTGCAGTTCGTTGATGACCGTCTTCGCGTTGTCCGACGCCGCCTTCATCGCCACCATACGGGCCGACTGCTCCGAAGCCATGTTTTCCGCCACGGCCTGATAGACCAGGGCTTCGACATAGCGCACCAGCAGTTCGTCCACGACGGTTTGCGCGTCCGGCTCGTAGATGTAGTCCCACGCCGATTTCGGCGTCGTGCCGTCGTCGTTCGCTTCGAGACGCTCGGCCGACAGCGGCAGCAGTTGCTCGATCACAGGCTCCTGCTTCATCGTGTTGACGAAGCGCGTGTACGCGAGGTACACGGCGGAAAGCTTGCCTTCCGAGTACTGGTCGAGCTGCACCTTGATCGCGCCGATCAGCTTTTCGAGGTGCGGCGTGTCGCCGAGTTGCACAACGTTCGAGACGACCTTCGCGCGCAGACGGTTCAGGAAACCGAGGCCCTTGCTGCCGATCGCAGTGGCTTCGATCGACGTGCCGGATGCCTCCAGATCCTTGAACTTCTGCAGCGTCGCGCGCAGCACGTTGGTGTTCATCCCGCCGCACAGACCCTTGTCGGTCGTGACGAGAATCACGCCTGCGACCTTCGCACCGGTGTTTTCCACCATGAACGGGTGGCGGTACTCGGGGTTCGCACGGCTCATGTGCGCAGCGATGTCGCGGACCTTGTCGGCATACGGGCGGGCGGCGCGCATGCGCTCCTGGGCGCGGCGCATTTTCGACGCCGCGACCATTTCCATCGCCTTGGTGATCTTGCGCGTGTTCTGCACGCTCTTGATCTTGCCGCGAATTTCCTTCATTCCAGCCATTGCTTTGCTCCTTTGTCGACCCGGATGAGCGCTTGCGCGCCGCCCCGGGTCCCAGTCCGTTTATCGTGTCTGATTCCCGGACGGATCAATATGCGCCGGACTTCTTGAAGTCCTTGAGAGCCGCGTGGAGCGCGTTCTCGTCGTCCTTCGACAGGTCCTTCTTGTCCTCGATGCGCGCGACGAGGTCGGCGTGCTTCGACTTCAGGTATTCGCGCAGGCCCTTTTCGAACGGCAGGACGTCCTTGACGTCGATGTCGTCGAGGTAGCCGTTGTTCGCCGAGAACAGCGCAACAGCCAGTTCCCACACTTGCAGCGGCTGGTACTGAGGCTGCTTGAGCAGTTCGGTCACGCGGCGGCCGCGCTCGAGCTGCTTGCGGGTCGCTTCGTCGAGGTCCGATGCGAACTGGGCGAACGCCGCCAGTTCACGGTACTGCGCGAGGTCGGTACGAATACCGCCCGACAGCTTCTTGATGACCTTCGTCTGAGCCGCGCCACCCACACGCGACACCGAAACGCCGGCGTTGATTGCCGGGCGGATGCCTGCGTTGAAGAGGTCGGTTTCCAGGAAGATCTGGCCGTCGGTAATCGAGATCACGTTCGTCGGAACGAACGCGGTCACGTCGCCGGCTTGCGTTTCGATGATCGGCAGTGCGGTGAGCGAACCCGTCTTGCCCTTCACTTCGCCGTTCGTGAACTTCTCGACGTAGTCGGCCGACACGCGAGCCGCACGCTCGAGCAGACGCGAGTGCAGGTAGAACACGTCGCCGGGGTAAGCTTCACGGCCCGGCGGGCGGCGCAGCAGCAGCGAGATCTGACGGTATGCCCAGGCTTGCTTGGTCAAGTCGTCATAGATGATCAGGGCGTCTTGACCGCGATCGCGGAAGTATTCGCCCATGGTGCAGCCGGCGTACGGCGCGAGGTACTGCAGCGCGGCCGATTCCGAAGCCGAAGCGGCAACGACGATCGTGTACTCGATCGCGCCCGTTTCTTCGAGCTTGCGCAGCACGTTCTGGATCGACGAAGCCTTCTGACCGATGGCGACGTAGATACAGATGAGGTCCTTGCCCTTCTGGTTGATGATCGTGTCGACGGCCACCGCGGTCTTGCCGCACTGACGGTCGCCGATGATCAGCTCGCGCTGGCCACGGCCGATCGGCACCATCGAGTCGATCGACTTCAGACCGGTTTGCACCGGCTGCGACACGCCTTCACGCCAGATCACGCCCGGAGCGATCTTTTCGATCGCGTCGGTCATCTTGGCGTTGACTGGGCCCTTGCCGTCGATCGGGTTGCCGAGCGGGTCGACCACGCGGCCGATCAGTTCGGGACCCACCGGCACTTCGAGAATGCGGCCCGTCGTCTTGACGATGTCGCCTTCCGAGATGTGCTCGTACTCACCCAGAATCACCGCGCCGACCGAGTCGCGCTCGAGGTTCAGCGCGAGGCCGAAGGTGTTGCCCGGGAATTCGAGCATTTCGCCCTGCATCACGTCCGACAGGCCGTGGATACGCACGATACCGTCGGTCACGGAGATCACGGTGCCCTGATTGCGAACGTCTGCGCTCGCTTCAAGGCCCTGGATCCGGCTCTTGATCAGCTCGCTGATCTCAGAGGGATTGAGTTGCATTATTCGCTCCTGATGTTCAATTCTGTTGCGTGCCAGCCGCCGCGCCCGATCCTTGGGATCGAGGCGCTCAGGCGGTCAGAGCCGCCTGCATGCTGGCGAGCCGCGCGCGGACCGAGGTATCGAGCACTTCGTCGCCGACCGTGACGCGCACGCCGCCGATGAGCGACTTGTCGATCTCGACGGTCGGCTTCAGCTTGCATTTGAACTTGCGTTCGAGGCTGGCGACGAGGTCGTCCAACTGGGCGCCTTCGAGCGGGAACGCGCTGACGATCACTGCGTCAGCAGCACCTGCCCTGGCGTTCTTGAGCGCTTCGAACTGCGTCTGGATTTCCGGCAGCAGTGCCAGGCGATGATTCTCGATCAGCATCTGCACGAGGTTCTTCACCTCGGCCGATTCCTTGACCGGCGACTTCACCGCCGCGAGCAGCAGCTCGACGACCTGGGCATGGCTCACCTTCGGGCTCGTCGCGACCGACTGCACCTCGGGCAAGGCCGCAACCTGTGCCAGCTCCGAAACGAGCGTGGACCAGGCGGCGGTGTCACCAGCTTCGGCCACGCCAAACAATGCTTCTGCGTACGGGCGGGCGATGGTTGCAAGTTCGGCCATGATCAGAGCTCGGCTTTCAGTTGATTCAGCAGTTCGGCGTGGGCCGACTGATCGACTTCGCGCTTCAGGATCTGCTCGGCGCCTTGCACGGCGAGGGCGGCGACTTCGGCGCGCAGTGCTTCGCGTGCCTTGACGACCTGCTGGTCGGCGTCGGCCTTCGCCTGAGCGATGATGCGTGCCGCTTCCGCGTGTGCCTGGGCCTTGATTTCTTCTGCGACGGCCAGCGCGCGCTTTTCGGCGTCGGCGATACGGCTTTGACCCTCGTTACGGGCCGTAGCGAGCTCTTCGCCGACGCGCTTGTGCGCCGCTTCGAGTTCCGCCTTGCCCTTTTCCGCAGCGGCGAGGCCGTCTGCGATCTTCTTCGAGCGCTCGTCGAGGGCGTTGATCAACGGCGGCCACACGAACTTCATCGTGAACCACGCGAGGATCAGGAACACGACCATTTGCGCAAACAGGGTTGCGTTGAGATTCACGGTGTTTCCTTAATCGTTGCTATTCCGGGGAATTGAAACGGCAAGGCGCTCATCGGTTGTGAAACTCGATCAGCGCCTCGTCTCCCGTTCCGCCATGCGCCCACTACCCGTTATAGGTCAGGCGCAACCTTCCAGGGAACTTAGCCCGCGAGCTTCGAGAGCAGCGGGTTAGCGAACGCGAACAGCATTGCAACACCCACGCCAATCAGGAACGCCGCGTCGATCAGACCAGCCAGCAGGAACATCTTCGTTTGCAGCGGGTTCATCAGCTCAGGCTGACGTGCGCACGCTTCGATGTACTTGCCGCCCATCAGGCCGATACCGATACAGGCGCCGATTGCACCCAGGCCGATGATGATGCCGATACCGATGGCCGTGAAACCCTGGATGTTGGCGATGAAAGCTTGCATGATCACTCCTTATTGAGATTTTCTGGAACTGGGGATTTAAAACTGCAATTCTGGTTCGACGAGCACTTAGTGCTTGTCGTGTGCCTGGCCGATGTACACCAGCGTCAGCATCATGAAAATGAACGCCTGCAGCAGAACGATCAGGATGTGGAAGATCGCCCAGACGCTGCCCGCAATCACGTGGCCGATGAAGCCAAGCACCGTCGTGTCCGCGCCGAAGCTCCACAGACCGCCCAGCAGCGCGATCAGCAGGAACAGCAGTTCGCCTGCATACATGTTGCCGAACAACCGCAGGGCGAGCGAAACCGTCTTGGCGACGAACTCGATGATGTTCAGTGCAAGGTTCGGGATCCACAGCAGCGGATGCGCGCCGAACGGGGCCGAGAGCAGCTCGTGTGCGAAGCCGCCGGGACCCTTGATCTTGAGGTTGTAGTAAATCATCAGCACGAACACGCCGAGCGCGATGCCGAACGTGCCGTTGAGGTCGGCAGTCGGAACGATGCGCTGGTGCGGCAGCACTTCGGACAGGCCGAGCCAGCCGATCACGCGCGTGGGCAGGTCGACGGGAACGAAGTCGAGCGAGTTCATGAGCGCGACCCAGATGAACACGGTCAGCGCGAGCGGCGCGATGAATGCGCGGTTGCCATGGACGATGGACTTGGACTGGTCCTCGACCATCTCGACCAGCATTTCGATGGCGCACTGGAAGCGGCCCGGTACGCCCGGGGTCGCCTTGCGCGCAGCGAGGCGCAGGATGAGGATAGTCACGACGCCGCACAGGATCGACCAGAACAACGTGTCGATGTTCCAGACGCTGAAGTCGACGATCGACGTCTGGTGCGAGGTCGCAAAGTTCTGCAAGTGGTGAGCAATGTACTCGGACGGACCCGGACCGCTCGTTCCTTCGCTGGCTGCCATATCGTTAGAAACACCCAAATTGTCGAAAATCGTTTTTCGGCCGCTCCCGCCGCAATACTGTATTGCGGGAACGCACCGCCGTGGATCGTGTCTTATTCTTTTCGCATTGGCCAGCCAACTTCCACCATCATCGCTTCGACGCCCTGACTTCAGGCGGCGCGATGTGGGTGGGTCAGCGCCACGCGAGCGCGATCCAGTATGTCTTTAGTGCGATCAGGTACGTGACGAGCAAGGGAATCCACTGCACGTCGCGATACCAGAACGCGATGGCGACGAACATCGCAATCGTCGCCCCCATCTTGAAGGCTTCACCGAGCATCCAGTTAAACACGGTGCCGGCCCTGCTCAACTGCTTCAGGCGCGCCGCGAACAGCGCACCGGGAAACCAGCAGATCGCTCCGCCCAGGAACGCAGACAGCGCGGCATTGGCCGGCTGCTTATAAAACAGCCACCACACCAACGTTGCAACCAGGGACAAAACCACTTGCGCCGCGACGACACGAAACGGCGTGACGCGCGATGGGCGACTCACCTGCGCGCCGAAAATCTGCTCGGCTTCGGCCCGGGTGAGCGGAACGATGTCGTTGTTATCTTGCTGGCTGGCGTCCAGCTCGTCCCAGCGCGCGTTGTGATCGGTGCGTCCGGAATTTTTTGCCGCTGCATCCTGCCCCCGGCTGGATGCTCCGACTTCGCCCGGCGGTACATCGGGCCCTTCATGCGCCTGCGGCGCTTCGTCTGGCCTCTGACCCACCATCGCTTGATTCCGGAAATTCGCCTTGCACGCGCTTTATTACAGCGTACTTACAGCATCGCCAACCAAATAAATCCGGGCGATTGTAAGCGATAGTTGCAGGCAATTCAAGACTTTAGGCCCTTCAATAACACCTGTGAAACGCGACTTCATGATGCGGAAAACGCGGCGCCGCGAAGGTGTGACCGGTAACTGTAAGGGACGCCGCAGGCAAGAAGCAATCCTCAGGATGACCAGGTAATTTCGAGGCCGTCTGGCGTGCAGTTGACCATGCGGGCCATGCGCCAGCATGTGGGATGGACTGGCGTCAGAACAGATGCAGCAGCAGCGCGCCGCCCAAAAAGGCCGCGACCCAGAACGGCACGGCGATGAGGTGAAACGGCAACCACACGCCGCGCTGGCCGGAAAGACGCACGGCGATGAGATTCGCCAGCGAGCCGATGGCGACGCCGAAGCCCCCCACGCTCACGCCGAACGCGAGTGCGCGCCAGTCGTGCGTGAAGCCCGCGAGCACAATGGCGGCCGGGACATTGCTGATGACCTGCGACAGCACCGCGCCTGCGGCAAAAGCGCGCATCGGCGTTTGCAGCGACAGCGATGTCAGCGCGTGATGAATGGCGGGCAGCGCGGCGACGCTGCGCAGGACGATGAACATCAGCACGAAGATCAGCAGCAGCAGCCAGTCGATCTTGAGCACGATGCGAATGCGCCAGATCACAAAACCCGCCGCGACCGCGGCCAGCGCGACGCCTGCGTGGTGCGCATCGGCGAGCAGCACGAACGCGACGAAAAGCAGTGCCGCCACGCTCGCCAACGCGCGATCGACGCGCTGCGGTGCAGCGTCTTTCGAGAGATCGAGCGGTGTGGCCTTGAAAAGAAGCGCGGCAAGCAGGATCAGCATCGCCATCAGAAACGCGCAAAGCGGTGCGAGCCCGACGACGAAGCGTCCGAACGACACCCCGCTCACTTGCCAGAGAAACAGATTCTGCGGATTGCCGAGCGGCGTGAGCACCGAGCCCGCGTTCACGGCAAGCGCGATGACAATCACGAGGCGTTTGAGCGGCAGCGGGGTGAGCTTGTGGAGCGAAAGCACGAGCGGCACCACCACGAAAAGCGCCACGTCGTTGGTCACGATCATCGATAGCGCAGCGGCCAGCGCGACCAGCAGCAACGCGAGCCCACGTTCCGAATGAATGTGGTGGACGAGTTTGTGCGCGAGCCAGGTCAGCAATCCTGAATATTCGATGCCCTTCGTCAGGATGAGCAGGCCCGCGAGAGTCATCACCGTTTGCCAGTCGACGAGTGCGGGCAGCGAGGCGATGGGGCGAGGCGCGTAAATCTGCAACGCCACGAACGCCACGACAAGAATCGCGAGCACCGGCTCCGACACGGCAAATGCGCCGATACGGCGCAACAGGTTCATGGGCTCACGCGCGCCCTGCTCCACTTTACGCACCTGCTTTATGCTCCCGCGCGCGCGTGTGCCGCGGCGACGCGCATCGCGTCCATAATCTTCACCACCCCCATCACGCCGCCGTTTCGCCGCGCAAACGCAGCAGAATACCGTCGAGCGCGTCGAGGTCGCCGAAGTCGACCGTGAGCTGCCCTCGCCCGCGTCGTCCGAGCTTGATCCTCACCGATGCCGCAAGCAGATCCGACAGCTCCTCTTCAAGGCGGCGCGTGTCGCGGCCGCCGTCGTGCGCGGCCTTCGCCTTCACGGCCGGTGCGGCCTTCGTCGTCGCCGAAACGAGCTTCTCCGTTTCACGCACCGACATGCGCTTGTTGACCACCTGGTTCGCCAGCGTGATTTGCGTGGCGGCGTCCACGGCGAGCAGCGCACGGGCGTGGCCCATGTCGAGATCGCCGGCCAGCAGCATGGTCTGCACGGGCGCCGCGAGATTGAGCAGACGCAGCAGGTTCGACACCGCGCTGCGCGAGCGCCCCACCGACTCCGCCGCCTGTTCGTGCGTGAAGCTGAACTCGTCGAGCAGGCGCTGGATGCCCTGCGCCTCTTCCAGCGGATTCAGGTCCTCGCGCTGGATGTTTTCGATCAGCGCCATCGCAGCGGCGGCCAGGTCGGGCACGTCCTTCACGAGCACCGGCACCTCGGTCAGGCCGGCGATGTGCGCGGCACGGAAGCGCCGCTCACCTGCGATGATCTCGTAGCGCCCCGTCGCGACCGGGCGCACGAGAATCGGCTGCATCAGACCCTGCGCGCGAATGCTCGCGGCCAGTTCCTGGAGCGCGCCCTCGTCCATGCGCGTGCGCGGCTGGTATTTGCCGGCCTGCATCTGCGTGAGCGGCAGCGTGTTGGGCGCGCCGTCGATCTTCACCGCCTCGGTGATGTCCGCGCTGCCGCCGAGCAATGCTTCCAGCCCCCGGCCCAGCCCCTTCTTCCGTGCTACTGCATTCATCGTGCTTCCCCAGTCTCTCGTCAGAGTGCGCGCACGCGCTCGATCATTTCCGCGCCGAACTGCACGTAGGCCTGCGCGCCGCGCGAGGCGCGATCGAACACCACGCCCGGCAAGCCGTAGCTTGGCGCTTCGGCCAGGCGCACATTGCGCGGAATCACGGCGTCGAACACCTTGTCGCCGAAGTGCTCTTTCAATTGCTCGGAAACCTGCTGCTGCAGCGTAATGCGCGGATCGAACATCACACGCAGAAGGCCGATCACCTTCAGGTCGCGATTCATGTTCGCGTGGACCTGCTTGATCGTGTTGATGAGATCCGAGAGGCCTTCCAGCGCGAAATATTCGCACTGCATCGGGATCACCACGCCATGGGCCGCGCACAGGCCGTTGAGCGTGAGCAGCGAAAGCGCCGGCGGGCAGTCGATCAGGACGAAGTCATAGTCGGCGTCGACTTCGGCGAGCGCGGCCTTCAGGCGCCGCTCGCGCTGCTCGACCGTCACCAGTTCGACCTCGGCGCCGGCCAGCTCGCGGTTGGCCGGCAGCACGTCGTAGCCGACCTGCTCCGGCCGCGTGCGCGCGGCGTCCACCGTGACGCCGTCGACGAGCACCTCATACACCGTGTTCTCGCATGCGGCCTTGTCGATGCCGCTGCCCATCGTGGCGTTGCCCTGCGGGTCGAGGTCGATGAGAAGGACACGTTGTCCCTGCGATGCGAGGCTCGCGGCGAGATTGACCGTTGTCGTCGTCTTGCCGACGCCGCCCTTCTGGTTCGCAACGCAGAAGATTTTTGCCATCTTTCGTGTGTCCCTTTTACTGCCTTAAGAAGTTTGCTTACGTTCTGACGCGACCGGCTCAACCGACACTTCGATCAGGTGGCGCTCCGCGTCGAGCATCGGCACGCTCAGGCGGATCGTATTCAGCGCCCGGGTGCCGGCCGGCAAGCGTTCGATCTCGCCTTCGGGGTGCACACCCTTCATGGCCCAGATCGCGCCGCCCTCGGCAACGAGATGACGGGCCAGTGTAACGAAATCGGCGAGATCCGCGAATGCCCGAGACACGATCAGATCGAATTTTTTCGTTACTTCGACGCCGGGACGCAGCGACTCGACCCGGCCGGTCACTACCGAGAGGTTCGCGAGTCCGAGTTCGGCCTTCGCCTGCGACTGGAACGCCGACTTCTTCTGCACGATATCGTTGAGCGTGACCCGCCACTCCGGACGCACGATCGCCAGCACGATGCCGGGCAGTCCGCCACCGGAGCCGACGTCGAGCACCGTCGCGTCGGCGCGCACCGGCAGGTGCGGCACGATCGAAAGCGAGTCGAGAATATGCTGGATCAACATCTGACGCGGATCGCGGATCGCCGTGAGGTTGTAGACGGCGTTCCACTTCGCGAGCAGCGCAACGTAGTCGAGCAACTGCTCGTACTGGCGCTCGGAGAGTTCGACACCAAGCGCCACTGCCCCCTCTTTCAGCAGACGAGCCAGCGCGTCACGATCCGCGATGCCGGGTTGCCTCGAGCGCCCCGTCATTGCGCCACCGGCGTCGAGTCGGTGCCGTTGTCGTCCGTAACACCCGGATTCTGGCGACGGCGGCCCAGGCCGCGCTTGAGGTGGACCATCAGCAGCGAGATCGCTGCAGGCGTAATGCCCGAAATGCGTGACGCCTGGCCGATCGTCTCAGGGCGGAACTGGTTCAGCTTCTGGCGCGCTTCAAACGACAGGCCACGCACTTCCGCATAATCGATGCCTTCGGGCAGACGGGTATTTTCTTGCGCGCCATTGCGTTCGATCTCGTCGGCCTGGCGATCGATATAACCCTGATATTTGATGCCGATTTCGATCTGCTCCTTGATCTGGGCGAGCAGAACTTCGTCGTCGGCAAGCGGAGCTTCCGGCGCGCAGGCGCCTTCACGCAGACCACAGACGCCGTCGTAGCTCACGCCCGGGCGACGCAGCAAATCTGCGAGGTTGTACTCGCGATCGATCGACTTGCCGAGGAGCGCAGTCGCTTCTTCGGCCGACAGCGTCTTCGGGTTCACCCACGTCGACTTCAGACGCTCTGTTTCACGTGAAACAGCATCGCGCTTGCGGCAGAACGCGTCCCAACGTGCATCGTCAATCACCCCGAGCTCGCGACCGATCTCTGTCAGGCGCATATCCGCGTTGTCTTCTCGCAAGCTCAAGCGGTATTCGGCTCGGCTCGTGAACATGCGATACGGCTCGGAAACGCCCCGCGTCACCAGATCGTCGACCAACACGCCGAGGTACGCCTGATCGCGGCGCGGACACCATGCGTCTTTGCCCTGTACCTGCAGCCCTGCGTTCATGCCGGCGAGCAAGCCCTGCGCTGCCGCTTCTTCATAGCCCGTCGTGCCGTTAATCTGGCCCGCAAAGAACAGGCCGTTGATCACCTTGGTTTCGAGCGAAGCCTTGAGCCCGCGCGGGTCGAAGTAGTCGTATTCGATTGCGTAGCCCGGACGCAGGATGTGCGCGTGCTCGAGGCCGCGCATCGAATGCACGAGTTCGAGTTGCACATCGAATGGCAGGCTCGTGGAGATGCCATTCGGGTAGAACTCGTTCGTCGTCAGCCCTTCCGGCTCGAGGAAGATCTGATGCGATTCCTTCGAAGCGAAGCGGTGAATCTTGTCCTCGATGGACGGGCAATAGCGCGGCCCCACCCCTTCGATCACGCCCGTGTACATCGGCGAGCGGTCGAGACCGCCGCGGATAATATCGTGCGTGCGCTCGTTCGTATGCGTGACCCAGCACGGGATCTGGCGCGGATGCTGCTCCGCGCGGCCCAGGAACGAGAACACCGGCACCGGATCGAGGTCGCCCGGCTGCTCTTCGAGCACCGAAAAGTCGATCGTGCGGCCGTCGATACGCGGCGGCGTGCCTGTCTTGAGACGGCCCTGCGGCAGCTTCAGCTCCTTCAGGCGCGACGAGAGCGTCACAGCGGCGGGATCGCCGGCGCGACCACCGGTGTAGTTGTTCAAGCCCACATGGATCTTGCCGTCGAGGAAGGTCCCCGCCGTCAGCACGACCGCACGGCTGCGGAAGCGGACTCCCACCTGCGTGACGGCGCCGACTACGCGGTCGCCTTCGACCATCAGGTCTTCCACGGCCTGCTGGAACAGCCACAAATTCGGCTGATTCTCGAGGCGTCGGCGGATCGCCGCCTTATAAAGAATGCGGTCGGCCTGCGCGCGCGTCGCCCGGACTGCCGGGCCCTTGGACGAATTGAGAATGCGGAACTGGATCCCGCCCTCGTCCGTCGCAGCGGCCATGGCGCCGCCGAGCGCGTCGACTTCCTTGACCAGATGGCCCTTGCCGATGCCGCCGATCGACGGATTGCAGCTCATCTGGCCGAGCGTTTCAATGTTGTGCGTCAGCAGGAGCGTCTTGACGCCCATGCGGGCGGCGGCAAGCGCAGCCTCGGTTCCGGCGTGACCGCCGCCGACGACGATGACGTCAAACTCTGTGGGATAAAGCATGGCGGGACCTCACGCAGGGACGGAAACAACCGCGTGAGCCTTCTCAGAAAAAAGTGGTATGCGCGAATTATAACGGTTTCGAGTTTTCGGCCGTTCACGCCCGAATTTCGTTCCCTGGATTCGCCCAATACGAGGCAAAAAAAAGGCGTGTTTCACGTGAAACACGCCGCTCATTTCTACAGTGATAGACGAAGTCAGACCGGTTTCTTCGCTAGTCCGAGATACGTTTCAATCACGCGCGGATTCTGCGCCAACTCTCCCGCCGCCCCTTCTAGCGCCAGGTCTCCGGTTTCCAGCACATAGCCGTAGTCGGAAATCTGCAGTGCGGCGCGAGCGTTCTGCTCGATGAGCAGCGTCGCGACGCCGGTCTGCTTGAGCGCACCAATGATGTGGAAGATTTCCTTCACGATCAGCGGCGCGAGACCGAGACTCGGCTCATCCAGCATCAACAGATCGGGCTTGCCCATTAACGCGCGGCCGACCGCGAGCATCTGGCGCTCGCCGCCCGAGAGCGTACCAGCCGCCTGCGCCCGGCGCTCCTTCAGGCGCGGAAACAGCGTGAAAACCGGCTCGAGCTGATCGAGGAAATTACGCTCACCCGCGCGCTTGCGGCGGTACGCGCCGAGCACGAGGTTGTCCTCCACCGTCATCGAGGCGAACAGCTCGCGCTTTTCCGGCACGAGACACATGCCGCGCGCCACCCGCCGCTCGATCGGCAACGCGCCGATCTCTTCGCCCATATAGGCAATGCGGCCGCTCGCATGCCCCGTCACGGGCAGCGCGCCCATGATGGCGTTGAGCAGCGTGGACTTGCCCGCGCCGTTCGGACCGATCACGGAGACGATCTGCCCCGCGCCCACCTTGATCGCCGCTTTGTGCAGCGCCTCGATCTTGCCGTAGCGAACCGCGAGTCCGGAAACTTCCAGTACGGGAGCCGTCATCATTCCACCCCGCCCAGATACGCTTCCAGCACGGCCGGATCCCTCTGTACCTCTTCCGGGAGCCCTTCTGCGATGCGCGTGCCGAACTCCATCACCACGAGGCGGTCGGTGAGATTCATCACGAAATCCATGTCGTGTTCGACCAGCAGCACGCTCATCCCCTCTTCTCTCAGTTTGCGCAGCAGGGCCGCCAGCTGTTGTTTTTCCTGGTAACGCAGGCCAGCCGCAGGCTCATCGAGCAGCAACAAGGTCGGATCGCAGCACAGCGCGCGTGCGATCTCCAGAATCCGTTGCTGACCGAGCGCGAGGCTGCCCGCTTCGTCATACATATGCTGTTCGAGGCCCACGCGGCGGATCTGCTTCGCCGCCTCGCTCATGAGCCTGCCCTCTTCCGCCGCATTGAGCTTGGCCACGCTGCGCAGCACGCCCGCGTGGCCACGCAGGTGCGCGCCGATGGCGACGTTCTCGAGCACCGTCATCGTCGGCAGCAACTTGACGTGCTGGAACGTGCGGCCAATGCCGCGCGCGACGATTTCACGTGAAGTCAGACGGTCGATGCGCTCGCCGCGGAACGCGATCTCGCCGCTCGTCGGCTGAAGCACGCCGGTCACGAGATTGAAGGTCGTCGACTTGCCCGCACCGTTGGGACCGATCAGGCCAATGATCTGCCCCGCCTTCACTTCGAAGCTCACATCGTTCACGGCCACGAGGCCGCCGAACTGCTTGCGCGCCTTGTTCACCGTCAGCAGCATTTCGCCGGCGGCCGGCTTGCTGCGCTGCGGCAAAGCCTCGGCATGCTCGGGCACATGCGCTTGCGGACCGCGCGGGAAGAAGCGCGCCACGAACGGCCAGACGCCGCGGCGCGCGTATTGCAGCAGCAGCACCATCAGAATGCCGAACACGATGATCTCGAAGTTGCCGTTCTCGCCGAGCAGCTTCGGCAGCAGCGTTTGCAGCCAGTCCTGCAGCACGGTGAGAATCGCCGCGCCCAGCACCGCGCCCCAGACGTGCGCCACGCCGCCCACCACGGCCATGAACAGATACTCGATGCCGTGATTCAGACCGAACGGCGTCGGGTTCACCGCGCGCTGCAAATGCGCGTACAGGAAGCCCGAAACGGCGGCGAGCACGGCCGCATAGACGAAGATCACCACACGCATCCAGCCGGTGTTCACGCCCATTGCCTCGGCCATCAGGCCGCCGCCGCGCAGCGCGCGAATCGCCCGGCCCATGCGGCTATTCAGCAGATTCTGAACAGACACCACGGACGCAAGCACCACGACCCAGATCAGGTAGTAGATGTGACGGCCCGATTCGAGGTCGATGCCCAGCACGTTCAGCACGGGAATGCCGTTGATGCCGTCGTACTTGCCGAGCATGTCGAGGTTGCCGAACAGGAAGAACAGCGCGAGGCCCCAGGCGATCGTACCGAGCGGCAGGAAATGGCCCGACAGACGCATCGTGACGAGCCCCAGCACGAGCGCCACGAGCCCCGTGATCAGCACGCCGACAATCAGCGCGAGCCACGGCGAAACGCCGTACTGCGTCGTCAGATAGGCGCTCGCGTAAGCACCGAGCCCGACGAACGCGGCCTGCCCGAAGCTCGTCATCCCGCCGATGCCGGTGAGCAGCACGAGCCCGATCGCGACGATCGAATACAGGCCGATGTAGTTGAGCAGCGTGATCCAGTACTCGGGCACGTGCAGCGGATGCGGCAGCACCGGCAAGGCGAACATCACCACGAGGAACAGCCAGAAGAAGCGGTTGTGCATGACGAATCGTTTCATCGCGTCACTCCTCTTCCTCTTCGGCGTGCGGCGTCGAGAGCGAGCGCCACAGCAGCACGGGGATGATCAGGGTGAACACGATCACTTCCTTGTAAGCGCTCGCCCAGAACGACGAGTACGACTCCAGCAGGCCCACGAACACGGAACCTGCCGCAGCCAGCGGATAGCTCACCAGGCCGCCGATAATGGCGCCTACGAAGCCCTTGAGGCCGATCAGGAAGCCCGAGTCGTAGTAGATGGTGGTGAGCGGCGAGACGAGAATGCCGCACAGCGCGCCGAGGCCCGCGGCGAGCGTGAACGCGAGCCGCCCGGCCTGGGTGGTGCCGATGCCGACGAGCCGCGCGCCGAGCCGGTTCACCGAGGTCGCGCGCAGCGCCTTGCCCGAAATCGTGCGATCGAAATAGAGATACAGCGCGACGATCAGCACGGCGGCCGTGCCGGTCACCCACAGGCTTTGGCCCGAGATCGACAGGCTGCCGATGTTGAACGTGGCGTCGGAGAACGCGTTCGTGCGCGAGCCTTCCGCGCCGAACATCACGAGCCCGAGGCCCACCATCGCGAAGTGCACGGCCACTGCGACGATCAGCAGCAGCAGCGTGGTCGCCTCGGCGATGGGCTCATAGGCGAGGCGATAGATGAACGGCCCCATCGGCACCACGATCGCGAGCGTGAGCGCAATCTGGACGAGCATCGGCAGTGGCTGGCTCGCTACCCCGCGCGTCAGCGCGTAGAGCGCGATGGGGAAGAGCAGGTACTTGCCTGCAAGCGTCACGAGCGTGCGCGCCGCGTGGCGCCGCCTTTCGGCGTGACGCACGAGAGCGGCGGCCTCGACCACGAAGCACGCCGCGCCGAGCGCGACGAGCAGCCAGCAGGTGGCCGGAAACTTCTGCGATTGCAGTGCGGCGAGCGTGAGCGCGCCATACGAAACGAACTCGCCCTGCGGAATGAAGATCACCCGCGTGACGGAGAACACCAGCACCAGGGCGAGCGCAAGCAGCGCATAGATCGCACCGGTGGTGATGCCGTCCTGTGCGAGGATCGCGGCGATCGATAAATCCATACTCCCCTCTTCCTGAAACCTTCTGGAACCCGGAAAAACAGCGACGTCGGAAAAACGGCAATGCTGGCGTGAACCGTCGGAGGCGCGGTTCGGGCTGCACGTGTGAAAAGCCGGCGCGCGGCGACGGGGCCGCACGCCGGACCTGCTTGTTCTTGCTTGCTTTGGCTTGTGCCCGATTGTCAGTGGCCAGAATGACGCCGTGACACGCGTGCATGTTTCACGGGAAAACGCACCGCGCTTTCCCGTGTGCCGCACGTTATTCGCTCTGCAGCTTCCACTTGTTGTTGACGATCTCGACGATCACGCGCGCGCGCTGGTCGAGGCCCGCATGATCCGTCGCGCTCATGTTGAAGATGCCGTGCGCGCCCGCCACGTCCTGCGAGTTTTCGAGCGCGGCGCGCAGCGCCACGCGGAACGCCTCGGTGCCGGGCTGGCCCGCCTTCAGCGCGACCGGAATCGCGCGCTGAAGCAACTGGCCGGCATCCCACGCATGACCGCCGAAGGTCGCCACCGTGCCCACGCCATAGGCCTTCTCATAGGCCGCCTTGTAGGCCAGCGCCGACTTCTTCACGGGGTTCGAATCGGGCAGCTGGTCGGCCACGAGAATCGGGCCTGCGGGCAGCAGCTCCCCTTCGCAATCCTTGCCGCAGACGCGCAGGAAGTCGTTGTTCGCCACGCCGTGCGTCTGATAGATCTTGCCCTTGTAGCCGCGATCCTTGAGCGTCGTCGCAGGCAGCGCCGCAGGTGTGCCCGAGCCTGCGATCAGGATCGCCTCGGGGTTCGCCGACATCAGCTTGAGCGCCTGGCCCGTCACCGACGAATCGGTGCGGTTATAGCGCTCGTTCGCCACGATCTTGAGGTTGTGCTTCGCGGCTGCGCCGGTGAATTCCTTGAGCCAGCTGTCGCCGTAGGCGTCGGTGAAGCCGATGAAGCCCACCGTCTTCACGCCCTGCTTCTCCATGTAGCTCGCGAGCGCGTCGGCCATCAGGCTGTCGTTCTGCGGCGTCTTGAAGGCCCACTGACGCTTCGCGTCGATGGGCTCGACGATCGCGGCGGAGGCGGCGAGCGAGATCATCGGCGTCTTGCCCTGCGCGGCGACGTCGAGCATGGCGAGCGAGTTCGGCGTGACCGACGAGCCGATGATCGCGTCCACGTGATCTTCGTCGATCAGCTTGTGCGTGTTCTGCACGGCCTTGCTCGTGTCCGAGGCGTCGTCGAGCACGATGTATTGCACGCTCTTGCCCGCGATCTCCTTGGGCAGCAGCGCGATGGTGTTCTTCTCGGGAATGCCGAGCGACGCGGCCGGCCCCGTTGCCGAAAGCGTCACGCCAATCTTCACCTGCGCGGCGGCGATGCCCGCCGTGCCCATCAGTGCCGCTGCGAGTCCGGCACTCATCGAGCTCAATACCCACTTCTTCGTTTTCATTGCGCGTCTCCAAACGCCTGGCCTGCGTGTTGTCGATTGATCCTGCGCCGATTACTAGGATGTTCGTAAATCGACGCCGGCCTTTGAGTGTAGTAATCGGGATCGCGCGTGTAATGCATGGTTTTCCCTGCCTGCGGCGCCGCACAAGCCGCCGCGCGCCAGGCTGCGCTCCCCGCCTTATCGACTGCCTGACTCCCTGCTCACCTGCTGCTGCAAAGCCGTTGTAACGGCAACAAAAAAGGCACCTCGACCGAGCGTGCCTTTTCGTGTTTCGTGCGTCATTCAACCGGCGCTCAATCGCCGGCGAGTTTCCACTTGCCGCCGACGATCTCCACCATCACGCGGGCACGCTGGTCGAGACCCGCGTGGTCCGTCGCGCTCATGTTGAAGATGCCGTGCGCGCCTGCCACGTCGTGCGAGTTTCCGAGCGCGGCGCGCAGCGCATCGCGGAAGGCCTTCGAGCCCGGCTGACCGGCTTTCAGCGCGGCGGGAACCGCGTGCTGGAGCAGGACACCCGCGTCCCACGCGTGACCGCCGAAAGTCGAGATCGAGCCCGCGCCATAAGCCTTTTCATACGCGGCCTGATACGCAAGCGCCGATTGCTTCACGGGATTCGAATCGGGCAATTGATCGGCGACGAGCAGCGGCCCGGCGGGCAGATACGTGCCGTCGCAGTCCTTGCCGCACACGCGCAGGAAGTCGTTGTTGGCCACGCCGTGCGTCTGGTAGTACTTGCCCGCGTAGCCGCGCTCCCTGAGCGTTTTCTGCGGCAACGCAGCCGGCGTGCCCGCACCCGCGATCAGCACCGCGTCGGGGTGCTGCGAGATCATCTTGAGCACCTGGCCCGTGACCGATGCGTCGTTACGCGCGAAGCGTTCGTTCGCGACGACCTTGATGTTCTGTTTGGCGGCAGCCGCGCTGAATGCCTTGTACCAGCTCTCGCCATAAGCGTCTGCGAAGCCGATGAAAGCCACCGTCTTCACGCCGTGCGCGGCCATGTGCTGCGCGATGGCGCCGGCCATCAGCGCGTCGTTCTGCGGCGTCTTGAAGACCCACGAGCGTTTGGCATCCATCGGCTCGACGATCGAGGCCGCTGCGGCCATCGAGATCATCGGCGTGGACGTTTGCGCGGCCACGTCGATCATGGCGAGCGAGTTGGGCACGACAGTCGAGCCGATCAAGGCGTCGACGTGATCTTCGCTCGTGAGCTTGCGCGCGTTCTTCACCGCTTGCGTGGAATCCGTGGCGTCGTCGAGCACGATGTAATCGATCTTCTGGCCCGCGATTTCCTTCGGCAGCAGCGCAACGGTGTTCCTTTCCGGAATCCCGAGCGAGGCAGCCGGACCCGTAGCCGACAGCGTCACACCGATCTTCACATCTGCATACGCCCCGCCGGCCGTCGCCGCGAGCACCCCGGTCGCGACGCAAGCCGCCCCCATCCAGCGCAAAACCCACTGCATCTCCACTCCTTCGATATTCGTTTTCTTTATTGCCACGGATTTTGTGGTGCACCGCAGCCGGTTACCTCATCGGCAAGTCGCTGATCGGCTGCGGAAAATCAGCGCAAAAATGCTGACCGCATGGTCGGTGATTGGCGAGTGTAGCGGTCTGCGTATTCAGATGGCAAGTGCTTTCCATCAGCTTACAGCGAGGAAGATTGCGCGCTCGCCTTGCGTAATGCGCAAATGCTTGTGCAGCGGGCGAAGTCGGCCGCGCGGCGATTTGCGTCATTTGGGAAGGGATAACCGGCGCGTACGAAGGCGCGTAAGTCGAACGCTTCGCAGCGAAAAAAGATAATCGGCTCACCGTTGAAAACAGGCTCGCAGAAATATAAAAAGCGCTGTTGGATTCTCATCCAACAGCGCTTCCTTGTCCGGGCACTTGGTGCCTCAGTTGTCTCCTCGTTCTCCACCTGCAAATTCGGTGCATCAGAACTAGGTGAAACTTTAAACTTCGCCCCTCTCTGCAGCAACTAGCATTTACCCTAGTGGTGCAGTGCGGCACCGAAATGGGGCGCTGCGCCACAGATTTGCCGCATGGCGGGCCGCAGTCGCATACCGCAACGCGCCATCACTGCGCGCGCCACGCCAGCTCGGGCCGGCGGGGCACCTATTCTATCGTAGTCCGGAGCAGTCCTGGCACCCCGCCGTCACGCGCGCAGGGGCCGTACGCGCGCCACGATCTCGCCGACAATGCCGCGCCGGAACGCCAGCACGCAGGCAATGAAGATGATGCCCGTGACGATCGTTGTGGACTCACCGAGTGAGCGGAACCACTCCACGCCCGTCCCTCTTGCGAGCGCGGTGCCGATGTCGCCCAGCCGGTCCTCCAGCGCGACGATCAGCGTCGCGCCGAGCAACGGCCCGAACAGCGTGCCCATGCCGCCCACGAGCGTCATGAGGATCACGAGGCCGGACATGGTCCAGTAAGCGTCGCCGAGTGTTTCGAAGCCGAGCACGAGTACCTTGAGCGCGCCGGCCAGTCCCGCGAGCCCCGCCGACAACACGAACGCGAGCAGCTTGAAGCGGTCGGTGTCGTAGCCGAGCGAAACCGCGCGCGGCTCGTTTTCCTTGATCGCGACGAGCACCTGCCCGAACGGCGAATGCACGATGCGCACGATCAGACCGAACGCGAACACCATCACGACGAGCACGGCGTAGTAGAGCGTGAGATCGGAATCGAGCGAAAGCACGCCGAACAGCTTGCCGCGCGGCACGCCTTGCAGACCGTCTTCGCCATGCGTGAACGGCGCCTGCAGGAATACGAAGTAGACCATCTGCGCGAGCGCGAGCGTGACCATCGAGAAGTAGATGCCCTGCCGGCGAATCGCGAAGATGCCGACCACGAGTCCGAGGACCGTGGCCACCGCCGTGCCCGCGAGCACGCCCGCCTCGGGCGTCAAATTGAGCGACTGGATCGCGTAGCCGGCCGTATAGCCCGCGCTCGCGAGAAACATCGCGTGGCCGAACGAGAGCAGGCCCGTGTAGCCGATCAGCAGGTTGAAGGCCGCGGCGAACAGGGCGAAGCACAGCACCTTCATCACGAAGAGCGGATAGGCGCCCGCAAACGGCGCGACGATCAGCCCGATCAGCAACAACCCATAGAGCGCTTTTCTTTGCATCATCGTTCCTTGCCGAAGAGGCCAGCGGGGCGAATCAGCAGCACGATCGCCATGATTACGAACACCACGGTCGCGGAGGCCTCGGGCCAGAACACCCGCGTGAAGCCTTCGATCACGCCGAGCATGAGGCCAGTGAGAATCGAGCCCATGATCGAGCCCATGCCGCCGATCACGACCACGGCGAACACGGTGATGATCATTGGCTGGCCCATGAGCGGCGACACCTGGATCACGGGTGCGGCGAGCACGCCCGCGAACGCCGCGAGTGCAACGCCAAAGCCGTAGGTGAGCGTGATCATGAGCGGCACGTTGATGCCGAACGCCTCCACGAGCTTGGGGTTCTCCGTGCCCGCGCGCAGATACGCGCCAAGGCGTGTCTTTTCGATCACGAACCAGGTCGCGAAACATACGGCGAGCGAAGCCACCACCACCCAGGCGCGATAGTTGGGCAAATACATGAAGCCGAGATTCGTCGCGCCGGCCAGCAGGTCGGGCACATCATAGGGCTGCCCCGACGAGCCGTAGATCGACCGGAACACGCCCTCCACCACGAGCGTGAGACCGAAAGTGAGCAGGAGTCCGTACAGATGATCGAGCCGGTAGAGCCAGCGCAGCATGGAGCGCTCGATGAAGACGCCGAACAGCCCGACCGCGAGTGGAGCGACGACGAGCATTGCCCAGTACGGCAGATCGAAGTACGCGAGCCCCATCCACGTGAGCATCGCGCCCAGCATGAACAACGCGCCGTGGGCGAAGTTGATCACGTTGAGCATGCCGAAGATCACCGCGAGACCGAGGCTCAGGATCGCGTAGAACGAGCCGTTCACGAGCCCAAGGAGCAACTGGCTCAGCATTGCCGGCAGCGGAATGCCAAAAATCGTCATGAAAGCCGCCCATTGACGCATTAACGCATTAACGGATTACGCAATCATGCCGCGCCCGGCGCACCCACCTCGGGGCGCCGGGCGCGGCATCCGACTGCAGCATTGACGCGCGCGCTCACTTCCACAGCGCGCACTTGCTCTCCTGCTTCGTCGTATAGGCCTGCTCGCCCGGGATCGACTGCAGCACCTTGTAGTAGTCCCACGGCTTCTTCGACTCGGACGGCTTCTTCACCTCGACGAGATACATGTCGTGGATCAGCACGCCGTCCTGGCGGATGTAGCCACCCTTGGTATAGAAGTCATTGACCTTCGTCTTCTTGAGCTGCTCCATGACCTTGTCGGAATCCGTCGTGCCGGCCGCCTGCACCGCCTTCAGATACGTCGTCACCGCCGAGTAGTCGGCTGCCTGCAGTTCCGACGGCATCTTCTTCGTCTGCTCGAAGTAGCGCTGCGCCCACTTGCGCGTGTCGTCGTTCTGGTCCCAGTACCAGCCGGTCGTGAGCACGAGGCCCTGCGTGGTGTCGAGCCCGAGGCTGTGCACGTCGGGCAGGAACATCAGCAGCGCCGCGGTCTTCATCGTCTTGTTGATGCCGAATTCCTTCGCGGCCTTGATCGCGTTGACCGTGTCGCCGCCCGCGTTCGCGAGGCCGAGGATCTGCGCCTTCGAGGCTTGCGCCTGCAGCAGGAACGACGAGAAGTCCGACGCCGAGAGCGGATGGCGCACTTCGCCGAGCACCTGGCCGCCGTTCGCCTTCACGACGTCCGCGGTGTTCTTCTCGAGCGACTTGCCGAACGCGTAGTCGGCGGTCAGGAAGAACCAGCTCCTGCCGCCCTGCTTGAGCACCGCGAGGCCCGTGCCCTTCGCGAGCGCCACCGTGTCGTAACCGTAGTGGACCGTGTACGGCGTGCACTGCTCGTTCGTCAGGGCGTCCGTGCCCGCGCCCGTGTTGAAGTACACCTTCTTCTTCTCCTGCGCGACCTGGTTCATCGCCAGCGCCGTCGCCGAGTTCGTGCCGCCAAGCAGCATGGTGAGCCCGTCGCGGTCGAACCATTCGCGCGCCTTCGAAGCGGCGATGTCGGCCTTGTTCTGGTGATCGGCGTACTCGATCTGGATCGGCTTGCCGAGCACCTTGCCGCCGAAGTCCGCGACCGCCATCTTGATCGCCGTGAGGCCGCCCTGGCCGTCGTCGTCGGCGTAGAGGCCGGACATGTCGGTGATGAAGCCGATCTTCACCGCGTCGTCGGCGGCCTGCGCGCTCCCCGCGCTGAACGCCATCGCAGCTGCCGAGGCGGCAAACAGGCCCGCGAGCCGCGCGAACGTGGTTTTTCTCATTGCAGTCTCCTTCCTTGGTTGCGTAGTTATTCAGGAACACTCCATGAACACCGGAGGCAAAGCGATTCGCGCGGCACCGTTGCGTCGCGCGGCAAACCCGAACCGAAAATTAAACGCCCAGCAGGTCGTGCAGCACCGGCATCTTCCCCTCGAGCTCGGCAGTGCCGAAGTGCTCGACGATGCGCCCGTGCTCCATCACGTAAAAGCGGTCCGCGAGCGGCGCCGCAAAACGGAAGTTCTGCTCGACCATCACGATCGTGTAGCCGCGCGACTTGAGCGTGAGAATCATGCGCGCGAGCGTTTGCACGATCACCGGCGCGAGGCCTTCGGAAATCTCGTCGAGCAGCAGCAGGTTCGCGCCCGTGCGCAGAATGCGCGCCACGGCCAGCATCTGCTGCTCGCCGCCGGAAAGCCGCGTGCCCTGGCTGTTGCGCCGTTCGGCGAGATTGGGAAACATCGCGTAGATCTCGTCGAGCGACATGCCCTCGGCCAGCTTCGCGCCTTTCGCGCCGATGTGCGGCGGCAGGAGCAGATTTTCTTCGCACGACAGGCTCGAGAATATGCCGCGCTCCTCGGGGCAGTAGCCCACGCCGCAATGCGCGATGCGATAGGTCGGCATCTGGATGGTCTCGCGCCCGCCGATGCGGATCGAGCCCGTGCGCCGTCCGGTGAGCCCCATGATGGCGCGCAGCGTCGTCGTGCGCCCCGCGCCGTTGCGCCCGAGCAGCGTCACGACCTCGCCGCGCCCGACGGACAGATCCACGCCGTGCAGGATGTGCGACTCGCCATACCACGCCTGCAGTCCCGCAATCTCGAGCGCTTTCGCGCTCCCGGCTGCGCCGGCGGCCGCGGCCGTCTCGCGTTCGGTGACCGTGCTCATGCGTGCGCCCCCGTGAGCGCCGCGTCCGCACTGCCCATATAGGCCTCGGCGACGAGCGGATTCTTCGAGACTTCGGCGTAGCTGCCTTCCGCGAGCACCTCGCCGCGCTGCAGCACCGTAATGGTGTCGGAGATGCCGGCAATCACGTTCATGTTGTGCTCGACCATCAGGATCGTGCGCCCGCTCGATACCTTCTTGATGAGCGCCGTCACGCGGTCCACGTCTTCGTGGCCCATGCCCTGGGTCGGTTCGTCGAGCAGCATCAGCTCGGGCTCCATGGCGAGCGTCGTGGCGATTTCCAGCGCGCGCTTGCGGCCATAGGCGAGCTCGACCGTGGGCACGTCGGCGAAATCGGTGAGGCCCACTTGCGTGAGCAGATCCATCGCGCGGTCGTTGAGCTCCGCGAGCGTGCGATCGCTCTTCCAGAAGTGATAGGCGGTGCCGAGCGAGCGCTGCAGCCCCACGCGCACGTTCTGGAGCGCCGTGAGGTGCGCAAACACGGCCGAAATCTGGAACGAGCGGATGATGCCGCGCCGCGCGATCTGCGCGGGCCGCTCATGCGTGATGTCGATGCCGTTGAAGACGATGCGCCCCGCGCTGGGCACGAGGAATTTGGTGAGGAGATTGAAGCAGGTGGTCTTGCCTGCGCCGTTCGGTCCGATCAGTGCGTGGATCGAGCCGCGGCACACGCGCAGGTTCACGCCGTTCACGGCCGTGAAGCCCTTGAACTGTTTCGTGAGGTCGCGCGTCTCCAGAATGGTGTCGCCGAGAATCATGTCCCCTTCCGAGCATGGTAAGGCGTAACACTGCAGACCGTCCGTGACTCGTGGTACACGGTGAGGTCCGGCGCGGACGTGGCGGCGCGCCTCCCGATGCGCGCAACGCGCGCCTGCCGACTTTGCGTCATTGTCTCGCCAATGATGCAGCGCAATCATTGGGATTTGCACTTAAGGGAGCGCCACAAGGACAGCGAACATTACAATCGATAGTTGACGACAGTTCGCGCAAAGATCCCTACAAGTTAGGCGCAAGATCGCCGCCAACCCGCATCCGGCAGACGTACAGAAACACGCGCGCGCGTCCCATATCGTCATCGAATCGACGCTGTCTTGCGCGTCGTCCTGCTTTCAGGCGGTCGTCAGCGTTGCACCGGCGGCAGCCTCCGTTTGCGCACGCGCCGTCTCGCGACGGTCGGCGCGCAGCATCTCGGCGGCGCGCTCCGCGATCATCAGCGTCGGCGAATTCGTGTTTCCCGAGGTAATGGTCGGCATGATCGAGGCGTCCACCACGCGCAGGCCCTCCACGCCACGCACGCGCAGGCGCGCGTCGACCACGGCGTCGGGGTCGTCCGCGCGGCCCATGCGGCACGTGCCGACCGGATGGAAGATCGTCGTGCCGACGTTGCCCGCCGCCTCGCGCAGCTGCTCCTCGGTTTGAAACGCGAGCCCCGGCAGGATCTCGTGCGGCTGGTAACGCGCGAGCGCGGCAGACGCCGCGATGCGCCGCGTGAGCCGTATCGAGTTGGCCGCCACGCGCAAGTCGTGATCGGTCGACAGATAATTGGGCGCGATCGCGGGCGCCTGCGACGGGTCCGCCGAAACGGCGTGGATACTGCCGCGCGACGTGGGCCGCAGGTTGCACACCGAGGCCGTAAACGCGTTGAAGCGATGCAGCGGCTCGCCGAAGCGGTCGAGCGAAAGCGGCTGCACGTGATACTCCAGGTCAGGCCGCGTGAGCGCGGAGTCACTCGGGTCCGACTTCGCGAATGCGCCGAGTTGCGAGGGCGCCATCGACATGGGTCCGCTCTGGAACAACGCGTACTGCACGCCGATCATCAGCTTGCCCCACCAGTGCGCGGAGGCCGTGTTGAGCGTACGCACGCCGTTCACGCGAAACGCCATGCGCAACTGCAGATGGTCCTGGAGGTTCTCGCCCACGCCGCGCAGATCCTGCACGACGCCAATGCCAAGCTGCGCGAGCCGTGCAGCGGCGCCGATGCCGGAAAGCTCGAGCAATTGCGGCGAATTCACGGCGCCGGCGCTCAGGATGACTTCGCAACGCGCCCGCGCGACGTAATCGACGTCGCCGCGATACTCCACGCCCACGCAGCGCTTGCCTTCGAATATCACGCGCTGCGTGAGCGCGCCGGTGACGACCGTGAGGTTGGGCCGCTTCATCGCCGCGCGCAAGAACGCCTTCGACGCGTTCCAGCGCACCCCGCGCTTCTGGTTCACCTCGAAATAGCCCACGCCGCTGTTGTCGCCGCGATTGAAGTCGCCGGTAGCAGCAATGCCCTGCTCTTGCGCGGCGTGCGCGAACGATTCGAGAATCTGCCAGCGCAGGCGCTGCTTCTCCACGCGCCATGGGCCGCCCGCACCGTGAAATTCGCTCGCGCCGCCGTGATGGTCTTCGCTGCGGCGAAATACGGGCAGCACACTGTCCCACGACCAGCCGGAGTCGCCCGTCTCGCGCGCCCAGTCGTCGTAGTCTTCGCGCTGGCCGCGCATGTAGATCATGCCGTTGATCGACGACGAGCCGCCCAGCACCCGCCCGCGCGGGTAGGACAGCGAGCGGCCGTTGAGGCCTTTTTCGGCGGCGGTCTTGTAGAGCCAGTCCGTGCGCGGATTGCCGATGCAATACAGGTAGCCCACGGGAATGTGGATCCAGTGATAGTCGTCGGTGCCGCCCGCCTCGATGAGCAGCACCGAGACGTCCGCGTCTTCGGTCAGGCGGTTGGCAAGCACGCAGCCCGCGGTGCCGGCTCCTACGATCACATAGTCGAATTCGCCTTCGAGGCGGCGCGCGGCCTGAGCTTCACGCGGTGCAGGCATGATGTGTCTCCAGCGATGATTGCTTTCTTTATGTTGTATTTCTTGAACTGCGACTGCTGCGGCGGGCGGCATCAAACGCTTTGGATTCCTTTCGAACCGCCCGGCTCCCGCCCCGCCTACTTCGCCACCGGCATGGTGAATTCCGCGCCCTTGGCGATGCTGTCGGGCCAGCGTTGCATGATGCTCTTGTAACGCGTGCAGAAGCGCACGCCTTCCTCGCCGTAGGCATGGTGATCGCCGAACAGCGAGCGCTTCCAGCCGCCGAACGAGTGCCACGCCATCGGCACCGGAATCGGCACGTTGATGCCCACCATGCCTACCTTGATCTGGCGCGAGAAGGCGCGCGCGACGCCGCCGTCCGAGGTGTAGCACGACACGCCGTTGGCGAATTCGTGCGCGTTGATCAAGTCGACGGCGCTCGCGAAATCGGGCACGCGCACGACCGAAAGCACCGGGCCGAAGATCTCTTCCTTGTAGATCGTCATGTCGGTCTTCACGTCGTCGAACAGCGTGCCGCCGAGGAAGAAGCCGTCCTCGTGGCCTTCCACCTCGTGGCCGCGCCCGTCCACGACAAGCCTCGCGCCCGCGGCCACGCCCGCTTCGATATAGCCCTGCACTTTCGCGCGATGTACGCCCGTGACGAGCGGCCCCATTTCCGAGGCGCCGTCCATGCCGCTGCCGATCTGCAGCGCCTTCACGCGCGGCGTGAGACGCTCGACGAGTTCGTCGGCGATATGGCCCACGGCCACCGCCACCGAAATCGCCATGCAGCGCTCGCCGGCCGAGCCGTAGGCGGCGCCGATCAGTGCATCGACGGCCTGGTCGAGGTCCGCGTCGGGCATCACGACAAGGTGATTCTTGGCACCGCCCAGCGCCTGCACGCGCTTGCCGTGCTTCGTGCCTTCCGTATAGATGTATTCGGCGATCGGCGTCGAGCCGACGAACGACAGCGCGGTGACATCGGGATGCGCAAGCAGCGCGTCCACGGCCACCTTGTCGCCGTGCACGACGTTGAACACGCCGTCGGGCAGCCCCGCTTCCTTGAGCAGTTCGGCGAGCCGCACCGAAGCGGACGGATCGCGCTCCGAAGGCTTCAGCACGAACGTGTTGCCGCACGCGAGCGCGATCGGGAACATCCAGCACGGCACCATCATCGGGAAGTTGAACGGCGTGATGCCCGCCACGACGCCCAACGGCTGGCGCAGATTCCAGTTGTCGATGCCGCCGCCGATCTGGTCGGTGAAATCGGTCTTCAGCAGATTGGGAATGCCGCACGCGAACTCGACCACCTCGATGCCGCGCATCACCTCGCCCTTCGCGTCGGAGAACACCTTGCCGTGTTCGCGCGTAATGAGTTCGGCGAGTGCGTCGTGATGCTGGTCGAGCAGATCCTTGAACTTGAAGAGAATGCGCGCGCGCTTGATCGGCGCCGTTTCCGCCCAGGCGGGAAACGCGGCCTGCGCAGCGGCAACGGCGGCATCGACCTCCGCCACGGTGGCGAGCGGCACGCGCGCGCTCACGTTGCCGAACGCCGGATTGAAGACGTCGCCGTAACGGTCGCTCGTGCCGGCCAGCGGCTTGCCGTTGACGAAATGCGCCAGCGTGCGTACGCCCGCGTCGCTCTGATGTGTCTCGCCCATGTGTGCCTCTTCTGTCGTGAAGCCTCGATCTACCTAGCGTAATCGGGAGGCCGGGGCGCGATCCAATGATTAATGCTCAATAGCGATATAAGGCGGTTTAATATCAGAATATGGACCTGACCTTGCTCCGCGCGTTCGTCACGGTCGCACGCGAGGGCAATCTCACGCGCGCGGCCACCCATCTGCATCTCACGCAGCCGGCCGTGAGCCTGCAGATCAAGCATTTGCAGGAAGCGCTTGGCGTGGCGCTCTTCACGCGCACCTCGCACGGCCTCGCGCTCACGCGCGACGGCCAGGCGCTGCTGCCGCACGCCGAACGCGCGCTCGCCGCCGCCGGCGACGTGCAGCGCGCCGCTGCTGCGCTGCGGCACGAAGTACGCGGACGCTTGCGCATCGGGACGATTCTCGATCCGGCGTTCCTGCGCCTCGGCGGCTTCCTGCGCCAGCTCGTCGAAACCTGGCCGCAGATCGAAACGGCGCTGCGCCATGGCATGTCGGGCTGGGTGCTCGACCAGGTGCGCTCGCGCGAACTCGATGTGGGCTACTACATCGGCCAGCCCACGCCGGACCCCGACAGCTTCCACGCCATCGCGCTCACGCGCTTTCAGTACCGCGTGCTCGCGCCCGCGGGCTGGAAAGACCGCGTGAAGGATGTGCACGACTGGCGCGCACTCGCCGCGCTGCCGTGGATCTGGACACCGCCCGCCTCCGCGCACAACCGCCTGCTCACCACGCTGTTCGAGGCCGCGCACGCGAGGCCCGTGAAGGTGGCCGAAGTGGACCAGGAGCCGTCGATGCTCGATCTCGTGAAGTCGGGCGTGGGCCTCACGCTCGCACGCGATTCCACGGCCCTCGCCGAAGCGCACGCGCACGGGCTCACCATCGTCGAAGGCGTGACGGTGCCCACGGAACTCACCTTCATCACGCTTGCCGCGCGGCGCGACGAGCCCACCATCGCGGCGGCGCTCAAGTCGATCGAAACGCAGTGGGCGATATGAGCCGCGCTCATGAAGACGCGCGTGCGCCGTTCATGTCTGACGTAAGCGCAGGCCCGGCCGCGTAACAGCGCGGTCACACAAGTTTTGATAGATTGGGCATTCGCTCCGCGTTTTCGCCACGCCCTTCGGTGTGTTCACCCTGCGCGGCGCGTTTCCAGCCTCTCCCATCGTTCCCCTTGTTCTCTTCGTTCGACAGGAGCCTTGCATGGCCCGCAACATCGAAATCAAAGCCCGCGCCCGTCAATTCGACACCCTGCGCGACCGTGCTTCCCAGCTCGCCACCGAGGCGCCGCTGATCTTTCGCCAGCAGGACTTCTTCTACGACGTACCGCGCGGCCGCCTGAAGCTGCGCCAGTTCGACGACGGCACGCCGCCCGAGCTGATCTTCTACCAGCGCGACGACCGCGACGGCCCGAAGGCCTCGTACTACACGCGCAGCCCGGTCACCAATGCCGAAGCCATGCACTCGCTGCTCGCCACGGCGCTCACCACGCGCGGCATCGTCTCCAAGGAACGCCACGTGTATCTGGCAGGCCGCACGCGCATCCACCTGGACCGCGTGGATGGTCTCGGCGACTTCGTCGAGCTGGAAGTGGTGCTCGGCCCCGAGGACGACGAGCAAGGCGGCGAAGCCGAAGCGCACGCGGTGTTCGCGAAGCTCGGCGTGGACGAAAGCGATCTCGTCGCCGTGGCTTACGTGGATCTGCTCAATACGGCCAACCCGGCCTGATATCTGTCGTCGGCGAGGCGCGGCCGGCGAGGCGCGGCCTTGCGGCCCGCTGCGCCATGCCGCTCACCCCGCCCATGCCACTCATGCCGCCGGCGCGCCCGGCTCCAGATGCCCGAGCGGCAGCGGCCCGTTGCGCTTGAACGTGGTGAGCACGATGTTCGAGCGCACGCTGTCCACGCCGGGCACGCGCATGAGCTTCTTCATGACGAAGGTGGAGAGCGCGTTCAGATCGGGCGCGACGATGCGCAGCAAATAATCGGCATCGCCCACCACGGCATGGCATTCGAGCACTTCGGGCAGCACGTCGATCTGCTGCTGGAACTGCTCGATGATCGAATCCCCATGATGCTTGAGCTTGAGGCTCGTGAACGCCGTCACGCCCAGCCCGAGTTTTTCGGGCCGCAGCACCACGCGATAGCCGTCGATCACACCTGACGCCTCGAGGCGCTGCAGCCGCCTGCCGATCTGCGAAGGTGAGAGCGGCACCTGCTCGCCAAGCTGCTGATGCGTGGCGCGGCCAAAGCGCTGCAGCACGTCGAGCAACGCCAGATCGAAATGGTCGAGTTCAAGCATGAATGAAATCCGCATTGATTGACGATATTGCGCTCAATTATTGCATATGCATGGCGTAATCTATGGAGTACGCGCACATGCCGCACGCCTGCCGCTCTAGACTTGCATGACAGCAAGTCTTTTTAGTGGAGCGTTACGAACATGGCCGCCGCCACCGCGAAACTGCAGGAGCAGTTCGACGCGGGTCTCGCCACCCGTGCCGATTTCACGATCGACCAACCGTTCGAACGCTACGGCGGGGCCGATCACGCCGTCTGGGACCAGCTCTACCGGCGCCAGCGCGCCCTGCTCGAAGGCCGCGCCTGTGATGCCTTCCTGGAGGGTGCATCGCGCATCGGCCTGAATGTCTCCCACGTTCCGTCCTTCGCACAGGTGAGCGAGTGCCTGATGAGCGCAACCGGCTGGCGCATCGTGGCCGTGCCGGGCCTCGTACCCGAGCGCATTTTCTTCGAACACCTTGCGAACCGGCGCTTTCCGGTCACCTGGTGGATGCGCCGTCCCGACCAGCTCGACTATCTGGAGGAACCCGACTGTTTTCACGACCTGTTTGGCCATGTCCCGCTGCTCACCGACCCCACTTTCGCCGATGCGATTCAGGCTTATGGCCGCGCCGCGCTCGCCGTCGAGGAACGCGCATTGCCGTTGCTCGCGCGGCTCTACTGGTACACGGTGGAGTTCGGCTTGATGCGCGATGCGAACGCCCCCGACGGCGTGAAGATCTACGGCGCCGGCATTGTCTCGAGCAAGGGCGAGACGCTGCACAGCATGGAGAGCGCAGCGCCCAACCGGCTCGCCTTCGACCTCGACCGCGTGCTGCGCACGCGCTATCGCATCGACACGTTCCAGAAGACCTACTTCGTGATCGACTCGTTCGCCCAGCTTTTCGAAGCGCTGGGCGCGGGCATCGCTTCGCGCCTGGCCGATCCGGCGGCGCTCATCGCGGCGCCGCCTCACACGGCGGGCAGCGTGCTGCACAGCGACACGATCATCACGCGCGGCACGGGCGAGGGCTGGCTCGACGACGGCGACGTCTGAACGGCACGCGGGCATTGCGCCGCAGCACGCGCGCGTTCCTTGATGCGGGCGCTCGCACGCGTGCCTCATACGTGAAAAAATGGCTGATCGGCTCACGGCGCAAGCCCGGCCTCAAGTTCAATACAGGTGCAACGATGATCAACCGACTCACATCCGAAGAACGCGCATCGCAACTCGCCGACCTGCGCGGCTGGCAGGCCGTCGCCGGCCGCGATGCGATCCAGCGCCATTTCCGCTTCGCCGACTTCAACGAAGCGTTCGGCTTCATGACGCGCGTCGCCATCAAGGCGCAGGAAATGAATCATCACCCCGAGTGGTTCAACGTGTACAACCGTGTGGAAATCACGCTTTCCACTCACGAAGCCGACGGTCTCACCTCGCGCGACATCGAACTTGCGCGCTTCATCGATTCGATCGCGCCGGGGCCGCTCAGCGCATAAGCGGCGGTACCAGGCATGGGCACGCTGCGCGCACAGCGCGTCGCGAAAGCATAATGCAGGGTGCCGGACCTTCAAACCTTCAGCTTTGAAGGCTATTCTTGATGGATACGTAAGACTCCCAGGCAGCGCGGGCAATCGGGTCTAAACGTTCCGGTGATATCGCGTTCTGACGCTGTACAATCAGCAGCGCATAAGGCTTGGAGAGCGCACTTGCCTCCTGGCACAACGCGAGTTCATCGCCAATCGATGGCGAGCGGTTGCGCCAGAAGTTGATCGCGGCTTCGAGTTCGGTGATCGAAATATCGGACATGTGGATCGTGATCGCGCAACCGTCGGGCTGTGCCACGAGGCCAGCAAGCGACGCTTCGCGAACTGCGTGCCTGAACGCTAAAACCCATTGTACTTGAGCGAATTCCATGCGACTCCTTCTGATCGAAGACGACCGCCCTATCGCACGCGGTATCCAGTCCAGCCTCGAACAAGCCGGCTTCACGGTCGACATGGTCCACGACGGCATTTTCGCCGAACAGGCCCTCACGCAAAATCGCCATGAGCTCGTGATCCTCGATCTGGGGCTGCCGGGCATCGACGGCATGACGCTGCTTTCGCGCTTTCGTCAAAGCAACCGGCATACGCCCGTCATCGTGCTCACTGCCCGCGACGAACTGAATGACCGCGTCCAGGGCCTGAATTCCGGCGCCGACGACTACATGCTCAAGCCGTTCGAACCGGCCGAGCTCGAAGCGCGCATTCGCGCCGTGATGCGCCGCAGCGGCCCGCACGGCGACGTCCCGCGCCCCGAAGTGTCGCTCGGCGGCGTGCGCCTGTCGGGCGTCGATCGCCGCATCTTCAACGACGACAAGCCGCTCGAACTCTCGCCGCGCGAATTCGCCGTCCTCGAAATGCTGCTGCTGCGCCATGGCCGCGTGGTGAGCAAGGCGCAACTGCAGGACCACCTCACGCACTTCGGCGGCGACCTCGGCGACACCGCGATCGAAGTCTACGTGCACCGCGTGCGCAAGAAGCTCGAGAACTGCCGTGTCGAGATCGTCACGGTGCGCGGCTTCGGCTACCTGCTGCAGGAAATCCGCCAGGCGGCCTGATCCGCCCCGTTTTCTGAGCCAGTCAGCGGCGGCGGAGCACTCCGCCGCCGTTTGCGCTTGAGGGCGCCGGCTTTGGCGTGTCACCGGCACTTCAGCCGCCGCGCCCGCGGCCCGCGTACAATGGATCGGTCCTGCGCAGCGCAAGCCGCCGCACCCACGATTCGTCATTCGCCCCGAAGCCATCATGTCCTCACCTGCCGCAACGAGCCTGCGGCGCACGCTGCTACGGCGCCTCGCCGCCCCGCTCTCGCTGCTCGCGCTGATGAGCGGCCTGATCGCCTATTGGCTCGCCTGGCAGTACACGCAGCACGTGGTCGACCGCTCGCTCGCCGACCTCGCCACCGCCATATCCCGCCAGATCCAGATCGCCGGCGACGACGCCCCCAATACCGTTCCGCCGCTCGCGCAGGCGATGTTTTCCGACCCTGTCGAGCACCTCGTCTATCGCATCAGCAACGGCGAAACGGAAATCGCGGGCGACCACAACCTGCCACTACAGGGCACCAACGTGCGCCGCATGCACTACGCGTACGTGTTCGAAACGATCTATCAGGGCGTGACCGTGCGCGTCGCCCAGGTACGCGTGCCGCAGGCGCATGGCAATCCCATCGTCGTGGAAGTCGGTCAGCCTGTGCATCACCGTTTTCGCATCGCGGCCGAATTTCTCGTCGCGATCATGATGCCGTTGCTGCTCCTGCTGCTCGCCGGCTGGGTCATTGTGTGGCGCGTGGTCAACCAGCAGCTCAACCCGCTCACCGCGCTCGCCGACTCGCTCAACCGCCAGACGCACACGTCGCTCGAACCCGTCGACGAGACCTACGTGCCGGTCGAGATCCGTCCGCTCACGGGCGCGCTGAACGCGCTGCTCGGCCGCCTGAAGACCGCGCTCGACGCGCAGCGCAAGTTCATCGCCGACGCTGCCCACCAGCTCCGTACGCCGCTCACTGCAGTAAAGCTGCACGCCGAGCAGGCCGTGAACGCGCGCGAGCCGCAGAAGGTCAACGACGCGGTGCGCGAGTTGCGCGCGGCCGCGGATCGCGCGGTGCGTCTGTCCAATCAGTTGCTCTCGCTCGCGCGCGCGGAACCGGGTGAGCAGGCCGCGCGCTTCGTCGATATCGACATGGCCGCGCTCGCCTTCGAGACAGGCGCCGAGTGGGTGCCGCGGGCACTGGCGGGCCACGTCGACCTCGGCTTCCAGCGCCTCGACGATCCCGAAAACGACACGCCGTTGATGGTGCGCGGCAACCCCGTGCTGCTGCACGAGGTCGTCGCGAATCTGCTCGACAACGCGCTCAAATATTTGCCGCCCGCGCGAGTCGAAGGTGCGCGCATCACCGTCACCGTTTCGCAGTCCTGCGCGGAAGGCGTGCCGATGGCCGAGATCGTCGTGGAAGACAACGGCGGCGGCGTGCCCGCTTCGCAGCAGGCGGATCTCTTCAAGCGCTTCTTCCGCGGCGACGGTCAGAGCGAAAGCGGCGTGGACAGCGGCGCGGGCCTGGGCCTTGCAATCGTGCACGACATCATGGCGCTGCATCGCGGCAGCGTGCATTACGAAGATGCGCCGGAAGGCGGCGCACGTTTCATCGTGCGCGTGCCGCTCGCGCATCGCGGCGCGCCCGGCGGCAAGGCCCCCAAAGACCGCAAGGACAGCAAGGAGACCGCCGCCTTCGAGACCGCACATTTGCGTACGGCCGACGCCGGCGAGCCGCCTCGCGAGAAGAAACCGACCCATCAGGCGAGCGTCGACCTCTGACGCTGCGGGTGCCAGGAAAACGACAAGGGCCGCTCATGCGGCCCTTGTGCTTGATACCTGGCAATGCGCGTCGCGCCGCTTACTTCTTCTTTTTGCTCCTGCTTTTTGACGCTTTCGCGCCCTTCGCAGACTTGTCGCCGTCGGGCGGCGCGAGCATCGTGCCGCGGCACTTGCGGGCGCCGCAACGGCATTCGTATTCGCGCTTGAGCTTCTTCGTCTGCTTCGCGTCGATCACGAGGCCGTAGTCGTAGAAGAGCTCCTCGCCCTCGGCGATATCGCGCAGCGCGTGAATGTAGACGTGTCCTTCGATTTCCTCGGCTTCGCAGTTCGGCGCGCACGAATGGTTGATCCAGCGCGCGCTGTTGCCCTTTACCTTGCCGTCGATCACGTCGCCGTCGTCGAGTGCGAAATAGAACGTGTGATTCGGTTCGTCAGGATTATGCGGATGACGCCGCAGCGCTTCCTTCCAGGAGATGCGCTCGCCCTTGTATTCGATCAGTCGTTCGCCGGTCGCAATGGGGACCGCCGCAAACACGCCCTTGCCGTGCACGCCCGACTGGCGCACGACGATCCTGCGTTCACTCATTGAATGAATCCTTGTGAAGTACTGGGGGAGACTGTCCCGGTCATGACAGGCGGCGTGGAACACGTCCTCCCGCGCGCCGCCTGCGGCTCTCTCATGAAGCCGTGCCTGGCGGTCTGCCTGGCCTTGCATCGGCCCTTGCATCAAACCGCGCTTCCCGGCGCGTCGCGCTCCGTACGCAAACGCGGCGCCCGATTGGGCGGATTGTGCGGATTGGGCGGATTGGGCGCCGCTCATGCGACGCCCGGCGCGCCACAGACGGCATCGTACACGCTCGCGCCTCTTTCGTTCAACCCATATGCGCCGCGAAAAATCGCACCGCGCCGCGTATTTCAGCGCTGGCCGAGCGTCGTCTCGCCGAACAGCTTCTTCAACTCGCGCGGTTGCGAACGCCAGTATTGCGGCGGCGCGCTCACGCTCGCGCCGAGTTGCGCCGCGGCGTGCCACGGCCAGCGCGGATCGTAGAGCATTGCGCGCGCCATCGCGATCATGTCGGCTTCGCCGTCTTCGACGATCTGGTTGGCCTGCAAGGCGTCGGTGATGAGGCCCACCGCAATCGTCGTCATGCCGGTTTCGGCCTTCACCTTGCGCGCGAACGGCACTTGATAGCCGGGTTCGAGCGGGATCTTTTGCAGCGGCGACACGCCGCCCGACGACACGTCGATCCAGTCTGCGCCGCGCGCCTTGAGCGCCTGCGCGAAGACCACGGTGTCGTCAAGCGTCCAGCCGCCGTTAACCCAGTCCGTTGCCGAAACGCGTACGCCGATCGGGCGATCGGCGGGAAATTCGGCGCGTACGGCGTCGAACACTTCGAGCGGAAAGCGCATGCGGTTTTCGCGCGAGCCGCCGTACTCGTCGCTGCGCTGGTTCGCGATCGGCGAGAGAAATTGATGCAGCAAATAGCCGTGCGCCGCGTGGATTTCGAGGGCGTCGATGCCAAGACGCGCAGCGCGCCGCGCCGTGGCCACGAACGCATCGCGCACTCGATTCAGACCCGCGACGTCGAGCGCGAGCGGCGGCGCCTCGCCCTCCTTGTGCGCGAGCGCCGAAGGCGCGTGCGTCACCCACCCGCCGTCGGCCACCGAAATCAGCTGGCCGCCTTCCCAGGGCACATGACTCGACGCCTTGCGCCCCGCGTGCGAAATCTGCATGGCGACGCGGATAGGCGAATGGCGGCGGATGGCGGCGATCACGGGCGCGAGCGCGGCTTCGGTCGCGTCGTCCCACAGGCCGAGGCAGCCCGGCGTGATACGGCCGTCGGGCTCGACGGCCGTCGCTTCGATGCAGAGCATCGCCGCGCCCGAAAGCGCCAGGTGGCCGAGATGGATCATGTGCCAGTCATTGGCTTCGCCGCGCTCGGCGGAATACTGGCACATCGGCGAAACGACGATGCGATTGGGAAGCGTCACGCCACGCAGTTCGAGCGGAGTGAAGAGCTTGCTCATGGGAGGTCCACGGACGGTTGGCAGAAGCGTCCGAGAATAGCACGCGCTTTATTCACGCGTTCGACAAGGAACAGGACGCCTGCGCAACACGCGCCCGCGCGAGGTAAATCAAGCCGGGTTCAGGCGCGGGTCAGGGTTGGCGCGCGGCCATCTGTGCGTCGACGGCATCGAGCCATTCGCCGAACATGCGGCTCGCCTGCGCTTCGAGCTGCGGCCCGTGGCGCGCCGTGTCGTTGCGCAGCGCGTTCACGTCCACACCCGCGCTGGCGATTTCGGCGGCATGACCGATCAGCCAGGGCTCGAAGCGGTCGGCGCGCACTTCGGGATGGCACTGCAGGCCGAGCACGTGCTCGCCCCATGAAAACGCCTGGTTCTCGCAGGGCGGCGTGGAAGCGAGACGCGTCGCCCCCTGCGGCAGATCGAAGGTATCGCCATGCCAGTGCAGCATGGAGGTCGCCGCGCCGTCGAGGTGCCGCAGTGGCGAGGCGCGGCCGGCGTCCGTGAGCGTGAGCGGCGTCCAGCCGATCTCGGGCTGGGGTCCCGCATACACGCGGGCACCGAGCACGCGCGCAATCAGTTGCGCGCCGAGGCAGATGCCGAGCGTAGGCAGACCCGCCGCGATGCGCTTTTCGATCATCGCAGCAAGGGGAACGAGTGTGGGGTAGCGCGCATCGTCGCACGCGTTGATCGGGCCGCCGAGCACGACCATGAGCGACGCCGACAAGGGATTGAGCGCGCCGACACGGGCGAAGCCGACGTCGACGTAGCGCACGGGGCGGCCACGGTCGCCGAGCACGCGCTCGAAGCTGCCGAGGTCCTCGAAATAGACATGGCGCACAGCCAATACTTCGCGATTCATCGGCAAATTCCCGGGTCGGCTGTGGGCGGCATGCACGTCACCGCTTTTTCACGGCGCGGGCGAATGTCTGCGCCTACGGTCGTAGCAATAAACTTCTGGCCAATACTTGCGAGAACTACACAAATTGCCACGCCCGCGTCTGCTGCACGCAAAGTCAGGCACGCAAGGTCAGGCGCGCAAAGTCGGCACGCCATCGACAGAGCGAAGCTTTGCATTACGGCGCATTACATGCATGGCGCGCACCGCCCGCATGGGGGCGGCGGCGCAGCTTCGGCCTTAAACCGCGAAGATCTTCCAGTTCTTCTTCTGGGTCGTCACGTCGGCCTGTTCGTAGACCGAGCAGTCGAGACGCAGATCCGTGTCAGCCATGTCGATGTTCAGAAGCTGGCAGTGATGCGGCGTCTTCTTCGGGTTCTTGCTCGGCTCGAAATGCGAGCAGGTCAGGCACATGCGGTGTTGCGGGCTGGTTTCCTGCGATTCGAGCAGATAAACCGTCTTGAGCAGCGTGCGATACAGCGTGGACTGCTCGTCCGCCTTCAGCGTGCCGACCGCCTTCGACAGGAAGTCGGGCCACTGCGAGGCCTTTTTCGCCGCCGTGCGGCCGCGCGAGGTGAGACGCACCGCAAGTGCGCGGCCGTCGTCGAGCGCACGGCGCTTTTCGACCAGCCCCTTGGTTTCGAGCGTGCTCACCGCATCGCTCGTGGTCGCGGCCGTGAGGGCCGTTTCGCGCGCGATCTCGCCGAGGCGCATCGGCCCCTTACGCTGCATCAGCAGCACGAGAATTTCGCCCTGGGTAGGCGTGAGTCCTGCCCCTTCGGCCCAGTCCCACGCCTGGCTCCGCATTGCCGTGCTAAGTCGCAGCAGGCTATGGGTCACCCGCCCGGCTGCCTGCTCTCCGTATACGCCTTCGCTCATAGTCTTTCGCTGGTTATTGGCAGCTTGCGCTGCATCGTCAGCCGCCGCTTTGACCGACGGCCTGTGGGAACGCTGGCGCCCGGTTCCCCGAGCGCCGCACCATCTTAAAAATTCCTGCAACGCCCACGCAATCGTATGCGTTGCACTGTCATGTTTCTTGCCGCAGGCCCCGGAAACATCCTTCAAGTCCCGGCGCCAGTGCAGCAAACCGACATTCTATGCGAGAGCGGCAAATCGCACAGCTAACTTATCCAACGCGAATTGTGGATAACCCGTTGATAAGCGGGCTTTTGCCTTGTGTACAGGTTCCTGCCCGCTCGCCTTCGTCGCCCCGCGACCCATGCAGGTTATCGCGGATTTCTGTCTCGAACGCAACTGGAATCTGCCCGATCGTGCCTAACCAATCATTACGTAGTCCATTGAGTTTGCAGGGAAAACGAAGGTTACCCACAACGGTGCAGGGCCATGTGTCCATGAATATGGACCATGTCGGGACCCAGGTCAAAAAATAAGAACCCCCAGGTACCTCGAAGCCAGCAAAAAAATTTTTGGCCACCTCGAAAAAAGTGGCGTGCGGAACCCACAGGGGCCGCTTTTAGCTCGTTGTCCTGCCCCCGAAAACACCAAGGGCAGCCCGAAAGCTGCCCCTGCATCCTCTTTTGCCGGCGCGGGCGCGCGCTTCCGACACCTCTGGCACCCCGCGAAAATCGGTCAGTGGTCCTGTGCGTCCGCCGGCTCCCCCTGCGATTCCCCGTCAGGCGCGCCAGCGCAGGCACTGCTGCCGCACCGCTTCGTGCAGCGATTTTTCCTCGGCCACGACGCTGCGCAGCCACGCCGCGTCGTTGTTCTGCGCCCGGGCGATCGTGCCGATTTCGGTGAGCGCGCGCGTCGAGCCGAGCACCTCGCCGTGCGGCGCGATCCGGTCGAGCGTTTCGAGAATGTCTTCGGAAATCGTGCGGCGCTCGCCCGTTTGCGGATTCACGCAAGTGCCGGCGAGGCCGAAGCGGCACGCCTGGAAGCGGTTGAACGTGTACACGAGGTAGTCGTCCTCGAGCGGCGCGATCGGCCGATCGGTAAGCAGATGGCGCGCGAGCGTCTGGATGTAGCAGGCGATCGCGGCGGCGCGCTCGACCGAAAGCGGCGTGTCCATCACGCGCACCTCGATCGTGCCGAAGCCGGGTTTCGGGCGGATGTCCCAGTAGAAGTCTTTCATGCTGTTGACAACGCCCGTGTGCACCATCTTCGAGAAGTATTCCTTGAACTCCTCCCAGCTCAGCACGAACGGCGCACGGCCAGACAGCGGAAACGCGAACACGGAATTCAGTCGTGCCGAATGAAATCCGGTGTCCACGCCCTGCACATAGGGCGACGACGCCGAGAGCGCGATGAAATGCGGGATGAAGCGCGAAAGCGAGTGCAGCAGGAAGAGCGCGCTGTCCGCGTCCGGGCAGCCGATATGCACGTGCTGGCCGAACACCGTGAATTGCTTCGCCAGGTAGCCGTACAGCTCGGACAGATACTGAAAGCGCGGCGTATCGACGATGCGCCGGTCGCTCCATTGCTGGAACGCGTGCGTGCCGCCGCCGCACAGACCGACGTTGAGACGATCGGCCGCAGCGACGAGCACGTCGCGAATCTTGCGCAGATCGGCCACGGCCTGCTCGTGATTCGTGCAGATACCGGTGGAGAGTTCGATCATGCTTTCGGTGATTTCGGGCGTGATGTTGCCCGGAATCTCCTGATCTTTGACGAGGCGCATGAGGTCGCTACCCGCCTTGGTCAAATCGTAGTCGTGCGTGTTGACGATCTGCATTTCGAGTTCGACGCCGAACGTGAACGGCTTCGAATCGACAAACGTTTCAAGGGACATGGCGTTTCCTGTCGGGGCGTCGCGCGCGAACCGCCGGCCGCGCGCGACGCGAGATTCATTTTTCGCCGCGTTCGCCGACGAGCGCAAGCGCGCGATAGACCACCCAGGGTCCGAAGAGCTGCAGCACGACGATCGAGCACAGAATGATCGCGCGCAGGCGCGGATCGAACGTCGGGTAAAGCTCGTAGGTGTCCTCGACGAGCAACAGCGCAAGCGCCGACATGGGCGTCAAGGCGAGACCGAGCGCCACACCCTGCTTCCAGTGCAGCCCGCTCGGTTTGGCGAACATCAGCACGCCGACGAGCTTGGCCACGAGCCTGGAGACGATCAGCCCCGCCGCCGCCGCGCCGCCCACGAGAATGTCGTGCCACTCGAAGGTGGTGAGCGTGAGCACGAACAGAATCACCGTGAGCAGCCATCCGGCCGTGCCGAAATGCTGCGGCCACAGCTGCGGGCGCGGCTCCAGATTCTTCACGATGATGCCCGCGGCAAGCAGGCTCAGGATGGTCGAGAGCCTGAGCAGGTGCGCAATCGCAATCGCCAGCAGCACGAGGCCGAAGAGCGCGACGAACGAATGCTCGTCCTGCGGGCTCAGCCGACGGTAAAACAGCGTGCACGCCCGGGCGAGCACGAACGCGAGAATCAGCGAGCCGATCAGCAGATAAAGCGGCTGCAGGATCGTCGCGAACACGTTGCCGTACATTTCCTGATGCAGCCAGGTCGAGGCGAGCTTCTCCACGATCACCGCATACATGCTGTTGAGCGCCGTGAGCGTCAGCAGGCGCTGCGTGACCTGGCCTTCTGCGCGCAGCTCGGTCTTGAGCTGGATCACCATGGCAGGCGACGTCGCCATGGCGATCGCGGACACGACGAGCGCGATCATCGTCGGCACGGAGAGGAACAGCAGCACCGCGAGCACGAGCACGAAGGTGAGCGAGGACTCGGCAAGACTCGAAAGGATGAGCCAGGGATTGCGGCGGATCCAGCGCAGGTCGAGGCGGCTGCCCAGTTCGAACAGCAGCAGGCCGAGCGCGACGTCGAGCAGCGGCCGCGCGGCCGTGCCGACATCGGCGTCGATCACGCCGAACCCGGCCGATCCGGCAATGAGCCCGATCACCCCATAGCCCGAAATCCGCGGCAAGCGCCAGGCCCGATAACAAAGCTCGCCGCACAAACCGGCGGCGAGCAGCGCGAGCCCGGCCCAGAAAATACCGTCGAGCTGCAACGGCCAGGCGGGAAAAAACGAAAACGCCGACTTCATCGTGGTGGCTTCTCCTTGGCAACGACATCTTGCGTGGGATCGAATCCGGCTGTCCGACGTTAGATCGACATACGACTGGCTAACAGGCAAGCCATGTGCCGCACGAGGCGAACGACACCTCTACTCCCCGTCCGTTGTCTGCCTGCTCTGCGCAACAATCCATGCAGCCGGCTGGCCCGACGGTATGACGATTGGGCGAGCCGGCGCGACCAGGCGCTTGCTGCGGCGAGTGCGGGCAAACAGTGCGGCAAAACGCTGCGGCTAAGCAGTGCGCCGGCACACGACGGTGCGGCGAACAGCCGGTACGGGCGCTTTGCGTGTGGTGGCTGCGCCCGCGTTGGATGAACGAACGCTGCCGTCTACCCTGAGCACTCAGATTCAGGACGAGGGGCAACCGTTCCTTGGATACGTCGGCCGTCTGATGCGGCGTTCGACGCGGAAAGAACGGCGATTGTGCCATAGCTTTTTTGCAATTGCCCCCAGCTCCTCGAAAGCATCGACAAAGACGGTAATAACGTCCTCATTGTGCGCTTTTGACGACGTATGCGGAAAAAGTGACCGCGTCGGCAGGCCGCTTTCGTCAGGGGATTCAAACTCTGGCTGGATCGTGCTTGCCGGCAGCGATGGCGCCAGCTTGGGGTTTACGGTTTACCGTATGTATACGTAGTAGAAGTTAACAAGGGCCTGGATTTCCTGTGGATAACCGGAGTTTACCGAGAGGAATCCGCGAGTTGGCGCTCGCACAACCGCGCGCAAAGCATGTGCGGTCCATGCGCACTTCGAGGAGTAACTTTTGGGCCTGGAACGGGGCGTGCTGAGTTACCCCGTTTACGTCCACACCGCATCCACACTCGATTCGCCGGCAATTCGCGCGGTTGTCCACAGATTGGTGTGGATAACCCGGCTGGCTCTTTTTCCGTCTGCCGCGCTCAAAGACTGCGCTGGCGCAAGGCGCGCTGCAGGAAGCGCGCCGGATCCAGCTGGTCGGCGAGTTCCCGCTCGAGCGGCCACGGCTCGCCTTCCAGCTGGGACGCGATCAGTTCCGCCCCCAGCCCCGCCCATACGAGCCCGCGCGAGCCAAACGCATACGCGCCGTAAAGGCCGCTCGCGCGCGGCAGGTCGAGCGGCCAGGCGCCAGCCAGCCGCTGGGCGTCGCGGCGGGCGGCGTCTTCGTCGGCGAGCGGGCCGAGCATCGGCATGCGGTCGCTGGTGACGCAGCGGAACGCTACGCGGCCCGCGAAATCGCGCTCGCCCTGGGCCGCGGCAAGCTCAGGGAGCATGTGCGCGACGCGTTCGATGTTTTCGGTATGGCCGGCGGCGCGCAGCGCGTCGTCGGCGTCGTCGACTTCGTAGGTGGCGCCCGCGAGCGTGACGCCGCCGTCGAGCGGCACCGCATAGCCTTCGCCGATCACGGGCACGCGCAGGTTCGCGAGCGGGCTGGGGTCGACGAGCGTGAGCTGGCCGCGCACGATGCGCGTGGGCGCATGCGCGAGCGCGGCGGCCCGCGAGGCGTCCTGGGCATTGGCGAAGATCACCGTGGCTGCCTGTGCGGCGAGCCGGCCGGCGTCGTCGAACACCTGCCATTCGCCGGATTCCCGTTCGCCGGCGCGCGCAATGCGACCGATACGCACACCGAAACGTGTCTCGACCTGCGCGCCGGGCAGCGCGGCGGCGAAGGCGCATTGGGCACGGCAGAGCGCTGCCGGGTCGATCGCGCCGCCCTGCGGATAGAACCACCCGCCCTGGTTGAGTGCGACGCCGGCCAGCGCCTGCGCTTGCTCGCGCGTGACGGCGCGCACGAATGCTTCGGGATAGCCGAACGATTCCAGGGCGGCGGCGACGGCGCGCGACTCGTCGTCGGTGACGAGATGGAGCAAGCCGGCATGGGAGCGCCTGGGCGCATGGCCGGCGGCTTCGAGCGCGGCCCAGCGTTGCAGCGCGTAGAGAAACCCCGCGCGCGTGATGCGCGACGCGCTGCTGTCGTCGCGGGAAATCAGCGGATGGAACACGCCGGCCGGATTGCCCGATGCCTCGAGCGCGGGCGCGGCGTTGCGTTCGACGAGCGTCACGCGCCAGCCGCGCACGGCCAGCCGCTCGACGAGCGCGCAGCCGGCAAGTCCCGCTCCCACGACGACGGCGTGCCGCTCGCGCAGTGCAAGGGGCAGCGGCGGCTCGTAGCGGCGCACGCGCCAGCGCGGCGCGAAGCGTCCGACCAGCATCGCCCACTTGCCGTTGAAGCCTTGCACCTTGCGGTATTCGAAGCCGTTTTGCTCCAGCGCGCGCTTGACGCCGCCCGAACTGCTCCAGGTCGCGAAGGTGGCGTCTTTGCCGGCGATGCGCGCAAGCGCCTTGAAAATGGCCGGCGACCAGAGGTCGGGATTCTTCGCCGGGGCGAAGCCGTCGAGGTAGATCGCATCGGCGCGCATCCACATTTTGGGAAAGACCTCGAGCGCATCGCCGAAAACGAGCGTGAGCGTGACGCGCCCGCCCTCGAATTCCAGGCGGTGGGTGCCCGGCAGGAGCATCGGCCAGGCGTTCACGAGTTCGCGCGCGAGCGGCGCTTCGCGTGTGTGCGCAACGACTGCGTCGAGTGCGCTTTGCAGGTCGTTGCGCGCGAACGGATGTTTTTCCACCGAAACGAAATGCAGGCGTTCGCAGCGCGCCGGGTCGTCGCGCCATGCCGACCACGTGGCAAGAAAGTTCACGCCCATGCCGAAGCCGGTTTCGACGACGGTGAAGATTCGCCGGTCCTGCCAGCGCTGCGGCAGCGCGTTGCCGTTCAGAAAGACGGCTTGGGCCTGTGCGAATGCGCCTCCCGTGCTGTGGTAAATGTCGCCATAGATGGGCGAAAACGGCGTGCCGTCTTCCCGGAAAACGAGCGTGGCGGGTGTCAGGATGGCGGTCATGAGGAACGCGAAGCCAGAGGTGAGGAGAAAACGGGCAAGCCGCGAGGCTGGAAAAAGCGTCTGGCGAAGGCCGGTCGCGTCGCCGCAAACGCTTGCCGGGCCGGCGTTTGCGCGCATGCTGCGTTGGCGCGGCGCAACGCGTGCGGCGGGAAAAACGTCGCAGGCGGGGGATTTGCGGGGGTGGGCACCCCCAAAAGGTCCACCCGCTCCCAAAAACCCGCATGTCCAGCGCGAAATCTTCGAAACCCTTGTCGTTATTGGGTTTGCGCTGCGCTATCATAGCAAGCGCCGCCCAGGGAAGCGGCAGCACGGACGTTGCGGCATCAGACACACGCTAGTCGCCGCAACGCGAAAACGCCGGGGTGCTCCGGGTCCGTCGCTGCTCGACGGCGCGGCACGCGTCCGTATAATCGGCGCGTTCGCGCTGTTCGTGTCAACCTAAACACAGAAAGGAACTTCTCAATGAATAAACAGGAACTGATCGACGCCGTCGCAGCACAGACGGGCGCTAGCAAGGCACAAACCGGCGAGACGCTGGACACGCTCCTCGAAGTGGTCAAGAAGGCTGTGTCGAAGGGTGACGCGGTTCAGCTGATCGGCTTCGGCAGTTTCGGTTCGGGCAAGCGCGCAGCCCGTACGGGCCGCAATCCGAAGACCGGCGAAACCATCAAGATTCCCGCTGCCAAGACCGTCAAGTTCACGGCTGGCAAGGCGTTCAAGGACGCCGTCAACAAGCGCTAAGGCATTGCCGCTTTAAGTTGACACCCGCCCCCTGGCGGGTTTTTTTCTGCGTGCCTCGTCTATCGCAGGTACACAAGCAAACGGCGCCGCATTTTTGCGGCGCCGTTGTTCGTTGAGCGCATCGTCCGGTCAGCCGGGGCGGTGGACGATTTCGTCGTGATCGCTGTGATCATGATCATGATCGTGATCGTCGTCGTCGAGTTCCCAGGACGGGAACGGGTCGGCGTAGCCCAGCCAGGCTTCGGGGCCTGCCGAATATTCCGCGTCGGTCAGAAGGCATGCATCGAGCTTCGCGCGCCATGCGTCATGGTCGAGATTCGCGCCGATCATCACGAGCTCCTGGCGGCGGTCGCCGACGCTGGGGTCGTCGAGGTCGCCCTGCCAGTCGGCGGCGATTTCCTTTTCGAGTTCGGCGTCCTGCGGCCATTGCTCGCGCGGCAGCGCCGCCCACCACGTGCCCGCGGGACCGTGACGGCACACGCCGCCCGCCTGCGAGAGCGTGCCCGTCACGTCGTTGCGCGTGGCGAGCCAGAAGAAGCCCTTCGAGCGCAGCACGCCCTTCCACTCCTGGTTGAGCAGGGCCCAGAAGCGCTCGGGATGAAACGGGCGGCGCGCGCGATAAACGAAGTTGCTGATGCCGTACTCGTCGGCTTCGCTGCGCGGCGTATGCGTATGTGCCGGATCGTGGCAATGCGCCGGATCATTGCAATGGTCATGATCATGCAGCGACGCGAGCCAGCCCGGTGCGCTCGACGCCGCATCGAAATCGAAGCGGCCGGTTTGGATCACTACCTCGAGCGGCACGTTGCCGAAGCGGCTGACCACCTGCACCGCGCGCGGATTGATGCGCGCGAGAATGTGCTGCAGGCGCGCGAGTTCGTCGTCGCTCACGAGGTCGGCCTTGTTGAGCACGAGCACGTCGCAGAATTCCACCTGATCGACGAGCAGTTCCACGATCGCGCGGTCGTCTTCCTCGCTTGCCGCCGCCCCGCGCTGCGCGAGTTGGTCCGTGCTCGCGTAGTCGCGCAGGAAGTTGAACGCGTCGACGACGGTGACCATCGTGTCGAGACGCGCGAGTTCGTCGAGCGCGATGCCATCGTCGCCGGCGAACGTGAAGGTCTCCGCGATCGGCATGGGTTCGGCCACGCCGGTCGATTCGATCACGATGGCGTCGAAGCGCTGGCCGGCGCTGGCCGGGTCGGCGAGGCGCTGGATCTCGGTGAGCAGATCGTCGCGCAGCGTGCAGCAAATGCAGCCGTTCGACATTTCGATCACGCGCTCTTCCACGCGCGAGAGCGCCGAGGCGTCGCGCACGAGCGCGGCGTCGACGTTCACCGAGGCGAGGTCGTTGACGATCACCGCCACGCGCAGGCCCGCGCGGTTCGACAGGATATGGTTGAGCAGCGTGGTCTTGCCCGCGCCCAGAAAACCCGAGAGCACGGTGACGGGCAGTGGCGGCTGGTTCATCGCAATTGTGGTGCAGAAAGTGAGTCGGAAGGAACGCTGCGGGTAAGGATCGAAATCCTCGTAAGGGTGCGGCGCCAGCCAGCATTTTGCACCATGCACGCGCGCCGCGCAGGGCATGCGGTGAGCGCTCGGGCGCGCTACTGCATGAGATGCCACTTGCGCAGAATGTCGGCGATCTGCTGCGCGTACTGGTCGCGCAGCGTCGGCGTTTCGGAATGGTAAGCGCCGACGGCAGCCCACGTGTTGCCGTACTTGTTCATCTTCTGGCGCAGATGCCAGGCGGCGATATAGACGTTCTTGCACGGCTCCATGAGCGTGCTTTGCGAAATGCCGTACTGCGAGAGCACGGGCAGATGCACGGAATTGATCTGCATGACGCCGTAGTCGATCGAACCGTTCGCATTCCTGTGTACTGCGTCGGGCCGGTTGTGCGACTCCTGCCAGGCAATGGCGCGCAGGATCAGCGGATTGACCTTCTGGTAGCGCGCGGCCTCGTCGAAACAGTCCGCGTGCGCGAGCGTGCTGGCGCTCGCGGCGACGAGCACCACGGCGGCGGCTAGCGTAGCGGACCAGATGTTCGGCATGGCGACTCGCGCGGAAGCTGACAAGATGGCAAACGAAAAAGGGCAAACGAAAAGACAGGCAAGGAGGCGAACCGTGCACCTGAAGGATGCCGCAATCTCTCGCTGATCGGCCTGTTTTCTGGCGCGCAATGCGGGAATTCCCACATAAAGAAGGGCCGAAAGTGCGTTGGCCATCCTGCGGGCCGCTCGTATGATACCGGTCACCGATGACGCGTCAAGCCAGCCGCACGGACAAGACGCCCTCATGCTTACAAATGGCTTGGGACGGGCGGCTGGCGCGGCTCGGGGATTGGAAGAATTCCCCGGAGCCCCATTTTTTGTGACAAATTCGACACGAAAAACTGCTACTGTTCCATCTTTTGTTGACTAACGGACGTCCGGGCTGAGGAGAGCCGGCGCCGGCACCAGTCAGGAAAACACAGGCGAGTCGGCCCCACAGCCGTACGTCGAGGACGAATAGCCGCGCGCGTCTGCCGCTGGCTTCGATAAGACACCCATGAGAAGAAATCGTATGGCTTTGCGTCGCGTCGCCACGGCGCTGCTCGTGAGCGGACTCATTACGGCACAGCTTGCCTATGCGCAGGTCACGCTCAATTTCGTCAACGCCGACATCGACCAGGTGGCGAAGGCAATTGGCGCCGCCACCGGCAAAACGATCATCGTCGATCCCCGCGTGAAGGGGCAGCTCAATCTCGTCTCCGAGAACCCCGTACCTGAAGACCAGGCGCTCAAGACCCTGCAGTCGGCGCTGCGCATGCAAGGCTTCGCGCTCGTGCAGGATCACGGCGTCCTGAAGGTCGTGCCGGAAGCCGACGCCAAGCTGCAGGGCGTGCCTACCTACGTGGGCAATACGCCTACCGCGCGTGGCGACCAGGTGGTAACCCAGGTGTTCACGCTCAGGCACGAGTCGGCGAACAACCTGCTGCCGGTGTTGCGCCCGCTCATCTCGCCGAACAACACGATTGCCGCCTACCCGGCCAACAACACGCTCATCGTGACCGACTATGCGGACAACGTGCGCCGCATCGCCTCGATCATCGCGGGCGTGGACTCGGCCGCCGGCCAGCAGGTGCAGGTGGTGCCGCTGCACAACGCCAATGCGCTCGACATCGCGCCGCAAATCGCGAAGATGCTCGACCCGGGCGCGATCGGCGCCTCGGACCCGTCGCTGAAGGTTTCGGTCGTCGCCGACCCGCGCACCAACTCGCTGATGCTGCGCGCCTCGAACGCGCAACGCCTTGCCTCCGCGGTCCAGCTTTCGAAGCAGCTCGACGCGCCGACCAGCATGCCGGGCAACATTCACGTCGTCCCGCTGCGCAATGCCGACGCCACGCAGCTCGCCAAGACGCTGCGCGGCATGCTCGGCAAGGGCGGCAACGACACGTCGTCGTCGGGCAACGCGAACGGCTTCAACCAGGCCGGCAACAGCGGCGGCGGCAGCACGTCGACCGGCACCGCCGGCACGCCGCCGCTGCCCTCGAGTTCGCTCGGCGGCGGCACGTCGCTGGGCAGTTCGCTCGGCGGGGGCAGTTCATATGGCAGCGGCGGCAGCGGCAGCAACGAAGCCCCGTTCCTCGGCGGCGACAAGGACAAGGGCGACGAGAACCAGCCAGGCGGCATGATCCAGGCCGATCCGGCGACCAACTCGCTGATCATCACGGCGCCGGACGCGGTGTACCGCAATCTGCGCGCCGTGATCAACCAGCTCGATGCGCGGCGCGCGCAGGTCTACATCGAGGCGCTGATCGTCGAGTTGAACTCGACCACCAACGCCAACCTGGGCATTCAGTGGCAGGTCGCGAACGGCAATCTGTACGCGGGCACCAATCTCGCCACCGGCAGCGGCAATAGCATCATCAACCTGACCGCGCAAGCGGCAGCAGATGCCGCGACGGGCGGCCTTGCTAGCGCGCTCGGCACTCAGAGCCTCCAGCAGGGCCTGAACGTAGGCTGGATCAAGAACATCTTCGGCGTGCAGGGGCTTGGCGCCTTGCTGCAGGCACTCTCGCAAACCGCCGACGCCAACGTGCTGTCCACGCCTAACCTCATTACGCTCGACAACCAGGAAGCGAAGATCGTCGTCGGTACGAACGTGCCGATCCAGACGGGTTCGTATTCGAACCTCACGAGCGGCACGGCGAGCACGGCGTTCAACACCTTCGACCGTGTGGACGTGGGCCTGACGCTGCACATCAAGCCGCAGATCACCGACGGCGGCATCCTGAAGCTGCAGTTGTACACGGAAGACTCGGCGATCGTGACGGGCACGACCAACGCGACGACCAATCCTGCCGGCCCCGAGTTCACCAAGCGTTCGATCCAGTCCACCGTGCTGGCCGACAACGGCGAGATCATAGTGCTCGGCGGCCTGATGCAGGACAACTACCAGGTCTCCAACAGCAAGGTGCCGCTGCTCGGCGACATTCCGTGGCTCGGCCAGTTGTTCCGCTCGGAAAACAAGACGCGCGAGAAGACCAACCTGATGGTGTTCCTGCGTCCGGTGATCATCAACGACCGTGACACGGCGCAAGCGGTCACGTCGAATCGCTACGACTATATCCAGGGCGTGACGGGCGCGTACAAGTCCGACAACAACCTGATCAAGGATCGCGACGACCCGGTCGTGCCGCCGATGCCGCTCGGCCCGAGCCAGGGCGGATCTGCGCTGAACCTGTTCGATCTCGACCAGATGCGGCGTCAACAGGCGGTGGGCGTGCAGCCCGCGGCTCCCGCCAATCCGGGGAGCGCCGTGCAAGTGCAGCCCGCTGTACCGACGCAAAACGCCCCCGTGCAGACAGCGCCCGTGGAAACCACGCCGGTGCAGCAGGCGGCGCCCGCCACGACACGGGTGCAGCCGTGAGCACGCCTCACGCGCCTGCGGCCACGGGCGGTGCGGACCGCGAGCCGCCCTCGCCGCTCGCCGCGCGCCTCGTGCCGTACGGCTTTGCGCGCAGCGGCCAGATTCTCGTTGCCCAGCAGCGCCCCGAAGGCCTCGAAGTGTGGATCAGCGAGCGCACCTCGCAGGCCGCCATCGCCGAGGTCGCGCGCAACTTCGGCGCGTTCGCGCTCGTGCGCGTGCCGGCCGACGAACTCGCGCAGGCCATCAACCAGGCCTACGCGCGCCAGGACGGCAGCGCGGCGCAGGTGGTGGGCGAAGTGGAAGGCGAAGTCGATCTCTCGCGCCTCATGCAGGACATTCCCGAAGTGGAAGACCTGCTGGAGTCCGAAGACGACGCGCCGATCATCCGCATGATCAACGCGCTCCTCACGCAGGCCGCGCGCGAGCAGGCATCGGACATTCATATCGAGCCGTTCGAGAACGCCTCGGTCGTACGCTTTCGCGTGGACGGCACGCTGCGCGACGTCGTGCGCCCGAAAAAGGCGCTGCATGGCGCGCTGATCTCGCGTATCAAGATCATGGCGCAGCTCGACATCGCCGAGAAACGCCTGCCGCAGGACGGCCGCATCACGCTGCGCGTGGGCGGGCGTCCGGTGGACGTGCGCGTTTCCACGCTGCCCACGGGCCACGGCGAGCGCGCGGTGCTGCGTCTGCTGGAAAAGGACGCGCAGCGCCTGAACCTCGAAGCGCTCGGCATGGCCGGCGACACGCTCGGCAAGTTCGACCAGCTGATCGCCAAGCCGCACGGCATCGTGCTCGTGACCGGCCCGACGGGCTCGGGCAAGACGACCACGCTCTACGCGTCGATGTCGCGGCTCGAGACGGCCACGACCAACATCATGACTGTGGAAGACCCGATCGAGTACGACCTCTCGGGCATCGGGCAAACGCAGGTGAACGAGCGCATCGGCATGACGTTCGCGCGCGCGTTGCGCTCGATCCTGCGTCAGGACCCGGACATCATCATGATCGGCGAAATCCGCGACCTCGAAACTGCGCAGATCGCCGTTCAGGCATCGCTCACGGGCCACCTCGTGCTCGCCACGCTCCATACCAACGACGCCGCCTCGGCGGTGACGCGTCTGACTGACATGGGCGTCGAGCCGTATCTGCTCGCCTCGTCCCTGCTTGGCGTGCTGGCGCAGCGCCTCGTGCGCCAGCTTTGCCCCGTGTGCAAGGAAGAACGCGTGGAAGACGACGGCAGAAAGCGCTGGCATCCGGTGGGCTGCGATCGCTGCGGACATTCGGGCTACGCGGGGCGGCGCGGCGTGTACGAATTGCTGCTCATCGACGAGCCGATTCGCGCGCTCATCCACCGCAACGCCGCCGATGCGGAAATCTTCGAGGCCGGCCGCGCGCAAGGCATGCGCACGCTGCGTGAAGACGGCGAGCGCTGGGTCGAAGCGGGCAGGACGTCGCTCGAGGAAGTGCTGCGCGTGACGGGCGGCGCGTGATGGGCCGCAACATGAACCCCCAGATGGACGCTCAATAAAAGCGAGGGCGATCAGCAACATGCCGGCATTTCGCTTCGAAGCCATCGACGCCACGGGCAAAGCGCAAAAAGGCGTGCTCGACGCGGACAGCGCACGCGGTGCGCGTGCGCTGCTGCGCGGCCAGGGCCTCACGCCGCTCGTGGTCGAACCCGCCGCGAGCCGCACGCGCGGCGCGCGAGCGCAGCGGCTCGCGCTCGGGCGCAAGCTCTCGCAGCGCGAGCAGGCGATCCTCACGCGCCAGCTCGCGAGCCTGCTGGTGGCGGGCCTGCCGCTCGGCGAGGCGCTTGCGGTGCTCACCGAGCAGTCCGAGCGCGACTACATTCGCGAGCTGATGGCGGCCATTCGCGCCGAGGTGCTGGGCGGCCATTCGCTCGCCAGCGCGCTCGAGCAGCATCCGCGTGACTTCCCCGACATCTACCGCGCGCTCGTGGCGGCGGGCGAGCACACCGGCAAGCTCGGCATCGTGCTGTCGCGCCTCGCCGACTACATCGAGCAGCGCAACGCGCTCAAGCAGAAGATCGTGCTCGCCTTCACGTATCCGACCATCGTCACGATCATCGCGTTCGGCATCGTCACGTTCCTGCTCAGCTACGTGGTGCCGCAAGTGGTGAACGTGTTTGCGAGCACGAAGCAGCAGCTGCCCTTGCTTACCATCGTGATGATGGCGCTCTCGGGCTTCGTGCGGCAATGGTGGTGGGCGGTGCTGATCGCCGTGGCCGTGGCGGCGTGGATCGTGCGCTCGATCTTGCGCCGGCCCGGCCCGCGTCTCGCATTCGACCGCTGGATGCTCACCGCGCCGCTCGCGGGCAAGCTCGTGCGCGGCTACAACACCGTGCGCTTCGCGAGCACGCTCGGCATTCTCTCCGCGGCGGGCGTGCCGATCCTGCGCGCGCTGCAGGCGGCGAGCGAAACGCTCTCGAACAAGGCGATGCGCACGAACATCGACGAAGCCATCGTGCGTGTGCGCGAAGGCACGTCGCTGTCTCGCGCGCTGGGCAACACGAAGACGTTTCCGCCCGTGCTCGTGCACCTGATCCGCTCGGGCGAGGCGACCGGCGACGTGACGACCATGCTCGACCGCGCGGCCGAAGGCGAGGCGCGCGAACTCGAGCGGCGCACGATGTTCCTCACGAGCCTGCTCGAACCGCTCCTGATCCTGGCGATGGGGGGCGTCGTGCTCGTGATCGTGCTCGCGGTGATGCTGCCGATCATCGAGCTGAACAACCTCGTGCAGTAAGGCGTACGAACGGCACGAGGCCGCAGGAAGCCGGACGCGCGGAACTCAGCGCACGTAGATGGTGGGGCCGGCTGCGTTGGGCGGCAGGAAGATTTCGGAGTGCACGCCGTGGCGGTCGATGACGATCGAGCGGGGGCGCACTTCGAAGAGTTTCGAGTTCTGGTCGATCGGGCCGCCGAGCGAGATGGCCCGCGGCGGCTCACCGCCCACGCTGACGATGGCCGCTGCGCCCTGCGAGAGCGCGAGGATGCCGAACAGGTGGATATCCTGCACGGGGTTGCGCTCTAGCTTGCCGCCGAACAGCGTGCCGGCCTGGTCGAGCGATACGGGCGCGCGGGCGGCGGCGGCCTGCACCGGCGCTGCGTGGTTCGTGGCCAGGGTGATCGCCCACCACGTGGCCGTGGCACAGAACACCGCAGATGCGGCGAGGGAAAGTAGACGGATTTGCAGTGGGTTCATGCGCTCATTGTACGAAGGTTTATGAAATTTTTGATGTACGCGTTTGCCATGCCCGCAAGGCGTCGGAAAGGCGTCATCGTGTGACATTACAATGACCCGTCATGCGTGCGGACCCGGCCTGCCCAAGGCGGCGGGGTCGACTGCAGGCGGGACGAAGCGCGGTGCACAGGGGTGCACCGCAACCCTATCTAGCGAGGGAGGAAAGAACTCATGTCCATGCGGGCCAAATTGTGGACCAGGCGCCGTGCCGAAATGGAAGTCACGCGCGCGCGCCGTCAACGCGGCTTCACGCTCATCGAAATCATGGTCGTGATCGCGATTCTCGGCATTCTGGCCGCGTTGATCGTGCCGAAGATCATGAGCCGTCCCGATGAAGCGCGCCGCGTTGCCGCGCGCCAGGACATCGGCACGATCATGCAGGCGATGAAGCTCTATCGCCTCGACAATGGCCGCTATCCGACCCAGGACCAGGGGCTGCAGGCGCTCGTGCAAAAGCCGACCACCGACCCCGTGCCGAACAACTGGAAGGACGGCGGCTATCTGGAGCGTCTGCCCAACGATCCGTGGGGTAATGCGTACCAGTACCTGAACCCGGGCGTGCACGGCGAGATCGACGTATTCAGCTATGGCGCCGACGGCAAACCGGGTGGCGAAGGCAACGACGCCGACGTCGGATCCTGGCAGTAAGCCATCCGCCACGCCGCATCCATGCAACCGAGCCGCCTTGCCCCTTGCGGGGGCCGCCGATCGCCACGCACCGCGCGCGCCTCGCGCGCGGGCATGCGTTCGCGCGCGGCGGGCTTCACGCTGCTCGAAATGCTCGTGGTGCTGCTGATCGCGGGGATTCTCATCTCGCTCGCTTCGCTCACGCTCACGCGCAATCCGCGCACCGACCTGAACGAAGAAGCGCAGCGGCTCGCGCTTTTGTTCGAGTCGGCGGGCGACGAGGCGCAGGTGCGTGCCCGGCCCATTGCATGGCAGCCGCTCGCGGGCGGGTTCCGCTTCGACGTCCATACCGAGGACGGCTGGCGTCCGCTGCGCGACGATCTGCTCGGACCGCGCCAGTGGGAAGGCGGCGTGACCGGCGTGGCGATCACCTACCCCGGCAGCGACGACACGCAGGCTAACCGGCTCATTTTCGGCACGGAAGCCGTGGATGTGCCGGTGCAGGTCACGCTCTTCTCGGCAGCCGGGCGCGCGACGATCGTCGGCACCGGCACTGGCCGCTTCGAGGTGCGCTGAGATGCGGCTCTCGATGAGTAGGGGAAAGCGCGGTCACGGCGCTCGCCTGTTTCGTCCGGCTCGCCCGCTGCGTGAGCGCGGCTTCACGATGATCGAGGTATTGGTTGCGCTCGCAATCATCGCGATTGCGCTGGCCGCGTCGCTGCGCGCCGTGGGCAGCCTCGCCGCAAGCGAAGCCGATCTGCACGACCGCCTGCTCGCGGGCTGGAGCGCGGACAACACGCTTGCGCAACTGCGTCTCGCGCACGCGTGGCCGGACCTTGGCGAGAGCCGCTTCGACTGCTCGCAGGGCAATCTGCGGCTGACCTGCACGCAGCAGGTCGCGACGACGCCCAACCCCGTTTTTCGACGCGTGGAGGTGTCGGTGACGACGCCCGGGCGTTCCGGCAATCTCGCGCAACTCGTCACGGTACTCGCCAATGAGACGAATCGCTCGTTGTGACCGCGCGCGCGTCGCCGCGTCAGCGCGCGGCTTCACGCTGATCGAGCTGCTCGTGGCGATCGCCATCATGGCCGTGGTGGCGATCCTCTCGTGGCGCGGCCTCGACGAGATCGTGCGCGGACGCGAAACCATCACGCGCTCGATGGCAGAGGAACGCGTGTTCGCGCAGATGTTCGACCAGATGCGCATCGACTTGCGCGCAGCGACCTCCGACGACGAAGCGGGCGGCATCGCCATCTCGCTCGACGGCGGCGCGCTGCAGATCGTGCGCGCGTTCGCGGTGCCGCCGGGTGCGGCGCCGCGCCTGCAAGTGGTGCGTTACCGCGTGTCGGGCGGCCAGGTGGTGCGCTATGCGTCGCCACCGCTCGCCAATCTCGGCGAATTGCGGCGCGCGCTGCGCGGCGGCGAAGGCGACAACTGGGGCGCGTTGCCGATGATGAGCGGCGTGGACGTCATCAACGCACGCCTGTTTGTGCCGAAGACGGGCTGGACCGCGAGCATGCAGGATGTGCGCTCGCAGGTGAGCGGCAACAACGACGATCTCAAAGTGCCGCAGCTCGGCAACGCGCCGCTGCCGCGCGCGGTGACGGGCGTGCAGGTGAGCGTGGGTTCGCATTCGCTCGAGCGGCCGGTGACCCGCGTGTTCATGGTGGGGGAATGACGTTGCGCACACAACGAACTGTTCCCCGGCGATCGTGCCGCTCCAGGCGCGCACGGCGCGGCGCGGCCATCATCAGCGCGCTGCTCGTCGTGGCGCTTGCGGCGATTCTCGTCTCGGGCATGTTGTGGCGCCAGCAGGTGCAGTTGCGCCGCATCGAGAACCAGCGGCTGCTCGCGCAGGCGCAATGGATCGCGCGCGCCTCGCTCGACTGGACGCGCCTCGTGCTGCGCTCCGAAGCGGATACGTCGGCGGGCATCACGTATCTCGGCGGCGCGTGGGGCGTGCCGCTCGCGAGAACGCGGCTGTCCGACTTTCTCGGCCAGATCGGCGAGGCGCACGCGCAACAGGGCGCGGACACGTGGCTCTCGGGTTCGATCGAAGACGCCCAGGCGCGCTTCAATCTGCGCGATCTCGTGGCGGCCAGCGCGCCGGGCTCGCTGCAGCTGAACCTCACGGAGATCGAGGCATTCGCGCGCCTGTTGCAGATTCTCGGCATCGACCAGCAACTCGCGAAGAACACCGCGGTGTATCTGCGCTCGGGGCTCGCTTACTCGGCAACGCGCTTCCAGACGCAAGCCGCCACGCCGAGCGGCGCCTCGCAAACCGAGGTGCTCGCAGGCGGCGCAACGACTGGCGGCGGCAACGACACCGACAACCCCGGCCTCGCGGACGCCGACAGCAACAGCAGCGTCGCGCCGCTCCTGATGACGAGCGTCGATTCGCTGCTCGACGTGCCCGGCTTCACGCCCGACGCCGTCGCGCGGCTGCGCCCGTTCGTGACGATCCTGCCGACCGTCACGCCCGTGAACATGAACACGGCGAGCGCCGAGGTGATCGCCTCCGTCGTGACGGGCATGAGCCTGTCGAATGCACAGGCCCTCGTCGCGCGGCGCCAGAGCGTGTTCTTCCGCAATGTGAGCGACGTGCAGCTCGCGCTCGAAGGCGTGGGCGTGAAGCAGGCTTCGATCGACACTTCGCAGATCGACGTCAACACGAGTTATTTTCTTGTCCATGGGCGCGTGCAGCACGAGCGCGCCGAGGTGGACCGCACGACGCTCGTCTGGCGCGACCCGCTCACTCATACGACGCGCATCGTGCGCGTTCGCGACGAACCATGAATCCGTCCCCGACCAACATCGAAAAGAGGTGCGTTTGAGCACGCTGATCGTTCTCATGCCGCCCCGCGACCCGGCGGTCCACTCGCAGGAATGGCAGCTGCCGGAGCTGCCGTTCGTGCTGCTCGACAAGGCGGGCAACACGCAGCGCGCGGGCCGTTCGGCGCTCGGGCTCTTGCCGAAGGCCTCGGCCACCGTCCTGATGATCGCCGCGCGCGACCTGCTCACGCTCGCCGCCGCCGTGCCGCCGCTCAAGGGGCCGCGGCTGCGTCAGGCACTGCCGAACGTGGTCGAGGATCATCTGATCCAGGACGCGCAGACCTGTCATCTGGCGCTCGATCCCAAGCGCCTGGCCGATGGCCGCCAGGTGGTGGCGGCCATCGATCGCGGCTGGTTCCGCTTTCTGCTGGAAGGCTTCACCGCCGCGGGTCACCGCAATCTGCGGGCCGTGCCGGTGGCGCGCTGCCTGCCGGCGGCGCAGGCGGTGGAAGCGGTTCAGGAGGTTCAGGTGACCGAACCTGCCGGGCCGGGCGCAGCGCCCGACGCCGCGGCTGCCGAGACGCCTGCGACCGAGCCTGCGGCCGAACCCGTGACCGCGTGCGTGCTCGGCCATGTCGTCGCGACCGCGCCCATGCTGTTGCCCGGCGTCGCACCCGAGCCTGCGGCCGCCACGGCGCAGGCGGCGCTCGAACTCGCGATCGTGCGCGGCGCGCTCGCCGAGGGCTTCGCGGTGCCTGCCGCGAGCATCGCCGCCACCGTCACGGCGCTCGCCGGCGGTGCGCCCGTTTCTGCCTATGTCCTCGCCAATCTGCCGGGCGAGCCTGTGAGCGCCGCTGCGCGCGTCTCGCTCGCCGCAGCGTTGCCGGGCGCGCAGGCGCTCACGTTCGAGGCGCTTGCGCGCCGTGCGCTCGCCTGCCGCTTCGACCTCTGCCAGTTCGAGTTCGCTTCGCAGCCGTGGCGGCTCGACCGCGCGACGCTGCGCCGTCTGCGCGTGCCGATCGTGCTCGTGGCGGCGTCGCTCGTCGTGGCGGTCGTCGGCGCGAATATCCAGTGGCTGATGATGGCGCGCCAGCGCGACGCGATCAGCGCGCAGATGACCGAGCTGCTCCTCAACGCGTTCCCGAAGACGACCGTCGTGCTCGATCCCGCCGGACAGATGGCGCGCCAGTTGCAGCAGTTGCGCCTGGCCGCGGGCGAGCCCTCGCCCGACGACTTCCTCGCGCTCTCCGACGGTCTCGCGCGCTCGCTCGGCCCGGTGCCCGCGAACGGCATCGCGGCCCTCGACTATCACGACCGGCGTCTGGACGTGACCTTCAAGCCAGGCGTCAACGTCGACGCCGATCTCGCGAAACGCCTCGCGGGCAACGGCCTGGCGGGCACGGTGGATGCCAGCACGGGCAAATGGACCATCAGGAGCGCATCGTGAAGACAACGGCTATGGGCGGCGCGTGGGCCGAGGCCTGGACGAACTTCTGGGAGGCGCGCACGACGCGCGAGAAGACGCTGCTCACGTGGGGCGGCGCGGCGCTTGCGCTGGCGATCGGCTGGTCGGTGCTGTGGCAGCCTGCCGCCGACGGCCGTGCGCGCCTGCGCGAGAGCCTGCCCGGCATGCAGCGCGAACTCGCGCAGATGACGGCCGAGGCCGACGAGGCGCGCTCGCTGGCCGGCGCTGCGGCGAGCGTGGCGCCGGGCGGCCAGGCGCTCAAGGAGGCGGTCACCGCTTCGCTCGCCGATCATTCGCTCACGGGTGCGCAGATCCAGCTGATCGGCACGACGGTGCAGGTACAGATGAAGAACGTGTCGTTTCCGGCGTGGGCCGCGTGGCTCGACGACGTACGCAAACAGTTCAAGGTGCAGGTGGTCGAGGCGCACATCACGGCGCTGAAGGCCGATGGTCAGGTCGACTTGACGGCCTCGCTGCAACCGGCGAATACGCATTAAGAAGAAAAAGCGCGCACTGGGAATCGCCGGAGAAATAAGCAATGAGTTACTGGATGCGGCGCCTGCGTGCCGCGTTGCCCTGGCTGATCGTGGGCGTGCTGTCGAGCGCTGTCGTGCTGCTCGCCCGCCTGCCCGCGGCCTGGATCGCGCCGCAGTTCGCGCGCGCGACTCAGGGGCACGTGAATCTGATCGACGCGGAAGGTTCGCTCTGGCACGGCTCCGCTACGCTGGTGCTTGCCGCGGGCGAGGACGCACGCGGCGCGACCTTGCTGCCTGGGCGCATCGTCTGGCGCACGGCGTTCTGGCCGCTTTTCGTCGCGCGCGTGCGCATGCAAATGCTGCAGACCGAGGCGATGCCCGACGCCGTCACGGTGGAGGCGTCGTTGCGCGGCGCGAACGTGAGCGCGGGCACGATCGCCGTGCCGGCGTCGCTGCTCGCGGGTCTCGGCGCGCCCTTCAACACGCTCGATCTGGATGGCAAGGTGCGGCTCGCGTGGAGCCCGTGGCGCGTGTTCGGCACGGATGCGTTCGGACGACTGACCGTCTCGCTCGCCGACATGAGCTCGCGCGTTTCGCTCGTGAAGCCGCTCGGCACGTATCAGGTGGTGCTGCAGGCGCAAGGAGCGACGTCGACGCTCGATCTCTCGACGCAGAAAGGACCGCTGATGCTCGAGGGGCGCGGCACGTTCTCGCGGGCGTCGGCATCGTTCCAGGGCACCGCGAGCGCGGCGCCGGATCAGCGCGACAACCTGGCGGGCCTCCTGAATCTGCTGGGCCGGCCGGTTGGGCCCGGAACCGTCGCGCTGACGTTCATGCGCTGACGTACACGCACCGAGGTTCGTGGTCGGAGCATGCCGCCCGCCTGCGCGGGCGCATGCGCATTACTGCGGCTGGGCGGCCGTCGTCGCAGTCGTAGTCGCTGCCGCCGGGGCCGAAGCCGCCGAAGCCACTGCCGGCGCAGCGACGCTGCCGGTCTCGCGATCCATCTGCGAGGCATCCCAGCCGCCGCCCAGCGCCTTCACGAGCCCCACCGACGACACCATGCGCTGCCCGCCGATGCTCACGAGCTTCTGCTGCGCGGTAAAGGCCGTGGCCTGCGCGGAAAGCACGTTCTGGAAATCGGTCGTGCCCGCCTTGTACTCGTTCGTTACGATCGCGAGCGCATGCTGCGCCGACTCCACCGCCTGCTGCTGCACGACGACCTCTTGCCCGAGGATGCGCTGCGAAGCGAGGTTGTCTTCCACGTCCTGGAACGCGGCCAGCACCGTTTGCCGGTACGCGGCCACCTGCTGGTCGTAGGCGGCGCGCGCGGCCTCGGTCTGCGCGTGGCGCAGCCCGGCGTCGAAGATCGTGCCGGCAAGCGACGGCCCGAGCGTCCAGAAGCGCGAGGGCAGCTGCAACAGCTGCGACATCACCGAGTTTTCGAAGCCGCCGCTCGCGGAAAGCGTGAGCGTGGGGAAGTACGCCGCGATGGCGACGCCGATCTGCTCGTTGGCGGACGCCGCCTTGCGCTCGGCCGAGGCGATGTCGGGCCGGCGTTCGAGCAGCGCCGAAGGCATGGCGAGCGGCACCGTGGGCGGCGTGGCGGCGAGCGGCGACGGCGGGATCGAGAACGCGGAGGCGGGCTGGCCGACCAGCACGGCGATCGCATGCTCGTCCTGGGCGCGCGCCACCCCGTTGTCGATCGCGGCAGCCTGGGCGGACTGCAGCTGGGTTTGCGCCTGGATCACGTCGGCGCGGCCCGCCACGCCTTGGGCGTACTGATTCTGCGTGAGTTGCAGCGACTTCTGGTACGCCACGACCGTGTCGTCGAGCAGCTTCTGCTGCGCGTCGAGCGAGCGCAGCGTGAAGTAAGTCTGGGCGAGCGTGGCCTGGGCCGATAGACGCGCGTTCGCAAGATCGGCGGCGGCACCCTGCTGGCTCGCCTCCTGCGAACTGACCGTACGGCTCACTTTGCCCCAGAGATCGGGTTCCCAGGTGGCATCGAGCCCCAGGTTCACGTTGTTGTTGATGCTGCCGCTCGACAATCCGCCGCTCGAGTTGGCCACGCGCGTCGGCGTGTACGAGCGCGTGCCCGCGAACGAACCGCTGATCACAGGGAAGTAGGCCGCCCGCGCCTCGCCCACGAGCGCGCGCGCCTGACGGTAGGCGGCGGCAGATTGCGCAACCGTCTGGTTGCTCGTGTTGAGCTGATCCATGAGCGCATTGAGCTGCGCGTCGTCGTAGATCAGCCACCAGGCGCCGCGGTCGGCGGTATCGGCGGGTTGCGCAACCTTCCAGCCTTCGGGCGCTTCCTTGAACGAAGCGGGCACGGCGGCGCTGGGCCGGTGATAGTCGGGGCCGACGGCGCAGCCGGTCAACTGGAAGGTGAGCGCGGCGGCCGCGCAGAGCGCCAGGGTGGAAAGCGGCTGGGGCGCGCGGCGCGCCACGGATCCGGCGGATCCAGCGGTCGCGCCGGAGCGGACGAAACGGCAAGGCATGCAAGGATTCCTGTCGATGCAACCGGCACACGCTCAGGCGGCCGTGCACACGGGGTTGTCGCGTTGCGGCAATGGTAGCGCACGCGCTAGTCATCGCACGGAATCCGAAAGCTTACGCGTTGGAAGGGTTGGCGGGTGTTACAGCCTGAGGCGCGCAGGTTACGCGTCGTTACGACGGCGCTTCGGTGCGCGGCAGGCGGGCTGGCCGCCACCGCATGCGGGCGCATCCGCTGCCGTTGTGGCTGCCGCTGCGGTCGCGGATGCGGCCGGCACGACAGCGCTTGCCGCTGCGGGTTCGGGCTGCGCGCGCCGACGCTGCGCCCACACCACGGCCACCACCGCGATCGAGCCGCCCGGCAGCGCGAACATGGCCGCATACAACGCGAGCTTGCGCCAGCGCGACGGCTCACCGGCCTTCGCGAAAGCAAGGCGGGCGGTGTCGGTGACCGAGCGGCCAAGGCCGCCAAGCGCGTTGATCAGGAAAAGCATGGTGCGGAAACGGGTGGATGGAGAAGAATGGAACTGGTTGCCTGTCATAATATTGACTATGCAATCAAATAACAACATACTTTGCGGCGCATCAACGCAACTGTTGTTTTTACACGCCGATTGCGGCGACAGAGGCGGTCGCGATCGGCTATCCAATTTATCTGCCTGAGCAGCGAAATAACCCGTTATAATCCGGTCGTTTTTTTGAGATGCTGCAAAGCGAACTGCCATGAGCGACGGTCCTTTTGTTCCGGCCGGGCTGGGCGTCGAGCCAAGTCTCGGCTATTTCCTTTCGACGGCGCGCAACGTGCTGGCCGGACGCATCGACCGTGCGGTCGCGCCGCTTGGACTCACATCGTCGCAAATCGGTGTGATCCTTTTATTGTGGTTCGAGCGCGCCAGCACGCCGAACGAGATGTCGCGCGCGCTCTCGTACGACACCGGCTCCATGACGCGCATGCTCGACCGGCTGGAGAAAAAGGGCTTTCTCGAGCGGCAGCGCAGCCAGGAGGACCGCCGGGTCGTGGAACTCGCGCTGACGGATCAGGGCCGCACGGCGGCGCAGCAATTACCCGATCTGATCGCCGCGGAGATGTCCGGGCAGTTGCGCGGCTTCTCGCCCGAGGAAGTCGCCACGCTGGTTCATTTGCTGCAGCGCTTCATTGCCAACGACGGCTCGACCACGCCGCTGTGCGGATCGATGGAAGGCGCCGGTAAGGGCGCAGAAGCGCCGGTGCAGGAAGACGGCGACTAGCCACGCCGCACGCTGCGCCGCAGCGCAACACGCGGCGTAGTTCGATCGAGTCACTGTCTGGGCAGAAAATGCACAGACATGAAATGACAAGCCGCTGTGCGCCGCTCTTTGAGTGCAGCAGCAACAGCCTACCCAACAAGGATACGGACCATGGCAGCTTCTCCCGCGGTGCCCGCGCAGGCCGAACCCGCACCGTTTTCCGGCGGCACGCTCGCACTCCTCACAGTCGGGCTCGCGCTCGGGACCTTCATGGAGGTGCTGGACACCTCGATCGCCAACGTGGCGGTGCCGACCATCTCGGGGAACCTCGGTGTCGCCAACAGCGAAGGCACGTGGGTCATCTCGTCGTATTCGGTTGCCTCGGCGATTGCGGTGCCGCTCACCGGGTGGCTCGCGCGCCGCGTGGGCGAAGTGCGCCTCTTCACGCTCTCCGTGCTGCTGTTCACGCTGGCCTCGGCCGCATGCGGCTTCGCCACGAACTTCGAGACGCTCATCGCATTCCGTCTCGTGCAAGGGCTCGTTTCCGGGCCGATGGTCCCGCTCTCGCAGACCATCCTCATGCGCTCCTACCCGCCCGCCAAACGCGGCCTCGCGCTCGGGCTCTGGGCGATGACCGTGATTGTCGCGCCCATCTTCGGACCGGTGATGGGCGGCTGGATCACCGACAACTACACGTGGCCGTGGATCTTCTATATCAACGTGCCGATCGGCCTCTTCTCGGGCATCTGCGCGTACCTGCTGCTGCGCGGCCGCGAGACGAAGACGACGAAGCAGCGCATCGACGCCGTGGGCCTCGCGCTCCTCGTGATCGGCGTGTCGTGCCTGCAGATGATGCTCGACCTCGGCAAGGACCGCGACTGGTTCAACTCGACGTTCATCGTCACGCTCGCCGTCATCGCGGTGGTCGCGCTCGCGTTCATGCTCGCGTGGGAGGCGACGGAAAAGGATCCCGTGGTCGATCTCTCGCTCTTTCGCGACCGCAACTTCGCGCTCGGCGCGATGATCATCTCGTTCGGCTTCATGGCCTTCTTCGGTTCGGTGGTGATCTTCCCGCTCTGGCTGCAGACCGTCATGGGTTATACGGCGGGTCTCGCGGGCCTCGCCACCGCGCCGGTGGGCCTGCTCGCGCTCGTGCTCTCGCCGCTCATCGGGCGCAACATGCACCGGCTCGATCTGCGCATGGTCGCGAGCTTCGCCTTTATCGTGTTCGCGCTCGTCTCACTCTGGAACTCGACGTTCACACTCGACGTGCCGTTCGACCATGTGATCCTGCCGCGTCTCGTCCAGGGCATCGGCGTGGCCTGCTTCTTCGTGCCGATGACGACCATCACGCTCTCGAGCATTCCTGACGAGCGGCTCGCGAGCGCCGCGGGCCTCTCGAACTTTCTGCGTACGCTCTCGGGCGCGATCGGCACGGCGGTGAGCACGACGTTCTGGGAAGACGCCGCGATCTATCACCATGCCGTGCTGTCGGAATCGGTGACCCAGTACTCGCCGAACACCGTCGCCTACAAGGACGCGCTCGCGAATCTCGGATTCGCGGGTCAAAGCCTGACCGCCCAGCTCAACGACGTCGTCACGACGCAAGGCTACATGATGGCCACCAACGACTTTTTCCGCATTTCCTGCGCGATGTTTGTCGTGCTTGCCCTGCTGGTATGGGTGACGAAGCCGAGGAAAGGCGCGGGAGCGGCGATGGGTCATTGACGCTCCCGCGAAGGCCGCCCGGGCGAGCCGCGTATACGCCTTCGGGCCGACCGGGTCGGTGTGGCCGCGGCTGTGCCCGCCCGGATACGGGCTCCTCAACCCCTCCCTCAATCAGACAATGCCCAAAGCCGGGCATCGGCGATCAATGCGCGCTCGAAGCCGGCTCCGCCACGGCTGCGCCGCTCACGCCGGCCGTGTCGCCGCCTGCGCCCGTGGTCGTGTCGCCGGGAATCGGCGCATCGACGCCGGTTCGCACGTACTGCTTGAACGCCGCGCCTGCCGACCATGGGTTGGGCTTGCAGCCGAGCGAACTGTCGCAATGCGCGGCGAAGCCGATCGTGGCCGTGCCGTCCGGGTTGCCCGACTTCGTGATTTCATAGGCGAGCAGGCGCCGGCCGCCGCCCGGGCCAGACGTCTGGATCAGCGTGTCGGTCACGGTCTGCACTTCGTACTTCGAATGACTGCGCACCCAGTCCTGGGCGCGTTGCCACCAGAGATCGCATTCCGCCTTGCTCGAACAGGTGAGCGGCGCGGTCGCGATCTGCATGACGTCGGGATTGACCTGCCCGCGCGACGCGCAGGCCGCAGCCGTCGCGCACAGCAGGATCGCAAGCATTCGTTTCATCGCGTGGGTTCCTCCCAGAGTGAGCCGCATGGCGCGCGGCCCGTGCATTTTTGGTGTTTTCAGATTCGTTCGTCCGGCGCGCGTTGTCCGCGCGGTTCGGTAACGCGGCGGCGCCTACCCTGGTTGGACCGCATCTGCACGCTGGCGTTGCGAGCAAATGCGGTGCCCGGGACGAACTTCGATGGGACGGATGCGCGGCTCAGACGCTGAAGCGGTTGAGCGTATAAGCGCGATACGCGGCGACGAATGCGTCGAACGAGCCGACTTCGTCGCGCTCGAGCTGGGCCTGCTCCGCGAGCGATTCGCGCGCAAGCGTTTCGAACCCGGCCGTGGCCGCGGCATCGAGCGGACGCGCGAGGAAGTGCGCCGCGTGGCGCTCGCTTTGTGCGCGTGCGAATTGCAGGAAGGACTGCTTGCTATCGCGCATGGTCTGCAGCACGCGCGCCGACGGCGTGAGCGACGGGTCGGCCAGCTTCGCGCGTTGCGCCGCGAGCGAGCGTGCATGCTCGTCGCTGCCGTGCGCCGCGTCGAGCGCGGCAGCCGCCTGGCCGATCTTCCCGAATAGCGCTTCGGCCCACTCGTGCATCGGCACGTCCTCGCCGTCGCGCTTGAGCGAGAGACCCGGGCGGCGCCCTTCTTTCGTCACCAGGCCAAAGTTGTCGTTCGATTCGGCATAGGCGTCGGCAGGCAGGAACGGGCTTTCATCGAGCGCGCACGCGAGCAGGTAGGCGTCGAGAAACCGTGCGGTTTCGAGCGAGATGCCGATCGGCTCGAACGGGTCGATGTCCATGCAGCGCACCTCGACGTACTGGACGCCGCGCGCGGCGAGCGCATGCAGAGGCCGCTCGCCCGGATGCGTCACGCGCTTCGGACGGATCGTGGAATAGAACTCGTTTTCGATCTGCAGCACGTTTGTGTTGATCTGCACCCACTCGCCGTCGCGATGCGTGCCGATCGCCTCGTACGGCGGATACGGCTGGCTCACGGCCTGCGCGAGCGCGTCGAGATAGCCTGCCAGCGTGTCGTAGTCGGCGCGCAAGGCGGACTGGCCCGTCGTGTTCGAGTAGCCGAGATCGCTCATGCGCAGGCTCGTCGCGTATGGCAGATAGAGCGTGTCGGCGTCGAACGTTTCGAGCTTGTGCTCGCGGCCTCGCAGGAAGCGCGCGTCGAGCGCGGGCGAAGCGCCGAACAGGTACATGAGCAGCCAGTTCGTACGGCGGAAATTGCGGATCAGCGCGAGGTAGCGCTCCGACTGATAGTCGGTGAGCGAGGCCGTGGACTGATGATGCGCGTGCAGCACGCGCCACACTTCGTCGCTCAGCGAATAGTTGTAGTGGATGCCGGCGATGCACTGCATCGTGCGGCCGTAGCGCAGCGCGAGGCCCATGCGGTACACGTACTTGAGGCGGCCGATGTTCGAGCTGCCGTAGCGCGCGATGGGAATGCCGTCGTCGGTGTCGGGCAGGAGACCCGGCATCGATTCGTTCCAGAGCATCTCGCCATCACGCGCGAGTACCGCGTAGACGTAGCGATGCAGCTCGTCGAGCTTCGCGAGCGTGATCGATGCATCGGGCTCGGCAGGCGTGATGATCTCGATCAGCGCTTCCGAATAGTCGGTGGTCAGCGACGGATGCGTGAGCGCCGAGCCGAGCGCCGCCGCGTGAGGCGTCATGGCGAGACGGCCGTCGCGCGTCACGCGCAGGCTCTCCTTCTCGATGCCGCGCAGACCGCGCGTGAGCGTGCCGCGATGTGGCCCGTCGCCCAGCACGGAAAGGCGCTGCGCGAGAACGTCGTTCGTGCGTGTAGAGGTCGTGTCTGACATTGAGGCAAGTCGGGCTCGGGCCGGCGGCGCAGTGCTGCGCTCAGCGCTGCTGACATTCGCCGGCCGGGATTCTTTTCGGTAGCGGGCACTTTAACATCTCGCCGAAAGACATGCTTGGGCCTGCCTCGTACGGGTTTTGGCCTGTGGACGCGTATCTCCCGCAGCGACGGCACCCCATTCCTCGCGCTGCCTTCCCTTGCCCTAGCCGCCGCGCGCCGCGCCCGCGCGATCGGCGATTTCGTTCCACAAATGCATGGCCGCGTACGCGCGCCAGGGGCTCCAGGTATCGGTGCGGGTGCGCTGCTGGGTCGCGCGCGCGAGCGAAGGGTCGCGCGCCGCGATGGCCTGCATGAGCACGAGATCGGTCGCGGGCCACGCGTTCGCGTCGCGCCATGCGCGCATCGCCACGTATTCCACGGTCCACGGTCCGATGCCGGGCAACGCGAGCAGCGCGGCGCGCATGGCATCGAGATCGGGGGGCTCTGGTGCGATAGCGTCAAATTGTCTGCTTTGACGCTTGCCGCGCTCCTTGCCTTGATCTTCCTGCGCGTAGTCGCGTTCGATGATCACCGCGCCGCTCGCCACGGCCTGCGCGAAGCCCTGCAGCGCGGCGACGCGCTTGCCGGGCATGCCGATACCCGCGAGATCGGCGGCGGCGAGCGCCGCGGGCGTCGGAAAGCGCCACGCGGTGCGCGCGTGCGCATGGTCGTCGATGCGCTTGCCCACGCGTTCGACGAGGCGCCCGACGATCGTCGTTGCCGCTTTCACGCTGACCTGCTGGCCCACGATCGCGCGCACCACGAGTTCGAAGCCCGACCACGCGCCGGGCACGCGCAGCCCCGGCACGGCCGCGACGAGCGGCGCGAGCCACGGGTCGCTGCGCAGATGCCCGGCGACGGCGGCGGGATCGGCGTGCAGATCGAACATGCGCGAGAGCGGTGCGGCGAGCGCTGCCGCGTGCGCGCTCACGGGTCCATCGATCTGCACGACGAGGCAATGCTTGCGCGCGTGCCGGCGCACGGCGAGCGTGCCGCTCGCGCCGTTGAAATCGATCGCGCGCAGCCACGCGCCGTCCTCCACCGCCTCGACGCCCGGCGTCGCGCGGCCGCTGAAAAAGCGCAACACGCGTGGCCAGTCGTAGGGCGCGCGAAACGGCAGTTCGAGTGTGGCGCTGTGCGTCGGCGCCCCGGTTTGTGGTTCGGATTGCGAGGCGATGGCGCTCAAGAGGCGGTCTCCGGCGTGTTGGCGCTTTTTGAGGTCGAACGGGTGCTTTTTGGACTTTTTGCGCCGTCTTGCGCAGCCTGTGATGCGCGCGCTTCGCCGTCGAGCAGCGCCGCCTTGCGCTCGAGCCCCCAGCGATAACCCGCGAGCGAGCCGCCCTTCTGCACGACGCGATGGCACGGAATCGCCAATGCCACCGGATTCGACGCGCACGCACTCGCCACGGCCCGCACCACGCGCGGCGCGCCGAGCGTTTCGGCGATCTGCGAATAGCTGCGCGTCTCGCCGTAGGGAATGCGCTGGAGCGCGTCCCAGACGCGCTGCTGGAACGCGGTGGCGGCAATGTCGAGCGGCAGATCGAAACGCTCGCGCCGGCCGTGCAGATACGCGTCGATCTGCGCGGCGAACGGCGCGACCGCGGCCTTGTCCTCGAAGCACTGCGCGTTAGCGAAATCGGCCGTGAGTGCGGCGGTGAGCGTCGCGGCATCGTCGCCGAACGCGATCCGGCAAATGCCTTTTTTCGTTGCCGCGATCAGCACGAAGCCGATCGGCGTGGGCGTGGCGCCGTAGTAGATCGTCAGTCCCGCGCCCTTGCGGCGATAGGCGGAAGGCGTCATGCCCAGCTCGCCCGGCACGCTGTGATAGAGCCGCGACGACGAGCCGAAGCCGGCGTCGGCGCTGGCGCGCGTGACGTCGGCGCCCTCGCCGAGCGCGTCGCGCAGCACGGCCCCGCGCCGCGCCGCCTGATATTGGCGCGGCGACACACCCAGCGCGCGCTTGAAGAGGCGCTGCAGATGAAATGGGCTTAGGTGCACGGCTTCGCCCAGTTGGGCGAGCGTGAGCCGCTCTTGCGGGTCGGCGTCCAGCGTCGCGCGCGCGCGGCGCACGATTTCCAGTTCGCGCGGCAAGCCACCCGGGCGGCAGCGCTTGCATTCGCGATAGCCGGCGGCGCGCGCGTCGTCGCCATTGGCGAAGAATTCGATGTTCTCGCGCCGCGGCAGCCGCGACGCGCACGACGGGCGGCAGAACACACCGGTGGTGCGCACGGCGTAGAAGAATGCACCGTCGGCGCGGGCGTCGCGCGACGTGACGGCTTGCCAGCGGTCGGCGTCGTTCGCCCACTCGCTGTCTGGCGTTTGGCTGGGTTTGGCGGGTTTCATCACGGGTTTCATGGTAGGGACGGCGCTCATTTGAGGGCTCCTCGAAGTGCCTGTCTGGATGCCCTTACTCTAACTTCGCGTACGGACGACGGCGCGCCGGATCTTGCGCTGTCATTGCAGCCGATATGTGCCGTGAATGCGCCATGGTCTGGCACTGATAGGCCCTTCGGTGAATCCCTGGTGGTGCTTTGCGGATTCCCATGCGACAAAATGGCAACTTTGCGGGTTTTCCCTTAAAAAGTTGTTGCGTCGCGTCAGCCGACTCGGTATAGTAGTTCCTGTCTCCTCCATGTCTCCTCCTGATATGGATTAAGCCCGCTCACAGCAGCGGGCTTTTTTTCGTCCAGCGTTTCCATACGTCGATTCGCCCACCCGCGCCGCGCCCCCGCTTTCAGTCCTTTCGGCTATTTTCCGCCGGTTCCCACGGTTGTGCCGCCGGCGGTTCCGGTTCGCGAATCTCGCGCCAATGCGCGCATTCTGCGCAGCCCCGCGTCCACAGGTTCATCATGAGAAGCCCTGCACGAACTCGAGGACGCCATGCGGATTCAGATTCGCGAGATCGATCACGTCGTTATCCGGGCGGCCGATGTGGCCGCCATGACGCGTTTCTATTGCGAAGTACTCGGTTGCCAGCCGGAGCGTGAACAGCGCGATCTCGGCCTCGTGCAATTGCGCGCGGGACGCTCGCTGATCGATCTCGTGACGATCGGCGGCCCGCTCGACCGGGGCTCCGGCGCCCCGCCTGCTGGCGCGGGCGGCAACATGGATCATCTTTGTCTGCGCGTGGAGCCGTTCGACGCCGAGGCGCTCGCGTCGCATCTGACGCTGCATGGCGCGCGTCCCGGCAATGCCGTCGAGCGCTATGGGGCGGAGGGCTTGGGGCCGTCGCTTTATCTGTTCGACCCGGAAGGCAACATGGTGGAACTCAAGGGGCCGCCGCGCGCCTGAGCGCGCTCACACGTTTTCGGGCGCCTTGAACACGCTCCATTCGACGGCCACTGGCTCGGCGCTCGTGTTGCCGATCCATGCAGCGCCGTCCTGCACCGTGCATTGCAGGCGCATGGTGCGCTCGGCCAGCGCGCCGAGCGACGCGGCAACGCCCTCGCCCAGCGACCAGACCGTCACGTTGCGCAGGCGCTCGACCTTGTTGCGCACGCCTTGCCACCAGATGTCGGAGGTGCGCCCGCCGTAGGCGATCACGATGACCTCGCCCGCGCGGCCGCTCGCCTTGGCAATGCGGCGCTCGTCGGGCTGGCCGACTTCGATCCACGTCTCGATCGCGCCGGTGTAGTCCTTGCACCAGAGATCGGGCTCGTCCGTATCGGAGAGGCCCTTGCAGAATTCGAGCCGCTCGCCCGCAAACAGCGCGAACGCCGCGATGCGAACCATCATGCGGTCGTCGGTTTCGGACGGATGGCGCGCGATCGTGAGCGCATGGTCAGCGTAATAGTGCCGGTCCATGTCCGCGATCTGCAGTTCTGCCTTGTAGATGGTCGATTTGAGTGCCATACCGAATTCCGGTCGCGCGAAAGCCGCACATGATAGCGAAGTTTCCAGCAAGCAACGTGCCGGTCGAGTCGGCGCGCGGCGCAATGCGGATGGTCTGACGGGAAAATGACGGGGGTTTGACAGCGGCGCGCAACGCGTGGCATCACGTCACGGCCGCGCGTCCGGCAAGCACGATGGCCCGGCGCATGTGCATCGGGCCATGTCGATGTCGAGAGGCGCGTTGGGAGATGCGGTCTTACTGCTTGATGAAGCGGTCCGTGGTCCAGAGTCCTTGCTCGTCGGTGTTCGCGGCGTTGACGAATTCGACGTCGTGACCCACCACCTGTACGACGCGGAACGACTGGTTGTCGGGCGTGGACAGACACTGGAATCCCGTGAAGTATTCCTGCATCTGCTGATGCTCGCCGGCCTGCTCGTGAAGCGCGACGGCATCGAGTTTGTCTTTCGTGAGGCAGCCATAGGAGCCCGGCTTGAGCTGCACCGTTTGCTGCGGCTTGACGCTCGCGTCCTGAGCTTGAACCGCAACGGCACAAGCAAGGCTGGCCGCCGCGACGACCAGACCGGATAGCTGTTTCATGATTGCCTCCTGCGGGTTTTGACTCAGATTAGCTATGTATTTAACTCTCATGCCGCACCCGCGTTGTTAAACATAGAAAACTGCCGAAAGACTGCAAGCCCGACTTGTGTGCGCTTGCAACAGCCGTGGAGGTTTGCAGCGTGGTGTCGAGCGCCGCGATACGTCCAGCCTGGGTCTGCCGGGCGTTCAGGAGCACTCCGAAGCATCGATTACATAGTCCCGCGCCTTATCCAGCAAGGCGCAGCCGGTTATAGCGGGAATAGGACAATCGAACCTGCTTTGATTTAAACGGGTAATGGATTGCCGGGCGGCCAATGACGCAGCGCACCCAAAGTCGCATCGCCACCAATTGGGAACGCGCGCATTAATGGATTGGCGACAGAATAAAAACGATGCCAGGCGTCCATGAGGCTCTCGAAACGAAGCCGCTTGCATAGCGCAAAAGTTCGTGGATAAATCGGGCTTCCCAATGGAGGAACCCCATGACTTTCGCTCACTGGCTGCCGTTCGCGATTGCGTCGGCCATTCTCGTGGCCATTCCCGGCCCCACCGTGCTGCTCGTCGTTTCCTACGCGCTTGGCCACGGCCGCCGCTACGCGCTAGCAACCACGGCGGGCGTCGCGCTCGGCGACTTCACGGCCATGACCGCTTCCATGCTCGGACTCGGCGTGATACTCGCGGCTTCCGCCACGCTGTTCTCGGTGCTGAAGTGGATTGGCGCCGCCTATCTGATCTATCTGGGCGTGAAGCTCTGGCGCGCGCCCGTTGGCGAAGGCGACGCACCGGATACCTCCGAGACGCGCACCGGCCGCATCTTCGCGCATGCGTACGCCGTCACCGCGCTTAACCCGAAGAGCATCATTTTCTTCGTCGCCTTCGTGCCACAGTTCATCGATCCGCATATGGCCATGACGCCGCAGATCGTCGTGTTCGAAGCCACCTTCCTCGCGCTCGCGACGCTCAACGCGTTCGCCTATGCGCTGCTCGCGGCGGCAGCGCGCAAGGTCGTGCGCAGCCCGCGCGTGCAGCGCGTGGTCAATCGCACGGGGGGCACGCTGCTCATCGGCGCCGGACTTTTTGCTGCCGCGTGGCGAAAGTCGACGGCATAGAGGGCGCATTGGGATCGATGGCGACCTCGCGCGGCGCACGCTCCGGGCGCCGCGCGGACCGGGCACGCAGGCTGCTTGACCCGGTTGTGATGGTTGGCGAACATTGTTTTCAAGCTTCAGTGCGCGCCCAATGGGCAAACTGTCGCGTCCTGGCTACAATGCAATTGCAAACCGCTTGACAACCAGGAGTCAATCGTGATCGAACACGTAATACTGGGCGCGTTTTTGGTGATCCCCCTTGTCATTGTCGTCTTCCTGTTTTCCGACGAGATCCTCGAGGAGCATCGACAACGCGTGGAAGCGGGAGACGGACATCATATCGACTGGCGTCATCCGCTACGCAGTCTTCTGCATCACTGAGCGGGAGCACGAATCGCGCGGATAAACGCGCCGAAGCACATGGGTGGCACTCGTGGATTTCGAGTTCTCCTGGATGGCTTACTTCGTCGCCTTGTTCGTGCTGATGGCGCTGTCCGTTGCGCTCACCCTTCTCTGGCCGTCCGCTGGGCAGCGTGGCAGCACGCCGCGCGCACACGAGGCAGACGCGCACGACGGCGCGCACGCACGCTGACCGGATTCGCTCCCGGCCAGCGCGCCGGCAAGCCACACCCTTCGGTAATTCGGCGTTACCACTTGCAGCACCTGTATCCAGCGATCAGGCTGACAATCGCTCGCATGTTTTCAAAGGTTCTCTGGGAGAACGACATGCGAAAGATGGCAGCCGTTTTGGTGCTGGCGGGGTGTGCGCTGTCGGCAGGCCCCGCGAGCGCGCACGATCACGGCGGTGACGTGGTGGGTGCGCTGGTCGGCGGCGCGTTGATTGGCGCCGCGGTGGGCGCCGTGCTCAATAGCGGCCCGGCGGTGGCCTACCCGGCTCAGCCGGCCTATGTGCAGCCCGAGCCCGTGTATGCCCAGCCGGCGCCGGTTTATGCCGCCGCCCCGGCCGGCGCGGCGTGTTACGACCCGTATTCGGGCCGCTACGTGCCTTGTGCGCCGGCCCAGCCCTCGCCGCCGCAATATGACGACGGCTACGCGCAGCCCGGCTACTACGGACAGCAGCCGGTTTATGCCCAGCCGGGCGGCGGCTGGTAATGCGTGAAGTGGCGCACGCCACAGTGCGCCGCCCGGCATCGTGGCTGCTCCTCGCGCCTAGTTCGTTTGCTCGACGGGCGTCACGCTCAGGATGAGTCGCTGCGTCAAGCGGATCACACCGATTTCCACTGCGCGATCAATGCGCGACACGTCGAACAGACGCTGCAGCGTGTCGATACCGTCCACCGCCACGCCGTCGATCGTCACGATCGTGTCGTCCACGCGCAGGCCGCTGAGCGCCGCGGGACTGCCCTTGACGATTTCCATCACCCGCACGCCGGTTGTCGCGCTCAGGCCGAAGTAACGCTGCACCTTGCGCGCGATCGGCACCGTGGTGCCGGCAATGCCGATATAGGCACGCCGCACCCGGCCGTGCGCGAAGAGTTGCGTGATAACCCACTTTGCCGTGTCGATGGCCGTGGCGAAGCAGATAGCCTGCGCGCCCGGAATGATCGCCGTATTCACGCCAATCACCTGACCCGCCGAATTGATGAGCGGGCCGCCCGAGTTGCCCGGATTGAGCGCGGCGTCGGTCTGGATCACGTCGTAGATCATGCGGCCGGACTCCGAGCGCAGCGAGCGGCCGAGCGCCGACACCACACCCGTCGTCACCGTTTGGGCGAGGCCGAGCGGGCTGCCCACGGCGATGGCAATTTGCCCGACGCGCAGGCCCGCCGAATCGCCGAGTTGCGCGTGCGGCAGCGCTTCTGCCGCGCCGATACGCAGCACGGCGAGATCCGTGCTCGGGTCGTCGCCGACGAGGTCGGCGCTCTGCGTCGTGCCGTCCGCAAGCGTGACGCTCAGCTTACTTGCGCCATGCACCACGTGGCTGTTCGTCAGCAAGTAGCCGTCCGGCGTGAACAGGAAGCCCGAGCCGCTGCCGCCGCGCGCGGGGGCCTGGCCCGATGCGCGGCGCTCGACGGCAATGTGCGCGACGGCCGGCTGCACGCGCTCCAGCGCGCCGATCACGGTTCGCGAATAGGCGTCGAGGAGCGCGTCGTCGTCGAAGCCGGGGCGCTGGCCCGCGCCGTCGGATGGGACGCCGCGAGCCAGATCGTCAATGAAGGAAGGTCGTCTGCCCACGATCTGCATCTCCGAAAATAGTGGGCTCTACATGCAGGGGGCGCACGACGTTTTCAAGAGCGCGCACCAGGTTGGCCGAAACGTCAAGCTCCTGATCGCCGCAACTGCTGCGGTGCTTTTTTCGTCTGCCAGGCCGCTGGCGAGCGCCCCGGAAAAGAAAAAAGCCCGCTCGCGCGGGCTAATCCATGCTCGGGTGACATGGCGAGGTTAATCGGCAATTCGCGGCGCCGGGCGCGCGCGAAGCAAACGCATGAACCGGTGAATCAGGCGGCCAGCGCCTCGCGCACCGCTGCGCCGGGCGCAGGCCGCCGCGCTTCGAGTTCGACCATGAGCGCGTCGACCGTGCGGAACTGGGACGGCGTGATCTGGGCAAGGTCAAGCAATGCGCACAGGCGCCCGTACCAGTAATCGAGTGAAAAGACTGTCGGCGTCGTGCCGGCCGATAACGAGGGCGCCATTGCGCGCGTGATATGCGCGATCTCGTCGTCGATGAATCTCATGGTTGCCCCGTGCGCTGGTCCAAGGTCTTGTGAATACGTGTCTCGCCACTTTAGTTCGGCGGCAGCGCGTGTCCAGCTATCACATCGGATAGGTCAAGTTCATAAGTCAGACGTCAAGCTTTCAGGAAGCTTGTTACGGTCCCCTTAATGTCGCCAGCCGTGGCCGTAATAGCCGCCTACGCCAACCCCGATATCCACAGCCGGCGCGGCATAGTAGCCCGGCGCATAGCCGTAGTAGGCCGGCGCAGGCGCGTACGCGTACGGCGGCGCCACCACGCAACCCGTGAGGCCGGCCGACAAGCCAGCGAGAGCAATAACGCAGAAGAGTGTTTTCATCGTCGTTCTCCTATGCCACGGATTGTCGGCGAGCCACGCCGAGGCAAGCGTTTGGAAAAGCAACGATGTGTGTCCACAAATTACAGCCGCGCGCAGCGGCCGCTGGGCGTTTGTGGAGGCACAGAGGAGCGAGTTAGCGGGCGCAAGCGTTGAAGCGTCTGCAAGACAATTGCCCGTTTTCGAACTTATGGATTGATCGCACTACGAATTAAATGACGTCGCAGTTAGCTCGTAGTGCGTTGAAGTGAGGCTGAACAAGCTTTGCTTTTGAGCAGAGTCGCCGATTCGCTCGACGGTCGCTGGAAAAAGCGCCCAGGCCAGAAGGCCCGAGCGAAGCCGTCGCGTCAACGACGGCGGAGGTATTCGTTTAGGTATACGAAACGCCTGCGATGGATCATCACAAGCGTTTCAACAGTATTGCCGTGTTACGGATGGTTATACATCGCGTTCCAGTCTGCCTTGGACACCGCCGGGCGGCCTGCATCCGAATTGCCGGCCGCCACGCCGCCGTAGCCGCTGGTTGCGCCGTTCGCGGCGGCCACCTTGGCTTCGGCGGCGAGAAGATCGTCGGGGTAGTGCGGGTCCGCCCCTGCGCCCGGATGCCAGCCCGCCTTCGCGAGCTGCTCCAGCTCGGCGCGCACCTGGGCGCGGGTCACGGGTGCATTCGATTGCGCGAACGATGCCATCGGCACCACGAGTGCAACGGCGACGGCTACGGTCTGGATCAGGGACTTCATGCTAACTACCTCCTTTGGTTTTTGATTCGGCGCGACAACATGTCTGCAACCGATGAGAGGAAGTCTAGGAGGATTGCCGCTGAGGGTTAACCCTCGGGATTCGAAGGGATTGTTCCAGGTTGAAGAAGAATGGGCGGGGCGCGGCGCGCTTGCGGGTTACTTCCCGATACAAAACCGGCTGAAAATCACACCCAGCAGGTCATCGGATGTGAACTCGCCGGTGATCGAATTCAGCGACTCCTGCGCGAGCCGCAGCTCCTCGGCGAACAGATCGAGTAGTTGCGAATTCTGGTCGGCGTGCGCCGCCGCCTGTGCGAGATGCTCGCGCGCCGCGCGCAGCGCGATGAGATGCCGCTCGCGCGCGAGATAGACGCTCTGCGCATCCGCCTGCCAGCCTGCAATGCGCAGCAGCTCGGCGCGCAGCAGCCCAACGCCGTCGCCCTGTTTCGCGGAAAGACGCAATTCGCAGATTTCGCTGCCGTTCACGGCACGACGCTTCGCCACTTCGGGCGGCACACCGGTCAGGTCGGTTTTGTTCAGCACGCGCACGACCGGCACACCGGCGGGAAAGCGCGCGGCGATCACCTCGTCCCCGGCGTTCATGCCCGTGCGCGCATCGAGCAGATGCAGCACCACGTCTGCGCGGCCGATCTCGCTCCACGTGCGCTCGATGCCGATCTTCTCGACTTCGTCCTCCGTGTCGCGCAAACCTGCCGTGTCGATGACATGCAGCGGGATGCCTTCGACCTGGATGGTTTGGGAAATCTTGTCGCGCGTCGTGCCCGCAACGGGCGTCACAATCGCGAGCTCCGCGCCTGCCAGCGCGTTCAAAAGCGACGACTTGCCTACGTTGGGTTGTCCCGCGAGCACGACCGAAAGTCCCTCGCGCAGCAGCGCGCCCTGGCGCGCTTCGGCGAGCACGTGGTCGAGCTGCTCGCGAATACGTGCGAGTTTGCCGCGGGCGTCCGCGGCCTCGAGGAAATCAATCTCTTCTTCGGGGAAATCGAGCGTCGCCTCCACCAGCATGCGCAGCGTCACGACGTCGTCTACGAGGGCATGGATGTCGCGCGAGAACGCGCCGTCGAGCGAGCGGCCGGCCGAGCGCGCCGCCGCTTCGGTGCTCGCCTCGATCAGGTCTGCGACGGCTTCCGCCTGGGCCAGATCGAGTTTGTCGTTGAGGAACGCGCGCCGGGTGAATTCGCCAGGTTCGGCGAGGCGCAGCCCGAACTCGCGGCCGGCCTCGATGCAGCGCTGCAAAACGAGTTGCAGCACGATTGGGCCGCCGTGGCCCTGCAGTTCAAGTACGTGCTCGCCCGTGTACGAATGCGGCGCGGGGAACGACAGCGCGATACCCCGGTCGAGCACCGTGCCGGCGCCGTCGAGGAAGGGGACGTAGCTCGCGTGGCGCGCAACCAGGTCCTGGCCCGTGAGGGCTCGCATCAACGCGACGGTCGCCGCCCCGCCGGCGCGGCCGGCCGAGACACGCACGACACCAATCCCGCCGCGTCCGGGTGCAGTGGCAATGGCGACGATGGGATCGGAATCGGTGGCAAGCATGATGGGCGTGGAACGTAGGGCAGGGCTGGAATCGGGATGCAGTGCGGGGACTCGGTGGGTCTCGCGGGCACTCGCAAAGTGCGAGGCATTGTAACGCGCCAGAGAAGGCCTTTTCCGGCTGGAAACCCGGCTGAGATTCGTCTCGCCTTATCTCAAATTAGCTAAGATTGGTCTCAAGGAATTCTGTCAGATTTCAGTTAATTCGAGCGCCAGATTTCATCAACGTCTTGCCACAAAGGAATTCGCGGAGATCTCGACCGAAGTCATACGACAACCAGAAGCAGGTGAATTATCGCTTATATACGTTAAATATAGCCTAACTGGTTGTCATCTTCGGCGATTTCGGGTTGCACAATCTCGCCCATGCCGACCTCCGACGAAAAAGCCGCCTTTGCCGAGCGTCTCAAGTTCGCCATGAAGCGCGCGCCCGAAAAGCTGCGCGGCAGCACCGACCTGGCAAACAAGTTCAACCTGCGCCATCACGGCGAGCATCCGGTTTCGCCGCAAACCGCTCACAAGTGGCTGAGCGGCCGCACCATTCCCACGCAGGACAAGCTCGAGACGCTGGCGAACTGGTTTGACGTGGACATCCACTGGCTGCACTACGGTCCTCCCGGCAACGCGGGCGCGAGCGTGCCGCGGCCCCGCAAGCCCGACGGCAAATATCCGGTTTCCGAGGAAACGCTCGAACTGGCCTCGAAGATCGAGTCGCTCAGCGCCCATCACCGCTATCTCGTGCAGGAACTGGTCGCCCAATTCTACGGCGACGCGGACAAGCGCTAACGCGCGCACACGAAAGCTGCGCTCTGCGCCGTCAAGGAAATGGCGCTCCGCTAATGCAAAAAGCCGTCCGGTTCACACCGGACGGCTTTTTTTCGAGCCCTGATTCAGGTGGCGGCATCACTGCCGCCCCGGCCCTCAGGCAGCGGCCTTCTTCTTGCCTTTGCCCATCATGCGCGTGATGTAGTACTGCTGCGCGATCGAGAGCACGTTGTTCACGACGTAGTACAGCACGAGGCCCGCCGGGAAGAAGAAGAACATGACCGAGAACGCGATCGGCATGAACATCATCATCTTCGCCTGGACCGGATCCGGCGGCGTCGGGTTCAGCTTGGTCTGCACGAACATCGAGACGGCCATCAGTACAGGCAGGATGAAGAACGGGTCCTGCTGCGAGAGGTCGTGAATCCAGAGAATCCACGGCGCACCGCGCATTTCCACCGACGAGAGCAGCACCCAGTACAGCGAAATGAACACCGGAATCTGGATCACCACCGGCAGACAGCCGCCGAACGGATTCACCTTCTCCGTCTTGTAAAGCTCCATGAGCGCTGCGTTCATCTTCTGCGGGTCGCTCTTGAAGCGCTCGCGCAGCGCCTGCATGCGCGGCGTGATTTCCTTCATGCGCGCCATCGACTTGTAGCTGGCGGCGGAGAGCGGAAAGAACACGGCCTTGATGAGCAGCGTGAGCAGCACGATCGACCAGCCCCAGTTGCCCACGTAGCCGTGGATCTTCTCGAGCAGCCAGAAGAGCGGCTTCGCGATGATCGTCACCCAGCCGTAGTCCTTCACGAGTTCCAGACCCGGCGCGATGCCTTCGAGCATGCGCTCTTCCTGCGGACCCGCGAAGAGGCGCGCCTGCACGGTGTCCGTCGCACCCGGTGCGATCGTGCCGAGCGGCTGCTTCACGCCCACGCGGTAGAGCGAGTTGTCGAACTTCTCGACGTAGATGCTGCGTTTGACGCCTTGCTGCGGAATCCACGCGGTCGCGAAGTAGTGCTGCACCATCGCGATCCAGCCGTTGTCGGCCTGGGTCACGAAGTCGGCCTTGTTCTTGTCGATGTCGCCGAACGTGATCTTCTGGAAGTGATGCTCGTTCGAGTACACCGCCGGCCCGATGAAGGTGTGCGAGAAGCGCGGCGTTTCGACCGGCTCGCTGTCACGCACGATTTCCATGTAGAGCGTGGGCGAAACGGGCGCGCTGCCGACGTTCTGCACCTTCCAGTCCACGCCGATCACGTAGCTGCCGCGCGTGAACGTGTAGGTCTTGGTGACCTTCACGCCGCCCTTCTCGGGCGACTGCAGCGCGATCTGGAAGGAGCTGGCGTCGCCGGTCAGCTCGCGCGGGCCTTCGACTGCCGTGAACACGTCGTTGTGGTTCGGGAAGTCGCCGCCGAGCAGGCCCGTGCGCGCGAGGTACGTGTGGTCGTTGGTGTGGTCGAACAGCGTGATGTACTGGTCGGGGCCCTTGCCATCGGCGCTTTCCTTCACGAGCGAAAGCTTCACGAGCGTGCCGCCGCGCGTGTCGATCACGCCATCGTAGACGTCGGTGCGAAAGTGAACGAGCTGTGCTGCGGCTGCAGCCGGCTGGGCGGTGTTCGTCGGCGCCTGGCCCGCGGCGGCGGCGGCCGTCGGCAGGTCGGACGCGCCATTGGCGGCGCTAGCCGGCGCAGGGCCGCCCGCGGCGGTTTGCGTCTGCGTTTGCGTCGCGTTCGGGAAGAACATCGACTGGCGTCCATGGTCGCGCTGCCAGTTGTCGTACAGCATGACCGCTGACATGAAGAAGATGACCCATAGGACGGTGCGTTTGATATCCATGCGTTGTCTCAGTGTCGATGGAATGGCGCGTCAGCGCTTTTTCGGAGAGGCAGGCGGGACGAGATCGATGCCGCCCGCCGAAAACGGATGGCAGCGGCACAGCCGCCGCGCGGCGAGGTAAGTCCCACGCGCGGCGCCATGATACTGGATTGCCTCGCGTGCGTAATCCGAACAGGAAGGATAAAAACGGCACCGGCTGCCGAGGAGGGGACTCACGGCAAGCTTGTAGAAACGCAGCAGTGCGATCAATACCGTTTGCATGGCGTTGCGGCCTGGCTGCGCCGCGTTCGATGACGAACCCCGTGCCGCTTGCGCGGCGGCTACGTCGGATATGCCGGACTCGCGCGCCCCGCTCATGATGCGCGGGTCTTGCTCTCGTCCGGCGGCAAATCTTTACCGGCCTGGGCATGCGCCGGCTCCCCGGCTGCCTGCCCACTTGGTGCCGCAGCCTGCGTCGCGCAAGGGGTGCGCGCAGATGTCGCAGGCGCAGCGCCGCCACGCCGCGCGACTTCGCGCGCGGCCTTTTCGAGCAGCGTCTCGATCTCGCCGCGGCACAACGCTTTGAGCGCCGGCGAAGACGCGCCCGGCAGCGCCTTGCGGTCGAACTTCGTATGCAGGCGCAGCAGCAGGTCGAAACCGTCGAACTGCGCACGGCGCACACGAAACGCTTCGCGGGCAATCCGGCGCACCAGGTTGCGCGTGACCGCGCGCGGCGCGTACTTCTTGCCGATCACGAGCCCGAGCCGCGCCTCGTTGCCGGTGGGCCGGCCGTACACGACGAAGTGTTCGGTGCGGCGCCATGGGCGCAAACGAAAAACGGATGAGAACTCATCCGTTTTCAGTAGCCTTGCGGCTTTCGGAAAAGCGGCTTGCGTTCGCGACGGCATGACGCCCCGATCAGTTACCAGGCTCGTCCTGTTCGCCGTGCTCGCGAGCGGGCCGCTACCCGTGATTTCGCTGATAGCGATGCTGCCCGACTTAGACGGCGAGGCGCTTGCGACCCTTCGCACGGCGTGCGTTGATCACTTTGCGGCCACCAGCGGTCTTCATGCGCACGCGGAAACCGTGGGTGCGCTTGCGACGGGTAACGGAAGGTTGGAAAGTACGTTTCATGTTGCTCTCACTGTTGAGTTTTGACCGCGGCGAGCATCGCGGAAAAAGGCAATGGCCGGTGGTACTAGGGATTGGTTTTCGAGGAACCCGTTATTTAAGCCGGTTTTTCGTTGGCCGTCAATAGGTTAGGCAATCGAACCTTCTGGAACGGCCAAGCGGCGCTGCCTCGGCCACGGAAAGGGCGCGAACGAGCGTGCGTTGATCCGTCCCTGTGGATAACTTCCTGGGGAGGGGATTTCGGCGTTAGAATCTCGCCTATCCCAAGAATCCTGCATGCCGCTCCGGCCCGCCTGCTTGCCGCAAGACCTTTGCCGCGCGGGCTTCCGGAGCCATTGCCGTCGCCTCGTCAGGGCCTCGTCGCGTATGTGCGGCAAGAGCGGAGCGACAGACTTGCATGCAAACAAAACGACCACAGCAACTCGATGAACGAATTCTGGCAACACTGTTCCGCACTGCTGGAGCGTGAGCTAACGCCCCAGCAGTACGTGACGTGGATTAAACCGTTGGCCCCGGTTGCCTTTGATGCTGCGGCGAACACGCTGCAGATAGCCGCTCCCAACCGTTTCAAGCTCGACTGGGTCAAGAGCCAGTTTTCGGGCCGGATCGCCGATCTGGCGCGCGACTTCTGGCAGACCCCGGTCGACGTGCAGTTCGTCCTCGACCCGAAGGCAGGCATGCGCGCGCCTCACGTCGCACCGGCACCTGCGGCCGCGTCGCGCGCGCCGCTGGCTGCCGCGCCTGCGGCGGTCGCGAGCGCAGCCGCCGCGCCGCAACCGGCCGCCATGACTGGCGGTACGGGCCTCGCCGGCATGGTGCAAGCCGCGTCGGCCGCCGCCGCGCAGGCCACCGCCGAAGACGCCGCCGACCTCGACCTGCCGAGCCTCGACGCCAACGAGGCCGCCGCCGGCCGCCGCACATGGCGTCCGGGCCAGGGAGCGGCTGCGGCCGCTTCGAGCGGCGAGCCGGACCCGACCTACGAGCGCTCGAAGCTCAACCCGGTGCTCACGTTCGACAACTTCGTGACGGGCAAGGCGAACCAGCTCGCGCGCGCGGCCGCGATCCAGGTCGCCGACAACCCCGGCATCTCGTACAACCCGCTGTTCCTCTACGGCGGCGTGGGCCTCGGCAAGACCCACCTGATCCATGCGATCGGCAACCAGCTCCTGCTCGACAAGCCCGGCGCGCGCATTCGCTACATCCACGCCGAACAGTATGTGTCCGACGTGGTGAAGGCCTACCAGCGCAAGGCGTTCGACGACTTCAAGCGTTACTACCACTCGCTCGACCTGCTGCTGATCGACGATATCCAGTTCTTCTCGGGCAAGTCGCGCACGCAGGAAGAGTTCTTCTACGCGTTCGAGGCGCTCGTCGCCAACAAGGCGCAGGTGATCATCACGAGCGATACGTATCCGAAGGAAATCTCGGGTATCGACGACCGTCTGATCTCGCGTTTCGACTCGGGCCTGACCGTAGCGATCGAGCCGCCGGAGCTGGAAATGCGCGTGGCCATTCTGATGCGCAAGGCGCAATCGGAAGGCGTCAGCCTGAACGAGGACGTGGCGTTCTTCGTCGCGAAGCACCTGCGCTCGAACGTGCGCGAACTCGAAGGCGCGCTGCGCAAGATCCTCGCGTACTCGAAGTTCCACGGCCGCGAGATCTCGATCGAGCTGACCAAGGAAGCGCTCAAGGACCTGCTGACGGTGCAGAATCGCCAGATTTCGGTCGAGAACATCCAGAAGACGGTGGCGGACTTCTACAGCATCAAGGTCGCCGACATGTATTCGAAGAAGCGCCCGGCGAATATCGCGCGCCCGCGCCAGATCGCCATGTATCTGGCCAAGGAGCTCACGCAGAAGAGCCTGCCGGAAATCGGCGAGCTGTTCGGCGGCCGCGACCACACCACGGTGCTGCACGCCGTGCGCAAGATCGCCGACGAACGCACCAAGGACGCCCAGCTCAATCACGAGCTGCACGTGCTCGAGCAGACGCTGAAGGGGTAATACACATCAGGCGGCGGCACTGGAATGGCGGGGCTCACGGTCGTATTCCGAAGGATTTGCCCTGTTTATTTCGCGGATCGCCCCCAATTTAGGGAAGTGGTCCGTTTTCAGGCACAATATGGGTTTAACCGCCCGGCGGTCCGGGGCGGGAACCACGCCGCGGCCTGTGCTGCATCAACCGCCTGAGCGGCGCCAAAGTAGCCGGGCGCACCTGCAGATTCGTGGGGTCGCGTCGGCAATACCGGCGCCAGGCGGGCGCGCAGACCGTCACATCAACGAAGGAACTCTATGCAACTGGTCAAGACCGAACGCGATAACCTGCTGAGGCCGCTGCAAACGGTGAGCGGCATTGTCGAACGCCGCCATACGTTGCCGATCCTCGCCAATCTGCTGATCACCAAAACCGGTTCCGACGTCTCGTTCCTGTCGACCGACCTCGAGTTGCAGATCACCACGACTGCCGATTTCGGCGTCGGCAACGACCAGGTGGCCACGACGGTCGCGGCGCGCAAGCTGCTCGACATCCTGCGCGCCATGCCCGACGGTCAGGTCACGCTCACGCTCGCCGACAAGCGCCTCACGGTGCAGTCGGGCAAGAGCCGCTTCGCGCTGCAAACGCTCGCCGCGGACGAGTTCCCCACGGTGGCGCAGGCCAAGGACTTCGGCGCGAACCTCGCGGTGCCGCAGAAGACGTTCCGCCAGTTGCTCGGCATGGTGTATTTCGCCATGGCGCAGCAGGACATCCGTTACTACCTGAACGGCATGCTGCTCGTCGTGGACGGCGACCAGCTCATGGCAGTCGCGACCGACGGCCACCGCCTCGCGTTCTCGTCGATGAAGATCGAAGGCTCGTTCGCGCGCCAGGAAGTCATCATCCCGCGCAAGACCATTCTCGAACTGCAGCGCCTGCTCGAAGACATCGACGATTCGCTGAAGATCGACATCGGCGCAAGCCAGGTGAAGTTCACGTTCGGCCAGGTCGAGCTCGTCTCGAAGCTCGTCGAAGGCAAGTTCCCCGACTTCCAGCGTGTGATCCCGAAGGCGCACAAGAACACCTTCCAGATCGGCCGCGAAGAACTGCAACGCTCGCTGCAACGCGCGGCGATTCTCACGTCCGACAAGTTCAAGGGCGTGCGCTGCATCATCGAGCCGGGCCAGCTCAAGATCATGTCGACCAACGCCGACCAGGAAGAGGCGCAGGAAGAGCTGGAAATCGCCTACCAGGGCGACACCATCGACATCGGGTTCAACGTCACGTATCTGCTCGACGTACTCGCGAACCTGAAGGTCGACACGCTGGAAGTGAGCCTCGGCGACGCCAGTTCCAGCGCGCTCATCACGATTCCCGAGAACGAGGAATTCAAGTACGTGGTGATGCCGATGCGCATCTAAAAAGCGCGACAGAAGAAGAACACCAGGGGGCGCTGCGCCCCTTTGGCGTTTTTATGGCTTTTTGAAAAAGTCTCGAGCAGTAACACAGGCAGTACGCAGAACCGGAAAATTCCATGACTGATACGAACAACGCGCAACCCGACAACAGCTACGGCGCCTCGTCGATCCAGATCCTCGAAGGTCTGGAGGCAGTGCGCAAGCGGCCCGGGATGTACATCGGCGACACGTCGGACGGCACCGGTCTGCACCATCTCGTCTTCGAAGTGCTGGACAACTCGATCGACGAAGCCCTCGCCGGCTACTGTAACGACATTCACGTGGTGATCCACGCGGACAACTCCATCTCGATCACCGACAACGGCCGCGGCATTCCCACGGACGTGAAGATGGACGACAAGCACGATCCGAAGCGCAGCGCCGCCGAAATCGTGATGACCGAGCTGCACGCGGGCGGCAAGTTCGACCAGAACAGCTACAAGGTCTCGGGCGGCCTGCACGGCGTGGGCGTGTCGTGCGTGAACGCGCTCTCGAGCTTCCTGCGTCTCACGGTGCGCCGCGACGGCAAGAAGCACTTCATGGAATTTCACCGCGGCGTGCCGCAGAACCGTGTGCTCGAAGAGCGCGACGGCCACGCGGTCTCGCCCATGCAACTGCTCGGCGACACCGAGAATCGCGGCACCGAAGTGCACTTCATGGCCGACGAAACCATCTTCGGCAGCGTGGAGTATCACTACGACATTCTCGCCAAGCGTATTCGCGAGCTTTCGTTCCTGAACAACGGCGTGCGCATTCGCCTGACCGACCAGCGTACCGGCAAGGAAGACGATTTCGCTTTCGCGGGTGGCGTGAGGGGCTTTGTCGAGTACATCAACAAGGCCAAGCAGGTGCTGCATCCGAACATTTTCTACATTCAGGGCGAGAAGGACGGCGTGGGCGTCGAAGTGGCGATGCAGTGGAACGACAGCTACAACGAAAGCGTGCTGTGCTTCACCAACAACATCCCGCAGCGCGACGGCGGCACGCACTTGACCGGCCTGCGCGCGGCGATGACGCGCGTGATCAACAAGTACATTGCCGACAACGAAATCGCGAAGAAGGCCAAGGTGGAAACCTCGGGCGACGACATGCGCGAAGGATTGTCGTGCGTGCTTTCCGTGAAGGTGCCGGAGCCGAAGTTCAGTTCGCAGACGAAGGACAAGCTGGTTTCCTCGGAAGTGCGTGCGCCGGTGGAAGAAGTCGTGGCGAAGGCGCTCGAAGAGTTCCTGCTGGAAACGCCGAACGACGCGAAGACGATTTGCGGCAAGATCGTCGACGCCGCGCGGGCTCGCGACGCCGCGCGCAAGGCGCGCGAGATGACGCGCCGCAAGGGCGTGCTCGACGGCGTGGGCCTGCCGGGCAAGCTCGCGGACTGCCAGGAGAAGGATCCGGCGAAGTCGGAGGTCTATATCGTCGAGGGCGACTCGGCAGGCGGCTCGGCCAAGCAAGGCCGCGATCGCAAGTTCCAGGCAATCCTGCCGCTGCGCGGCAAGGTGCTGAACGTCGAAAAGGCCCGCTACGACAAGCTGCTGTCTTCCGAGCAGATCGTCACGCTCATCACCGCGCTCGGCTGCGGCATCGGCAAGGACGACTACAACCTCGACAAGCTGCGCTATCACCGCATCATCATCATGACCGACGCGGACGTGGACGGCGCGCACATCCGCACGCTGCTGCTCACGTTCTTCTATCGCCAGATGCCGGAGATGATCGAGCGCGGCTACGTGTATATCGCGCAGCCGCCGCTGTACAAGCTCAAAGCGGGTAAGGACGAGCGTTATCTCAAGGACGATTCCGAGCTCAACGCGCATATGCTGCGTCTCGCGCTGCAAGGCTCGGAGCTCGTGCCGAGCGAAGGCGCGACGCCGATCTCCGGCGACGCGCTCGGCGAACTCGCGCGCTCGTACCAGCTTGCGCGCGGCGTGGTGGATCGTCTGTCGCGTCTGTACGACGAGCGCGCGCTCGAAGCGATCATGGACGGCGTGGCGATCGACCTGTCGAGCGAGGCATCGACCGAGGCTTCGGCGCGCGCCCTCGAAGCGCAGTTGCGCGACGATCCGCTCAAGCCCGAGGTGAGCGTGGTGCCGATGTACGACCAGGTGCGCGAGCAACGTTCGCTGCGCGTGGAGCGCCGCCATCACGGCAACGTGAAGGTCTCGGTGATCGACGAGGAGTTCCAGCTCACCGCCGATTATCAGCAGCTCGTGAACACGGCCAACACGTTCAAGGGCTTGATCGGCAAGAACGCCGTGATCAAGCGCGGCGAGCGCAGCATGGCCGTCAACGACTTCAAGAGCGCGATGAAGTGGCTGATCGCCGATGCCGAGCGCAACGTGTCGAAGCAGCGCTATAAGGGGCTTGGCGAGATGAACCCCGGGCAGCTGTGGGAAACGACGATGGACCCGACTGTGCGGCGTCTGCTGCGCGTGCAGATCGAGGACGCGATCGCCGCAGACGGCATCTTCACGACGCTCATGGGCGACGATGTCGAGCCGCGTCGTGCGTTTATCGAAAGCAATGCGCTGCGGGCGGGGAATATCGACGTTTGATCGTCTGTGTAGGTAGACGCATAACCTGAGAAAAAAAGACCCATAAGTTGAGAAACTTATGGGTTTTTCGCATTAATAGTGCGGAATTATAGACGATTCATTTACGTGCACCTGCACTTCCCAAATATCTCCGAGAGCGAGTGAGCGTCTAAGAAATCGGTAGCGGCGTGGAGAAGCTAGCCTTCCGGAGGGCGCATATTTCTGGAAGGATGCCTCTCAAGTCGACGTCGACCAGTCGTGGAATCGGGCGAAGTCGGTGACGCTGGCAAGATACACGCAACGTGTTCGACGTTTTTTGCTGAGAGCTCGATGACGTATCGCATATCACTAAAGCTTTGAATGTCGGGCCTCAAGGTCGATTGCCGGTTTTGGCTACGACCGTTGAAGAACGGGCGCTTGCGAAATCGCCAGCTTTACGGCCCTGCAGATTGACGAAAGTGCAGAGGTACGTTTGCTATTCTTACTAGAAGAGAAGTTCATGCTTCACGCTCCACCGTTGCGGAGGCTCGACGATGCCGCCTCCTGAGCACATGGGTTGGTTTGTCGCTCACCCGTCAATCAACACGACCGCAGGCAGAAGCGTTAGCATTTTCGAGTTCGCGCATCAGCCGGACGATGCAATCCTGGCTGCATGGGCTCGTCATTTTCGGGAACACTATTGCCTAGATGCCGACATCGATGTCCTTAGAGGTGGCACCGGCCTTTCGCGTGCTCAGTTTTTGATTGAGCGGATTTTTCCGAACGCGGAAAATCCAGGACCCGCCGTTCGGGCGGGCGATTTCGCGGAGATACTCGTTTCGGACTTTCTCGAGTACAGCCTGGACCACTGGGTGCCTCGCTGGCGATTCTCCGAAAAAGCCACCCCAAATGAGTCGGTCAAAGGCACTGACATCATCGGACTGCGAATATGTCCGAACGGAAATGCTTTTCAAGACACGCTGACGACGTTCGAAGTGAAGGCTCAGTTGTCTGGTGGTCGTGCAAGAGCTAGATTGCAGGATGCCGTCGACGATGCCGCGAAAGACCGGGTAAGGCAAGCGTACACGCTCTTAGCCATGAAGCGCAGAGCGCATCTGATTCGCGATACCGAACGAGTGGCGTTGGTGGAACGCTTTCAGCTGAAAGCTGATAGACCATTCACAGAACAAGTCGGTGCCGCCGCTGTCGTCAACAATTTGGTGTTCGACGCTGAGCAGATAGCTGCGACCTCGACAGTTGCGCATCCGCCCGGGACAGCTCTTCTCTTGCTGGTCATCCGAGGCGAAGACTTGATGACGCTCGCTCACAACCTCTACGAAAGAGCCGCAAATGAGGCCTGAGGCCAATTCTCGACGCTTATTCGGCATTACGCAGGCAAAGGCGCGTATGTTCGAATATGCGGTACCAGAGAACCACCATCTCGCAATCCCTCCCGGCACCCATCCCGAAGACCTCTTTCTTCTCACCATTGGAATCTTGGGGGACGAAGCGGCCGCGCTGTGCGAGCAGTACGAACAACGAGCGACCCTTGTCGCCTCTGGTGTTCCGACCGACCGACAAGGTCTGCGCTTTGCGGCATCTTTCTTTCATGCCTACGTCGCCGCACGCTTCGACGATGAGTTGGACGACGAGGTTCTGACGCTCGCTGCGGCATCGTTCTACCTGTCGGAGACGCCAGGCAGTAGCGTGGTGATAAGTAATCTTCTCGCGGACCGAGGTTTTCCGGTTGATGACCCGCTCCCGACGGTCTTACGGTTTGCACTGGCGAATCGCTTGACAGACGCGTACGTTGCCCCTGAATACCGGTTCTCGCTCGAACTGCGAGCGGTGTCAGCCGCTGCGTCTGAACTGCTCACCCGCGTCGGCGGCGACGAGCGCATTTTGCTGCGCAATGCGGCAATCCTTCGTCGGGTGGTCTACGCGAGAGGAAGCGCCCGTGAGGTAGCCCTTGTCGACGTGTGCGTAGCAACCATTCTCCGCAAGGTCAGCAACTCAAGTCGTTTGAATTTGCCTAGATATTCTAGGCTCGACGATGAGGCATGGTTGGACGTATTTCTCAAACGAGACTTCGTCTCGGAGCTTTGGCCGTCACAACGGCTCTTGGGAGAATCGGGCGTCTTCGCCGGTGCCTCAGCCGTTGTGCAGATGCCAACGAGTGCGGGGAAAACTCGGGCGGTCGAACTGGTGATACGAAGCGCAATCTTGGCGAACAACGCGCGCACCGCTGTGGTGGTCGCGCCCTTCAGGGCGCTTTGCCACGAGATTTCGATGTCGCTGCGGCAGGCCTTTGCTGGGGAGCAGGTATCAATCGACGAACTGTCCGACGTTCTGCAGGAAGATTTTACGGAGCTGCTGGCCGAGTTGCTCGGAGAGGAGCACCAACCTCGACCTCAAATTTTGGTGCTCACACCGGAAAAGTTTTTGTACGTACTGCGCCAGTCGCCGGAGCTTGCGGAAAAGATAGGCCTTGTCATCTACGACGAGGGACATCAATTCGACTCGGGAGCTCGAGGCGTAACCTACGAGCTGCTGCTCACAACTTTGAAAAGTGCCCTACCGAGAAAGGCGCAGATAATTCTCGTCTCAGCGGTGATTTCGAACGGGGAAGTCGTCGGACGATGGCTGCTGGGCGAGCGCTCACGCGTTGCCCGAGGCGAGGACCTTGCCCCTACGCAACGTTCCGTAGCGTTTGCAAGCTGGAAGACAGCGCTTGGAACTCTGCAGTTCAATGCCTTGGGTGCAGCCGAAGACTTTCCTTACTTTGTTCCACGGATTATTGAGTCGGTCAGATTGCCTCTACTAGGTCGCGAGCGGCGAAATCGGGTATTCCCTGAAAAAGATGATGCCGCTGACGTTGCGCTGTACCTAGGGTTGAAGCTAGCACCGCAAGGCAGTTCCGCAATCTTCTGCGGTCGAAAAGACAGTGCGGCGGGTATTGTTGCAAAGGCGGTCGAATACTTCTCACGTGGTGTTCCATTTGATGCACCTAGTACCGCTGCGGACGCGGATGAACTGCGACGGCTTGTCCATTTGCACGTCAAGCATTTTGGCGGGGATGCCGTCGTAACAATGGGGGCCAGGCTCGGTATTCTGGCTCATCACGGCAACACGCCCCAAGGCCTACGCGTGTGCATTGAACACGCGATGAAAGAATCTCTGATTCCTCTCGTGGTATGTACGTCGACTCTGGCACAGGGAGTCAATTTACCGCTCAGATACCTGATTGTTTCAAGCATTTACCAAGGTGGTGAGCGTGTGAAGGTTAGAGACTTTCATAATCTCATGGGCCGTGCTGGACGCGCCGGCATGCATATCGAGGGCTCCGTCATCTTCGCCGATACCCGCGTCTTTGATGACAAAGACGCTCGGCAACGCCGGAATCGGTGGCGATGGGATGCCGTTAGAGAACTGCTTGATGCTCGAAACGTGGAGCCAACTGGTAGCTCGCTTCTGGCTCTCGTCGAACCGATTGTGAACGATGACGGTTCCGAGGAGGTCCAGAATGCGTTCGATGTGGCCGTTGCTTTGCTCGCCGACGAAGACAATGCACTGGCGCAAATCAACGACGACCCCGTCTATCTGCGCGCGGTGCGTGCCACGCCTGAGGCAGTTGCGCGACAGGTCAAACATAAGGCCCGATTGCTGAACGCTGTTGCCAGCTTTTTGCAGGCTAGTCGCGGCGACGAAGAGTTCGAGCAGTTCCTTCAACAAGTCGAAGGCCTCGCTGAAAGCACTTTCGCCTTTATGCTCGCGTCAGACAACCAAAAGGAGCTGCTCAAGCGGATATTCGTCGAAGTCGCACGAGCTGTGCATGACCGCGAGCCGGATACGGTCGCGCAACGACGCAACTCCAGAACGCTCCTCGGCCTCAACGCGCTCGCGAAGATTTACAGATGGTGTGAGGACCATCGCGAAGATGTACTGGCGTCGCTTACACAAGAGCAATTGCTGTCGACGATATGGCCTCTCCTCGCCGCAGTCAGCGAAGACGAGCTATTCTCAAAGTGCATCGGTAAGGAGCACCTTGAACATATCGCGCAACTGTGGCTTTCGGGTCAGCCGTACTACCGAATTGAGGAGGAAATACACAGAAGGCGCATTGCAAAACGCCATGGGACAGGCCAACGTCGGTTCACGTCCGGAGACGTTGTGGACATCTGCGACAACTGCTTCGGATACGAGTTTTCACTTTATCTCACTGCACTGGTTACTTTCTTCGAGCGAGGGGACGAGGCCGATAGACCACCGACTGTCGAATTGCTGAAACAACTGCAAAGCGGCCTGAAGTATGGATTACCTAATGCCCTGCTGGTGGCAATTCACGAAACGGGCTTCTCAGACCGCATGCTTGTGCAAGATTTGCAACCGAGCTTAATCGGCGTCGAGGCAGTGCGCGCCGAGGTGATTGGCCGCGTTCGAAATGTGCAAGTCGAAGTACGAGAAGTTCTTCAGCAGTACCCACACTATTTTGAATCGATTCTCGACACCATCGTGGAAGCTTGATGGCTCGCTTGCGAGTATCTGGGGTTCAGGGCGAGCCCGCGCGGGACGGGAACTCATCCAGTTCTCTCCGCTGCCGACTTCCCATAGGTACTCTTTTTTCCCGTCTTCGGTTTTACTGAAACTGAGAGTGAGTTCCTGCTTGTCCAGTTTTACCTTACCACGCTGTTCCAAACCCAGCGCATTTGCGTATTTGCTGATTTGCCCTGTCAGCGCGTCGTCGACAAGCGCTTCTCTACGTTCGGAGTCCACCTCAGCCAGGTATTTTGCGATTTCCTCAATCTGCTTTGTAATCTCTGCAATTTGAAGAGATAGCTCGTCGGTATCGCGAAGTGGCGCGAAAAAACCTAACCATCTTGCACACTTCATCGCAATGCTTCAGCGAGCGTTACGCAAAGGCGAGTGCTATAGCTTGCGCGGCCACTTCGCTATATCACGAACGCGGATGGACCTCTTCGCCGAACCACCGAGGAATGAGATTCCCCTGCGACCTTGAAGTGTTCGACGTGAACGACAACGACCTTGCCGTCGGTGTGTGCGACGTCGTTGATACGTTTCCACTGGCCGCCTTGGGCGTGACGGAATAAATAGAACGATGCTTCGACAGGGTTTGGCAAATCCGAAAACCACCTGAGGCATCCTACTGTGTTTAAATTGTACGCAAGGAAATCCACCAGCCCGGGGACAAACATGCGCATCGAATCAATTCACATTAAAAACCTCAGGTCCATCAAGGACGCGAAGGTTTCCCTTAACCAATACAACTGCTTTGTCGGACCGAACGGCGCGGGGAAATCCACATTTTTGTTCGCGCTAAATGTCTTCTTCCGTGAGACCGATGGTGCATCTACCGACGTGGCACTTCTGTCGGCCGAAGACTTTCACCGAAAGGACACATCTCAGCCCATCGAAATCACGGTGACGTTCTGCGACCTTAACGCCGAAGCAAAGGAAGAATTCAAAGCCTACTTCCGAATGGACCGCCTGACCGTGACCGCGAAAGCAACGTTCAATGCCGGCACGGGAAGAGCGGAGGTTCGGCAATTCGGCCAGCGACTTGGGATGGCGGAGTTCATGCACTTTTTCGAGCGCATGGGCGACAAGGCCAAGGCCGATGAACTGAAGCAGATATACGGAACACTACAGGCCCAGTTTGACCTTCCAAAGGCCGCAAGTCAGGCTGCGATGGCAGAGTCCCTCAAGTCCTACGAGGCAGACCGTCCCGGTGACTGTATTCTGATTCCCAGCGAAGACCAGTTCTACGGCGTCAGCAAAGGCACAAACCGACTTCAGAAGTATCTCCAGTGGGTCTCTATATTCCTGCGGTCAAAGATGCTACCGCTGAGCAATCGGAAGGGAAGGCTACAGCTCTTGGGAAACTGGTCGCCCGGACTGTCCGTTCCAAGGTAAATTTCGCTGAGCGTCTGACGGAAATGGCGCAGCGTGCGCGAGATGAATATCAGCAGCTTCTTGACGAAAGTCAGGGGGCACTGGCAGATATATCTGACTCGCTACAGACGCGTTTGATGCAGTGGGCGCATCCTGACACCAGCCTGCGTGTGAGTTGGCAACAAGACCCGGACAAGTCGGTTAGGGTTGAGGAGCCGTTCGCAAAGATAATTGCCGGCGAGGGAACTTTCGAAGGAGACCTGGTTCGCTTTGGTCACGGTTTCCAACGCTCCTTTCTACTAGCCCTGCTGCAGGAGCTGGCAAATCAGGGAGAGACGACAGAGCCTCGACTCATCCTTGGCTGTGAGGAACCGGAACTATACCAACACCCTCCCCAGGCTCGCCATCTTGCAGGCGTTCTGAACGCATTGGCTGAGGGCGGTTCACAGGTTCTCGTAACGACCCATAGTCCATTGTTTGTCTCGGGCAACTCGTTCGAAAGCGTTCGGATGGTGCGGCGCGATTCGGACACGAAGGCCTCTTACACCACTCAGCCGCTACCAGCCAAGATTGGTGAGAAGTACGCGGAGCTGACCGGCGAAAAGCCGCTCGACCCTCGGGGGTCGCTTGCGCGCATTGCGCAAATACTGCAGCCGACACTGACCGAGATATTCTTCGCCCAGAGGGTAATCTTGGTGGAGGGTATCGAGGACGTCGCGTACATCAACTCGTGGTTGACACTCACGAACCGCATGCCCGAGTTTCGTAAGGCCGGATGCCACATCGTTCACGTCGATAGCAAGAGCAACATCCTGCGTCCAGCAATCATCGCTCAGCAGCTAGAAATCCCGGTCTTTATCGTCTTTGACGGCGACGCGGACTGCAAAGAGGAGCATAAGCACCATCATGTGAGAGATAACGCAGCCCTGCTGAAACTAGTGGGCGGCGACGACAAGACGCCGATACCGGCAGAGACCATTTGGGCCGGCAACCACGCAATCTGGCGCACAAATCTCGGAGATACTGTCGACGCGGAGCTCTTGGAGGGGATGGGCGCGAATGCCTACGAAAAAGTGAAGAACGAGGCCCACGCATCCTATGGAAACGCCAAGGGCCTTCACAAGAATCCGTTGCTCATTGGGGCGAAGCTCGCCTTAGCTGTCGACAATGGAGGCAAATCCGCGTCGTTGGACAAGCTCTGCGACCTCCTTCTCGAGTTCGGCAAACGCTGACCAATTGTCCACTATCGTTCTCTGCGTCAGCCGATGTCGTCTCGCCACGGGCTGACGCGGGACCACGGATGGGCTGCCTCCAAACTCCGCTTCAGTCTGCCCCCCCCCGGAGCGAATGTTTCCCTCAGGAATCACCGGCGAGGCGGAGGTAAAATCGACGCCACGTCCACCGCTGCCGACAGCATGCCAGCAGCGGTGTCCCCCCGCACTCGGTCGCCCCAGTAACCAGCACACAGGCAAGGTCGAAATACAATGAACCACCAAGCGCTATCTTCATTTATCTGGTCCGTAGCGGACCTCTTGCGCGGGGATTACAAACAATCTGAGTACGGGCGCGTGATTCTGCCCTTCACCGTGCTCCGGCGCTTGGATTGCGTACTCGAATCCACGAAACCCGCCGTGCTCGCAGAATTCGAAGCAAAAACAAAGATGGGGCTCAATCCAGAGCCCTTCCTGTTGCGCGTCGCCGGCAGCGCGAGGTTTTACAACACCTCGCCGCTCGACCTCGTCAAGTTGCTGGGCGACCAGGACAATATTCGCCAGAACCTGTACGCGTACATTCAGGCGTTCTCGCCAGCAGCGCGCGATATTTTTGAACGGTTCGATTTCTACACGCAGGTCGAAAGGCTCGGCAAGGCCGACCTTCTCTACCTTGTCACGGAGAAGTTCGCGAACATCGACCTGCACCCGGATGTGGTCGACAACACCCAGATGGGCCTCGTCTTCGAAGAGCTCATCCGGAAATTCGCCGAAATCTCGAATGAAACGGCGGGGGAGCATTTCACCCCGCGCGAAGTCATTCGGCTGATGGTGAACCTGCTGTTTATCGAGGACAGCGACGTACTCACGGCAGGCAACGCCGTCGTGCGAACCATTTACGACCCGACAGCCGGAACGGGCGGCATGCTCTCGGTTTCCGACGAATACCTGCGTGAGCACAACCCGGCTGCGCGGCTGACCATGTTCGGCCAGGAGTTGAACGACGAGTCGTACGCCATCTGTAAGGCGGACATGCTCATTAAGGGCCAAGATGTCGCGAACATCGTCGCGGGCAACACGCTGTCCGACGACGGCCATACCGGGCGCAAGTTCGACTACATGCTTTCTAATCCGCCGTTTGGTGTCGAATGGAAGAAGGTTGAAAAGGCAGTGCGCACCGAGCATGAACAAAAAGGCTTCGATGGGCGCTTCGGCCCCGGCCTGCCGCGCGTGTCTGATGGTTCGATGCTGTTCCTACTGCACCTCATGAGCAAGATGCGTCCAGCGCAGGACGGCGGCAGCCGCTTCGGCATCGTGCTGAACGGCTCCCCGTTGTTCACGGGTGGTGCCGGTAGCGGGGAGAGCGAAATCCGGCGCTACGTGCTGGAGAACGACCTGGTCGAGGCCATTGTCGGCCTGCCGACAGACATGTTCTACAACACGGGAATCTCCACTTATGTGTGGATTCTGTCGAACAGGAAGCCCGATTCCCGCAAGGGGTTCGTCCAACTCATCGATGCGTCGGGCTTCTGGCAGAAGATGCGCAAGAGTCTGGGCAGCAAACGCCGGGAGATGTCGGACGAGCAAATCGCGACAGTTACCCGGTTATTCGGGGATTTTGTCGAAGCAGAGCTGGCAACGGTACTTGACGCTGAAGGTGCAGAGGTCGGGCGATGGGTCGTACCGTCAGGCAGCAATGCGCCCGACGTGCCTGCGGGCGGCATGGTGAAGTCGCTCCCGATTTCGCGGATTTTCCAAAACCAAGACTTCGGCTACACGACGATTACGGTCGAGCGCCCGCTGCGCGATGAGCAAGGCAACATCGTGCTCGGCGTCAAGGGCAAGCAGAAAGGTAAGCCGCAGGCGGATAGCGCGCTACGGGATACCGAGAACGTACCGCTTTCTGAGGATATCGGGGCGTATTTCGCGCGGGAGGTGCTGCCGCACGCGCCGGATGCCTGGATTGATGAAGAGAAGAGCAAGGTCGGCTACGAGATTCCGTTCAACCGGCAATTCTATGTGTTCGAGCCGCCGCGCGACCTGCACACGATTGACGAGGAGCTGAAGGCTGTATCGTCCAACATCATGAAGATGCTCGAGGAGTTGGCGGAATGAGCTTGGTGAGATACTCCAGCTACAAGGACAGCGGGTTGCCGTGGTTGGGCGAAATTCCTAAGCATTGGCGGGTGGGTCCCCTTAAATACTTTGTTCGGCGTCGCTCCGGTGCCATCAAGACTGGACCCTTCGGAAGTCACTTGACATCCGCAGAAATGATGCAGGGGACAATCAAAGTATATAACCAGCGAAACGTCATCGATAACGACTTCTCCGCAGGCGACAACTTTGTAACCGAAGCCAAGTTTGAACAACTTCGCGCCTTCGAAGCATTCCCGGGCGACGTTCTAGTTACTACACGAGGGACCATCGGACGTGCTGCGATTCTTCCTGAAGATGCAGGGACGGGAGTGCTTCATCCATGTTTGTTGCGAGTGCAACCAGATGCGGCAGAACTCGATGTGAAGTTTTTGTGCGCCCTGATTCAAGATAGCAATCTATTGCGAACTCAAATCGAGCTCTATAGTAACGCTACCACCATCGAGGTAATTTACTCGGAAACCATGGCGTCCCTGGTCATTCCTGTGCCACCTTTGGAGGAGCAATTACAGATTTTGTCCTTCTTGGACCACGAAACTGGCAAAATCGACGCGCTCATTGCCGAGCAGGAAAAGCTCCTCACGCTTATGGCAGAAAAGCGCCAGGCGACCATCTCGCACGCTGTCACCCGTGGCGTCAACCCTGACGTGCCGTTGAAGGCCTCTGGTGTGGCGTGGTTGGGGGAAGTACCCGCACACTGGCGTTTGAGTCCGCTGAAGCGCGCAGTTGTGCTTCAGCGGGGGCACGACCTCCCGTCGGAAGAGCGCGTGGAGGGCGATATTCCCGTCGTTTCTTCAGGTGGAGTCTCAGGTCGGCACAACAAGGCAGCAACCAGCGGGCCAACGATTGTGACCGGTCGATACGGAACCATCGGTGAATTCACTCTGGTCGACGAAGATTGTTGGCCGTTAAACACTGCGCTGTATGCGATTGAAATGTACGACAACCTGCCAAGGTACCTGTGGTACATGCTTCAGTCGTTAAAGCACCTTTTCATCTTAAATTCCTTAAAGACTGCCGTTCCCGGCGTCGACAAAAATGATATTCACCCCACTATCGTCTGTGTACCACCGGTGTCAGAACAAGCTGCAATCGTCGCGTTTCTTGATGCTGAAATTGCGAAACTCGACGCCCTAAAAGCCGAGGCTGAGCGAGCCATCGACTTGCTCAAGGAGCGCCGCAGCGCCCTGATTTCCGCCGCCGTCACCGGCAAAATCGATGTCCGTAATGCAATGTCGCAGGAGCTCGCCGCATGAGCGACCTCCAGTTGTTTCGCCTTTCGAACGGAACGGCAAGCGAGCTGCCAACCCAGGCCGTAAAGCTGGAAAAGGAACTTCAAAGCCTCGTCGAGGCGAACATGCAAACGTTCCTTGGCGTTCGCTTTCTGGCCAGCGAGTACGTCACCGGCAAGACGCACAGGGGCCGAATCGACTCGCTGGGCCTCGACGAGAACGGCTGCCCGGTCATCATCGAGTACAAGCGCCACAGCAACGAGAACGTCATCAACCAGGGGCTGTTCTATCTGGACTGGCTGCTGGACCATCAGGCGGAGTTTCGCTGGCTGGTCATGGAAAAGCTCGGCAAAGACGTGGCGGATGAAATCGAGTGGGCCGGCACGCGCCTGCTGTGCATCGCTGCCGATTTCACCCGCTATGACCAACATGCGGTACAGCAGATTCCGCGTAACATCGAGCTGATTCGCTACAAGCTGTTTGGCGATGACCTGCTGTTGCTCGAACTGGTCAATGCGCAAACCGTTCCCGATGCCACAGCGGTCAAGCCCGCCCAAACGGACCTACCCGCTGAGCAGGAAAAGCCGAAGGCGGCAGGCAAGGACAAGTCAGTGGACGAACAGCTTGCCATCGCGTCCGCCGAAATTCGTGACCTGTACGCACAAGTCACCAGCGTCCTGACTTCGTTGGGTGACGACGTGCAGGAGAAGCGCCTGAAGCTCTATACCGCCTTCCGACGCCTGAAGAACTTCGCTTGCGTCATCGCCTATCCGAACAGACTCCTCGTGACGCTCAAGCTTGACGCTTCATCCGTCGAGTTGGAGGAAGGGTTCAGCCGTGACGTCAGCCAGGTCGGACATTGGGGCACCGGCGATGTCGAACTGACATTGCGCGGGCAGGCTGACCTGGAACGCGCCAGGCCACTGCTCGAACGAAGCTACGCCGAGGGCTAACCGGCCTACGCTAACTATCAGAGAAAAGCAAAATCGAACGCATTGGGGGCATCCATGAGCAACCTGCACCAGGAACATCACTTCGAGGCCGCAATCTGCCAGTCCCTCTTAGCCAATGGCTGGCTCTATGCGGAAGGCGATGCCGCCCACTACGACCGCGTCAGCGCGCTCTTTTTGCCGGACCTGCTCACATGGGTGGAGGCGACCCAGCCTGACACCTGGCAGCGCCTGACGAAGACGCATGGTCCAGCGCTCTCTGAGCGTCTTGCCGAACGGGTGCGTAAGAGCCTCAACGAACGCGGTACTCTGGATGTGCTTCGCCGGGGCGTTGAAATGCTGGGGCTCAAGGAGACGCTCTCGCTCGTCCAGTTCAAGCCCGCGCTGGCCATCAACCCTGCCATCCAGCAGCGGTACGCCGCCAACCGACTGCGCGTCGTCCGCCAGGTTCGCCACTCGCCGAATCACCCGCAGGACGCGGTGGACCTCGTGTTGTTCGTCAACGGCATACCGGTCGCAACCGCCGAGCTAAAGTCTGACTTCACGCAGAACGTTGAGGATGCAGTCGACCAGTACCGCTTCGACCGGAACCCCCAGCCCAAGGGTGGGCAGCTTGAGCCGCTTCTTGGCTTCCCTGGCGGTGCGCTGGTGCACTTCGCCGTAAGCCAGACAGAGGTGAAGATGTGCACCCGGCTCGCTGGCGCGGCCAGCCGGTTCCTGCCGTTCAACAGAGGTAACCACGGCGCGGCAGGCAACGCACCGAATCCGGACGGCTTCGCGACGGCTTATCTTTGGGAGGACACCTGGGCACGTGACAGCTGGCTCGACATTCTGCACCGCTATCTCATCGGCAAGCGGGACGAAAAGCAGCAGCTGAAGACTGTGATTTTTCCGCGTTTTCACCAGCTCGACGCGACCCGAAAGGTCGTTGCGGACGTCCTTGCTCAGGGACCCGGCCAGCGATATCTGATTCAGCATTCCGCTGGCTCAGGAAAGACGAATTCAATTGCCTGGACCGCGCACTTCCTCGCGGACCTGCACGACGTCGAGCACAAGAAGATGTTCGACAGCGTGCTTGTGGTGTCGGACCGCACCGTGCTCGACGCCCAGTTGCAGGAGGCCATCTTTGATTTCGAGCGCACGACCGGCGTCGTAGCCACCATTACCAATGAGCACGGTAGCAAGAGTGCGCAGTTGAGCCAGGCGCTCAAGAGCGGCAAGAAAATCATTGTCTGCACCATCCAGACATTCCCCTTTGCCCTGCAGGCCGTGCAGGAACTTGCGGCAACCGAAGGCAAGCGGTTTGCGGTCATTGCCGACGAGGCCCACAGTTCGCAGACCGGCGAATCGGCGGCGAAGCTCAAGCAGTTGCTATCAGCCGAAGAGTGGGCGGCCTTCCAGGATGGCGGCGAAATCGACACCGAAGCATTACTGGCCGCCCAGATGGAAGCACGCGCCGGTGGCAAGGGACTGACCTATGTCGCCTTTACGGCCACGCCCAAGCAGAAAACGCTTGAACTGTTCGGTCGGCCAGGTCCGGATGGATTGCCGCAACCATTCCATGTGTATTCGATGCGACAGGCTATCGAGGAAGGGTTCATTCTCGACGTCCTGAAGAACTACACGACCTACAAGCTCGCGTTCAGGCTCGCGCACGACGGCGAGGAATATGACGAGAAGGAGGTCGAGCGTAGCACTGCGATGAAGGGCATCATGCAGTGGGTCCGGCTGCATCCGTACAACATCACGCAGAAAGTGCAGATTGTCGTCGAACACTACCGCGAGAACGTGCAACCGCTGCTCGACGGCAAGGCGAAGGCAATGGTGGTCGTCGGCAGCCGCAAGGAGGCGGTGCGATGGCAGAAGGCCATTCGCGCGTACATCGAGAACCGGGGTTATCCGCTCGGTGTGCTCGTAGCGTTCTCTGGCGAAATCGACGACCCGGAGAGCTATCCGGTGCCGGTGACCGAAACAAGCAAGGAGCTGAACTCCGGGCTCAAGGGACGCGATATTCGCGATGCCTTCGCCGAACCTGAGTGTCACCTGCTGCTCGTCGCTAACAAGTTCCAGACGGGCTTCGACCAGCCTTTGCTGTGCGGGATGTACGTTGACAAGATGCTTGGAGGCATCCAAGCGGTGCAGACGCTGTCGCGCCTGAATCGCGCACATCCGGGCAAGGACGCCACCTACATCCTGGACTTCGTGAACGACGCAGATGAAGTCCTCAAGGCATTCAAGAGCTATTACGAGACCGCCGAACTCGAAGCTACGACCGACCCGCATCATGTCTATGACCTGCGCGCAAAACTCGATTCGGTTGGCTATTACGACGATTTTGAGGTCGACCGGGTGGCCAAGGTCGAATTTGACCCGAAAGGTACGCAGGCTCAACTGCAGTCCGCTATCGCACCCGTAGCCGACCGGCTACTCAAGCGCTACAAGGCGGCGCAACTAGACAAGGTTGCAGCAGAGGCTCAGCAGGATGGGAAGGCCGCCCAGGCAGCCAAAGACACGCTCGACGCACTGGTGCTGTTCAAAAATGACATGGGCGCATTCGTGCGCCTCTACGCGTTCCTCTCGCAGATTTTCGACTACGGCAATACGGACATCGAAAAGCGCTTCCTGTTTTACAAGCGGCTCATCCCGTTGCTGGAGTTCGGTCGCGAGCGTGACTCTGTAGACCTTTCAAAGGTCACACTGACGCACCATAGCCTGAAAAACACGGGCCGCCAGAATTTGAATCTGAGTCAGGGCGAGGCCCCTAAGTTGCCTCCGATGGACGCGGTTGGCAGTGGCGCAGTCCAGGAGAAGGAAAAGGCGCTCCTCGACGAAATCATCCAGAAGGTCAACGGCCTCTTCGAGGGAGAGCTGACCAACGACGACCAGCTCGTGTACGTGAATGGCGTGCTCAAGGGTAAGCTGCTTGAAAACGAACTGCTGGTCCAACAGGCCGTGAGCAACAGCAAGGAGCAGTTCGCGAGTTCCCCCGACCTTAAGGACGCGCTGATGCACGCCATCATTGATGCGTTCGATGCGCATACGACCATGAGCAGACAGGCGCTCGACTCGGAGCGTGTGCGTGACGGATTGAAGGACATTTTGCTCGGACCAGCGAAGCTGTACGAAGCATTGCGCGCTAAGTCGGGAGACGCAGCCGGGATGGCTCTCTGAAGTTGAGAGACTGTCTAACTCGCGGGCAAGCGACCACCGACCGACTGCGAAATCACGACAATTGAGCACGCCGCATCTATGTCATACGACTTCACAACACTGAGTCCGAGCGATTTTGAAAATCTGGTAGCTGACCTCCTGTCACGTAGTTGGGGCCAGCGATTGGAAATATTTAAGGCTGGGAAAGACGATGGCATCGACCTGCGCATTGCACCCGTTGATACCGATGAAGGCGATACCATCGTCCAATGCAAACGTTATGCTCCTCACAAGATTGCTGAACTCTTGCGGAACGTTAAGCATGAAATCCCGAAACTAGCCAAGTTGCGGCCGCGCCGATACGTGCTGGCGACCTCCGTCGGATTGAGTCCACACAATAAGGATGCGATTTTCGAACAATTTCGCCCTTGGTGCCAGTCGACCAGTGACATCTTGGGGGTAGACGAACTGAACGCCCTGCTTCGCGAGCATCCCGAAGTTGAGAAGGCACATTTCAAGCTCTGGGTTTCTAGTACTCAAGTACTCGAAAGCTTGTTGCACGCGCGAATTTTTGCCTTCACTGAAGCCACAATCGATGCTACGCGCAGGCAGCTAAGCAAGCTTGTCGTTCACAACGGTTTAAGTCGCGCTCTGGAACTGCTGCATGCACATCACCACGTGTTGATAGCGGGAAATCCGGGCATTGGGAAAACGACACTCGCACGAATGCTCATGTGTCACTACATAGACCATGGGTTTGAGCCGGTGATGATATCCAGCAACGTCGAAGACGCATGGACGCTTGTTCATCAAGTGCGCGACGAACGGCAAAAGCTATTCATCGTCTACGACGACTTTTTGGGTATGGACCAATTCGATTCACGGCGCTTCGATAAAAACGAGGATTCCTCGCTGATGGCGTTGTTGGATAAGGTGAGTGCCTCGCCTAACCTCCGTTTCGTGCTGACGACGCGTGAATACATTCTTGAAGATGCGAAGCGAGTCCATGGAGCGTTTGATGAGAGAGCGAACGAGCTTCTAAAGTGCACCATTTCCCTCGCAGATTACACCGAGACGCAAAGAGCGAGGATGTTATTCAATCATTTGTACTTCTCCGAATTGGCCGATGGACGGCTCGACGCGTTCGTGCAGGCGGGTGTATATCGGGAGATAGTCAAGCATAGACACTTCAATCCCCGCGTTGTTGAAGCAATCAGTAACGCAGCAAACAGTAAAGCGATGACCGACGGGGAGTACATCAAGTACGTCAAGGAGGAATTCGAGAACCCGGCGAAGCTATGGTCGACTCCGTTCCACCGACACATTAGTGAAATAGCAAAACACATCTTGGTCTGTCTTTGGAGCTTCGGTGGAAGTGCCGAGGTCTTGATGCTTCGAAAATGTGTATCCTTAATGAATCGGAACGTATCATCAGAAGTCCTCGCGGCGCAGTTCAGAGACGCGATGAGGCAGATTGATGGGAATTTCATACAGACCGGGCGCTTCGCAGCCTCAAACTGGAGGCTTCCTGAGCTACACATTGCGCAATTTCACAACCCATCTGTAGCCGAGTTTGTCCGGAGATTGGTATCCGAAGAGCCTGCCTGGCTTGAGCGTGTCCTCCCCGCAATAACTTCTTTTGACCAATTGAATGTCGTGTTCAACGCGGCCGAAGCGACAAAGACAATCGACGAGACGGTCCCAGCATTCTGGGTGAAACTGCGTCAACGATTGCGACTCTGCGAGGATAACGTACACCGTCGATTCCTCACTTACAGGTACGGGGCTAGCACACCGAGGATGGTGTGGGATGTTGAACCCGTTAAGTTGTCGGCCATTACGTTACGTGAACTTCAGATTGAATTCAGGGCCCAACTGCCGGATGAGCAGACTCGTATTCTGGAGGAGCGTCTTCTCACGGTTTCGGCGTGGAGCGAACTCATTCGCGATACGTTGAACAGGATGATTGGTGCTGTAGATGTAGCCCGGATTCAGCATTGGATTGCGACTCACTGGTCGATGGAACGAGTGCTTGAATCCAATCGTTGCTATCGCGCTGCGACGTTTGGCGCGTTCAACGACCCAGAGTACGGAACAATGGAGTTGTCGATTCTGGAAAGCCTTATCAGAGGTTGTCTTTGCGCTGGTGCACCGTTCAACAAGGCCGATGCGCGCGCAATTGCTGACGTTGCCGAGGCTTCAGTATCGATGTCGCTGGATAACGAGGAGAACCCGGATGAAATTCGATACTGCGCGAAGGAACTCAAGAAGCTCGAAGAATACATCAATGTTGACATGAGTTCGAGCGTGGCAGCTCTTGAATTGCAAGCGAATTTTCTAGAGTCCAAAGATGACGAGGAAGACGAGGAGGATTCCGACGCAGAAGACAATCGCTACGAGGCTGAAAGCAGCGCTGGCGAAGATGAAGATATCGACTTGCTCTTCAGCAGGTTGCTGAGCCGGTAGACTCTTCGTTTGAGACAACCACCAGCCCCATATCTCGGATGCAATCTCGGACAGTTCGTCGGTCTTGAACGCCGAGCGTCAACGACATCAGTGGCGGTGCCATCGCTCAAGTTAAGCACGGAGTTGCCGATATAGCAGAGGAACGCTATAGACAAGTTCACTTTCTGCTCGGACTCGTTTCAACATGCAGCCAGTACGTTTTCCTCGCTATTTGCATCAACGTCAAGCGACTAAGCCTCAGGAGCCTGCGAAGCCGGCAGTTACCTGGGTTGCCATTGCAACGGTATTCATCAGCAGCCTTGCCTTGTTGGGCACGCTTTTCTATTGGACACAAAAGAATGCTGGACGCGCCTATCGAGAGGCGTACCTCGAGATGTTTGGATTCCGTTCGGATGCGCTTCCATGGAATACCGACGACCTAGCACTTTTAGGCTACGTCGCTCAAGCGGATGTGATTGTAAAAATGCTGTTCGCATTTTCTGCCCTATCCTTATTTGCAGTGGTTATGTTGCTTGCCGCTAACTGGGCAAGTCAGTACTTTTCCAAACACAGGGCAAGAAAGGACGTTAAGGCGGAACAAAAAAAAGAGGATAACATCGTAACCTCGGAGGTCGTCGCTTGCTGGGCGATTGTAGTGGCCCTTGTAGTGCTGGGATACTCCGTCGTCGTTCCTTTGGTGCTATTTCAGCAAGCGAGAACCGAGGGATTTCACGACGCGGAGCAGCAAATGGGCGCTGTTCGGACTTTGAATCTCCCTGCCCTGAAGAAATATCGACTCAACTTCGTTGAGATTACTCGCGAAAAGGCAGAGGCTGTCTCGGGTGCCGCAATTTCATGCACAGAAAAATTCTGCGCCCTTTACTCGCCTGATGGTCCCATTCATGCACGCATAGTGCCGCTCTCTGATGTAAAAATGTGGTCGAAGCTGGAGTGGGAGGATGTGCTCGCTCGTAGGCAAGCCCAAGCAAGCGAAAACAGCAAGACGGGCGCGGAGGGAGCGGTGAGGCCGTCGACCCAACCCACTGCGGGACTTCAATGTGAGCAGGACTGGGCAGGAGGCGCGCGGCGCGTTTCGTCTCACGCGCACGGTCAGAGAGGCAGTCGGGGTTAAATGGCGGGCGAATCAGCATTTGCAGCGAACGCAGGCATGAGTAAAGACATCAAAATTAAGGAACACCACCTCGTCAAGGCTGCTGACAGACACCTCCGCAGCTACTTCCAGTCAATAGGTACTGCGTACTCGTCATGCCTACCCGCCAATGCCGAACAGAACTTCTTTGACCTCGGTCAACACTGCGCTGACTTGGTCAGTTGCGTCGGTGATTGGCAGACACTGTTGCTCGAGTTCAAGGTCCGTCACCAAGGAATTCTGCCGTCGTTTGACAGCGCGCAGCACGCGGGACTCGTCGTTCTGAACAACTTCGGCATTCCCGTCGAGTATTGTTTTAATAAGACCGTGCCGCCCCCAAGGGCTTCGGATGAAGTGTTTTTAGGTAATCTCCTGGTTTGCAAGGCGTTACCACTACCTAACGAGACGCCGGCTCTGACTCATCCGACGTTGCTGCAACGGATAAGTAGCATGGGAAGTGGGGTACCGCCTTCGCTCACCCCTTTAGCTGTCTGTGACAGCGCGCTGTTCGATGAAGAACGCATGGGCCAGTTGAACACCGCGCGGCTGCTCATCTTGGCTGATGGTACCGCAACGCATCTCGGCCTTGCTGAAGGGACGGCCTTGGTCGAGATGCTTCTTGCAGACAAGCGGTGGGCCAAAGAGAAGAATGTCGCCCGCTTGCAGCGAGACATCGAAGGATTATTGAAGTCGAGCGACAAGCTGCTTCAGGAACTAGCCAACGCCGGGTGGGGCTCCGTACAGTCGCTTCGGGCCGCACTCCCGGGCGAGCCTGAGGAGCCGAGTGGCAGTGAAAAATCGGCCGATAACAAATTTAGCCCCTTCTAACAATGAATTTCTGCGACAGTGGTGAGATTTTTCCGATACCAATGGAAGACTAATCGACAATGGCAAGGTCCGCATTTCAAACCAATCCGATAGACCTCCGAGAGCTTCTCGACGATTGTCACCGGGGTGCCCTTCAACTTCCTGATTTCCAGCGCAGCTGGGTATGGGATGAAGACCGCATCAAGAGCTTAATCGCGTCAATCTCGCGTGCATTCCCCGTTGGCGCGCTGATGACGCTTGAAACCGGAGGCGAAGTCGAATTCAAACCGCGACCTGTTGAAGGCGCACCGAGTGACGCACGAGCGGCCCGACCACGCTCTTTGCTCCTCGACGGCCAGCAGCGGATGACGTCGCTCTATCAGGTAACGCTGCGCGGTAAGGTCGTGGAGACCGTCACACCGAAGAACAAGAAGGTCAAACGCTGGTTTTACATCGATATAAGGAAGGCGCTTGACCCGTCTTGTGACCGGGAAGACGCAATCATCGGTGTCCCGGAGGACAGGGTCATCCGTGCAGATTTTGGTCGCTCTGAAGTTCTTGACCTCGCAACTCCGGAGCGCGAGTATGAAGCGCTCATGTATCCCGTATCGCAGGTTTTTGACTGGGACTCGTGGCAGGATGGCTTTCACGAGCATTGGCGCGGAGACGCACACACGGAAATCCGCCAACTCTTTCGCACATTCAAGCAGACAATCCTCGATAACTTTAAACAGTATCGGGTGCCGGTCATCGCTCTCGACCGTTCGACTTCCAAGGAGGCCGTATGCGTCGTGTTCGAAAAGGTAAACACCGGCGGTAAACCACTTGATGCCTTTGAGCTGGTAACTGCGATGTATGCGGCAGAGGGACATGAACTCCGCAAAGACTGGTACGGTAACGAGAGTGTCACGGGACGCCAGAGCCGGTTCGCAGAAACATTGCGACCTGCGGGCGCAACCTCCGGCATCATCGCCGATGTGACGAACACAGACTTCTTGCAGGCAATCTCGCTATTTCATACTCGCGAGAAACGACGGGAAGCGGAGCGGTCCGGAAAATCCGGAAGAGACCTGCCGGCCGTTACCGGCAACCGGCAGGCGCTCTTGAACCTGCCACTGAGTGCCTACAAGAAGTATGAGGCACAGGTTGAGACCGGCTTTGTACACGCGGCAAAGTTCCTGCACATGCTGCACATCTACCGCGTGTTCGACCTTCCCTATCAGTCGCAAATCGTCCCGCTAGCGGCGATTCTCGCCGACATCGGGGACGCTTGGGAACATGACACCACCCGCGCAAAACTGGTGCGATGGTACTGGAATGGAGTCTTTGGCGAGCTCTATGGTTCGGCAGCCGATTCGCGTTTTTCTCGAGACTTCCTGGAGGTCCCGGCGTGGCTCAACGGCGGACCGGAACCGACGACGGTAAGCGAGACTATCTTCCGCGCCGACCGATTGAAAACGATGCGAATGCGTCTGTCGGCCGCGTACAAAGGGGTAAATGCCCTGTTGATGCGGAGGGGTGCACAGGACTTTCGCTCGGGTCAGGAATTCGACCATATTGTGTTCTTCGGTGAAAACGTCGACATTCACCACATTTTTCCTCAGGAGTGGTGCAAGTCGCACAACATAAAACCCACCGTGTTCGATTCGATTATCAATAAGACGCCATTGTCCTATCGAACCAACCGGATTATCGGCGGAGTCGCACCGTCGGAGTATCTCGCGAAGCTTGAATCAGGAAACGCAACGACGCCATCAATTGAGCGTGGACGGCTAGACGAGCATCTTCGCTCACATTTCATAAATCCAGAGCTGCTTCGGGCCGACGCCTTTGAAGCTTTCATGACTGACAGGCAAAGCAGACTTTTGGCATTGATTGAAGAAGCGATGGGCAAACCAGCCTACTCGGGAGATATTCGCGAAGAAGGTGAAGACTATGAGCCAGACCAAGCAACGGTGGAGGCTGACTTGACTATGACCGCTGCTTGAGACTCGCGGCGACAGAGCGTGGGCAAGACGGGTTAAGCTTGCCCACCGTCCTCAACCGACACGTGTCAACGCAGATACGACTGAAGCAGGCGCGCGGTTATCGGGCATTGCCGTCGACACTGAACGGCAACTATATAGACGAAGACTATGCCGTGGACTTTTCGGTCGGCAGTGCCAGTGAAATCCTCAGGCCGGATTCAGAAACTGTCTGCATCGACCCGTCATCAAAGTCTCCGTCGCTCAAAAGGATAAACGCCTGCGCGTCATCCTCGGCGGAGAAACGCAGAGCTTCCGCGAGTGCCGGCATGATGCTGCTATTGGTGCCCAAAGCGGCACGCTCTATGTCGAACGCCCTTCCCGAAGCCTCGGTCAGGGAAGCACAAACCTTGGCATTTCCTGCAAAGAGGATACAAGTGTCCGATAGTTCTCCGGCAGTCACCCACCGGCGTAACTGGGGCGCAACGGCCAAGACATCATTGACGTAACTGCTCGACAAATCGAGGATTGCTATCGTCCGCGAAGCGAGGCCGTGTGCCTGCTTTAACAGCCTTCGCAACGTACCAAGCCCTGCTCCCCGAGGCGCAACATCCAGAATGACGCGCGAGTCGGACCCGATTTCTGGGCGAGGAAAGTATTCGAGCACACAGGAGAAGTCGCTTGGTCGAAATTGGTCCATGTATCGTTGGGCCGTGCTTACGTAGCTCGACATCGAATACCCGCCTTTTTCAGAGAATTTCGGGTCGACAATCCACACGGGGGCTGTTTCTGCTGCACGGTCCCGCCACAGCGAGATATCCGGCATGTCTCCCTTGCTGCGACGACGAAACAGCTGATAAAAGAGGAACAGTTTCGCGTCATCTTTTGTAATTTCGGCGACTGGACTCGTGGCTTTGGCGTACTTCAGATTCCATACGCGGTGGGAATCCTCACCACTTGCAACCTCCAGCAATTGGACGTTGCAACCGCCATCTCTAAGGGTCTTCAAGATAGTGCACATCACCCACATCTCATAGAGTTGAGGCCGATGGCGGAATACATCCAGTCTCAGGAGCTGAGCAAGCTCCTTTGCGGGCGTGCGTTGGTGGAGGAACGAAACAGATTCAATAAAAATCTTAAAGCGCTCGGTTGTGCGCGCATCGATTGCGCGCGACCATGTCTCTTGTGTCCTATATGCGGAATCCACCTCCGATGCAAATTTCCGCAGGTCACTTGAGAGCCGCTTTGACAAGCTTCGAAGTTCCCGCAAAACAGGGAAGTCTGCAGGTTCTTCACCAAGGACACTATCTGAAATGGCGTTATCGGCAAGGCGTAGAATCTGCTCGAATTCGTCGAGCGCCTCACGAGAGTATTCGCAGAATTCGATACGCTCATAGACCTCGCCCAGATGCACGCGTCGTCGGCTAGGCTGTGTCCTCGACCTTTGCTGTGGCGCGGCTCTATTCCGAACCTCGAGAAGGAATGGCTTCACAAAGGTTCGAAACTCGACCTCCAAGTCCCTTTGCACTTGCGCCGACGGGCACATGTTTTCGGTCCAGGAGATTGCATACTCCAGTTGCTGCGCTTCGACTCTTATATTGTCTGCAAGAGAAATCACAGATGCCGTTGTGCGCGCCCTAACGTCTTTCTGCCCCAGGAATTCGGCAACCTCAGCCAGCATGCTCATCGGACGTGTCAACGCCCCGAATACTGCCATGCAGTATGTTGTCTTCGACACTGCCTGGAAAACCGTCTGCGGTTCCTTTCTGAAGGACTCTTTGGATACGCCCTCAACCTTGAGGTCGTCGCATACTTGCGACCATTCGCTGTCTGACAACAGGTCAGCAAGTTTTGCGTAGGACTTGTCTTTCAAAATTCGGTTCCTCTATGGCATGTGAATTTGCGGCGGTCAGTTATGCAGCAGTATCCTTTGTCTGAACGAATCAGTCTCGCATGAACTGGGCTGGCGACACAAAGCCTAGCGATGGATGACGACGAGTACGGTTTTAAAACACTTCGATGTATTCGAACGAGCACGCTGCGGCTTCGCTATGCATGCCATACCGTCGACGCTGCATCCAGAGACCCAACCTCGCCCGCCCGCGCACCCTGAAAGTTGCCGGGTATAGCTTGGAGCCCAGCAGGTATCGCCGACTATGAAGCACGGCTTTCAACTTTACGGCAGAGTGTATAAGATGCTATACGTATACAAGAGGGACGTCCGGCTTGACCCAAAGTGATTCGATGGGTACCCAAGTTCTTAAACGTGAGGGTCAAGATATAAATTGTTAGGTGCGTAGGAAATTCTCAGCTTATGCTTGACTTTGTCTCGCCTTATGCTGGAGCGAATGACGCAAGTCCTTGATTTGCAGAGTACGGAATTCTCGACTTTTGAAATCTCCTACAGTCTGGCGCCTTCATTGAAAAACAAACGCCCGGTTTCCCGGGCGTTTGTTTTTTCTACTGCCTCATGCCGCGACTCAAATCTCAAACCGGAAGGCCCACCGGAATGACATAGACGACGCTCTGCCCGGAAGGCAAACCAAGCGCCTGGGCTGCCTGCGGTCCATCGACCGCGCCCACGGGCACGGCGACGAGCCCGAGCGCAACGGCCTGCAGCAGCAGGTTCTGGGCGGCGTGCCCGGCCTCGAGGTCGCTATACACACTGGCTCTCGCCCCATACCTCTGGGTGAGACGGCCGGGATCGGCAGCCACCACGATCAAGGCCGGCGCCGCCCCGACGGACGCTTGCCCGAGTGCGAGCGCTTGCAGCCTGGGGCGCATATCGGGCGTCGCTCGCGTTTGCGCGCGGTGGCCTTGAGGCACGTAGTGCATCACCTCCGCTGCGGTCACCATGTAGAGTTCGAGCGCATACAAAGCCCCGGCCGAAGGCGCCGCGCGCTTGCCGTCCGGGCTGGTGATGCCCTGGCCGGCCCACAGCAGCTGGCCGATGGTCTCCACAGGCAGCGGGTCGGAGCGGAACCTGCGCACGGACCTGCGCCGCTGGATGGCATCCTCCAGCGAGACCGTGCCGGATACTTTGGGTTTGGGCAGCGCGATCTCATTGGTGTACTTCGCCGGGCTCTCCTGCGCCTGGCCGGTGGAAACCTGGGTCATTGCGCCCGCAGCCAGCGCGGCCAGCAGTTCACGGCGTTTCATCCGGCGCCTCCATGAGTGACGAAGCAGGCCTGCATGGCCTTCGCGATTCTCACTATTTCAGGTTTTTGAGCGGCACTCGGGCCATGGCGCAATTCGATCAACAGTCACGTGCCGGCCCACTCGCAGAAGTTATAGACCGTAAATTCGAGATTGCGAGGTCCGATTCAACGTGGCGATTTTCGTCCTCCCGCACTATCCACAGCCCCCAGCGGATAACCCTCGGAAAACCCCTGGGAATCACTGTGCATGAATCGGGGATAACTTCGGCCGCGTGCAAACCGTCGAAAAGTTGCCAGCAGCTGCCTCGCGTTGTCCCATGATCGCCCGCAAGGTTATGTTTTTTCCATACCCTTGTTTACTCAACGGTTTTCCGGGGTTATCCACAGAATACCCAGGGGCTTGTTAACTATTACTACGTTTACGTATACATACGTTATTAAAACCTTAGAACCCTCGCATCGGAAACGACGATGCCGCCATGAAACGTCCTGGCGGCATCGTTCAAACGACGTCCAAATCGTACGGATCAAGCGCTTTATGCGAGCGGGATATACAGCTCCGTCTTCAAGTCGTCCGGTGCCGCCTCATCGGGCGTGTTCAGATAAACCTCGAACGACGGTGCCGAAAAGTCCGGCGTACGTCCGAGCTTCCGCAATCCCTCGTTGTAAAACCACGTCCACGCCTGGCCCAGCCCCTGATACGGCCCCTTGTGCAGCATCATCGCGTGCTCGCCGCCGCGCAGCCGGAACTTCTCGACAGGCGCCACGATTTCCACATCGGTTTCCTGCCCCAGATGCAGCGCCGCCTTCGAGCGCAGCTTCGATTCTTCGACCGTATTGGGATCGTCGTAATAGATGCCGACCATCTTCGATCCCGACGTGCGCACATTGCGCTCGCCGAGCCATTGCGCGAGCGTGTAGAACGCGTCGCCGATCTTCATGTACGGACCCACGTGGCTGACGGCGAGCAAGTCCATCGGCTCGAGGGTGACAAGTTTCACGTCGTGCTTTTGCATGATGGCGTCTCCTGGTGCGATGGCCGCGCGATTGCGCAGCGCCTGCAAACCAGGATAGCACCACGCTGCGTGCGGCGCCCAAGGCGTGCCGGGCGCACGTGCCTCACAAACTCACGCGCGTCACCCGATGCGTCTCGAGCCACGCGTTTTCTTCGTCGTCGTAGAGCCGCGAGCGCGTGAGAAAGCGCAGGCCCGTGGGTCGTTCGACCGAAAACATGCCGCCGTTGCCCGGCACGGCGTCGATGATGAGCTGGGTGTGCTGCCAGTACTCAAACTGCGCCTGGGTCATATAGAACGGCATCCCGCCGATTTCTCCCAATTGCACATCGGCATTGCCGACCATGAACTCGCCGACGGGAAAGCACATGGGCGCACTGCCGTCGCAGCAGCCGCCCGATTGATGAAAGAGCAGGGACCCGTGCTCGCGCGCCAGCTGCTCGATGAGCGCGAGCGCGGCCGGTGTGGCGGTAACGCGTTCGACCATGTCGTGACGCTCCTCTCAAGAGGCAAGGAAGGAGGCGTCGCGCGCGGCTGCCGCCTGCGGAGCGCAAACCGCCGCGCGCGACGCATAGGGCACACCGTGCGATCAGAAGAATCCGAGCGGTTGCTCGCTATAGCTCACGAGCAGGTTCTTCGTCTGCTGGTAGTGGTCGAGCATCATCTTGTGGTTTTCGCGCCCGATGCCAGACTGCTTGTAGCCGCCGAACGCCGCGTGCGCCGGGTATGCGTGGTAGCAGTTGGTCCACACGCGTCCCGCCTGGATCGCGCGGCCGAAGCGGTAGGCTCGCGTGCCGTCGCGCGTCCACACGCCTGCGCCGAGGCCGTAAAGCGTGTCGTTGGCGATTTCCAGCGCTTCCTCTTCCGTCTTGAAAGTCGTGACCGACACGACGGGTCCGAAAATTTCCTCCTGGAAGATGCGCATCTTGTTGTGGCCGCGGAAGACGGTGGGTTTCACGTAATAACCGTCGCCGAGTTCGCCGGCGAGTGTGTTGCGCTCGCCGCCGATCAGGCATTGCGCGCCTTCCTGCTTGCCGAGGTCGATATACGAGAGGATCTTCTCGAGCTGCTCCTGCGAGGCCTGCGCGCCGATCATCGTTTTCGTGTCGAGCGGGTGGCCTTGCTGGATCGCCGCTACGCGCTTGAGCGCGCGCTCCATGAAGCGGTCATAGATCTTCTCGTCGATGAGTACGCGCGACGGGCACGTGCACACCTCGCCCTGGTTGAGCGCGAACATCGCGAAGCCTTCGAGCGCCTTGTCGAAATAGCTGTCGTCGTGGTCGAGCACGTCGGCAAAGAAGATGTTCGGGCTCTTGCCGCCCAGCTCCAGCGTCACGGGAATGAGGTTCTGGCTCGCGTACTGCATGATGAGGCGGCCCGTGGTCGTTTCGCCCGTGAAGGCGATCTTGGCGATGCGCTTGTTCGAGGCGAGCGGCTTGCCGGCTTCGAGGCCGAAGCCGTTCACCACGTTGAGCACGCCGGGCGGCAGCAGGTCCTGGATCAGTTCGGTGAGCACGAGGAACGACGCGGGCGTCTGCTCGGCGGGCTTGAGCACCACGCAGTTGCCGGCCGCGAGCGCGGGCGCGAGCTTCCAGGCGGCCATGAGAATCGGGAAGTTCCACGGAATGATCTGGCCGACCACGCCCAGCGGCTCATGGAAGTGATACGCGACCGTGTCGTGATCGATCTCGGAGATGCCGCCTTCCTGCGCGCGCACGCAGCCCGCGAAATAGCGGAAGTGGTCGGCGGCGAGCGGGATGTCCGCGGCGAGCGTTTCGCGCAGCGGCTTGCCGTTGTCGATGGTCTCGGCCACGGCGATCTTGTGGAGGTTCTGCTCGATGCGATCGGCGATGCGGTTGAGAATGTTGGCGCGCTCGGTGGGCGAGGTCTTGCCCCATGCGGCCTTGGCTTTGTGTGCGGCGTCGAGCGCGAGTTCGATGTCGGCTTCGCGCGAGCGCGCAATGGACGTGAACGCGTGGCCCGTGACAGGCGAGATATCGTCGAAATACTCTCCGCCGAGCGGCGCCACCCATTCGCCGCCGATGAAGTTGCCATACTGCTTCTTGTACGGGAATTCGGTGGTCAGGAATTGCATGTCCGCGTGATTCATCTGCGTGCTCCTCAATGTTCTCGATCTCGATATGGACGGGCGCAGCAAAACTGCGCTACCGCGGCACGCTAACGCGAGAACCATGCCAGCGCGTCGGCGCAGCAGCGCGCTGCCGGGCAGTCGCGGCTCAGCGCGCCCATGCATTCCGGAATGCGCGGCGCGCGAGCCTTCGGGGCGGAGAAACGATTGCGTCAAGCCGGAACAGAAGCGCGGCCAACTGCTCAAGAAGTGAACAGCCTGGGCGCGCAACCGTGGCTGGAGTCGGAGATTTGCGGCGCGCGGGCCTGACTTGCGGTAGGCTTTGCACCCGTAACAGTCAGGAGAGTCTGCATGTCGAGTACATTCGTTTGCCGCAACCAGTCGTGCGGCACCCCGTGGGATCAAAGCGAGGTCGTGATCAAGAACGAAGGGCAGGGGCCCTTGTTCCGGTGTCCGCTGTGCGGCGCCCGCAACTACCTGGAGCAGTTCGAGGACGACGATGGCAATGTCGTCTATGAACAGGTGGACGGCAAGCCGTTCCTCTGAGCGCTGGCGGCTGGACGGTCTGCAATCGCGAGCGTGATGCCGATGAGAGTCCGAAAAGCGAGGCATCTGGACCGGAGTCCAATCGTCTGGATTCCGAAGTTTTTCGCCGTCCATGCCGTTGCGGACATGGGCGGCATGGCAAGTGCCTGACCGAGCTGCCGCCGCACGGCGAGGCGCGAGAGCCGGCCAGCGAGGCGCCGCTTTCAGCGGCGTCCATCCCCAATTTAGCCGGACTATTTGTTACCTATCCATACGGGTAGGCTGGCGAGCGCCCCGGAGCGTCCTACAGTACTTCATACGATAAGAAACCACGGCAGGACCAACGGGGAAAGCCATGACATTCGTCGAACAGGAAATCGCGCACATCGCGCGCGTGATGCCGCCGTCGCTGGCTGGCGATTTCGAGATGCCGGTGATGGGTGTCGCATACTGGCGCAAGCGTCTGCACGCGCTTCTGAAGCAAAACCACCTGACTCACGTTCAGCTTTCGACGGTCGACACGCTGCTGCGCCAGCTCGACGGCTTCGAGGCGCTCGGCCGCTGGCTGCCGCGCCCGAAGCAGGCGTCGCGTCACGTGAAGTAGTCCAGGCCAGTGGCCGCGCAGAAATGCAAAAAGCCCGATCGCAAGATCGGGCTTTTTGGCTGAATTCGCTGGTGGGGCGTGAGTGACTCGAACACTCGACCTACGGATTAAGAGTCCGCTGCTCTACCAACTGAGCTAACGCCCCCAACAGAAGAAAGATTATGCAGGACTTTTTGGGGCTTGGCAAGCCCATTCTGCAAATTTTCCAAAAATAGTTGACCGAGGCGGCGACGCAAACTTCGGTGGCGCAGGCCTTTGTGCCTTCACCGCGGGGGCCGTGCTGTCCCGGTATGATGTCGCCACTGCCTGGCGTCAAGCCAGGTTTCAAGCCAGTCGCTGTGCACCGCCTGTTCGCCGAAGCTGGCTGAGGGTGGTTGCAATCGGCAGGAATCGTCGCACGGCAATCCACAAAGGCAAACGATGGACGACAACGCAATCGACGCGCTGCTGGAGCGCGTGCTGGCCCCATGGGTGCGCGCGCTCGGGATGAAGCCCGTCGAGGTCTCGGAAGACAGCGCCACCCTGCGCCTGCCGTTTTCCGGCGAGCTGCGGCATTCGGGCGGCGTGATCTGCGGCCAGGTGTTCATGGCGGCGGCGGATACGGCCATGATCGTCGCGATCACGGCGGCGCTCGGCGGCTTCAAGCCCATGACAACCGTTGCGCTGAACACCAACTTCATGCGCGCGGTGCGCAAGGGCGACGTGCTCGTGACGGCGCGCGTGCTGCGCATGGGCCGCAATCTGGTGTTCGGCGAAATAGAACTCTACGACGAAGACGGCCGGATGGCCGTTCACGCGACCTCGACTTACGCGCTGCTCGATTAAGCTTGGCACTTCCGATCGTTTTCGGTCGCTTCGAAGGACGTAGAAGGCATGTTCGATCAGGTGGTTTTCGCCGGCGGCGGCAATCGCTGCTGGTGGCAGGCGGGGTTCTGGGACATCGTCCAGCCGGAGCTGCGCATTCGCCCCCGCGTCATCACGGGCATCTCGGCGGGCGCGGCCACCGCGTGCATGCTCTACACGCGCGACGCCGACTGGGTCATGCGCTATTACGAGGAGGCCCTGCGCCACAACAAGCGCAATGCCTACTGGGGCAATCTGCTGCGCGGCGAGTCGGTGTTCCCGCATTACCGCATCTATCGCCAGGCGCTGCTCGACATCTACGGCGAGCCGTTCACGCAGCTTCAGGATGCCCCTGAGATCCGCATCGGCGTGTCGCATGTGCCGCGCTGGCTCGGCGCGCGCAGCGCCGTGGCGGCGGGTCTCATTGCGTACAACATCGAAAAGCACATCCGCAAGACGCTGCACCCCACGCTCGGGCGCAGGCTCGGGTTTCATCCGGAGTTCGTGACGGCGCAGGAGTGCGCGAGCGTCGAGGATCTGGCCGATCTCATCCTGCAGTCGTCATGCACGCCGCCGTTCACGCCCGTGCTGCGGCGCGACGGCCGTCCGGTGCTCGACGGCGGCATGGTCGACAATGTGCCGGTCGGCGCGCTCGACGACACGCCGGGCCGTGTGCTGGTGATGGTGACGCGGCTCTATCCGCGTCCGCAGATGTTCGTGGTGCGCCATCAGGCGGCGCAGGGCGCGCAGCAGCGCCTCTACGTGCAGCCGTCGGCCAGAGTGCCGATCTCGAGCTGGGACTACACGAGCCCGCAGCAGATGCAGCACGCCTACAACCTCGGCCGCGTGGACGGCGAGCGTTTCCTCGTACGTTTGCCCGAGGTCATGGAAGCCGCCGCTCGCGCCTGAGCTTACGCGGCCGCATCGAAATCGCACGCAAAGTCGCACGATGGGCGGCGCGCGCCGCCCCGTGCAGCCGCGCTTACTTGCGGCGGCCGCCCTGCAGCGCTTCGGGGTTGGCGACGCTCACGTGATCGCCCGAGTCGAACGCGAGGATGTTGCGGAACGCCGCGCCGAAGTACAGCTCGTAGCTCTCGCGCTCCACATAGCCGATGTGCGGCGTGCAGATCACGTTTTCCATGCGCAGCAGGCTGTAGCCCTGCAGGATCGGCTCGCTCTCGTACACGTCGATCGCGACCATGCCCGGCCGGTTGTGCGCAAGCGCGCCGAGCAGCGCGTTTTCTTCCATCAGCTCCGCGCGGCTCGTGTTGACGAGCAGCGACGTGGGCTTCATGCGCAGCAGATCTTCCTGCTTGACGATCCCGCGCGTGTCGTCGTGCAGGCGCAGATGCAGCGAGAGCACGTCGCTCTCTTCGAAAATCGCCTCGCGGCTGGCGGCGGCTTCGTAGCCGTCGGCGCGCGCCGCTTCGAGCGAATGCTCGCGGCCCCACACCAGCACGCGCATGCCGAAGGCCTTGCCGTAGCCGGCCACGAGCCGGCCGATCTTGCCATAGCCCCAGATGCCGAGCGTCTGACCGCGCATCACCTGGCCGAGGCCGAAGTTGGGCGGCATAGCCGAGGTCTTGAGGCCCGACTGCTGCCACGCGCCCTGCTTGAGGTTGGCGACGTACTGCGGAATGCGCCGCTGCGCTGCCATGATGAGCGCCCACGTGAGTTCGGCGGGCGCGACGGGCGAACCGGTGCCTTCGAGCACGGCGATGCCGCGTTCGGTGCAGGCCTCGATGTCGATGTGCGGACCGGCCTTGCCCGTCTGGCTGATCATGCGCAGATGCGGGAGCTTGTCGAGCAGTTGCGAGGTGATGCGGGTGCGTTCGCGAATCAAAACAAGCGCGTCGACTTCGGCGAGGCGGCTGGCGAGCTGGCCGAGGCCGCGCACCGTGTTGTTGAAAACCTTGACCTCGTGGTCGGCGAGCAGTTGAAAGCAGTCGAGCTTGCGGACGGCGTCCTGGTAGTCGTCAAGGATGGCAATTTTCATGGCGGCGGGTTGTTTTGCGTGTTTTGCATCGCGCCTTTCGTAGCGCGACTTCGGTGTTCATCTGGTGGTTATCCCACTATGCAGCGCCGGGAAGGCTGGTATGAATATGGGGAGCCTTCACGTCGCTTGCCGCGTGCGGCAGCAGGTATTGCAATTGCGCAAGCCCGAGGCTACGCACGCAGGTTTTCTGACGCGGTAATCAGCCGCGAATTTGCAATTTTTAACAGCTTGTCGGGCTCCGATGCAAGCCGCTTTACAGACGGTTTCGAACCCCAGGCTGAAGGACCTTGACGACCTGCCCAACTGCGCGAACCGATTCCTGTGTTGATCTGCCGGGCGACATTCGGTTTGCATGAGTTGCGCCTCTCGCATGCAGCGTCGAAAAGGGCGATTCCTTTTTTACAGCCCTAAAAATGGAGACAGCTCGATGAACCATCCCGATTACCAAGCCCAGGCCGCCGCTCAGGTGCCCGCCTGGGTCCGGCACCGGCAACTGATCGACTGGGTGCAGAAAATCGCCGCGCATACGCTGCCGGATCGCATCGTCTGGTGCGACGGCTCCCAGGAAGAATACGACCGCCTGTGTGCCCAGATGGTCGAGGCCGGCACGATGCGCCGCCTCAATCCGCAGAAGCGTCCGAATTCGTATCTCGCGTGCTCCGACCCCTCGGACGTCGCGCGCGTCGAAGATCGCACCTTCATCTGTTCTCCCAATCAGGAAGATGCCGGCCCCACCAACAACTGGGTCGCGCCTGCCGAAATGCGCGCGACGCTCGACGGCCTGTTCGCAGGCTCGATGCGCGGCCGCACGATGTATGTCGTGCCGTTCTCGATGGGCCCGCTCGGCTCGCCCATCGCGCATATCGGCGTGGAGCTTTCCGATAGCCCCTACGTCGTCGCGAACATGCGCATCATGACGCGCATGGGCCGCGCCGTGTACGACGTGCTCGGCGAAGACGGCGCGTTCGTGCCGTGCGTGCACAGCGTGGGCGCGCCGCTCGCGGCAGGCGAGAAGGACGTGCCGTGGCCGTGCAACGAGACGAAGTACATCGTCCACTTTCCGCAAACGCGCGAGATCTGGAGCTATGGCTCGGGTTACGGCGGCAATGCGCTGCTCGGCAAGAAGTGCTTCGCGCTGCGCATCGCTTCGACCATGGGCCGCGACGAAGGCTGGCTTGCCGAGCACATGCTGATTCTCGGCGTGCGTTCGCCGGAAGGCCGCAAGTACCACGTCGCGGCGGCGTTCCCGTCGGCGTGCGGCAAGACCAATTTCGCCATGCTGATTCCGCCGCCCGCCATGAACGGCTGGGAAATCACCACGATCGGCGACGATATTGCGTGGATCAAGCCCGGCGCCGATGGCCGCCTCTACGCGATCAACCCGGAGGCGGGCTACTTCGGCGTGGCGCCTGGCACCGGAGAGAAGACCAATTTCAACGCCATGGCGACGCTCAAGGAGAACGTGATCTTCACGAACGTCGCGCTCACCGACGATGGCGACGTCTGGTGGGAAGGCATGACCGACGAGCCGCCCGCGCACGCGATCGACTGGCTGGGCAACGACTGGACGCCCGCCATCGGCAAGGAGACCGGCCGCAAGGCCGCGCATCCGAATGCGCGCTTCACGGCGCCCGCGTCGCAGTGCCCGTCGATCGATCCCGAGTGGGAGAACCCCAAGGGCGTGGCCATCGATGCGTTCATCTTCGGCGGCCGCCGCTCGACCACGGTGCCGCTCGTGACCGAGGCGCGCGACTGGACCGGGGGCGTGTACATGGCCGCGACCATGGGCTCGGAAACCACGGCCGCGGCTGCGGGGCAGCAGGGCGTGGTGCGCCGCGATCCGTTCGCGATGCTGCCGTTCTGCGGCTACAACATGGCCGACTACTTCGGCCATTGGCTCGACGTGGGCGAACGCCTTCCCAGCACCGGCGCGACGGTGCCGCGCATCTTCTGCGTGAACTGGTTCCGCAAGGGGCCGGACGGCAAGTTCGTGTGGCCGGGCTTCGGCGAGAACATGCGCGTGCTCGAGTGGATGGTGCGCCGTATCGAGGGCAAGGCCGCAGGCGACGAGCACGCATTCGGCGTGTCGCCGCGCTACGGCGACCTCGACTGGAGCGGCCTGAACTTCAGTGAGGCGCAGTTCGAGCAGGTGATTTCGGTGGACGCCGACGCCTGGCGCGCCGAACTCGCGCTGCACGCCGAACTGTTCGACAAGCTGGCTCATGGCTTGCCGCAAGTGTTGAACGACGCCCGCAAGGCGCTGGAAACACGCCTCTGAGTATGTGATGTGAGCGCTCGCTAACTAAATGGCCGCCTGCGGGCGGCCATTTCCATTTGCGGGGTCGAATGCATTGGTGCGGTGCAGAGGCCCGTCTGTTCGGCGGCTGAGCGGCTATTTCGCTGCAACGCGCAAAATTGTTTCTTTTGAGGTAACAATCGGACCTCCGTTAATGCATTTTGGGGTGCAGTCGAAGAATTCGTAAAGAAAATAAGGGCTTCGGAGGCAACTTCTGCACGATTTCTGCTGTCGTAGGAGAATTCGCGGTTTCCTCCGCTGATTAACAGCGGGGTAGTAACAGGCAGGAGTTGTCTCATGGATCATTTGCAGTCGATGCGAGTATTCGTCAAAGTGGCCGACCTCGGCAGTTTCGCCCGGGCCGCTTCTGCGATGGATATCTCCAACGCGGTTGCGACGCGGCATGTTGCCGACCTCGAAGGTCGGCTCGGCACGCGTTTGCTTAACCGCACGACCCGCAGTCTCTCCCTGACCGAATCGGGTCAGGTCTATCTCGAGCGCGCCCGCCAGATTCTCGATGAACTCGAGGATGTCGAACAGATGGTCGTCGCGCGCAATCACGAGCCCGTCGGCACGCTGCGCATCGTCGCGCCGGTCGTGTTCGGGCTCCACAATCTCGCTCCGGTGCTGCAGACGTATACGCAGCGCTATCCGCAGGTCATTCCCGACGTCACGCTGGTGGACCGTCAGGTCGATCTCGTCGAAGAGGGCTTCGATCTGGGCGTCGTGACGGCGCGCCAGATGCGCAGCGCCAGCATCGTCACGCGCCGCCTCACCACGGGCTGCATGACCGTGTGCGCGACCCCGGCGTACCTCGAAAAGCACGGCACGCCCACGCGCCCCGAGCACCTCATGGAGCATCCGAGCCTCTCGCTGCCCTCCGAGTACTGGGGCGACGAGCGCGTTTTCACGGGGCCGGACGGCGAAGTCCGCGTGCGCCCGACCAACGTGATCGTGGCGAACAACACCGAGATGCTGCGCCAGTTCGCGCTGCTCGGCATGGGCATCGCGATTCTGCCGAGCTACCTGATCGGCCGCGACATGACGCGCGGGCGCCTCGTGCGGCTGCTTGGCGACTATCGTCTGCCGCAGGTGGAGATCAACGTCGCCTATCCGAGCCGCCGTCACCTGCCGGCCAAGGTGCGCACGTTTATCGACCATCTCGTCGAGCACTTCAGCCAGACGCCCAACAGCCAGCTCGGCGAGCAGTGGGTCAAGGACGGCCTCGCGCGCCCGGCGGTTGCGGCGCGCAACGGCGTTGCGAGCGACGACTACGATGGCGCGCAGCCTGCGCCGGGCGGGAGCCTGCACGACGGCGAGCGCAACGGCATGGACGGCGAGCGCGCACCGAAGGCCGCGCGCGCTTCGGCGGCGCGTACCCGGACTTCGGCGATTTCGCCGCTATAACTCCGGTATCCCCGTTCATCGGTCGATAAAAAAGGCGCAGCTTCGTGAGAAGCTGCGCCTTTTTACCTTACTGTGCCTGGGGCCGGTGACGGTCCGTGCAAAGCCCGCTTAAGACCCTGTCTTACGCGCCGGCGTCTTGCGGGCGGCGGTCTTGCGCGCCGGTGCGGCTTTGGCGGTCGCCGTCTTGCGCGCTGGCTTCGTCTTGCCTTCTGCAGCCGAATCCGCCGCGTCGTTCGCGGCATCGACCGTAGCCTCGGCCGCTGCGGCCGACTTCTTCGCGACCGCTCTGGCCGCCGTCTTCGCGCTCGGCTCCTTCTTCTCGAACTCGAAGCCGATCTTGCCGTCCGGCTGCTTGACGAGGAAAGCCTTGAAGTTGCGGCCCGTACGCGAAGACTTGAAGTTGGTCAGCAAGTCCGTGCGGCCTTCGGCCAGCAGTTTGGCCATCTGGTCGCGCGCGATCTCCTGCTGCAGGATCACCTTGCCCGAACGGAAGTCGCAGGTCTTCGGATTCGCGACCGAGTGCTCGCACACGTAGCTCATGCCGTGCTCGTACACGCGTGCCTTGCACTTCGGGCACGCGCCCACCGGTTCCTGCTGCGAGAAGTCGGGCGCTTCACCGTCTTCGGCGCCGGAGTCCTGGCCAAAATCGAACTCGAGCTTGTAGTTCTTGATTTCGTCGTCGAACGAGAGCTTGAGGATGGCCGAGAACGGCCGGCCCATCTTGCTGCGGAAGCCCGAGAGCGGGCCGATCGTCTTGTTCTGCAGCAGTTCTTCCACTTCGGGGATTTCGAACTGGCGGCCGCCCGGGATCTTCGAGATCGAGAACTCGCACTTCGTGCATGCGAAGCGGCGGTAGTTTTCCTTCACCTGGCCGCCGCAATTCGGACACGGCGTTTGAAGCGTCGCGTAGTCGCCGGGGATCGTGTCCGAGTCGTATTCCTTCGCGCGCTTCACGATGGTCTGCGTCATGCGGGCGATTTCCTGCATGAACGCGTCGCGCGGGAGTTTGCCGCGCTCCATCTGCGAAAGCTTGTACTCCCATTCGCCGGTGAGTTCCGGCGCGGTGAGTTCTTCCACACCGAGACCGCGCAACAGCGTCATGAGCTGGAACGCCTTGGCCGTCGGGATCAGTTCGCGGCCTTCGCGCACGAGATACTTTTCGCCGAGCAGACCTTCGATGATCGCCGCACGCGTGGCCGGCGTGCCAAGGCCCTTGGCGGCCATGGCCTCGCGCAGTTCTTCGTCGTCCACGAGCTTGCCCGCGCCTTCCATGGCCGAGAGCAGCGTCGCTTCGTTGTAGCGCGCGGGCGGCCTGGTCACGAGCTGGTGCGCCGCGATCTTGTCGGTCTTGACCTTCTCGTCCTTCTTCACCGGCACGAGGTTGGCGTCGTCGCCGCCCGCGTCGCGGCCATAGACCTGCAGCCAGCCCGGCTCGACCAGCACCTTGCCTTCGGTCTTGAAGTGATGGCCGGCGACTTCGGTGATACGCGTGGTGACGCGATATTCCGCCGCCGGGAAGAACACGGCGAGGAAGCGCTTGACGACGAGGTCGTACAGCTTCTGCTCGGGCTCCGAGAGCGACTTCGGCGCCTGCAGCGTGGGGATGATGGCGAAGTGGTCGCTGATCTTCGAGTTGTCGAAAATGCGCTTGTTCGGCTTCACCCAGCCCTTGTCGAGCACCTGCTTCGCGTGCGGCAGGTAGTTGTTGCTCTCCTTGAGCATCTCGAGCGTCTCTTTCACCGTGCCCATGTAATCCTCGGGCAGCGCGCGCGAATCGGTACGCGGGTAGGTGAGCACCTTGTGCTTTTCGTACAGCGCCTGGGCGAGGCCGAGCGTGTTCTTGGCCGAAAAGCCGAAGCGGCCGTTGGCTTCGCGCTGCAGACTCGTCAGGTCGAAGAGCGCGGGCGAGAGCTGGGTGGACGGCTTCGATTCTTCGGTGACCGTGCCTTCGCGGCCATGGCAGGCCGCGACGATGGTCTCGGCGGCCGGCAGGCTCCAGAGGCGCGAATCGCGCTTTTCCGGATCGAACTCGTCCTTCTTGAATTTCGGGTCAAACCAGCGGCCTTCATAGAAGCCGCTCGCGCAGACGAACTCCGCACGCACTTCCCAATAATCGCGTGGAATGAAACGGCGGATTTTCTCTTCGCGTTCGACGACGATCGACAAGGTCGGCGTCTGAACGCGGCCAACCGTCGTGAGGAAGAAGCCGCCGCCCTTGCTGTTGAAGGCGGTCATCGCGCGCGTGCCGTTGATGCCGACAAGCCAGTCGGCTTCCGAGCGGCAGCGGGCCGCGTCGGCGAGCGGCTGCATGTCGTGGTCGCTGCGCAGGTTCGCGAAGCCGTCGCGGATCGCCTGCGGCGTCATCGACTGGAGCCACAGGCGCTGGACCGGCTGCTTCGCCTTCGCGTGCTGCGCGATCAGGCGGAAGATCAGTTCGCCCTCGCGCCCCGCGTCGCAGGCGTTGATGAGTTGCGTGACGTCCTTGCGCTTCATCAGCTTGTTGAGCACCTTGAGCCGCGATTCGCTCTTGGCGATCGGGTTCAGGTCGAAGTGCGGCGGGATCACGGGCAGATGAGCGAAGCTCCATTTGCCGCGCTTGACCTCGTATTCTTCCGGCGCTGCGATTTCCAGCAGATGGCCGACCGCCGACGAGAGCACGTAGTCGTCGCTCTCGTAGTACTCGTCATGCTTGGTAAAACCGCCCAGCGCGCGCGCGATGTCGTTCGCGACGGATGGCTTCTCGGCGATGATCAGAGCTTTGGACATGACTGGTTGCTTGTGGGTGTATCCGGTTGGCGCCCCGGGGCCGATGCCGCCTGAATGGGCGCTTGGGCGCGATGCCCGGCGTTGCTGCCCCGCTCGGGGGGCCGTTCTCGACCGCTTTATAGCACATGGCGCGTCGGCGTCGATTTTTGCGTCATCTCATGACGACACCCGCGCAAGCGCCAGGGCGCCCAATCATAAGGGCGCGCCAGGCCGCGCGGCAAGCGGTATGCCTGATCGGGGTCAGATGCAGGTTGTGCTCAGACCGCGCTGAGGGCGGGGCGCAGCTTGGGCGCGTCGGACACACCCGGTAGCGCGGTGAGGTCCGAGAGCATGCGTTCGACCACGGCGGCGTGCGGCAGGACCGTGCCGAAAAAGCGCGTGGCGTGACCGTCTTCGATCAGGATGGTCGGGAAGTTCTCGACATCGAGGTCGTCGAAGCGGTCGGCATGGGTTTCGATGTCGATGTACGCGAAGCAGACGTCGGGATGCGCCTCGGCGATGCGGTCGAACGTGGCACGGTAGTCGCGGCACGTCCCGCACCACTGCGCGCACAGGCACGCGACGAACAGCGTGTCCTGATTGCTGACGCGCTCGGCGATCTGGTCGGCGTCGGTGTCGAGGTCTAGCGCGGGCATGGTGGTTCCTTGCGTTCTCTTATATATAGAGCGGGGTATTTGGCGCGAATGTATCACGGCGGGGCACGGGCGGTGATGCCCCCAATGCGCGGCATCAGCCGCGCGATGCCCGCACGAACCAGCCGCCGGGCAGGGCGTCGAGGTGTCCCGCGAGTTCGAGTTGCAGCAGTGTGCCTTGCAGCACCGCTTCGGCCATGTCGGTGCGCTGCGCGAGAATTTCAACCGTGGCCGGCGCGTGACCGAGCGCTTCGAGCAGGCGCAGGGCTTCGGCGCCAAGGCTGGCGGGCGATTTTCGTGCTTCGGCGCGAAGCACGGGCGGCGGCTCGGGGCGCTGGAATTCGAGCGCCAGTTGGGGCGTTTCGTTTGTGTCGCCGTGCTGCATGCGATCGAAGGGAACCGGGATCTTCTGGCTTTGGCGGCGCCTTTCCCGCGGCGACGCGCTCGCGCGCCCGGTACCCCGGGGCGGCTCGACATTGAGCGCGTCGAGCACCTCTTCGGGCGATTCGACCAGCTGCGCCCCTTGCTTGATGAGCCCATGGCAGCCGCGCGTGAGCGGCGCGTGAATCGAGCCGGGCAGCGCGAACACGTCGCGTCCCATTTCGTTGGCGAGCCTCGCCGTGATGAGCGAGCCGGATCGTTGCGCGGCCTCGACCACCACCACGCCTTCGACGAGCGCGGCAATCACGCGGTTGCGCTGCGGAAAATTCGCGGAGCGCGCCGGGGTGCCGAGCGGCCATTCGGAGACGAGGGCGCCGTGCACGGCGATCTCCATGGCGAGCGGACGATGGGCCGGGGGATAGACGAGATCCGCGCCGGTGCCGATCACGGCGACGGTGCCGCCACGCTCGTGGAGCGCGCCTCGATGCGCGGCGCCGTCCACGCCGAGCGCGAGCCCCGAGACGACGGTGAGACCCGACGCGGCGAGTGTGCGCGCGAAGCGCGCTGCGTCCTCGACGGCCTGGGGCGTGGCGTTGCGGCTGCCCACGACGGCTACCGCGCGTGCGTGGAGCAGTTCGAGCCGGCCCTTTGCGTAGAGCAGCGGCGGTGGGTCGGGCATGTCGAGCAGGCGGGCCGGATAGGCCGGATCGGCCAGCGTGATGAGCGCGGTGCCGGGTGCCGCCCGCCATGCCTGCAGGGCTTCGAGTTGTGCCGTGAAGTCCGGCCGGGGCTCGGCCAGGGCGGCGTGTGCGGCTTGCGCACCCGCCACCGCGGCGAGGGCAGCGAACGGCTGGGACAGCACGTTTTGAGGCAGGCCGAACGCGCCGAGCAGCGCCCGCAGCGCAGCGGGCCTCAAGCCGCGCGCAAGGGCGAGGCGCAGCCAGGCGGCCAGTTCATCAGCAGACATCGGCAAGGTCGCCGGCATTGCGTTCCCCCGGGCGCGGACGGTTTGCCGCACCTCGTGATAAAATTTTCACCATCCGAAATACACCGTGGCGTCCTGACCCGTGGCATTGCGCGCGCACCTTCGGGCGCAGCGCGTCCGCACGGGCGATAAGCGTGTTCAACGTTGAATTGCGGTCCTTTCGTCCGAATATGAGGAGATATCCTCCGTTTCCGGCATGGGACCCGCAAGCTGGCCGAATGGCCAGGCCGCGCATCGTTCCCTGTGCCTGGCTCTTTCGGGCGCCCAACGAGAAACCCGTCAAATCATGGCTCTACTGAACATTCTTCATTACCCGGACAAGCGCCTGCACAAGGTCGCGAAGCCGGTCGAGGTGGTCAACGACCGCATCCGCAAACTGGTCGCCGACATGGCCGAAACCATGTACGCCGCGCCTGGCGTCGGTCTCGCCGCCACCCAGGTCGACGTGCATGAGCGTGTCGTTGTGATCGACGTTTCCGACACGCACGACGAACTGCGCGTGTTCATCAACCCGGAAATCCTCTGGTCGAGTGAAGAGCGCGAAGTGCATGAGGAAGGCTGTCTTTCCGTGCCGGGCATCTACGATGAAGTCGAGCGCGCGGAAAAGGTGCGCGTGCGCGCGATGAACGAAAAGGGCGAGACCTACGAGGTGGACTGCGAAGGGCTGCTCGCCGTGTGCATCCAGCACGAAATGGATCACCTGATGGGCAAGGTGTTCGTCGAGTACCTGTCGTCGCTCAAGCAGACCCGCATCCGCAGCAAGATGAAGAAGCTCGAACGCGCGATGTAATCGCTTTGCGTCGCGCCGTCTCCTTCTTCATCGACCAGCCACGTACTGAGCGCCCATGAGCCACACCCTTCGCGTCATCTTCGCCGGCACGCCGGAATTCGCCGCCGCAGCGCTCGCGGCGATTCACGAAGCGGGCTTTGCCGTGCCGCTCGTCCTCACCCAGCCCGACCGCCCGGCAGGCCGCGGCATGAAGCTCCAGGCAAGCCCGGTCAAGCGCTATGCGCAGGAGCACGGCATGGCCGTCGCCCAGCCGCCGTCGCTGCGCCGTACCGGCAAGTATCCGCAGGAAGCCGCCGCGGCGCTGGACCTGCTGCGCGCCACGCCGCACGACGTGATGGTGGTCGCAGCCTACGGGCTGTTGCTGCCGCAGGAAGTGCTGGACATCCCGCCGCACGGCTGCATCAACATTCATGGGTCCATCCTGCCGCGCTGGCGCGGCGCGGCGCCGATTCATCGCGCGATCGAAGCCGGCGACACCGAAACCGGCATCACGCTCATGCAGATGGACGCGGGGCTCGACACCGGCCCGATGATCTCCGAGGTGCGCACGCCGATCGCGCCGGGCGACACCACGGCGACGCTGCACGACCGCCTGGCGCAACTCGGCGCGAAGCTGATCGTGGACGGGCTCGTCGCGCTCGAACGCGACGGCGCGCTGCCCGCCACGCCGCAGCCGGCAGAGGGCGCAACTTACGCCGAAAAGATCGGCAAGCAGGAAGCCGCGCTCGACTGGCGCCGCTCAGCGCTCGCGCTCGCGCGGCAGATTCGCGCCTTCGACCCGTTCCCGGGCGGCGCAGCCACGCTGGACGGCGCACAGCTCAAGTTGTGGGCAGCCGAGCCCGTAGCGCGTTCGGCGGGCGCCGCCGAGCCGGGCGAGATTCTCGAAGTGAGCCCGGCGGGCGTGGTGGTGGCCTGCGGCGAGGGCGCGCTGCGCCTCACGCAGCTGCAAAAGCCGGGCGGCAAGCGGCTGCCCGCGCGCGAATTCCTGGCCGGCATGCCGCTGGCGGCGGGGCAGCGTTTTCAGTTGCCCGAGCCTCCTGCGGCCTGAACCAGGGCCCGCGCCAGCGCCCGAAATGGCCCCGCCATGCCCAATGCCGCGCGGTTCCCGGCGCGCTAGAATCAATGGCGTTTGAAGCGCGTTTTTCGATTTTGAGGTTGTCATGCCCGGCATCACCCATTTCGGTTTCTTTCTCGTCGCCGTATTTCTCCTGAACGTGACGCCGGGACCCGACACGGCCTATATCGTCGGCCGCAGCGTCGCGCAGGGCCGCGGCGCGGGCCTCGTTTCCGCACTGGGCATCTCGGCGGGCTGCTGTGTGCACACGCTCGCCTGCGCGTTCGGGTTGACCGCGCTGCTCGCGGCGTCGGCCACGGCGTTCACGGTCATCAAGATCGTCGGCGCGATGTATCTCGTGTATCTCGGCGTGCGGCTCGTCCTCACGAAGCACGAGGTCGAGCCGGTCGAGGGCGCTGCGCAAGCCGCGCTGCCTGCCGCCGCCCCGCGCCCGCTGCGCCAGCTCTTCGTGTCGGGTTTCTGCACCAATGTGCTCAACCCGAAAGTGGTGCTGTTCTTCGTGTCTTTTTTCCCGCAGTTCGTGACCACGGGGACGGAGCACAAGGCCCTCGCTTTCCTCACGCTCGGCGCCGTGTTCGTCGTGATGAGCACCGTCTGGAACAGCTTCGTCGCGTGGGTGGCGGGCAGCGTCGCGCGGCGCTTTGCGGGCAAGGCGGGCGTGAAGAAGTGGCTCGACCGCACGGTCGGCTCGGCGTTTGTCGGCTTGGGCCTGAAGCTCGCCACGGCCACACGCTGAGGTTGAATTTTTCGCATCGGCCTATATCTAACAAATCGCTTACAATGCGCTTCGCCTGGCGCCAGCTGACCGGTTGGCGGCGGGCGTTCAACGATCGATTTGATCCCCTGGCGGGTGAAGGAGCACAGCACATGTTCAACTGGGTCAAAACCGCGATGTTGATGGCCGCGATTACGGCCCTTTTCATCGTGATTGGCGGGCTGATCGGCGGGCATCGCGGGATGGTGCTGGCGCTGTTCTTCGCGCTCGCCATGAACTTCTTCTCGTACTGGTATTCGGACAAGATGGTCCTGCGCATGTACAACGCGCAGGAAGTCGACGAGACCACGGCGCCGCAGTTCTATCGCATGGTCCGCGATCTGGCCACGCGGGCCGGCCTGCCGATGCCGCGCGTCTATCTCATCAACGAGGACGCGCCCAACGCCTTCGCCACGGGCCGCAATCCCGAGCACGCCGCGGTCGCGGCGACCACGGGCATCCTGCGCGTGCTGTCCGAGCGCGAGATGCGCGGCGTCATGGCGCACGAACTGGCGCACGTGAAGCACCGCGACATCCTCATCTCGACCATCTCGGCCACCATGGCCGGCGCGATCTCGGCGCTCGCCAACTTCGCGATGATCTTCGGCGGCCGCGACGAAAACGGCCGGCCGGCGAATCCCATCGCGAGCATTGCCGTGGCGCTGCTCGCGCCGATCGCGGGCGCGCTGATCCAGATGGCGATTTCGCGGGCGCGCGAGTTCGAAGCGGACCGCGGCGGCGCCGAGATTTCGGGCGATCCGCAGGCGCTCGCCTCGGCACTCGACAAGATCCATCGCTATGCGCAGGGCATTCCGTTCCCGGCGGCCGAAGAGCATCCGGCCACGGCGCAGATGATGATCATGAATCCGCTGTCTGGCGGCGGCCTGCAGAACCTCTTCAGCACGCACCCGTCCACGGAAGAGCGCATCCGCCGATTGATGGAGATGGCCGCGGGCGGCCGACGCTAAAGCGGGAACCGGCAACGGAATCAACGCCTCTTCGGAGGCGTTTTTTATTCAACCCGTCGCCGCAGCGTCGCTGTTCACCTGTCGGGCGCCCGCTCGAGCGGAAACCCGCAATGCCCGTTGACGCAGCGAAACCACGAAGAACACGAAATAAACGCCGATGAACCACGAAACGTCGAGCGCGTAGTACACGTGCCCGAACTTGACGACGATCCAGGCGGCGATGAACGCCAGCGGTACGGCGTAGAAAAACACGCGGTCCATCCGGTGGGCGTCGTTGCTGCTCTCGAAGAGCGAAACGTAACAGCACGCGAAAAACGGCGCGATGTCGTATTCCTTCATTCTCGGATTCAGCGCGAGACAGAACGCGAGCACGTAGAACAGCCTGCCGCGCACGTTTTCGTTTTCGGCAGCCATGAGCCGCCGCCCGCGCAATGGATCGACCGCGTACGCGAACAGCGCCAGGACCACCAGTTCGTAGAACAGGACGTCTTCCAGCGTCGATAACGCGCGCACGTGCTGTTCGAGTATCCCGAACAGCACGAGCCCGGAATCGTTCTGGGCGAGCATCTGCCAGCGCAGCAGGGTTTCGAAGCCGGTCCACAGGCGCGGTTCCAGCGCGAGCTGCGCAAGGGTTGCGAGCGCAACGCACACGGGCACGGCGAAGCCATAGCGCATGCCTTTGGGGATAAAAAAGAACACGACGGCGTACGTCAGGAAATAGATCTTGATGGAGGCAAACAGGGCGATGAAAAAAGCCAGCGCGCAATACTTTGCCGCTGCGTTGCCGCCTCGCTGCGATGCATGCGGTGAGGCGTCCTGCGAAGCCGCATAAAAAAGCGCAATGATCAGCAGGTGGGCGAAGATCGCGAAATTCCCCGTGAGGATGCCGCCCACGCCCGCACCGCCGGTCAGAAACCCCAGCGCACCGGCGACGACGAAATCCGCATGCCTGATGCTGTACGCGAGATAGATCAGCGACGCGGCAACGAATGCCAGATAGAGCCAGTGAAACGGCACGCGCGAGAACAGATTCAGGAAGATGGGCGGATAGACGAAGGGGAATCCGTGCGGGATATATGGATTCGCGCCGCGCCTGAACTGATCCAGCGCGTACGCGTACACGTTGTAGTCCCAGAAGGGCGAGAACAGCTTTCCGCGTCCCTGCTGGTACACGGAAAAAAGCGCAACGAAGGCGAGGAACGCGAAGTCTTGTTTCTTCCCGGGCAGTTTCATGATGGCCGCGATGACGCAGGGAGGACGGGCGTTGTCTGTCGCCATCATGCGGCGGGCCGTTAGTCGGTATCCGCCAATATGTATCCCTGCGCTTTTCGCCGCTCCCCCGCCTGCGGGCGCGGTGCCGTCAACGGGAATCGCGCCGGCTGGCAGTGTTGCGCGCTCGCCACGCTACAATGGCTCGCTTGTGCATCATTGACGCCGCGATTCACTGCGGCCCGCATCCGGTTTCTCCATGACATCGAGCCCATCCCGGCGACCCAGCAAGCCGTCTCACGGCAAAAAGCGTTCCGCATCGCCCGCGCGCCAGCAGGGCGCGGCGCCGACGCGCAGCCAGGCCGTGCACCTGGCCCCCGATTCGCTGGGCTTCGCGCTCGACCAGGCCGCCCAGGCGGTCGGCGCGGTGCGCGCCGGTGCGGCGCTGCCCGCCGCGCTCGCGAGCGCCTTCGCCGCCTTGCCCGCCGACTTCGCGCCGCAGGCTCGCGGTGCCGTGCAGGACATCGCGTATCGCACCATGCGGCGGCTCGGCACCGCCGACTGGCTGATCCGGCAGCGGGTGAGCAAGGCACCGCCGCCGCACGTCGCGAACGTGCTGGCCTGCGCCCTGGCGTTGCTCGCCGAAGACGAGGCGAGCGCCGCCTACACGCCGTTTACGGTCGTCGATCAGGCCGTGAGCGCCGTGGCCGCGCGCCGCGAGGCCGCCTTCGCGAAAGGGCTCGTCAATGCGGTGCTGCGCGGCTTTTTGCGCGAACGCGAGACCGCGCTTGCCGCCGCCCAGGCCGATGAAACCGCCCGCTGGAACTATCCGCGCTGGTGGATCGACGCCGTGCGCGCCGCGTGGCCCACGCAGTGGCAGGCGATTCTCGCCGCGGGCAACAAGCAGGGCCCGCTCACGCTGCGCGTGAATGCGCGCCGTGCGAGCGCCGCCGAATACGTCCAGCGGCTCGCCTCCGAAAACATCGCCGCCACGCAGATCGGCGAACACGCTGTGCGCCTCGCCGCTGGGTTGCCGGTCGATCGCATCCCCGGGTTCTTCGCGGGCGACGTGTCCGTGCAGGACGCCGGCGCGCAGGTGGCCGCGCCAATCCTCGGCGTGCGTGACGGCATGCGCGTGCTCGACGCGTGCGCGGCGCCCGGCGGCAAGAGCGGCCATCTGCTCGAGCTTGCCGACATCGACCTGATTGCGCTGGAGAGCGACGCGACACGCGCCGCGCGCATCGGCGAAAACTTCGCGCGCCTCGGTTTCGCGCAGGACGATCCCGCGCATCCCATGCGGCGTGCCAAGATCGTGGTCGGCGACGCGGGCAATCCTGCCGCCTGGCGTGACGGCGAAGGCTTCGATCGCATCCTCGCCGACGTGCCGTGCTCGGCCTCGGGCATCGTGCGCCGCCATCCGGACATTCGCTGGCTGCGCCGCGAGAGCGACATCGCGGCGCTTGCCGCCGAGCAGCGCCGCATCGTCGATGCGCTGTGGCCGCTCGTGAAGCCGGGCGGCGAACTGCTTTACGTGACCTGCTCGATCTTCCCCGAGGAAGGCGAGGCGCAGGCGCGCTGGTTTGAAAGCACCCACGCGGATGCGGTACGATTGGACGCCCCGGGGCAACTGCTGCCCGAGGCGTTCGGCGCGCCGGCCCGGGGGCCAGAAGATGGCGCAGCCGGTGAAGAGCGGCACGATGCCGCTGCAAAGGCCGAAGTGACGACAACTGTCTTTCCCGTTCCCGATCGCACCGCAGATCACGACGGATTCTTCTACGCGCGCTTTCAGAAACGGTGACCATCAAACGCTTCTTCCCGCTGCGCTTCGCGGCCCTGATCTGGCTGGTGCTTGCCGTCGTCGGCTTCGTGGCCGCCGCGCCGGCGCGCGCCGACTCGATCTCGGTGCAGCGCGCGTCGCTCCAGGCCGACAGCAACGGCTGGAGCCTCGACGCCCGCTTCGATTTCGACCTCAACAGCAGCCTGGAAGACGCGGTCAACAAGGGCATTCCGCTCTACTTCACCACCGACTTCGAGCTCACGCGCGCGCGCTGGTACTGGTTCGACGAACAGCCGGTGAGCGTTTCGCAAAGCATTCGCCTGTCGTTCCAGCCGCTCACGCGCGAGTACCGCGTTTCGAGCGGCGGCCTGCAGCTCGGCTTCTCGACGCTCGCGGACGCGCTCGCGGTCATCAAGCACGTCACCTCGTGGCACGTGATCGACCGCAACGACGTGCATCCCGGCGAAACGTACACGGCCTCGGTGCGCATGCAGCTCGACGTCGCGCTGATGCCCAAGCCGTTCCAGATCGACGCCGTGAACAACCGCGACTGGAACCTCGCTTCCGACTGGAAGCGTTTTAACTTCACGGTGACCGAACGTGCTAAATAAAGTGCGCCGCGCCACCAGCTTCAGCAGCGTCGTCGTCAAGCTGCTCGTTTCCACCGTCGCGTTCACCGCGACGCTTCTGCTCGTCCTGCTCGCCGCGGCGAGCGCGAACACCGAGTTCTTCGACCGCTACTACGGCTGGCTCTACGCGGCCAATATCGTCGTGGCGCTGATCTTCCTGTCGGTGGTCACGGCGCTCATGATCGTGATCGTCGTGCGCCTGAGGCGCGGCAAGTTCGGCACGCGGCTGCTCGCGAAGCTCGCGTTCTTCTTCGCGCTCGTGGGCGTGGTGCCGGGCGGCATCATCTATATCGTTTCGTATCAGTTCGTCTCGCGCTCGATCGAGTCGTGGTTCGACGTGAACGTGGAAACCGCGCTCACCGCAGGCCTCAATCTCGGCCGCGGCATGCTCGACGCATCGCTGTCCGACCTGCAAACCAAGGGTCGTCTGATGGCGGAGCAGATCGCGAGCGGCGACGCCGCGGGCACGACGCTCACGCTCCTGCGCGCGCGCGACCAGTTCGGCGTGCAGGACGCGATGATCGTCGAGCCGGTGCGCAGCATGTCGGGCGCCGCGCCCGACATGCACGTGGTGGCGCAGGCGTCGAGCAACTTCTCGTCGCTCATGCCCGCCGACATGCCCACGGCGCTCATGATCGATCAGGCGCGCGGGCGCGGCTACGCGGCGATCGAAGGCGAAGTGGATGGCGACCCGCATCAGCTCGGCTCGAAGGGCGCGCTTCGATTGCGCGTGGTCACGCGCATACCCGATGCGAACACAACGGATCTGCAGCCGGTCGAGCGTTTCCTGCAGCTCGAGCAGCCGGTGCCGGCCGCGCTCGCGCGCAACGCCGACGCCGTGCAGCGCGCGTATCGCGAGTATCAGGAGAAGGCGCTCGGTCGCACGGGCCTGCGCAAGATGTATATCGGCACGCTCACGCTTGCGCTCTTTCTCGCCACCTTCGTCGCGATGATGCTCGCGCTCGCGCTCGGCAACCAGCTCGCGAGGCCGCTCTTCCTGCTCGCGCAGGGCACCAAGGAAGTGACCGAGGGCGACTACACGCCCAAGCGCGAAATCAAGTCGCGCGACGAACTGGGCTTCCTCACCCAGTCCTTCAACGCGATGACGCGCCAGCTTTCCGAGGCGCGCCAGGCCGTGGAGAAGAACCGCGTCGCGCTCGAGCACTCGAAGGCCTACCTCGAAAGCATTCTCGCGAACCTCACGGCGGGCGTGTTCGTGTTCGACCGGCAGTTTCGCCTCACGACGGCGAACCCAGGTGCGGAGCGCATCTTCCGTCAGCCGTTCCAGACGCAGCTCGGCGTCGCGCTCGATCATATCGGCGCGCTCACGGAGTTCGGCGCGATGGTGCGCAAGGCCTTCGCCGATCAGGAAGCGGCGCGCACGGATCGCGAAGGCGGCGATCGCGATCGCGGCCACTGGCAGCAGCAGTTCTCCGTGCCGATTCCGGGCGAGACCGATCCGCTCACGCTGCTCGTGCGCGGCGCGCGCCTCGTATCCGACACGGGCCGCGACGCGGGCGACATGCAGACCTCGGGCTATGTCGTGGTGTTCGACGACATTTCCGACGTGATCTCGGCGCAGCGCTCGGTGGCGTGGGGCGAAGTCGCGCGGCGTCTTGCGCACGAGATCAAGAATCCGCTCACGCCGATTCAGCTCTCGGCCGAACGCCTGCAGATGAAGCTCTCCGACAAGCTCGCGCCAAACGACGCCGAAGTGCTCAAGCGCGGCGCGACCACCATCGTCAACCAGGTCGCGGCGATGAAGCAGATGGTCGACGACTTCCGCGATTACGCGCGCACGCCGCCTGCCGTGCTCGCGAGCCTGCAGCTCAACGAGCTCGTGAGCGAAGTGCTCACGCTCTACGGCGCGGAAGAAGGCAAAAGCGCGATCAAGGTCGAGCTCTCCGACTTGCCGGTGATACGCGGCGATGCGACGCAGTTGCGCCAGGTGATCCACAACCTGCTGCAAAACGCGCAGGACGCGGTGGCCGACACGCAGAATCCTCGCGTGACGCTCGAGACCCGCGCCGTAGAATACGGGGACCCCGACGCGCAAGGCCGCACGCGCGTGGCGGTTCGTCTCACGGTATCGGACAACGGGCCGGGTTTCCCGGCGCGCATTCTCACGCGCGCGTTCGAACCCTACGTGACGACCAAGGCCAAAGGAACAGGACTCGGGCTTGCGATGGTCAAGAAGATCGTCGACGAGCACGGCGCGCGCATCGACATCCGCAATCGAATGAGAGCGGGCGATGTGATCGAAGGCGCGCAGATCTCGATTCTCTTTCTCCAGCTGGCGGGCGACATCCCCCCGGATGCCGCCGCGCCAGGACCCGGACGGTCCGGGGACGGGCAGGCGCGTGCCGAAGCGGAGCAGGGATCAAAAGCAACAGTGCAGACAAGGGCAGCGTAAATGGCAACCATCCTGGTGGTAGATGATGAAATGGGCATCCGGGAATTGCTCTCGGAGATCCTCAGCGACGAAGGGCACGTCGTGGAGCTCGCGGAAGATGCGCAACAGGCGCGCGACTTCCGGCAGCGCCAAGTGCCGGACCTTGTGCTGCTCGATATCTGGATGCCGGACACCGACGGCGTGACGCTGCTCAAGGAATGGGCCGCGCAGGGCCATCTCACGATGCCGGTCATCATGATGTCGGGGCACGCGACCATCGACACGGCCGTCGAGGCGACGAAGATCGGCGCGCTGAACTTCCTCGAAAAACCGATCGCGCTGCAAAAGCTGTTGAAGGCGGTCGAGCAGGGGCTCGCGCGCGGTACGGCCGCGCCGGTCGCGCCGGCCACGGCGGCGGCGGGGAAATCGGCGACGGGCGGACCCGCGGTCGTGGCATCGGCGGCGGCGCTGCCGGTGCTGGGCGCCGACGGCGTGCATGGCATGCAGGCGGGCGCGGCCACGCAAACGGCATCGATCTCGTTCGACATCCCGCTGCGCGATGCGCGCGACGCATTCGAGCGCGCCTACTTCGAGTACCACCTCGCGCGCGAGAACGGCAGCATGACCCGCGTGGCCGAGAAAACGGGGCTTGAGCGCACGCACCTGTATCGCAAGCTCAAGCAGCTCGGCGTGGACCTCGGCAAGAGCAAGGGCGAATGAACGGGGGCGGGTGAGCGGCGCGGCCAGACGCTTCAATTTTGCGAAAGCCACTTGGCAAACGCCGATTTCATCGCTATACTCTTCTTTCTTCGTTGGCCCGGTAGCTCAGTTGGTAGAGCAGCGGATTGAAAATCCGCGTGTCGATGGTTCGATTCCGTCCCAGGCCACCAGAATGCAGCCCCAGGAGATCGTTCGATTCCTGGGGCTTTTTCGTTGTGCACGCGTGGCGCTCCTTGTCCTGCGGCTCCAATTCGAGACATCGCGAAGCATCGCGAGACATCGACGGTATCCAGGGTATAAGGGTGCGCCGATGCCCGTGCAGATGCCCCGGCCTATACTGCATGAGCCGGCTTCATGAGCCGGCGCGGAGGTTGTCCCCGCCGGTCCGCCCGCGCGCATCGAGCATCGCAGGCAGTAATGCAGTCAGCAACGCAGGCAGCAGCGCGGCCAGGCAACGAACGCATTCGCGCGGAAACCTCATACACGGAGTTTCACGGTGACTCGAACAGAAGCGAAGGGCGCGCTCGTACTGTTTTCCGGCGGCCAGGATTCGGCCACGTGCCTTGCTTGGGCGCTCGACCGCTACGAGAGCGTCGAGACGCTCGGCTTCGATTACGGCCAGCGTCATCGCGTCGAACTGGAATGCCGCGAGGGTTTTCGCGCGGCGATTGCCCGCGCATTCCCCGAGTGGGGCGAGCGTCTCGGCGACGATCACATGATCGACCTCTCGGTGCTCGGCTCGATCAGCGACACGGCCATGACGCGCGAGATCGAGATCGAAACCGCCGCGAGCGGCCTGCCGAACACCTTTGTGCCGGGCCGCAACCTGATGTTCATGCAGATCGCCGCAGCGATCGCTTATCGTCGCGGGCTCAAGGTGCTCGTGGGCGGGATGTGCGAAACGGACTTCTCGGGCTACCCCGACTGCCGCGACGACACGATGAAGGCGCTGCAAGTGGCGCTCAATCTCGGCATGGACACGCGCTTCGTGCTGGAAACGCCGCTCATGTGGCTCGACAAGGCCGACACGTGGCGGCTAGCCGAACAGCTGGGCGGCGCAGCGCTGGTGGACATGATCCGCGTGGAAACGCACACCTGCTACGTGGGCGAGCGCGCCGAGCTCCACGCGTGGGGCTTCGGTTGCGGCGAGTGCCCGGCGTGCAAGTTGCGCAAGCGCGGGTACGAAGCGTATCTCGCCGGCGGGAACGTGACGGAAGCCCCGGTCTGAGCATGAGCCTCGGGCCGCGCGTGTGGCTTTCGCAGTGAACGAATAAGGTCCCAAGGGCGCGCACGGGCGGCGCGCCTCCGCGGACACGATGATTTCGCGCCCGAGACCAACCGGCTTTGCACGCGCGTTGCGCGCATGAGCCAGAACCAGGCTGCACGATGACTTACGCGGTAAAGGAAATTTTCTACACGTTGCAGGGCGAGGGCGCGAACGCCGGGCGCCCGGCCGTGTTCTGCCGGTTTGCCGGCTGCAATCTCTGGTCGGGCCGCGAGGAAGATCGCGAGCAAGCCGTTTGCCGCTTCTGCGACACCGACTTCGTCGGCACCGACGGCGAGAACGGCGGCAAATTCCGCACGCCGGAAGAACTCGTCGCGAAGATCGCCTCGCTGTGGCCAGAAGGCGAGGGCAACCGTTTCGTGGTCTGCACGGGCGGCGAGCCCATGCTGCAGATCGACCCGCCGTTCGTCGACGCGCTGCACGCCGCCGGTTTCGAGATCGCGATCGAAACGAACGGCTCGCTGCCGGTGCTCGACACCATCGACTGGATCTGCGTGAGCCCGAAGGCCGACGCGCCGCTCGTCGTCACGAAGGGCAACGAGCTGAAGGTTGTCGTGCCGCAGGAGAATCAGCGCCTCGCCGACTACGCGAAGCTCGATTTCGAGTATTTTCTCGTGCAGCCCATGGACGGCCCGTCGCGCGACCTGAACACGAAGCTCGCCATCGACTGGTGCAAGCGCCATCCGCAGTGGCGCCTGTCGATGCAGACCCACAAATACCTGAACATTCCCTGATTCACGCGAATTTTTCTGAAGAAGCGCCGTGCTGACGATCACCCGAAAACTCGAATTCGACGCGGGCCACCGCATCCCCGACCACCGCAGCCAGTGCCGTAACCTGCACGGCCACCGCTACGTGCTCGAAATCACGCTGGAAGGCGACCTCGTCGAAACCGAGGGCGCGCCCGATCGCGGCATGGTGATGGACTTCGCCGACGTGAAGTCGCTCGCGAACCAGCATCTCGTCGATCTGTGGGATCACGCGTTCCTCGTCTTCGCGGGCGATACGCAGGTGCGCGGTTTTCTCGAAACGCTGCCTGGCCACAAGACGGTCGTGATCGACCGCATTCCGACCGTGGAGAACCTCGCGGCCATCGCGTTCGACATTCTCGCGAACGTGTACGACGCGCACTATGGCGTGAATCTGCGCCTGCACAAGCTGCGCCTGTACGAGACGCCGAACTGCTGGGCCGAGGTCACGCGCGACTGACGCGCGCAAGCTTCGCCTCACCCTCGCTCCGACGACCCGCGCAAGGCGGGTTTTCCGTGCCGGCCGGCAAATTTTTGTCGCGGTATGATCATTGCCGCAAGGCCTGCGCATCCCCGCGTGCGGCCCGACAAACACATAACGGAGCGAGACCTGCCGGCTGCCGCGCTGCCGGGCGGATAAACCCGCCCGCGCCAGGCGTATGCGTCCACGCAGCCTCGCCGGGAGCACGGCGATGAGCACCTTCACGAATCCCCTCAAGGAACGCCTCAGGGAGGCGGATCCGCTATTCGGTCTATGGCTTTCGATGGGCAGCGAAACCGCCGCCGAGGCGCTCGCGCACGCCGGCTTCGACTGGCTGCTGATCGACATGGAGCACGCCCCCAACGACAGCGCCGACACCATCGCCCAGCTGCGCGCCATTGCGGCGGCGCATATGCCCACCGAGCCCGTGGTGCGTCTGCCCGACAGCGAGCCGTGGCTCGTGAAGCACGTGCTCGACGCGGGCGCGCGCACGGTGATGTTCCCGAACGTGGCCTCGGCTGAGGAGGCCGCGCGCGCCGTGAGCCTCACGCAGTACCCCGACGCGCGCACGCCAGGCGGCCAGCGCGGTGTGGCGGGCGTGGTGCGCGCGGCGGCCTATGGAATGCGGCGCGATTACCTCCAGGGCGCGAACGCGCAGATCGCGACGATCGTCCAGATCGAGTCGGCGGCGGCGCTGGGCGAAGTCGAGAAGATCGCGAAGGTGCCGGGTGTCGACTGCCTGTTCGTGGGCCCTGCCGATCTCGCGGCGAGCCTGGGCCATCTCGGCGACTCGAAGCATCCCGACGTGCTCGCCGCCATGCGTCGCGTCGTGGCCGCGGCGCGCGAGGCGGGCGTCGCGTCGGGCATTTTCGCGATGGATCCGGCTGGCGCGAAGCAGTATCGCGAGATGGGCTTCAGCTTCATCGCCCTCGCCGCCGACGTGATCTGGCTCGTGCGCGCAACGCGCCAGGCGCTCCAGGAGGCGAGATCATGAAGCGTCCGAAAGCGCTTTTTGAGCGGCTTCCTGAACGGATCGCGCGCGCGCTCGCCATTGGGTGTCTGGCGGGCGCGGCGCTCGGCGTGAGCGGCGTCGCGGCCGCAGCCGACGCCGCCAGCGCCGCCGCCAGCGCAGGCGCCGAATCCGATCCGCAGACGGCCAGCGCCGTTGCCGACTACAACGCGGGCAATCTCAGCGCGGCGCGTGCCGAGTTCCAGGCGGCGGCCGAGCGCGGCAACCGGCTGGCTCAGTTCAACTACGCGATGATGCTCGTGAACGGCGAAGGCGGCGCAGCCGACGTGGCCGAGGGCCGCAAGTGGCTGCGCAAGGCGGCGGACGCGAACATGTCGCATGCGCAGTACGTGTACGGCAAGATGTACGACGACGGCGACTTCGTCGAGCGCGATCCCGTGCAGGCGCACCAGTGGTTCCTCAAGGCGGCGAAGCAGGGCCATGTGCAGGCGGAGCTTGCGCTCGCAAACCAGTACCTCGACGGGCGCGGCACCACGCGCGACAACAAGCAGGCGTTCTACTGGTACAAGAAGGCCGCCGAGGGCGGCGACATGACGGCGCAATACGTGACCGGCTCGTTCTACGAGCGCGGCGGCGACGGCGTGGCGAAGAACCTCAACGTCGCGCGCGCGTACTATGCCGCCGCGGCGGCCCAGGGCGATCCCGTGGCACGCCTGAAGTACCAGCAGTTGAGCGCAGAGCTGATGAAGTCGGCGCCCACGCAGTAAGCGCCACAAATCGACCGCCGAAAAAAACGCGCCGGACAATGCCGGCGCGTTTTCTTTTACTGCTGCGATCGAGCGGGCCTAACCGCCCCCGCCGAGCCCTCAACTCTGCATCAGCCGCTTCTGGCGTCCCACGCTCATGATGAGCCCGATCGCCACGCCGAGCGTCGTGAGCGCCGTGCCGCCGTAACTCATGAACGGCAGCGGCACGCCCACCACGGGCAGGATGCCGCTCACCATGCCGATGTTGACGAATGCGTAGGTGAAGAACGCCATCGTGAGCGAGCCGGCCAGTAGCCGTCCGAAGAGCGTCGCGCCGTTCGCGGCGATGTAGAGCCCGCGCGCGATCAGACACATGTAGAGCGTGAGCAGCACGAGGCCGCCCGCCATGCCGAACTCCTCGGAGAACACCGCGAAGATGAAGTCGGTGTGCTTTTCGGGGATGAATTCCAGGTGCGACTGCGTACCCTTCAGCCAGCCCTTGCCGAGCGGGCCGCCCGAGCCGATCGCGATCACGGCCTGGATGGTGTGGAAGCCCTTGCCGAGCGGATCGGAAGTCGGGTCGAGCAGCGTGCAGATGCGGTGCTTCTGGTAGTCGTGCATGAGCGGCCAGTTCACCTGCGGCTGGCAGATCTTGTCCTGGAACGCCGCGATCGAGGCGACGGCGATCACGCCCGCGATCAGCACCGGCACGATCAGCTTGAACGAGAGCCCCGCGAAATAGATGACGAAGAGGCCCGACGCGAACACGAGCACGGCGGTGCCGAGGTCGGGCTGCTTGGCGATGAGCCCCACGGGCACGAGCAGAATCACGAAGCCGACGAGGAAGTCGTACCAGCGCATCACGCCTTCGCGGCGCTGGTAGTACCAGGCGAGCATGAGCGGCGTGGCGATCTTGAGGATTTCCGAGGGCTGGATCACCACGCCCACGTTGATCCAGCGCTTTGCGCCCTTGCGCGTGAGGCCGAATAGCGCCACGGCAACGAGCAGCGCGATGCCGAAGGTATAGATCGGCACTGCGAAGCGCATGAGTGTGTTGGGCGGCACATTGGCGAGCGCCCACATCAGCACGAAGGTGAGCATGATGTTGCGCAACTGGTCTTCCACGCGGCCCGGCACGTCGAGGCTCGCGCTGTACAGCGTGACGATGCCCACGCACAGCAGCAGGAACACGGTGAGCGCGAGCGGGCGGTCGAAGCCGAGGAACATCTTGCGCAGCGTGTCGAGCACCGCGCGCTTGTCGATCTTGTCGAACTGAAGGAAAGGCATTGTGTCTCCTGTCGATCCGGAGTTTGCGCTTCAGCGCCTACGCCGGTCCCATGCAAGGTACTTGCTCACTCGTCGATGCCGCCCGTTGCGGGCCTGGGCGGCGGGGCGAGCGTGGCCGCGTCGCTCGCGCCGGCGGGGCGGCGCGGGCGATGGGGGCCGGGACCGAAGTGGCGGGGCTCGGAGGCCGGCGCGGGGCGGGCGGCGCTCGTGTCGGGCATGTCGTTCGCGCCGGCGGTGCCGCCGTTCACGGCGTCGGTTGCAGCGGGCGCATCGGGGCTGACGTTCTGGCGGGGCTTGCGAGCCTTGCCGGCAGCGTTGCTGGCCGGCGTGGGCCGTGCCGCCGCGCCGGAGGCCGCAGCCGCAGCGGAGGCAGCCGCGGCGGAGGCAGGCGCAGCGGCTGCCTCCCCCGAGGCTTGCGAAGCCGCCACAGCAGCGGAAGCCGCCGCGGCCGCAGATGCCGCGCCGGGAACCGGCAGCGGCGTGAAGCCGGCGGCGACCCTCACGGGCTGCACGGCGGGCGTGGCCGAGGCGGCACCCGGCGCCGCGGACGCTGCCGATGCGGCTTCGGGCGGTGCGCCGATCACGGGCGCGGACGCATCCTCCGTGGCCGAAGCCGCCGCGCTCACGGCCGCCTGTTCGACGCCGGGCTTCAAGCGGTCGACGAGCCAGTAATCCAGCACGCGGCGCGCGATCGGGCCTGCGGCCTGCGCGCCCCAGCCGCCGTTTTCGACGATCAGCGCGACGGCGATCTGCGGCTTCTCGGCCGGTGCGAACGCGATGAAGAGCGCGTGGTCGCGCAGATTCTCGGCGAGCGCATGCGCCTTGTACTTGCCGCCCTGCAGCGAGAACACCTGTGCCGTGCCGGTCTTGCCCGCCGAGGTGTACGGCGCGTTGCGGAACACCTGGTAGGCTGTGCCGGAGGGATTCATCGTCACGTTCTCCATGCCGCGCTTCACCACGTCGATATCGGCCTGGCTCACGTTCAGGCGCCCGCTTTCGCTCGGCACCGTGAGGCGCTCCTGCTTCGTGATCGGATTCTCGATCTCCTTCACGAGGTGGGGTTTCATCAGGATGCCGTTGTCGGCGAGCGTGGCCGTGGCGTGCGCGAGCTGCAGGATCGTGAACGAGTTGTAGCCCTGACCGATCCCCAGGCTGATCGTCTCGCCCTCGTACCAACGCTGCTGCTCGGGCTTGCGGTACGCCTTGCGCTTCCACTCGGTGGAAGGCAGGATGCCGCGCGCCTCGCCCGCGATGTCGATGCCGGTGAGCTGGCCAAAGCCGAGCGGCTTCATGAAGTTCGCGATGTTGTCCACGCCCAGGTCGTGCGCGAGCATGAAGAAGTAGGTGTCGTTCGACACCATGATCGCGCGGTTCATGTCGATCCAGCCCTGGCCCGAGCGCACGTCGTTGTTGAAGCGGTGGCCGCCGAACATGTAGTAGCCGGGGTCGGAGAAGCCCCACTGCGGCGTGCGCTTGTGCAGCGTGAGCGCGGCGAGCGCCATGAATGGCTTGTAGGTCGAGCCCGGCGGGTAGGTGCCGTGCAGCGGACGGTTCAGCAGCGGGTGATCGGGCGAGTTGTTGAGCTCGTCCCAGGTCTGCTGGTCGATGCCGTCCACGAACGAGTTCGGATCGAAGCTCGGCGCCGAGACGAACGCGAGAATGTCGCCCGTCGAAGGCTCGATGGCCACGAGCGCGCCGCGCTTGCCTGCGAAAGCCTGCTCGGCCACCTGCTGCAGGCCGATGTCGATCGAGAGCACGAGGTTGTTGCCGGGCGTGGCCTGGGTGCGCGAGAGCGTGCGCACGGGGCGCCCGCCCGCCGTCACTTCCACTTCCTCGAAGCCGGTCAGGCCGTGCAGCTCGGTTTCGTAGCTCTGCTCGACGCCGATCTTGCCGATGTAGTCGGTGCCGTTGTAGTTGTTCGCGTCCAGACGCGGATCGTAGTGCTCGGGATCGCTGTCGTTCTTGTCGGAGAGGTCGTCGATGCGCTCCTGGTCGCGCTGCGAAATCCGGCCGATATAGCCGATCACGTGCGCGGCCGTGGGCCCGAGCGGATACTGGCGGAACAGCCGCGCGCGCACTTCCACGCCGGGGAAGCGGAAGCGCTGGGCTGTGAAGCGCGCGACTTCGTCGTCGGTCAGGCGCGTGCGGATCGGCAGGCTCTCGAAGTTCTTCGAATCTTCGAGCAGCTTCTTGAAGCGGCGGCGATCGCGCGCATCGATCGGGATCACAGTCGAGAGCTCGTCGATCGTGTTGTCGAGCGTGTCGGTGAGCTTCGAGGGCGTGATTTCGAGCGTGAACGCCGAGTAGTTCTTCGCGAGCACGACGCCGTTGCGGTCGGTGATGATGCCGCGGTTCGGCACGATCGGCGCGACGGAAATGCGGTTCTCGTCCGCCTGCAGCGAGTACTTGCTGTGGTTCCAGACCTGCAGATAGAGGAAGCGGAACGCGATCAGCCCGAAGCAGACGAACACGAACAGCCCCGCCGCCGCGACGCGCAGGCGGAACTTCGTGAGCTGCTGCTGGGTGTCCTTGAATTCGGTCATGCTGTCAGACCCGGGCGCCACGGTTCCGATCGCGAGGAGCGGCGGGCCAGGGTGCGTAGGAGGTAGTCAGGCAGGTAGTCAAGCGAGTCTTCCGGCGGCGAGCGGCGCGCCGCTCAAATGGGCCGGGTGTCGTCGGGATCGACGGGGCGGCGCTGCGGCAGGAGCAGCAGCACGCTCGCGACCGGCCAGAGGATCGCCTCGACGAAGCCGCTGATGAGGTAACCCCAGCCCGGAAACGACGCGCCCATCAGCAGGCGGATCACGAACGGCACGACCTGCGCGCCGACCAGCATGGGCGTGACGGCGAACATCTGCAAGCCGATCGACATCCACAGCACGCGGCGGTGAATGGTGATCGCGCCATACGAAAGCAGCGTGTATGCGAGCGCGTGCTCGCCGAGCAGGTTCGCGTTGTGGACGTCCATGAGGAGCCCGAGGAAGAACGCGACGCCCATGCCGACCTTGCGCGGCTGGTGAATGTTCCAGAACAGCAGTACGAGCGCGACGAAGTCGGGCACGCCGGGCAGCTTGCCCCAGGGCAGCAGGTTCAGCAGGAACGCCGCCGCGAGGCTGAAAACGATGAAGTACGGATTGACCGGCTGCAGAATGTATTGCGGACGCGGCATCAATGGCCCCCTTTCTCGACGGCCTTCGCCGCCTCTTCCCGCAGGTTCTCCCTGGGCCTTCTCCCGGGCTGCTTTGGCTGCGCCGGTTTTGTATCTGCCGCGGCCGGTTTGGTCTGCTGCGCCGGGGCCGATGCAGCGGCGGCGGGTTTCGCCTTCGCGTCATCGGCCTTCTTGTCGCTCTTCTTGTCCGCGGCCCTGGCGGGCTTCTTCTTCGCGTCCTTCGCCTCGGCGGCTGCAGCGGCTTCTTCGGCGGCGATCGGGTTGGGCGGCACCTGCGGCACATAGTGCAGCACGAGCACCTGGCGCGCCCCGCGTACGGCGGCGAGCGGCAGGCAGACCACGCGTGCAAACGCGGTATCGGCCTGCTTGTCCACGCGCAACACCTTCGCGACCGGCAGCCCTTGTGGATAGATGCCGTCGAGTCCGCTCGTCACGAGTTCGTCGCCCACTTGCAGATCGGCGCTGATCGGCACGAAGCGAAGATCGAGCAGGTCGCCCTTCGCCGTGCCGTAGATCACGCTGCGCAGGCCCGTGCGCACGACTTCGACCGGCACGGCCTGGTCCTTGTCGGTGACGAGCGTGACTTCGGACTGCATCGGGAATACGCGCGTGACCTGGCCGATCACGCCGTCCTCGCTCAATACCGGCGAGCCGTTCTGGACGCCCTGTTGCGAGCCGCCGCCGATCACGACCTTCTGCGTGAACGGGTCGCGCGTGTCGTACTGGATTTCCGCTGGCGTGGTTTGCGCGCCGATGCGCTGCGAGAGCTGCAGAAGCGCGCGCAGGTGCGCGTTTTCGGCGGCGAGGGAAGCGGCCTCGTTGGCCTGCTGCGAAAGCTGGAGATTGCGCGCGTGCAACTGGGTGTTTTCGGTGCGCAGCGCGGAACTCGTCACGGCCAGATCGGCGGCGCCCATAAAGAAGTCGCGCGGCACGAGGGCCGCGCGTTGCAGCGGGTAGAGGCCCGCGCCGAGTACGCCGCGCACGATTTCGAGCGTCTTGAAACGCGCGTCGGAGACGAGGAGCGCGAGCGACAGCACGACGAAGAAGATCAGCCGTGCGAGTGCCGATGGGCCCTGTTTAAAGAGGGGCGGCGGACTGTATTCCATGGTCGGCGCCGGGGGCGTGTGCGGTTCGGTGAAACAGAGGGTGTAACGGCGGGCACGACGAAGTGTGAAACTTCGGCGCCCCGAAGGACGCCCCGTTGCGGGCGCCGTGGCGGCGCGCGTGCCGCCGCGCCATCAGCGGCGCGGCGACGCCGGAACCGCGCCGCGGGCGAGCGCAGCAGTGCGCGGCGCGCTTACTCGTACGAGAAGATGCTGCCAAGCTTGTCCATGCGCTCGAGCGCCATGCCCGAGCCGCGCACCACGCAGGTGAGTGGGTCTTCGGCCACGAGCACCGGCAGACCGGTTTCTTCGGCGAGCAGGCGGTCCAGGTCGCGCAGCAGCGCACCGCCGCCCGTGAGCATCATGCCGCGTTCCGCGATGTCGGCGCCCAGTTCCGGCGGCGTTTGTTCGAGCGCGATCTTCACCGACGAGACGATCTGGTTCAGCGGGTCGGTGAGCGCTTCGAGAATTTCGTTGCTCGAAATGGTGAAGCTGCGCGGAATGCCTTCCGACAGGTTGCGGCCCTTCACTTCCATTTCCTTGACTTCGGAACCCGGGAAGGCCGAGCCGATTTCCTTCTTGATGGCTTCGGCGGTTTGTTCGCCGATCAGCATGCCGTAGTTGCGGCGGATGTAGTTGACGATCGCTTCGTCGAACTTGTCGCCGCCCACGCGCACCGAGCCCTTGTAGACGATGCCGCCGAGCGAGATCACGCCCACTTCGGTCGTGCCGCCGCCGATGTCGACGACCATCGAGCCCGTGGCTTCCGAAACCGGCAGGCCCGCGCCGATCGCGGCGGCCATCGGTTCTTCGATGAGGTAGACCTGCGAGGCGCCCGCGCCGTGCGCGGCTTCCTTGATTGCGCGGCGCTCGACCTGGGTCGAACCGCACGGCACGCAGATGATGATGCGCGGCGACGGCGAGAACATGCGCGACTCGTGCGCCGTCTTGATGAACTGCTTGATCATCTGCTCGGTGACGGTGAAGTCGGCGATCACGCCGTCCTTCATCGGGCGGATGGCTTCGATGTTGCCCGGGACCTTGCCGAGCATCTGCTTGGCTTCCTTGCCGACTGCCTGAATCGTCTTCTTGCCGTTCGGGCCGCCTTCCTGGCGAATGGAGACGACCGAGGGTTCGTCGAGGACGATGCCCTTGCCGCGCATGTAGATGAGGGTGTTGGCGGTGCCGAGGTCGATCGCCAGGTCGTTGGAGAAGTAGCTACGCAGAAAACCGAACATTCAAAAATCCTGTCTCGCTTGTGGCCGTCCTTCCAGCTTCGTGGGCGAGGGCGGCAGCGGAAAAATTAACAGCCTCAGGGCGACATGCTGCGCCACGAGGGCACTCCGAAATCACGGCGGAGGGCGTCGCAAGGGGCGCCACGAAGGGCCTGAGACTGCGGGGATGATTACCGGAGGCAGCCTGGCTGTGCCGCCCCTTTGATCTTGTCTGGCCGCATTGTGCTGCGTACAGAACCGAAAGGCGGATGCAAGGCGGTCCGGGTTTGGGTCGAACGCGTAATGATACCTTATAATTTTGCCTGTTTTGCAGGATCCGGAAGGCAGTTTTTGACCTCGTCGAAGCTTTCCTTCGGAGCCGGATCCGGCGCGATAAACCGCTGTTGCAGCACCGAATTCCCGCACTGCCGCAGCCCCTTTTTCCGGTGACCGCATGGCCCTGACCCTGAACGATGTGAAGCGCATCGCGCATCTTGCGCGCCTCGAACTGGCCGACGCCGAAGCCGGCAATACGCTCGAACGCCTGAACGGCTTCTTCGGCCTCGTCGAGCAGATGCAGGCCGTGGACACGACCGGCATTGCCCCGCTCGCCCACCCGATCGAGCAGATCGAGGACGTCGCGCTGCGTCTGCGCGAGGACGCCGTGACCGAAATCGTCGACCGCGAAGCGCTGCAACGTCCCGCGCCCGCGGTGCAGGACGGACTTTACCTCGTACCGCGCGTGATCGAGTAGGCGCGCAGCATTTTTTCGCCATTTTCGAATTCCCACGAGTCATCGGAACAGTTCGAAAAGGCACGGACTCCCGAGTTTTCCCGGGTTTTCCGGGAAGCGGCGCACACGTTCGTGAACGTTGGCACACCGCTTTTTGGACGGCGCAACGATCCGATTTCGACCACGCCGTGACGTTCTTCCAGGAATCACGCAATGCATGACAAAAGCTTGACCGAACTGCGCGCCGCGCTGGCTGCGAAGGAGTGCTCCGCAGTCGAGCTGGCCCAGCACTTTCTGGGCCGGATCGAGGCGCACCAGGACCTGAACGCCTTCGTCGACGTCAATCCCGAATTGACGCTCGCCCAGGCAAAGGCCGCCGACGCGCTCCTGCACTCGGGCCACGCGGGCCCGCTCGCGGGCATTCCGCTCGCGCACAAGGACGTGTTCGTCACGCGCGGCTGGCGCTCGACCGCCGGCTCGAAGATGCTTGCAAACTATGTGAGCCCGTTCGACGCGACCGTGGTCGAGCGGCTCGAGCGCGCAGGCATGGTTTGCCTCGGCAAGACCAACATGGACGAATTCGCGATGGGCTCGTCCAACGAGAACTCGCATTTCGGCGCCGTGAAAAACCCGTGGGACACGAAGGCCGTACCGGGCGGCTCGTCGGGCGGTTCCGCCGCGGCCGTCGCCGCGCGCCTCGCGCCCGCCGCGACCGGCACCGACACGGGCGGCTCGATTCGCCAGCCGGCATCGTTTACGGGCGTGACGGGCATCAAGCCCACCTACGGCCGCGTCTCGCGCTACGGCATGATCGCGTTCGCCTCGTCGCTCGACCAGGGCGGCCCGTTCGCGCACAGCGCCACGGATTGCGCGCTGCTCCTGAACGCCATGGGCGGCTTCGACGAGCGCGACTCGACGAGCCTCACGCACGCGCACGAGGACTACACGCGCTTCATCGGCCAAAAGTGGGGCAACGGCGGGGACAACAGCGGGAGCCAGGGCGCCGGCAAGCCGCTCGCGGGCCTGCGCATCGGCCTGCCGAAGGAATATTTCGGCGCGGGCCTCGCCGACGACGTGCGCGCCGCCATCGACGCCGCGCTGAAGACGTACGAATCGCTCGGCGCCTCACTCGTGGAAGTCACGCTGCCGAAAACCGAGCTGTCGATTCCCGTGTACTACGTGATCGCCCCGGCGGAAGCGTCGTCGAACCTCTCACGCTTCGACGGCGTGCGCTTCGGCCACCGCGCCGCCGAATACCGCGATCTGCTCGACATGTACAAGAAGTCGCGTGCCGAGGGCTTCGGTCCTGAGGTGAAGCGCCGCATTCTGGTGGGCACCTACGTGCTTTCGCACGGCTACTACGACGCGTATTACCTGCAGGCGCAGAGGATCCGCCGCATCATTGCGCAGGATTTCCAGGAAGCGTTCAGGCAGTGCGACGTGATCATGGGGCCGGTCGCACCGAGCGTGGCATGGGACCTCGGCGCCAAGGGCGACGATCCGCTGCAGATGTACCTCGCGGACATCTACACGCTCTCCACGAGTCTCGCGGGCCTGCCCGGCATGAGCGTGCCGTGCGGCTTCGGCGCGGGTGCGAATGCGCAGCGGCCCGTCGGTCTGCAGATCGTCGGCAACTATTTCAACGAGGCCCGCATGCTGCAGGTCGCCGACGCCTTCCAGCGCGCGACCGACTGGCATCGCAAGGCGCCGGCAGGGGTGTCGAATGAGCCCCCGCACTCACTTCGTTCGTCGCCCCCCGGGGGGGCGCATGCCTCCCTTGAGGCGGCTCGGCGGGAGGCATGAGCATGGCAACACAATGGGAAGTCGTTATCGGTCTCGAGACGCACGCGCAGTTGTCGACGGCGTCGAAGATCTTCTCCGGCGCATCGACGCAATTCGGCGCGGCGCCCAATACGCAGGCGTGCCCCGTCGATCTCGCATTGCCGGGCGTGCTGCCGGTGATGAACCGCGGCGCCGTGGAGCGCGCGATCCAGTTCGGCCTCGCGATCGGCGCAACGATTGCGCCGCGCAGCATTTTCGCGCGCAAGAACTACTTCTATCCGGACCTGCCGAAGGGCTACCAGATCAGCCAGTACGAGATTCCGGTCGTGCAGGGCGGGCAGATCACCATTCAGGTCCCGGCTAACGAAAAGGCCGGCAACGAAGCCTACGAGAAGACCGTCAACCTGACGCGCGCGCACCTCGAAGAAGATGCCGGCAAGTCGCTGCACGAGGACTTCGCGGGCATGACGGGCATCGACCTGAACCGCGCCGGCACGCCGCTGCTCGAAATCGTCACGGAACCCGAAATGCGCAGCGCCGCCGAAGCGGTGGCGTATGCGAAGTCGCTGCACACGCTCGTCGTGTGGCTCGGCATTTGCGACGGCAACATGCAGGAAGGCTCGTTCCGCTGCGACGCGAACGTCTCCGTGCGTCCGGTCGGCCAGAAGGCATTCGGCACGCGCGCCGAGATCAAGAACCTGAACTCGTTCCGCTTCCTCGAAGAGGCGATCCAGTACGAAGTGCGCCGCCAGATCGAGCTGATCGAAGACGGCGCCACGGTGGTGCAGGAAACGCGCCTCTACGACCCGGACAAGCGCGAGACGCGTTCGATGCGCAGCAAGGAAGACGCGCACGATTACCGCTACTTCCCCGACCCCGACCTGATGCCGCTCGTGATCGATGCGACATGGGTCGAGCGCGTGAAGGGCGAGCTGCCCGAACTGCCCGCGACGATGCAAACGCGCTTTGTCGAGCAGTATGGCGTGACGCCGTATGACGCGAACGTGCTCACGTCCTCGAAGGCGATGGCTGCGTTCTTCGAGGCCGTCGTCGCGAAGGCGGGCGCCGCGCAGGCCAAGGCCGCCGCCAACTGGCTGATGGGCGAAGTCTCGTCGCAGCTCAACCGCGAGGGCCTCGACATCGCAGCCTCGCCGGTCTCGGCCGTGCAGTTCGCCGTGCTGCTCGCGCGCATCGCCGACGGCACGATCTCGAACAAGATCGCCAAGGAAGTGTTCCAGGCGATGTGGGACGAGAAGGCCGCGGACGTCGATGCTGCCGACCGCATCATCGAGGCGAAGGGCCTCAAGCAGATTTCGGACACCGGCGCGCTCGAAGCGATCATCGACGAGGTGCTCGCGGCGAACCAGAAGTCGGTGGAAGAGTTCCGCGCCGGCAAGGAAAAGGCGTTCAATGCGCTGATCGGCCAGGCCATGAAGGCCACGAAGGGCAAGGCGAATCCGCAGCAGGTCAACGAACTGCTGAAGAAGAAGCTGGGCTGAGTTTGGCTCAGTCTGAGTGAATCCCGCCTGATTCGGGCATGCTGGCAAGGCGGCGTCGCGCGTAGCAGTGCGGCGCCGCCTTGCCGCTTCAACCCCCTGCAACGGTGTTAACCGACCGGTGACGCGGTCGTATCCAGAAGAGGAGAACCCACATGGCGAAGCCCCCGAGCCTCGACGATTACCGCGTGCCGTATTTCGGCGAAAAGAAGCAGGCAGCGTTCTCGCTCGGCGCGCTCGATCCTGCCGCGAAACCGTTCTCGACCGGCAGCAAGGACGGCGACCGCAGCCGTCTCTCCGAGATCGGCGTCAAGCTCGACGTGCTGCAGGAGCGTCTGCACGCGCAGCGCCACCAGCGCGTTCTGCTCGTGTTGCAGGGCATGGACACGAGCGGCAAGGACGGCACGATCCGCGGCGTGTTCCACGAGGTCGATCCGCTCGGCCTGCGCATCGTGCCGTTTCGCGCGCCCACGCCGATCGAGGCTTCGCGCGACTTTCTCTGGCGGGTGCATCTGCAGGTGCCCGGTGCGGGCGAGCTGGCCATCTTCAACCGCAGCCACTACGAGGACGTGCTCGTGCCGCGCGTGACCGGCCAGATCGATTCGACCGAATGCGAGCGCCGTTTCCGGCAGATCCGCGAATTCGAGGCGCTGCTTGCCGAGAGCGGCACGTCGATCATCAAGTGCATGCTGCACATCTCGAAGGACGAGCAGAGGAGCCGCATCCAGGCCCGCATCGACGATCCCACCAGGCACTGGAAGTTCGATGTGTCCGATCTGGAGGCGCGCAAGCATTGGGACGCGTATCAGGCCGCGTACCATGACGCGCTCGCGGCCACCTCCACGGACTACGCGCCGTGGTACGTGATTCCCGCCAATTCGAAGTCGCATCGCAACGTCATGGTGGCCGAGTTGCTGCTGCGCCTGATGGAAAGCCTGAAGCTCGAGTTTCCGCCGGCCAAGGCCGAACTCAAGGGTCTCAGGATCGACTGAGACCGGCCGCATCCCTTCGCGCGGCGCAGTTCGGCGCGGCGCGAGAAAACGTAAAAGCAGCGCACAATCAAGAGGAAAGAAGACATGTTGCGTGTGATCACAGCGAATCTGAACGGCATCCGCTCGGCGGCGAAGAAGGGCTTTTTCGAATGGTTCGGCGAACAGAAGGCCGACGTGCTCTGCGTGCAGGAGATCAAGTGCTCGCAGGACGACATGACGCCCGAATTCCTCGCCCCGCACGACTTCACGGGCTACTTCCAGCATGCGGTGAAGAAGGGCTATAGCGGCGCGGGCGTCTACTCGCGCCACGAGCCCGACGACGTCATCATCGGCTTTGGCAGCGCGGAGTTCGACCCGGAAGGGCGCTATGTGGAAACGCGTTTCGGCAAGCTCTCCGTCATTTCGGTGTACGTGCCTTCGGGTTCGAGCGGCGAGGAGCGTCAGGCCGCGAAGTACCGCTTCATGGACGAATTCATGCCGCATCTCGCGGAACTCAAGCGCGAACGAGAAGTGATCCTGTGCGGCGACGTGAACATCGTCCACAAGGAAATCGACATCAAGAACTGGAAGGGCAACCAGAAGAACTCGGGCTGCCTGCCCGAAGAGCGCGCGTGGCTCACGAGCCTCTTCGACGACGTGGGCTATGTGGACGTGTTCCGCACGCTCGACCCGCGCCCCGAGCAGTACACGTGGTGGAGCAACCGCGGCCAGGCGTATGCGAAGAACGTGGGGTGGCGTATCGACTATCAGATCGCGACGCCCGGCATTGCGCACAAGGCGAAAAAGACGTCGATCTTCAAGGACATCAAGTTCAGCGATCACGCGCCGCTGACCGTCGACTACGACTACAAGGTCAAGAGCTGACGCCCGGCCCGGCGCGCTGCGAAACCGCGTTCATGGCGCCGACACCACCTTGCGCTTCTGCACGGCCGGGATGCCCTCGTAGTCGGGCAACTCGGCGAGCGGCTTGCCGATGGCCTTCGCGTAGAGCGGCATCATGTCGGCGAGGCGCTTGGCGATATCGGCGCGCCGCGCCGGCGTGTACGGATGCACGTAGATGAAACCCTGATCGCGGTCGGCGCGCGTCGCCACCGCGAGCTTGTCCCAGAGCGTGAGCGCCGCGCGCGGATCGAAGCCCGCGCGCGAGGCGATATCGCTGCCGATCACGTCGGCTTCGGTTTCGTCGGCGCGGCCGTAGTGCATCTCCACGAGCTGCGAGCCGATACCGAGCGGAAACACGCCGAGATCGGCGAGTCCGAAGAGTTGCGGCACGGTACCCGACTCGATCTGCGCGGCCTCTTGTTCGCCAAGGCGCTCGCGCACGTGCTCGCGCACCGCATGCGCGATCTCGTGGCCGAGCAGCATGCCGAACTCGTTGTTGTTGAGCTTCACGCGGTCGAGCAGGCCGCCGTACACGACGATCTTGCCGCCCGGCAGGGCGTACATGCGGATGTCGTTCGAGCGGATCACCGCCACTTCCCACTTCCAGTTCCGGACGCGATCGCTCCACTTCAGCGCGTAAGGCGCGAGCCGGTCGACGAACGCCCGCACGCGCTGCACGTGCGGATCGCTTTCGGCATAGAGCCGGTTCGAATGGGCCGCGCCGCGCACGATCTCGTTGAATTCCGCCGCGGCCTGCGCTTCGAGCATCGGCGAGGGAATCAGGTTGCGGTACACGGCGGCGTTGCCGAAGCGCACCACGCGGCCCGTGTTCGGCGCACCGGTAGCGACGCTGCCCGGCGCGGCGCTTGCGCCGCTGTTTGCTGCGCCGTTCGCGCTATTTGCGCTATTCGCCGGGTTCGCTGCGGCATTGCCTGCGCTCGGGGCGCTGCTTGCTGGCGGCGCGGCAGGGTTGCCCGGCATGCTCGCCGGGGCGCTCGTGGCGGCCGGATTCTCGGTACCCCACGCATTGCATGCGCAGAGGGCCGGCCAGGCGGCGGCGAGCGCCAGCACGAGCACGCGAGCGCGCTCGCCGCTGCGCTGCGGCTCCCGCGGGCTTTGCGCGACGGTCTCATGCGTGCTCACGACCGGACTCTCCACGGGGCAATACGAATGAGCAGGAGCATACCCGGTACCGCGAGCACCGTGCAGACGATGAAATAGTCGAACCAGCCGATCTTCGCGACTACGTAGCCGCTCGCGGCGGAGGCCAGCGTGCGCGGCACGGAGGCGAGGCTCGTGAACAGTGCGAACTGCGTGGCGGTGTAACGCGGATCGGTTGTGCTTGCAATATAGGCAGTGAACGCGGCGAGCGTGAGTCCCGTCGCAAAGGTCTCGAAACCGTAGACGAGCGCGAGCGCGACGGCGCGCGGGTCGAGCGTGAGCTGCACGTTGGCGCCGAAGAGACCCGCGGCCCACGAAACCGCGTGGCTCACGGCGAGCACGGCGTCGTAGATGGCGGCGAGCGAGGGCGATCCGGCGCCGAGTTGCGCGAGCCACGCGAAACCCAGAGTAGAAATCATTTGCAGGAAACCGAAGATCCACAGACCGCGCCCAATGCCGATCTTCACAAGCGCCACGCCGCCGATGATGCCGCCTGCGAGGCTCGCGCCGAACGCCGTCATTTTGGCGATCACGCCGATCTCGGTGCGCGAATAGCCGATATCGAGGAAGAACGATGTGGACAGGGTGGTCGCCATCGTGTCGCCGAGCTTGTAGAGGAAGATGAAGGCGAGCACAAACAGTGCCGCGGCCAGACCGTCGCGGCGCACGAATTCGGCAAACGGCTGCACGATCGCTTCGCGCAGGTTCCTGGGCGGCGCGCCGTGTACTTCGGGCTCTTTCACGACGAGCGTCATGATCATGCCGGGAATCATGAACGCCGCCGTCACGACGAACACGGTGCTCCACGGCAGGTGGTCGGAGAGGATCAGCGCGAGCGAACCCGGCACGAGCGCCGCGATCTTGTAGGCGTTCACGTGCACGGCGTTGCCGAGACCCTGCTGCGTATCGGTGAGCAGTTCGCGCCGGTAGGCGTCGATCGAGATGTCCTGGCTCGCGCCGAAGAACGCCACGAGCGCGGTGAGCGCGGCCACGGTCCAGATCGAATCTTTCGGCGAAACGTAACCGAGCGTGCCGATGGCGAGCGCCACCAGGATCTGCGTGACGAGCATCCAGCCGCGCCGCCGCCCCGGGCGCCAGCCCGGCAGGCGCGGCACGTAGCGGTCCATGAGCGGCGCCCAGACGAACTTCCAGGTGTACGGGAACTGGATCAGCGCGAAGAGGCCGATCTCCTTGAGATTGACGCCCTCCGAGCGCAGCCACGCCTGCACCAGATAGACGAGCGTGAAGAGCGGCAGCCCGGAGGTAAAGCCGAGGAACACGCAGATCAGCATGTGCGTATTCAGATACGCACGCCAGCCGGGGTGGGATTCGTGAGCGGTAAGAGCGGGTGCCTCGTGGGGCGGATTCTGCATGTCGTCGTTAGCGGCGGCGGTGTTGGGTGCGGTTCCTGACGAACCGGTCGGGCAGAAAAACACGCGACGCCGCGTACGGCGTCATTTTTTTCTCACGCGATAGACCGCAAGACTACCACGCCAGTTCACACCCCAACGAACGGTCTGACCCCCATGGAGCACGGCGCGGTCGAGAATTTCGATGCCCACCTCGGGCGCGAGCGCCTCGAAGTCCTTCACCGTGAGAACACGCACATTAGGCGTGTTATGCCACTGGTAGGGCAGCGACTTCGAAACCGGCATGCGTCCGCGCAACACCGAAAGCCGGTGCGGCCAGTAGCCGAAGTTCGGGAACGAGACGATGCACTCCTTGCCCACGCGCGCCGTCTCGCGCAGGATGGCGGCCGTCTGGTGAATGGTCTGCAGTGTTTGCGAGAGGATCGCGAAGTCGAAACTCGCGTCCTCGAACAGGCGCAGGCCGTCTTCCAGGTTCTGCTGGATCACGTTGATGCCGTTTTTCACCGAGGCGAGCACGCCCGCGTCGTTGATCTCGATGCCGTAGCCCGAACATTCGAGCTCCTCGCAGAGCAGCGAAAGCAGCGCGCCGTCGCCGCAGCCGAGGTCGAGCACCGTGGCGCGCGGTTCGATCCAGCGCGCGATGGTGCGAAAGTCGGGACGGGCGGAAAGACTGTCGAAAGCGCTCTGGTTCATGCGCCCACCTCAGCAGCAATACGTTCGTAGTAAGCGCGCACCACATTGTGATAGCGCGCGTCGTCGAGCAGAAAGGCGTCGTGGCCGTGCGGCGCGTCGATTTCCGCGTAGGTCACCTGGCGCTTGTGATCGAGCAGCGCCTTCACGAGTTCGCGCGAGCGCGCGGGCGCGAAACGCCAGTCGGTCGCGAAGCTCGCCACGAGGTATTGCGCCTTCGTGTGCGCGAGTGCGCGCGTGAGGTCGCCGTCGTACGCCTTGGCGGGGTCGAAGTAATCGAGCGCGCGCGTGATCAGCAGGTAGGTGTTGGCGTCGAAGTAGTCGGCGAACTTGTCGCCTTGATAGCGCAAGTACGACTCCACTTCGAATTCCACGTCGAAATTGAAGTTGTAGGCGTTCTCGGCGCCTTCCGCGCGGCGCAGCGCCCGGCCGAATTTCTCGGCCATGTCGTCGTCGGACAGATAGGTGATGTGGCCGATCATGCGCGCCACGCGCAGGCCGCGGCGCGGCTTCACGTTGTGGGCGTAGTAGTCGCCGCCATGGAAGTCGGGGTCCGAGAGGATGGCCGAACGCGCGACCTCGTTGAACGCGATGTTCTGCGCCGAGAGCTTGGGCGTGGAGGCGACCACGATGCAGTGGCCGAGGCGATCCGGATAGCGCAGGCTCCACGCAAGCGCCTGCATGCCGCCAAGGCTGCCGCCCATCACCGCGGCGAACTTCTCGATGCCGAAGCGATCGGCCACGCGCGCCTGGGCGTCCACCCAGTCCTCGACGGTCACGACCGGAAACTTCGCGCCATAGGGCTGGCCGGTGGCCGGGTCGAGGCTCATCGGGCCGGTCGAGCCGAAGCACGAGCCGAGATTGTTCACGCCGATCACGAAGAAGCGGTTGGTGTCGAGCGGCTTGCCCGGGCCGACCATGTTGTCCCACCAGCCCACGTTTTTGGGGTCGTGCGCGTAGACGCCCGCCACGTGGTGCGACGCGTTGAGCGCGTGACAGACGAGCACCGCGTTGCTGCGCGCGGCGTTGAGCGTGCCGTAGGTTTCGACCACGAGGTCGTACCCGGCCAGCGCCGTGCCGTTCTGCAGTTGCAGGGGCGCGTCGAAATGCAGTGTTTGAGGAGCGACGATGCCGATCGATTCCATTCGTTCCGCCTTGGTTTTTCGGGCGGCTAAACGGTGTCGGCGGGCGCGGAGTGCGAAAGGAGTGGCGCAGCTGACGACCTCTTTAGCCGCATTTATATCGAACTCCCGGGCCGAAATTCAACGACGGCCCTGAAGTTCACGCGCCCGCAATCGAGTCAGCAAATCGGCGCGTGGGTATTGCAAAAGGAACGCAGAGTATATCGGAAAAAGTGCAAAGCGACGCGGCACGCGGGAAAGGCAGGCCGGGCGGCGCGCTGCCGCCCGGCGCCTTGGACCGCCGCTTCACGTGCCCGCGCACCGCGCGAGGCCGCGAAGCCTTATCACTTCCCGGGGGCGGGCGGATGCGCGTTGCGCCAGCGGCGCAGCTGCAGGGCCGCGATGATCATCAGGAGGCCGTAGAGGACCGCATACGCGGCGATCACCCAGATCAGCGAGAGCGCGCCCGCGCCGGGGAACATCGCGAAGAAGAAGCCCACCGTGGCCGAGAGCAGCCCCGAAATGCCGACCGCCCACGGATGCGCGATGGCGTGCCGGTACTGGATCGCATAGACGATTTCGAAGATGCCCGTGAAGAACGCCCACACGCCGATGATCATCACGAGGACGATGGCCGTCTCGCCAGGCCAGAAGAACGCCACGAGGCCGGCGATCACGCCGATCAGACCGATGATGATGTAAGTCCAGCGCCGCGTGCCGCCGCCGCGCGCGCCGTAGATGAGCGCGAACGCGCCGTCGACGAGGGCGTAGGCGCCCCAGACGATGGCGAGCGTGAGCACGGTGAGGCCGGGCAGCGAGAAGGCGAGCACGCCGAAGAGGATGGCGGCGATGCCGCGCGCGACGAGCCAGCCCCAATGGGCGGAGAGGCCCATCAGGATGGGCGGCAGGCCGAGGGGAGGAACGGGACGGTTCATGCGACGGTTCTCCTGGTAGCGACGCGAGCAGCCGCCACGAAAAAAAGCCGCGCGGCCGCGCTATTGAAGAATGATGCGGATCTGCTCGTCGGCGTGCTCGCCCGGTGAGCGAGTGAAACCGCTTTGCGCGTAGCGATGCCAGCAACCGATCACATAGCGCACGACCAGATTCGCCCGGACCGTTGGATCGTATCCTTTGGCGGCAGGCTTCGCGTTGACATGGTCAGACCCCGAAATAGCCTGGCGCTCGGCCTCCTGTGCGAGGTCGACGCGCAGGCACTGGCGCAGCGACGCCTCGACGCGGTCGAGCATCTGGTTCACGCGCTCGGCAAGGCGCTCGTGCTCGCCCACGAGGGCCTCGCAGGTCAGCACGCGGGTCATGCCGGCGTTGCGTGTGGAAAAGTTGACGAGCATCAGGGCGATCGCGCGCGCCTGCAGGACGCCGCTCGGTTCTTTTTCGACGATCTGGTTGATGAGCCCGAAGAGCGTCTGCTCGATGAAATCGATCAGGCCCTCGTACATCTGGGCCTTGCTCGCGAAATGGCGGTACAGCGCGGCCTCGGAAACCCCCAGGCGCGCGGCCAGCGCCGCGGTGGTGATTTTTTCGCCGCGCGGCGCCTCGAGCATGGTGGCGAGCGTCTGGAGAATGTGGATACGGCGTTCGCCCGGCTTCGGGCGGGGGGCGCGGCGGGCCGCGCCCGGCGATTCTGCTGCTTCGACTGCTTCACGCGTTTGTGTCGGCTGCATGGATATCGTCCCTGGCGTTGGCCTCTGGGTGTGCGCTCCCCCGTTTTACCTCGAGCGTCCCGACTGCAGGCCTGGTTTCAGGGATTTTAGCGAACGAATGCGACGATCGACATAGTGAGGCTTGCCGGTGCCCGGCAGGTGCGCAGGCAAATGCCCGGTGATCCAGACGGTGCGGATGCCGAGGCGCCGGTAGCGCTTGAGATGGCTGCGCGTGTCTTCGATCAGGATCGCATCGGCGAGCGCCACGCCCGCCCGGCGAAGCGTGCCGCGCAGCATCGCGCAGTCGGGCTTGGCGCGCCAGTGGCTGCGCGAGCGCATGCCTTCGATGGCGATCACGCGTTCGAAGCGCCGCTCGATGCCGAGCGCCGCGAGCACCGCGTGCGCGTAGTCCTCGGGGCCGTTGGTGAGAACGATCTTGCGCCCGGGCAGCGCGGCGAGCGTGCGGGCGAGACCGCGCTCGGCATGCAGCATGCCGTGCAGGTCGTCGAAGGTGTGCACGACCTTCAGGAAGTCGTGCGGGTCGATCGGATGGTGGCGCGTGAGGCCGAGCAGCGTCGCGCCGTAGCGGCGCGTGTAGCTCGTGCGCAGGTGATTGGCTTCGTCGCGGCTCACGCCGAGCGCATCGACGATGTACTGCGTCATGCCGGCATTGATGGCCGGAAAGATCGCACGCGACGCATTGTGCAGCGTGTTGTCGAGGTCGAAAAGCCAGACCGGGCTGCCCGCTGCGCGGGCGACGCGGCGCGGCCGGTGCCGGGCACGCCTGGCATGAAGGCTGGAGTCGGTCATCGCGGACGTGGGACACGGCGGCGGCACCGCGCCGCCGCCGGGAGGACGGGGCTTAATGCGAGCGGATCATCGTGCCGAACGGCTGCTCGGTCAGGATTTCCAGCAGCACGGAGTGCTCGATGCGGCCGTCGATGATGTGCACCGAGCGCACGCCGCTCTTGGCCGCGTCGAGCGCCGACGAAATCTTCGGCAGCATGCCGCCCGAGATCGTGCCGTCTTCGAAGAGGGCATCGATCTCGCGCGCCGAGAGGTCGGTGAGCAGATTGCCCGCCTTGTCCATCACGCCCGGGATGTTCGTCATCATCACGAGCTTTTCGGCATTGAGCACCACGGCGAGCTTGCCCGCCACGAGGTCGGCGTTGATGTTGTACGAGAGGCCGTCTTCGCCGAAGCCGATCGGCGAGATCACCGGAATGAACGCGTCGTCCTGGAGCGCCTTCACGACCGCCGGGTTGATTGCCTCGACTTCGCCCACCTGGCCGATGTCGATGTACTGACCGGGGTTGTCGCGGTCCGGCATCATCAGCTTGCGGGCGTGGATCAGGCCGCCGTCCTTGCCGGTCAGGCCGACCGCGTGACCGCCGAAGTGGTTGATGAGCGTGACGATGTCCTGCTGCACCTCGCCGCCGAGCACCCACTCGACGACTTCCATGGTTTCTTCGTCGGTCACGCGCATGCCCTGGATGAACGTGCCTTGCTTGCCGATCTTCTTGAGCGCCGTGTCGATCTGCGGGCCGCCGCCGTGCACGATGACCGGATTGATGCCCACGAGCTTGAGCAGGATGACGTCGCGCGCGAAGCCCTGCTTGAGCCGCTCTTCGGTCATGGCGTTGCCGCCGTACTTGATGACGACGGTCTTGCCGTGATACTGGCGAATATAGGGCAGCGCTTCGGCCAGGATTTCGGCTTTCAGGGTGGGGGCGATCTGCGAAAGGTCGATGGGCTCGGACATGGCGGCGGAGACTGGACGAAAAACGGACGAAACTCGCGGACGAAGATCCGCGGACGAAAAGCGCGGCCGCAAAACGGTCGAAACAGGCCGGATTGTACAGGACTGGCGCGGTGCAGCAGGGAAAACGGCGGGGAAAACGACGCGCATTTCAGGCTCGGCGAGGCCCATGCGCAACACCGGCGCGAGTGCCTCGGCAGCGCCGCGAAACGGGGTGAGAAACGGGGTGAGAAACGGGACGAAACCGGCGGGGAATGGCGGGGATGGCGGGCGTGAAAAGCGGGGCTCAGGACGCGCGCGCCGGCTGTGGCATCATCTTCCTGTCGCCAACCCATGGCTTCGAGAGGAGTGCGCGCCATGACCGCCTCCGCCGTGCCCGCCACCGGCATGAAAAGCGCCCGTTGCCCGCGCTGCGGCAATAGCTTCGATTGCGGCAGGAATACCGAACCGTTCGATTGCTGGTGCAAGTCGCTGCCCGCGCTGCCCGCGAGCGAGCTGGACCCGCGCGGGCGCTGCCTTTGCCCCGAATGCCTCGCGGCGGCGGCGGCTCCGGCAGCGGGAGCCGCGCACAAGGGCAGGCGCGCTATGCCCTGAATGGCGCGCCGTGCGCGAGCGCCGCGAAATCGGCGCTCACCTCGTCGAGCACGGGCTCCCACTGTTTGAAGGTCGTTTGACGATACAGCCGGGTATGCGGATACCACGGGCTGTCGCGGCGATCCAGCAGCCAGACCCAATGCGGATTCACGTCCAGCAGCACCCAGGCGCGCTTGCCGAGGGCGCCCGCAAGATGCGCGCTCGACGTGCACACGGAAATCACCAGGTCGAGCGCGTCGACGAACGCGGCGGTGTCGTCGAAGGTCTTCCACTGCCCGCTGAAGTCGGTCACTTCGAAGCCCGCTTCGCGCGCTACGGCAATGTCATGCTGCGCGCCGGGCTGCAGCGAATAGAACGCCACGCCCTCGATGCCGCCGAAGTGCCGGGCATACCGCTCGAGCCCGACGCGGCGAAACGGATTGCGTTTGTGCGTGAGGCTGCCCGTCCACGCGAGCCCGACCTTCAGGCGCCTTTCGCCCGCAAGGCGTTCGCGCCAGCGCGCCGCCGCCACGGGGTCGGCCTTCAGATAACCCCTGGGGCCCGGGATCGTCGCTTCCCCGGCGCCGAATATGAGCGGCAGGCTCAACAGCGAGACTTCGCAATCGTAGGGCGGCAGGTTTTCGACGGGGCCGCCCGCGCAGTACAGGTCGCAATGGCTGCCGAGGCTGCGCGCGAGCAGCGCGCCCATCTGCGGAAACGAATTCCAGACGAGCCGGCCGCCTTCGCGATGCACGCGCCCGGCGAGCATGGGCACGTAGCGGCAGAATTGCAGCAGGTCGCCCATGCCCTGTTCGCCCCATACCAGCAATGTGCGACCCGCGAGCGGCTCGCCTCGCCACTCGGGCTTCGGGAACACCGGGCGCCCTGCGGCCAGTTCGCTCGACCCCTGCCAGCGCATCTCGTGTCCGGGCCAGCCTTCGGCATAGTTGCCCCGCAGAAGCTGGATCATCGACAGGTTCAAGCGTAGCGATGCGTCGTTGGGCGCATACTGGCAGGCGGCGCGCGCCGCGCGTTCAGCCTCGTCCCACTGCTGGGCTTCCTTGCAGGCCATCGCATGGTTGTTCAGGGCGAGCGGGCTTTGCGGTGCGAGTTCGAGCGCGCGGCGGCTCGCGTGGAGTGGGCGCGCCGCGTCGGTGTCGGTTGGGAACACACGGGCAAGGTTGATCCAGGCGTTGACGTTGTCGGGCGCTTCGGCGACCGTTTCTTCGAGCAGCGGCAGAATCTCACGGTCTCCAAAATTGATCTGCATCAAAGCTGTAGCAAGATTGTTGCGCAGATTGGGAAACGTCCGCGCGATTCCCAGCGCGTGGCGGTAAGGTTCTACCGCTTCGGCGTGACGGTTTGCAAACTGCAGCGCGAGGCCCGCGGCGAACCACGCGGCGGCCCGCTTCGGCGAGAGCCGGGCGATTGCGGCGCTCAGGCGCACGGCTTCTTGCGCCATGGCGCTATCCTGTGCGCGAGCGGCGATGGTCATGAGCGCGTCGTCGTCGAGGCCGCGCAGCGCAGCGCGCGTGGCGGCCAGCAATTCGTGTGCGCACGCACCGGCCGCCTCGGCGGTCCCAGCGGCGGCGTCGATGAAATCGAAAAAGAGATTGCGCACGGTGTGGAGTACGTCGGGGGGCGAGGCCTGCATTGTTCCGTCTTGCTTGTCAGAAAGCGCCGAGGTAATTGTGCTCGGCGGATGACATAGATTGAACCAAACCCTTTCAAGATGATGAATCAGAGAAGTCTTAACCGGTAAACTGACGGCATGTATCGCATAACTGTCAGTGCTCGCGTCAATCTCAGCCACCTATTCTGGCTGCGCAGTCTCGCCATCATTGGCCAGCTCTGCACGATCGCGTTCGTGCAGCTCTTCATCGGCGTGCAGTTGCCGCTGCCCGCCATGCTGTTCGTGATCGCCATGGAAGTGGCGTTCAACGGCGTGACCTGGCTGCGCGTCACGCAGGATCGTCCCGAGTCGAATCTCGAACTGTTCGGCCAGCTCTGGGTCGATCTCGGCGCGCTTTCCGCGCTGCTCTTTCTTTCCGGCGGCACGACCAATCCGTTCGTCTCGCTCTACCTGCCCTCGCTCGCCATCGCGGCCGCCGTGCTGCCGTGGTATCTCACCGCCTGGCTCGCGGCCTTCGCGGTGGCCTGCTACGTGCTGCTCGGCTTCGACAACGTGCCGCTCAATCTCGACAATCCCGCCAACCTGTTCGACTACTACCGCGCGGGCATGTGGGTGAACTTCATGGTGAGCGTGTGCCTGATCGTGTGGTTCGTCGCGCGTATGTCGCGTGCGCTGCGCCAGCGCGACACCGCGCTCGGCGACGCGCAGCAGCGCCTGCTGCGCGACGAGCGCGCCGTGGCGCTGGGCGTGCAGGCCGCCACCGTGGCGCACGAGATCGGCACGCCGCTCTCGACCATCGCCATGCTCACCGAGGAGCTGCGCGACGTCGCGCGTACGGACAAGGGCCTCGAACCGTATGCCGCCGACCTCGAGCTGCTCGACAGGCAGATCTCGCTTTGCACTTCGGCGCTCGCACGGCTGAGGAGCCGCGCGTCGTCCACGGGCGCCCGCCAGCTCGTGGGCGAATGGCTCGGGCCGTTCGTCGAGCAATGGCGCCTGCGCCATCCGCACGTGAAGTTCGAACTCGTCGACAACGGACCGGGCGACTTCGCCCTCGACGACACCGTCGCCGTTGGCCAGATCCTCACCATCCTGCTCGACAACGCCGCGCGTGCGAGCCGCGATTTCGTGATGCTGCGTGCCTATGCGGCCGCGCGGGCCGGTTACGTCGAATTCGAAGTCAGCGATGCGGGGCCCGGAATCCCGTCGTCGTTGCGCGCATCGCTGGGCGCCGCGCCCGTCGACAGCACCCAGGGCGGTCACGGCGTCGGGCTGTATCTGGCGTTTTCGTCGGCGGCGCGGCTTGGCGGCTCGATCGAGCTCGACGACGTCACGCCGCCCGGCAGCGCGTCGGGCGAAGTGAGCGGCGCAGAGGACGAGACGCCGACTGGCGGCGCAACCGGGGGCGGCATGCGCACGCGCCGTGCGCGCGGCACCCGCGCGGTGCTGCGCTTGCCGGCGAAGCAGGTCAAGGCGGGTCAGGCAAACCCTGCGGCGGCGCGCGAAGGCGCAGCGCCCGCGGGTTCGGAGATTGGATCAGGTGATGGGCCGACCCGGCCCGGCGCCGCGTAACAACACGGAGAATTAGGCATGAGCGATATGAGTTTTCTGGTCATCGACGACGACGAAGTGTTCTCCGACATCCTCACGCGCGGCCTCACGCGGCGCGGCTTCGAGGTGAAGCAGGCACACAATGCTGAAGAGGCGATTCGCTTCGCCAACCAGCAGAAGTTCTCGCAGATCACCGTGGACCTGCATCTCGGCAACGACTCTGGCCTTTCGCTCATCGCGCCGCTGCGCGAACTGCAGCCGGACGCCCGCATGCTCGTGCTCACGGGCTACGCGAGCATCGCCACGGCGGTGCAAGCCGTGAAGGACGGCGCGGACAACTATCTGGCCAAGCCCGCCAACGTCGAGATGATTCTCTCTGCACTCCAAAGCGACGCGAGCGCCATGCAGGCCGAAGAGGCCATCGAGCACCCGGCGCCGCTCTCGGTCGCGCGGCTCGAATGGGAGCACATCCAGCGCGTGCTGGCCGAGCACAACGGCAACATCTCGGCCACGGCGCGCGCGCTCAACATGCACCGGCGCACGCTGCAGCGCAAGCTCGCGAAGCGCCCGGTGCGCCAGTAAGGCAAGTCCGGCGCGGCAAAAGATAAGGGACCCCGTGGGGTCCCTTATTTCATGCGCCACGCACCCTGCGCCGCGCCTAGAGCACGTAACGCGACAGGTCTTCGTCCTGCGCCACTTCACCGAGCGCCCGGTCGACATAGGCGGCGTCGATGGTCACGCTCTTGCCCGCGTGATTGCCGGCCGCGAACGACACATCTTCCAGCAGCTTTTCGATCACCGTGTAAAGACGGCGCGCGCCGATGTTCTCGGTCTTCTCGTTCACGGAGAAGGCGATTTCCGCGAGGCGGCGAATCCCGTCTTCGGCGAAATCGAGCTGCACGTCCTCGGTCGCGAGCAGCGCCTGGTACTGCTTCACGAGGCTCGCGTCGGTCGCGACCAGAATCGCTTCGAAGTCCTTCACGGAGAGCGAATCGAGTTCCACGCGAATCGGGAAACGGCCCTGCAGTTCGGGAATCAGGTCGCTCGGCTTCGAGAGATGGAACGCGCCGCTCGCGATGAACAGGATGTGATCGGTCTTGACCATCCCGTATTTCGTGTTGATGGTCGTGCCTTCCACGAGCGGCAGCAGATCGCGCTGCACGCCCTGACGCGAAACTTCGCCACCGCTGCCCTCGTTGTTGCGCGAGGCGATCTTGTCGATTTCGTCGAGGAACACGATGCCGTTCTGCTCGACGTTCTGCACGGCCTTTTGCTTGACCTCTTCGTCGTTGAGCATCTTGCCGGCTTCCTCGTCGGTCAGCAGCTTGAGCGCTTCCTTGACCTTCACCTTGCGGCGCGTTTTCTTGCCGCCGCCGAGATTGGCGAACATCGAGCGGATCTGCTCGGTCATGTCTTCCATGCCCGGGGGGCCCATGATGTCCATGCCCACTTGCGGCTGCTCGACGTCCAGCTCGATTTCCTTGTCGTCGAGCTGGCCTTCGCGCAGGCGCTTGCGGAAGGTCTGCCGCGTGGTGCCGTCGTTGTCACCCCGGCCGCTTTCGGCGTGGCTCGCCGCATCGGACGAGCCGAAGCCTACCGGGCGCGCCGTCGGCAGCAGGATGTCGAGAATGCGGTCTTCGGCCTGATCCGTCGCCTTGCTGCGCACCTTGCGCATTTCCGTTTCGCGCGTCTGCTTCACCGAGATTTCGATGAGGTCGCGCACGATGCTGTCCACGTCGCGGCCCACGTAGCCCACTTCGGTGAACTTGGTCGCTTCGATCTTGATGAACGGCGCGTCCGCGAGCTTGGCGAGACGCCGCGCGATTTCGGTCTTGCCGACGCCCGTCGGCCCGATCATCAGGATGTTCTTCGGCGTGATTTCCTGGCGCAGCGGCTCGGCGACCTGCTGGCGGCGCCAGCGGTTGCGCAGCGCGACGGCCACGGCTTTCTTCGCGTTCGCCTGGCCGATGATGTGCTTGTCGAGTTCCGAGACGATCTCGGCGGGGGTCATGGTGCTCATCCTGATTCCTTCTCGTCTGTACAGTCGGTTGGCGAGTTATTCGATGGTTTCGATCACGCGGTTGTGATTCGTGTAGATACACATGTCGCCTGCGATCTCGAGCGATTTTTCGACGATCTCGCGCGGCGTGAGTTCGGTGTTCTCCACGAGCGCGCGGGCCGCCGCCTGTGCATAGGCGCCGCCCGAACCGATCGCGCAGATGCCGCCTTCCGGATCGAGCACGTCGCCGTTGCCGGTGATCACGAGCGTCGTGGTCGCGTCGGCGGCGATCAGCATGGCTTCGAGGCGGCGCAGCATGCGGTCGGTGCGCCAGTCCTTGGCGAGTTCGACGGCGGCGCGCGTGAGGTTGCCCTGATGCTTTTCGAGCTTGGCTTCGAAGCGGTCGAGCAGCGAGAACGCGTCGGCGGTGCCGCCGGCGAAGCCGACCATGACCTTGCCGCCGTAGATGCGCCGGACCTTCTTCGCGCCACCCTTCATGACGATGTTGCCGAGGGTGACCTGGCCGTCGCCGCCGAGCGCGACCTTGTCGCCGCGCCGCACGGATACGATCGTCGTGCCGTGAAATTGCTCCATGTGCTTTCCTTTTTACCGTTGATGCCGGGTGGGATGCGAAGGTGATGTGCCTGCCGCCTTCGGGTGGGCGCCGCGGTGCTCGCGCGCCGTGCACGCCGGGGGCGCCGCCGCCCTGAATCCGGATGCGCCGCGCGCGCCTCTCGCGCGCCGCGAACGCATATCAATTGCAGTTTAGGGCGGCGCAGGACATATCAAGGGCCGCGGGCGCAGAAAACGGCTCGGCGGCCAGCGGTGAAATGGCGCGCGCAAAAGAAAAAAGCGCACGGTGCTCCGTGCGCTTCGACAGGGAAGGCAAGTTGCTAGCCGCGCAAGCAGGGCTTCGCGGCCGGAAAAAAGCTCAATCGCCGAACAGCTTCTGGCGCAGTTCGCGCCGCTCTTGCGCTTCGAGCGAGAGCGTGGCGGTAGGACGCGCGAGCAGACGCGGGATGCCGATCGGCTCGCCCGTCTCTTCGCACCAGCCGTAGTCGCCGGAATCGATGCGGGCGAGCGATTGCTGCACCTTCTTGAGCAGCTTGCGTTCGCGGTCGCGCGTACGCAGCTCGAGCGCATGCTCTTCTTCGATCGTCGCGCGGTCGGCCGGATCGGGAACGATCACGGTTTCGCGCAGATTCTCAGTGGTCTGGCCCGCATTGCGGAGAATTTCCGCCTGCAGCTGTTCGAGCCGGTTCTTGAAGAAGGCGAGCTGATCCTCGTTCATGTAATCCTTGTCGCTCATCTTCAGGATTTCGGCTTCGGTCAAGAGTCGTTTCGTCGTCATCTGGCTTGCTTCTTCAATGAGTGAGGCAAAACTGGCACATCTTGCCTGCACTTTTGTGTTGCCCGCAGTGGCCGCGGTGGCCAATACCAACCTTTACCACTTTGCCAGGCGCAGTCACCGCGCCGTTATATGCGCGCTGGCGGGCACGGACGATGAACTGTCGTGACGCCCGAAGCGCCGCTGCGGGGCCGAACTCCTCTGGAAACCGGTCATCAGATGCTTCTGAGGCATATATCGTACCGACTGCGCGCTGCGACCGTTGCGCTGCCGGCGGGGCGTCCCTCGGCTGGATTGCGGGGCACCTCTCTTCCAGTGGGGCCGTATTGTAACCGAACCGCAAACTCGCGCCGCAAGCGGGAAATCCCTGCGGCGGCCCGCCTGTCGCCAGGCCGTTTTGCGAACCGGTCGATATCCAGAAAATATAACGCGCCAATCGTGAAAAAGCGATGGTCGGGTACGTTATTTGACGCCCGAACCCGCAAGGAGGTCCTGGCGCACGCCGCAAATTCTGCCCCCGCGCCGCGCTGCAGCGCGCAATGTCCAGACGGAAACGCCCGGCAGCGGGCCGGGCGTATCGGGAAAAGCGTGGAAATCCGTCAGGCGAGGCAGGCGTCGAGCCCGTCGGTGATCAGATCCTGCGGCAGCTCGATGCCGATGAACACCATCTTGCTGCCCTTCTTCTCGATCGGCAGCCACTTGGCGGCCAGGTCGCTGCCCATCATCTGGTGCACGCCCTGGAACACGACCTTGCGGTCCACGCCCTTCATGTAGAGCACGCCCTTATAGCGCAAGAGGCGCTCGCCGTAGATCTGCAGGATGCCGCCAAGGAAGTCTTCGAGGCGGTTGGGATCGAACGGACGGTCGCTGCGGTAGACGAACGACTTGATCTTGTCGTCGTGGTGCGCGTGATGGTGGTGGCCGTGATCGTGGCCTTCGTGGTTGCACTGGCCGTGATCGTGGTCGCAACCGGCGTGGTCATGCGCATGGTCATGATCGTGATGCGCGTGGCCGTGATCGTGCGCGTGATCGTGATCGTGCGCGTGATCGTCTTCGGCGAGGAAGTCGGGGTCGATCTCGAGCTTCGCGTTCAGATTGAAGCCGCGCAGGTCGAACACTTCCTTGATGTCGGCGTCGCCGAAATTGACCTGGCGGATCTGCGCCTTCGGGTTCATGTGCAGCACGCGGTGGCGCAGGTCGGCGAGTTCCTCCTCGTCGACGAGGTCGGCCTTCGTGATGAAGAGGCGGTCGGCGAAACCCACCTGGCGCTGCACCACTTCGTGCTCGTCGAGCTGATGGTTGCCGTGCTTGGCGTCCACGAGCGTGATGATCGCGTCGAGCAGGAATTCGTCGGCGATCTCGTTATCCATGAAAAACGTCTGCGCAACGGGGCCCGGATTCGCGAGGCCGGTGGTTTCGATCACCACGCGGTCGAAGTCGAGCTTGCCGTCGCGCTTTTGCTGCGCGAGGTCGCCGAGCACGCGCGCGAGGTCGCCGCGAATCGTGCAGCAGATGCAGCCGTTGCTCATCTGGATGATCTGCTCGGTGCTGTCCTGCACGAGGATCTCGTTGTCGATGTTCTCTTCGCCGAACTCGTTCTCGATCACGGCGATCTTCATGCCGTGCTTCTCGTTCAGGATGCGCTTGAGCAGCGTGGTTTTACCGCTGCCGAGGAAGCCGGTCAGGATGGTGACGGGAATCATGCTGGTTGCCATGCTGTCTGCCTGGTAGGTGTTCGAGGGGTACGTTCAGGCGCGCCGCTTCGTGCTGTCGCTGCCTTCGAGTGTTACAACATAACTGTCTATTGAAACATATCTGCGCCGCGCCCGCTTGCGGCGGCCGGGCGCGAGGCCCGCGAGACCCGCGAGACCCGCGAGACCCGCGAGACCCGCGAGACCCGCGCGATCCAATCGGGGGCGCGAACAGCCGGCCCGAAAGACGTTCCGGCGTGGCGCCGAAAAGCCTCAAGTAAGGCCGTCTCAGGCGATTTGCAACAGCAGGCCCTTCAGATATTCGCCTTCCGGAAACGCCGTGAGCAGCGGGTGATCCACACCCGCGCCAAGGCGCTTGAGGATACGCGCATCCACCCTGGCGTCGGCGGCGGCGCCCGCCACGATCTTCTGGAACAGCGCCGGATCGATCGCACCCGAGCACGAATACGTGAACAGCAGGCCGCCCGGACGCAGCAGCTTGAAACCCGTGAGGTTGATGTCCTTGTAGGCGCGCGCGGCGCGGTCCACGTGCTCGCGCGAGGCCGCGAACTTGGGCGGATCGAGCACCACGAGATCGAAGCGCTCGCCTTCGTCGTAGAGGCGGCGCAGCGTCTTGAAGGCATCGGCGTCGAGCCAGGCGGCGCGCGCGGGGTCGAAGCCGTTCGCCTCGACGTTCCTCTGCGCCGTGGCGAGCGCTTCGCCCGAGGAATCGATCGACACCACGCGTTTCGCGCCGCCCTTCATGGCCGCGAGCGAGAAGCCGCCGGTGTAGCAGAAGCAGTTGAGCACTTCGCGCCCGCGCGCGTACGTCTGCACGAGCGCGCGGTTGTCGCGCTGATCCACGTAGAAGCCGGTCTTGTGCCCGTTGCGCACGTCCACGTGATAGCGCACGCCGTTTTCGCTCGTGATGATCGTTGCGGGCGGTTCGTCGCCGGCGAGCAGACCGGTGGTCTGTTCGAGCCCTTCCTTCTCGCGGATCGACACGTCCGAGCGCTCGTACACGTTCGGGCAGCCCGTTGCCGACGTGAGCGCGGCGACGATCGCTTCCTTCCACGCCTCGACGCCCGCCGCCATGAACTGGCACACGAGCTGGCCGCGGCCGCTTTTTGCAGCCTCGCCGCCGTCTTCGACGTAGTAGTCGACGATCAGGCCAGGCAGGCCGTCGGCCTCGCCGAAGATGAGGCGCACCGCGCCCGTGTTGCTCACCATCGCGCGGCGGTCGGCCGCGGCGCGCTGCACGCGCCGCTTGAAGAACGCGTGGTCGATCGGCTCGTTTTCGTCGAAGCTCCACACGCGCGCGCGGATCTGCGAATGCGGGCTGTAGGCGGCGCGCCCGAGAAAGCGGCCGTCGGCCGAGCGCACGATGACGGTCGCGCCCGGCGCGGGCTTGCCTTCCACGCGGTCGATCGCGTTCGCGTAGACCCACGGATGGCGGCGCAGCAGGGATTTTTCTTTGGACGGCTTGAGGGTGACGATATTCATGATGGGTTCGATGGGTCGCGGCACGGCTACCGCGCAGCGTGGCGCGAGCGCCCTGGCGTATCAATCGCGCTTCTTGGCGCGCGGATGGGCGGTGTCGTAGACCTTCGCGAGATGCTGAAAGTCGAGCGACGTATAGACCTGGGTGGCCGAAATGCTCGCGTGGCCGAGCAGTTCCTGTACGGCGCGCAGGTCGCCGCTCGACTGCAGCAGATGCGTGGCGAACGAGTGGCGCAGCACGTGCGGGTGCACGTTCGCGGGAATGCCCGCCGCGATGGCGGCGCGCTTCACGCGCTCGCGCACCACGCCGGGCGCCATGCGGTTGCCGCGCACGGAGAGAAAGAGCGGGGCGTCGTCGTGCCTGACGAAGGCGCTGCGGGCGGCAAGCCAGGCGTCGAGCGCGTCGAGCGCCTTGCGCCCGACCGGCACCATGCGGTGGCGGTTGCCCTTGCCCAGCACCTCGACTTCGGCGGCGTCGCGCTTGAGCCAGCCCGCCGATTCGTAGCCGTCGCGCTTGACGTAACGCACGTCGAGTCCCACGAGTTCGGCGAGCCGCAGCCCCGACGAGTAGAACAGCTCGAGCATCGCGCGGTCGCGCAGGGCCTCGGGGCCGCCTTCCTGCGTGCCGGCGACGGCAGGCGCTTCCATGAGATGCGCGGCGTCGTCGACGGAAAGCGCCTTCGGCAACGTTTTGGCGCGCTTGGGCGCTCGCACGGCGGCCACGGGATTCGCGTCCATTTCGATGCGCCCCGCGAGCCAGCGATAGAAGGCGCGCCAGGCCGAAAGCCGGTGCGCGATCGAGCGCGCCGAGAGGCCGCCCGCATGCGCGCGCGCCACCGCGCCTCGCACTTGTGCGGCGCTGATCGCTTCGAGCGGCTTGCCGCCGGCGAGCTTTTTCAGCTCGTCGAGCTCATGCGTATAGCCGCGCAGCGTGTGCGCCGAGAGCCGCCGCTCGTGTTCGAGCATCGCGAGATAGTCGGCGATCGGGTCGGTTGGGTTCACGTCGGGCGGCTTGGGTGTGTGTCAGTGCGGCAGCAGGCGCGAGAGCGCCGCGCTCGCCAGTGCACCGATCTGCGTGAGAAAGTCGGTGGCCATGCCTTCGTGGAAGCGGCGCGGGTCGGGCGAACCCATCACCAGCAGGCCGAAGGCTTCGCCCACTGGCGCGTCGTTCGAGTCCACAACGGGTGCGCGCAGCGCGATGATCGCGACCGATTCGGCGGCGCCGTCGGCCGGGTCGAGCCATTGCGCGGCCTCGAAGCCGGTGTTCGCGCCGCAATACGGCGTGTCGAGACTATTCGCGAAGATGCGCACTTCTTCGCCGGTTTGGCGCGCGAAATCGGCCTGGCTGTAGGCCTCGGCCACGTCCCACATGCGCAGCGCCGCCTGCGGCATGTCGAACACGTCGCGCAGGTTCTGCGTGATCGAGCGCGGCAGCGCGTACGGATCGCGCTCGGCGATCATGCGCGTGGTCCAGCGGTTGAACTTCGCGGCGATCGAATCGTTCTCGTGGCCGTAGCGCAGCAGCTCGGAGAGGCGGCGCTCGAGATGCTTGTTCTTCTCGCGCAGCATTTCCATCTGGCGCTCCTGCAGCGAGACGGCAGCCTTGCCGTGCGGATTGCCCAGCTTGATCGTCGCGAGCAGTTCGGCGTGCTCGACGAAAAAATCGGGGTGGGCGAGCAGATAGTCGGCAACTTCGCGATCGTTCATGTTGTGGACGCGTTGTAGTTGTGAGGCGCGCGCAGCGGCGCGCAGTCTGTCATGCGGCTGATTGCTTTCGAGTATTCGTGCGGCGCGACGTTCTCTCGTTGCGCGCGCCGTACAAGGCCGATGGTACGTGCCAGGGCCTAGCCGGCCAGCTCGATCTCGCCTTCGAACACCGTGGCGGCCGGGCCCGCCATGCTGAGCGCGGTGGATTCGTCGCGCGCGCCGTCCCAGGCGATGGTCAGCAGGCCGCCGTGGGTATGCACCTTCACGGGCGTATCGAGCAGCCCGCGGCGAATGCCTGCCGCCACGGCCGCGCATGCGCCCGTGCCGCACGCGAGCGTTTCGCCTGCGCCGCGCTCGAATACGCGCAGCTTCACTTCGTTGCGCGAAACGATCTGCATGAAACCGGCATTCACCTTGTTCGGGAAGCGCGCATGCGTTTCGATGGCCGCGCCTTCTGCCTTCACCGGGTACGCCTCGACGTCGTCCACGACCTGCACCGCGTGTGGATTGCCCATCGAGACGACCGACACCCAGCGCCGCGCGCCGTGCATTTCGCCACCCAGGTCGAGCGGCCAGAGCGTGTCGTTGCCTTCGCGGCGGCCTTCGAGGCCGTTCGCGTCGAACGGCACGAGCGCCGGTTCGAACTCGGGGCGGCCCATGTCGACGACGACTTCACCGTTTTCCTGCACGACGAGCGTGATCGTGCCCTTCTGCACCTGCACGCGCACGCGGTTCGAATCGGTCAGCTTGCGGTCGCGCACGAATTTCACGAAGCAGCGCGCGCCGTTGCCGCAGTGCTCGACCTCGCCGCCGTCGCAATTGAAGATGCGGTAGCGAAAGTCCACGCCTTCCACGGTCGGCTTCTCGACCAGCAGCAACTGGTCCGCGCCGATGCCGAAGTGGCGGTCGGCGAGCGCACGCACACGCTCGGGCGTGAGCGCGAGGTCCTGGCTGTAGCCGTCGAGCACGACGAAGTCGTTGCCCGCGCCATGCATCTTGGTGAATTTGAGTTTCATGCCGCTATTGTAAGCGAGGCCCGGGCGAAAACCCGGGCCCGGGTCGTGTGCGCGACGCTCAGCTGTATACGCCAGGCTCGCCCGGCGGCCGCGTCTTGAAGCGCTTGTGGACCCAGTAGTACTGCTCGGGAATGCGCGGAATCTGTTCTTCGAGGAAGGCGTTCATGCGGCGTGCGTCGAGATCGTCGTCGCCGGTCGGATAATTTTCCCAAGGTTTGAACACTTTCAGCCGATAACCCTTGTAATCGGGCAGCACCTCGCCGATAAACGGTACAACCTGCGCATGACCCACCTTCGCCAGACGCCCCACCGCCGTGAGCGTGCACGCCGGCACGCCGAAGAAGGGCACGAACGTGGAGTTGCGCATGCCGTAGTCCATGTCGGCGCCGAGCATCACGGGCTTCCTGTCGCGCAGCCACCGCAGCACGGCGCGCGCGCTGTCCGCGCGGCTCACCATTTCCGCGCCGAAACGGCTGCGTCCCGCCTTCGCCGCAGCTTCGAATTCGGGGTTCGAGAACGGCTGGTAGAGCGAGCCGCACGGCCGGTGCAGCGAGTAGTTCAGGAACATGGAGCCCGCCTCGATGCCCACGAAATGCAGGCCGAGAAAGAGCGTGGGCGGCAGGTTCGGATCGGTCAGATCGATCTCGCTGTCGAGCTCGACGATTTTTTCGAGCTTCTTTGCCGAGGCGAACCATTGCACGCTGCGCTCCATGTAGCTGCGAATGGCGTGACGGAAGTGCAGCCCCGCCACTTCCTCGCGCTTTTCGTCGCTCCACTCGGGGAAGCACAGGCGCAGATTCGTATGAACGACGCGCTTGCGCCGGCTCGGGATCTTGTAGAGGAGCCAGCCGAGGCCGTCGCCCAGACGCGCGACGAAGCCATAGGGCAGCATCGCGAACAGCTTGAGCAAGCCGATGGCGAAACGGGAGCCGAGTTTGCCTAACATGCGGCAACTCCGCTGCAGGGCTTGCGAACTGTGGAAGGGGCGATGGACGGCACGCGGGGGAGACTCTGCGACAATTTAAGGAAGTCGCTATAATAAGGGCTTCGCCGAGTTAATAGACAACTTGCGGGGCGAAGCCGGTGGGCCGTGAACGACACGCGATCGATCGCGAATCATGGCAACCGGGCAGCAATTCCGCTAAAGCGTCGCCGCTTCAAAGCTCCCGAAGCTGGCTACGTGAACTCAACCGTCACCAGCTACAAGGAGCCTGACACGTGGCAAACGACTATTTCTTCACCTCCGAATCCGTCTCCGAAGGCCATCCGGACAAGGTCGCCGACCAGATCTCGGACGCGATCCTCGACGCCATCCTCACGCAAGACAAGTACTCGCGCGTTGCAGCGGAAACGCTGTGCAACACGGGTCTCGTCGTGCTCGCCGGTGAAATCACCACGACGGCCAACGTCGACTACATCCAGGTCGCGCGCGACACGATCAAGCGTATCGGCTACGACAACACCGACTACGGCATCGACTACCGCGGCTGCGCGGTGCTCGTCGCTTACGACAAGCAGTCGCCGGACATCGCCCAGGGCGTCGACCGCGCGCACGACAACAACCTCGACCAGGGCGCCGGCGACCAGGGCCTGATGTTCGGCTATGCATGCGACGAAACGCCCGAACTGATGCCGCTGCCGATCCACCTCTCGCACCGTCTGGTCGAGCGTCAGTCGAACCTGCGCCGCGACGGCCGTCTGCCCTGGCTGCGTCCGGATGCGAAGTCGCAGGTCACGATCCGCTACGTCGACGGCAAGCCCCACGCCATCGACACCGTCGTGCTCTCCACGCAGCACTCGCCGGACATCGATCTCGGCACGCTGCGCGAAGCCGTGATCGAAGAGGTCATCAAGCCGGTGCTGCCGGCCGACCTCATCAAGGGCGACATCAAGTTCCTCGTGAACCCGACCGGCCGCTTCGTGATCGGCGGCCCGCAGGGCGATTGCGGTCTCACGGGCCGCAAGATCATCGTCGATACGTACGGCGGCGCAGCCCCGCACGGCGGCGGTGCGTTCTCGGGCAAGGATCCGTCGAAGGTGGACCGCTCGGCAGCCTATGCTGGCCGCTACGTCGCGAAGAACATCGTGGCCGCCGGCCTCGCGTCGCGCTGCCTGATCCAGGTGTCGTACGCCATCGGCGTGGCTGAGCCGACCTCGGTCATGGTCAACACGTTCGGCACCGGCAAGGTGTCGGACGCGACCATCACGAAGCTCGTACGCGAACACTTCGACCTGCGTCCGAAGGGCATCATCCAGATGCTCGACCTGCTGCGCCCGGTCTACGAAAAGACCGCCGCTTACGGCCACTTCGGCCGCGAAGAGCCGGAATTCTCGTGGGAAGCGACCGACAAGGCGCTGGCTCTGGCCGAAGCCGCCGGCACGGAGCCGGTGGCTGCAGCCGTCGCGTAAGCGTTCGCAAGCCGGCCTCGCGCCGGCTCAAACGAAGCAAAACCCCGCAGGGCGCAAGCCCATGCGGGGTTTTTTGTTTTCTGCGGACTTTTGCGGACCGCGCAGCGCGGGTCGCGCGGGTATCAGCGCATGGCGAAGCCGAACCAGCCCGTGCTGCTCGCGGCCATACGGCGCGGCTTGCGCGTGCTGCGCGCCACATGAACCGTGGAGGGCGCGGCGAGCGTGCGCAGCGGCGCATTCGGACGATAGAGCAGCGTGCGCAGCGAGAAGTGACGCGAGCCCGAGCGCATGCGCAGCACGGAGAAGAACGAGTGGAACCAGGTGCGCATGCTGTCGACGGGCTTCGTCTCGCGCACCTGTTGCGCGAGCGCGCGGGTGCGGGCGGCGTGGTGTCGCAGTGCGCGTATCAGGTGACGGCGGGCGGGGCGCGCCGCTTTCAGGGCGGTGTGGGCGGCGTGGGTCATGCGTTGAGTATCGAAGAGGGTATGCATGGCGGTTGAGCAATCGGGTTCGAGGTGCGCCTTGCGCGACGCTTTGCGTCGAGCAGCAAACGTGCCTGTCTTCCAGGGCGTCACGATCCGGGTGGACGGGAGACGGGCCGCAAGGCGCGGCACAGGAGGCGACGCGACGGATTCTTCTGTTGGAGCGCCTTGTGTGGCAAGGCGTTCACGGCGATCCGCCCGTGCGATGAGAGTTCGGCGAAGTCAAACAACATGCGCAACAGGCTACACGCGAATCATGACCGCAGAAAGTCGGTTAATACCCGGTCCTGCGCGTCTTTGATGCACACGATCCTGCCCTTTGTCTTCATCGCGGTGCGCGCGCGCCATTCGCGTGCGGCTCGACGCCCGGCGCGCATGGAGCCACCTCGTGTGAGAGCGTGGTCCTTCCCGCCGTGCCGGCACGCTTTACAATCGGTGAGTCGGCGCGCGCCGACGCCGCAGCCGCGTCGTTTGAAGAAGCGATGCACGCGGGCTGCGGCCCTTGCTCGCATCGAGATCGCATAACGGAAGTCCCATGTCAGTCCAGTCAAAGAAAGAACAGGTGCAGGCGCTGCGCGAGCGCGGCTTCGTGGTCGTGCCGGGGCTCGTCTCGCCCGAGCGCTGCGAGGCGATCAAGCGGGTTGCGCAGGAGCAGCTGCTGGCCGCTGCCGCACCGCTCGAATTCGAAGCCGATTTGCGCTACCCCGGCGCGCCCGAATCGAAGGACGCTCCCGGCGGCCATACGGTGCGGCGCCTGCTCGACGCCTACTCGCGCCACGCGCTGTATCGCGAGTGGGCCACGTCGCCGGAAATCGCAGGTTGGATGGAGCTGTATTTCGGCGAGGAGCCGGTCCTGTCGCGCGCGCATCATAACTGCGTGATGACGAAGCACCCGCACTACGGCAGCCTCACGGGCTGGCACCGCGACGTGCGCTACTGGTCGTTCGAGCGCGACGACCTCGTTTCGGTCTGGCTCGCGCTCGGACCGGAGAAGATGGAAAACGGCGGCCTGTGGTTCGTGCCGGGCTCGCACGACGCGCCGTTCACCTCGGACAAGTTCGACGCCGCAAAATTCTTCCGCGCCGACCTGCCCGAGAACAAAGCGTGGATCGACCGCGCCGTCGCACCGGCGCTCGCCGCCGGCGATGTGGTCTTCTTCCACTGCAACACGCTGCATTCGGCGGGGCAGAACCAGAGCGATCAGGTGAAGTTTTCGCTCGTGTACACCTATCACGGCGCGAGCAACGTGCCGCTGCCGGGCACGCGCTCGGCGTCGAAGCCCGAAGTGAAGTTCTGAGCCGGCGCAGCCGTGCCTCGCGCCTAGCGCCGGCGCCCCGACATCGCGAGCCCGGTGATGCCCGCGAGCGTCGCGGCGATGCCGCCCCCAATCAGGAGGATCGTGCGGTCCGTGGGTGCGCCGGTAAACAGGCGCGACATGTCGTTCGCGAACGAATGGAGCGACTGGCCGCCGAAGTACAACAGGACGACGCCACAGGCGATGAGCGCGATCGAAACCGCTTTGGCCATGAACAACCTCTCGCAAAGGATGGACGCCGCAGTGTAGGCGAGTGGCCGCGGCGCGTCCAGGGTGCGGTTTTTCTTGCAGCCTGACGCGCGCTTACGCACCTTGCATCGCCTTTCCCGCATAGTGGGCATCTGCACGGCTTGGGCGGATTGGCTAACATAGCTGCCTCACGCGAGCGGCGCGCTTCACCGCGCGTCGCGCCCATCCCTTCGCTCACTTCCCGTTTTCGCCGAGGATTCAAACCATGGCTTACGAAGCAGCCTCAGAACGCTATTCGGACATGCAATACCGCTTTTGCGGCAAGTCGGGGCTCAAGCTGCCCGCGCTGTCGCTCGGTCTGTGGCACAACTTCGGCGACACCACGCCGATATCGACCCAGCGCGAGATCCTGCGCACCGCGTTCGATCTCGGCATCACGCACTTCGACCTCGCGAACAACTACGGCCCGCCGTACGGCAGTGCCGAAACCAACTTCGGGCGCATTTTCAGGGACGATTTCCGTCCGTACCGCGACGAGCTGCTGATCTCGTCGAAGGCGGGCTGGGACATGTGGCCGGGTCCGTACGGCCAGGGCGGCGGTTCGCGCAAGTACGTGCTCGCGAGCCTCGACCAGAGCCTGCAGCGCATGGGTCTCGACTACGTCGACATCTTCTATTCGCACCGCTTCGACGTGGAAACGCCGCTCGAAGAAACGGCGGGCGCGCTCGCCACGGCCGTGCAGCAGGGCAAGGCGCTTTATGTCGGCATCTCGTCGTATTCGCCCGCGAAGACGCGCGAAATGGCGAGGCTCCTCGCCGAATACAAGGTGCCGCTGCTGATTCACCAGCCCTCGTACAACATGCTCAACCGCTGGGTCGAGGAAGAACTGCTCGACACGCTCGAGGACCTGGGCACGGGCAGCATTGCGTTTACGCCGCTCGCGCAGGGCGTGCTGACGAACAAGTACCTGAACGGCGTGCCCCAGGACGCGCGCGTGAACCGCCCGGGCGGCGGCTCGCTCAAGAGCGAGCACCTGAGCGCGCAGAACATCGACCACGTGCGCAAGCTCAACGAACTCGCGCAGCGCCGCGGCCAGAGCCTCGCGCAGATGGCGATCGCCTGGACGCTGCGCGGCGGCCGCGTGACCTCGGCGCTGATCGGCGCAAGCCGCGCGGAGCAGGTGCGCGAGAACGTCGCGGCGCTGAAGAACCTGGCGTTCTCGACGGAAGAACTCGCGGAGATCGACCGCTATGCGACCGAAGGCGGCGTGAACCTGTGGGAGAAGCCGTCGACCGATCAGCCCATCTGAGCGGCACGCTTCGGCCCGCTTCTGCCCGCTTTCCGGAGCAAAGAACCGTCTCCTCGCGAGACGGTTCTTTATGTGCGAACGATCGGCGCACATCGGCCATGACCGCACGGCGCGCCATTCTTCGCCTTGTCATGTGGCCCTGCTAACGTCGCGGCAGCCTTTGCCGCGAGGAATCACCATGGAGTTCCCGAGCGCCGAAACCGAAGCGCTTTCCCCGTCCGCCATCCACGCTGAACCCGCCAGGCGGCCAACCCGCCCACCGCAGCCTGCCACGGCGGCCCGCATGAACGCCGCGCTGATCGCGTTCGCGTTCACGGCGCTCTGCTACGAACTCATCGGATTGCCGCTGTTGCTGGATGCAGCGGGCGGCCCGACGCTCGCCCTGCTGGCGACGCTCGCGCCCGTCGTGCTTGCCACGCCGATCCACTGGGGCCTCATTCACGAAGGCATACACGGACAACTGGCGCGCGACCGGCGCATGAACGAGTGGCTCGCCCGCGCGCTCTCGATCGGTCTGGCCATGCCGTTCGACGCCGTGCGTTTCGGACACCTGATGCATCACCGCTTCACGCGCGAGCCGTTCGACCGGCCCGATGTGCACGACATGCACGACGCGGATGGGCCGCGCTGGCGTCGTCGCGTGGCGTACTACGGGCGGCTGATGGGCGGGCTGTACCTCGCCGAATTGCTGTTGCCGCTGCTGGCGCTGATGCCTGTGCGGTTCGCACGCGCGATCATCGAGCGCGGCGTGGGGGCGCACGGTCGCGAAGGCATGCAGGTGCAGCGGCTCTTCGCGAACCACGCCGCCGATCCCGTGAGGCGCCGCCGCGCGCGGCGCGACTGGTTTGCGTCGCTCACCCTTTATGCGGTTTCGTTCGCCCTCTACGGCAAGGCCTGGCCCGTGCTGCTCGCAGCGATGTACCTGCGCGGACTATGGCTCTCGCTTGCCGACAACCTGCCGCACTACGGCGTCGCGCTCGACGAACCGGGCCGCGCGCGGGACTTTCGCGTGCCGCGCGCGCTGGGCGTGCTGCTGATGAATCACCATCTGCATCGCCAGCATCATCTGCATCCGACGCTGCCCTGGACGGCGCTGCCAGCGCTCGCGCACGCCGAAGCGGCCGCAGGCGCGGCGGCGCGCGCGGGCTATCTGGCCGCTGCGTTGCGTCAGTTCAGGGGCTTGCAGCCGGGCATCGATCCCGGCTGAGAGGGAGGGGACGAGCGAATGGCGCGCGTGCGCGCAAACCGCGGCACTTCGAGCCGCGAGGATGCCGCTACGTCACTGCGCGCCGGCGCTTCGCGAGCCGCCTTGCGTCCAATGATGCGTGCGAAAAACGTACGCTACATCAGCGCCGGCAGCGTCTCGACGAGTGCAACGGCCGCGAGTGCGCCGATCAGCGCGCCGATCACGCGCAGCGTGTTGTGTCTGAATTCCGTCGCGCACGGCACCGCGCCAAGAAAGAGCGCGCCAGCGAGGGCCATCGGGATGATCATCACGAAATCGCCGATCGTGAAATAACCTTCCATGCTCGTCTCCTTATCGTATGGGCGACGAAGGCTCGCAATGGTTGTCGTTCTCGTCGTCATGCCGATGGCAAGACGTTGCGGCCCCGGGCCTGAAGTCGAGTATAGGTGAGGGCGGCGAGCACGGCGGCGCGCGCGTGCGCCGCGAGGTTCCCCGTGATGCGCCTGCCACGCCGCAAAAGCCCGCCAGAGGCGGCGTTGCGCCGCGGTGCGAGGCGCGCGGGCCGCCAATCCCGAGTCGTCTGAATATTACGAAAATCTTTCGATTGCGGTGGCGGGCAGCACACAAAAGCGAGGATGCGCACGTTGCATGCCGCGCAGGCGGCGTCCCGGCTCAGGCCGCTCCGGCGCGCTCGCGTCTGCGCAACGTGAGCGCCAGTACGAGCCCCACGGCCAGCAGCACGATCACGAGGCCGGCCACGCCGCCCCAGCCCGCGCCGGCCCAGAAGTGCCCGCCGATCGAACCCATCACGCTCGACCCGAGGTAATAGGCGAGCAGGTAAAGCGCGGCCGCCTGGCCCTTCGCTTCGCGCGCGAGCCTGCCGATCCAGCCGCTCGCCACCGCATGCCCCGCGAAGAAACCGATGGTCAGGCAGGCGATGCCCGCCGCAATCGCCGCGAGCGGCGCGAACAAGGTGAGCACGACGCCCGCAAGCATCAGCGCGAGGCTGGCGATCAGCACGCGGCCGCGCCCGAACGTGTCGGCCATGCGGCCCGACCATGGCGAGGCGACCACGCCGGTCAGGTAGACGAGGAAAATCGCGCCGATGGCCGCCTGGCTCATGTGATAAGGCGGCGCGATCAACCGGTAGCCGATGTAGTTGTAGAGCGTGACGAAACTGCCCATCAGCACGAAGCCCATGGCGAACAGCATGGGCAGGCCGGGCTGGGCGAAATGGCGTAGCAGCGCAGCGCGATGATGCGCGAAGCCCAGGCCGCTCTTCGGCGCGAAGTGGCGCGAGGGCGGCAGGAGCGAGCGGAACGCGAGCATGGAGGCGAGCCCGAGGACGCCGATGACGGCCACGGCCGCACGCCAGCCGAACAGATCGGTCGCGATGCCCGTGATCACGCGCCCCGCCATGCCGCCGATCGCCGTGCCGCCCACGTAGAGGCCCATCGAAAGGCCGAGGCCGTCCGGGTGCATTTCCTCGGCGAGCCAGGCCATGGCCACGGCAGGCACGCCGCCGAGCGCGATGCCCTGGAGCGTGCGCAGCACGAGCAGCTCGTGCCAGTGCGGCACGAAGGCGGTGGCGAGCGTGAGCAGCGACGAAGCGCACAGCGACGCGGTCATCATGCCGCGCCGGCTCCAGCCTTCGGAGATGAAGCCTGCGACGAAGATCGCGATGGCGAGCGCGGCCGTGGTGAACGAGAGCGAGAGGCTGCTTTGCGCGGGGCTCACGCCGAAGGTTTCGGAGAACGCGGGCAGGAGCGGCTGCACACAGTAGAGAAGCGAAAAGGTGGCGTAGCCGGCGAACAGCAGCGCGAGGCTTGCGCGCCAGAATTCGGGGGTGCCGCGTTCGATGTACGGAACGGCGGTGGGCGCGCAAGTGCGCGGGGCGCCCGGTGATGCGGTCACGACTTGATCTCCTGTCCCGCGCAAAGCGCAGATATTGCAAAGGCGCAACGATACGCCTGTTGGGCAAATGGCGTTGTCGAGCGCTGCAGGCCGGGTGCCTGGCGCAGCCGCTTAGCCTGGAGAGCGCAAGGCGCCCGGCGCGCTCGCCGCAGCGCCCGGCGGCCCGCTGGCGGGCTGCGCTTTTGGCGCATCGTCCGGGTGGACCAGCGCCGCATCGCCCGGCAAATCCGCCGTGCCCCAGCCGCCGCCCAGCGCCTTCACGAGCGCGACGCTCGCCGCCATGCGCCGGCGCGAGATCGCCACCGCCTGGCGCTCGTTGGTGAGCGCCGTGGTTTGCGCGACCACCACGTCGAGGTACGTGATCGCGCCGCTCAGGTAGCGGTTGTTGATGGTGACGAGCGTGCGCCGCGCGGCATCCACCGCGCGGTCCTGGGCCGCCGCTTCCTGTTCCAGCACGCGCAGCGCCGCGAGGTTGTCCTCGACCTCGCCGAAGGCGTCGAGCACCGTCTGGCGATACTGCGCGACGTTCTCGTCGTACTGGGCGCGCGCTTCGTTGCGCACCGCCTCGCGCCCGCCGAAGTCGATCAGCGTGCCCGCGAGCGTCGGCCCGAGCGACCAGAAGCGCGCGGGCGCGACGAGCCACTGGCTGAAGTGGGTCGCCTCGAGCCCGCCCGTGACCGCGAGCATGAGGCTCGGGAAGAATGCCGCCGTCGCCACGCCCACCTGCGCGTTCGCGGCGGCGACGCGGCGCTCGGCAGCCGCGATGTCGGGGCGCCGTTCGAGCAGCGTCGATGGCACGCCCGGCGGGCTCGCGACCGCGCGCACCACGTAGGCCTCCTTCGGCGCGGCCGCGAGCGTGAACGTGGAGGGCGACTGTCCGATGAGAATCGCGATGGCATGCTCGAGCTGCGCGCGCTGCACGCCGAGATCGATCGCCTGCGCCTCGGTGGTCTGCAGCTGCGTTTGCGCCTGGCCCACATCGGCGTCGGTGGCGATGCCGCCCGCGTAGCGGTTCTGCGTGAGTTCGAGCGACTCGCGGTATGCCTTGATCGTGTCGTCGAGCAGTTGCCGTTCGCGGTCGATGCCGCGCAGCTCGAAGTAGTCGGTCGCGAGTTCGGCCTGCATCGAGAGCAGCACGGCCTGCCTGTCGGCGGCGCTCGCCTGCGCATTCGCCTTCGCGGCCTCGACGTTGCGTGCCACGCGGCCCCAGAGGTCGGGCTCCCATGTGGCGTCGATGCCCACGGCGTAGTCGTTGATCGTTTGACCGGCCTTCGACGTGTACAGCACATTCTGCGAAGTGCGGTAGCGCGAAAAGTCGCCGCTTGCCGTCACGAGCGGGAAAAAGCTCGAGCGCTGCTGCGCGACGTTCGCACGCGCGGCGCGAAAGTGCGCCTGCGCGGCCTGCACGTTCTGGTTCGCGCCTTCGACCTGGGCTTCGAGTGCGTCGAGCGTGGCGTCCTCGTAGATCGTCCACCACGCGCCGCGCGACGCGTCGTCGGCGGGCTGAGCAAGCGTCCAGCCCGTGCCTTCGAGTTCCTTGAACGTCGCGGCCACGGGCATGGCCGGGCGCACATAGTCGGGCCCGACCGTGCAGGCGCCGAGTGCCGCAAGCATGGCCAACGCGAGAAGTCGAATCCGCGCACGCTTCATCATTCGCCCTGCGCCTGCGCGGAATTGCCCGCAGTGCCCGCAGCGCCCGCCGCGCCCGCACCGCTCGCGCCATGCGCGGCACCGGCCTCGTGCTCGCCGCGCGGCTGCACGATGCGCACCGGCGTACCGTCGACGATCGCATCCTGCGGATTGACGATCACGCGCTCGTTTCCCGTGAGCCCCGCCGCCACCGCCACGCGCGTGCCGAAGTCGGTGCCGGGCGTGACCTTTACGAGCTTCACGCGGTTTTGCGCATCGACGGTCGCGACCTTCACGCCGTCCGGGCGGAACAGGAAGGCGTTGCCGGGCAGCGTCATCGGCGTGGCCGAGCCGTCGAGCGCGAAGTGGACCTGCGCATACGCGCCGGGCAGCAGTTCGCCGCTGCGGTTGTCCACGTCGACTTCCACTAGCATCGTGCGCTGCTGCGCGTCGACCGCGCCCGCCGTGCGCGCGACGACGCCTGGAAACTGCTTGCCCTGCTCCTCGTTGAGCGTGAGATACGCGTGCTGCTGCACGCGGATCTGCTGCGCGTAAGCCTGCGGCACGTTGGCGTACACGCGCAGACGGTCGGCCTGCGCAAGATGAAACAGCTCCTTTTGCGAGGTGCCGCCGTTGCCCGCGTCGATGAGCGCGCCCACGTCCACGTTGCGCGCGGTGACGATGCCGTCGAAGGGCGCCGTCACGCGTTCGTACGACTGCAGCTGCGAGAGCCGCGAGACGTTGAAGCGCGCACTGTCGAGCGTGGCCTTTTTCGCGAGCATGTCGCCGACTTTTTCGTCGGTGTCCTGTTTCGCCACCGAGCGCGTTTGCAGCATCTGCGTCCAGCGGTCGGCGGTGGTTCTGGCGAGTGCGTAGTTCGCTTCGGCGTTGGCGAGATCGGCGCGCGCGGCGCGCAGCTGGTCGTCCACTTCGGGCGCGTCGATTTCGGCGAGCAACTGGCCCGCCTTCACGTGCGCGCCGATGTCGAAGTACCACTTGCGCAGATAACCGCTCGTGCGCGCGTAGATCGGCGTATCGAGAAACGCCTGCACGTTGCCCGGCAACACGAGATCGAGCGCGCGCGCCGAGCGTTGCGGCGTGACCACCTGCACGGAAAGCGTGCTCGCGCTTTTCGCCTCGCGTTCGAGCGCCGCGTGCGCGTTATGGCGCGACCAGATGCCCTGCGCGGCGAGCCCGAGCACGACGAGCGCGGCGAGCACGATGGGCCAGCGCCGCGGCTTGTGGGGACGATGCGGCGCTTGCGGCGAAGGCGTTGGCGAATGAGTCGTCATGACAGGGTATTCACGATTTGGGCACCACGTTTTCACTGGCGCGCTGGCGGCGCTCGCCGAGCTTGCGGTAGATGAGCGAGAACACCACGGGCACGAAGATCAGCGTGGCGAGCGTGCCCACCGCGAGACCGCCGATCACGGCGCGCCCGAGCGGGGCGTTCTGCTCGCCGCCTTCGCCAAGGCCGATGGCCATCGGCACCATGCCGATCACCATGGCGAGCGCGGTCATGAGCACCGGGCGAAAGCGTGTATAGCCCGCTTCGATCGCAGCGCGCGCCGCGTCGCCGTGCAGGCGCAACTGCTCGCGCGCGAAGCTGATGACGAGAATGGAGTTCGCCGTGGCGATGCCGATACACATGACTGCGCCCGTGAGCGCGGGAATGGAAAGCGTGGTGTGCGTGAGGAACAGCATCCAGACAATGCCCGCGAGCGCGCCCGGCAGCGCCGTGATGATGATGAACGGATCGAGCCACGACTGGAAGTTCACGACGATCAGCAGATACACGAGCACGATCGCGAAGACGAGCCCGCCGAACAGTCCGGAGAACGAATCGTTCATTGTCTGGACCTGGCCGCGCAGCTTGATGCTCGACGTCTTTGGCAGTTCGCCGCGCGTCTCGCCGATGATCTTCGCGATGTCGTCGGAAACGGCGCCGAGATCCCGTCCGTCGGCGGTACCGTAAATGTCGATGGTGGTCTGCGCGTCGTAGTGCGTGACCACCGCGTCGCCCGCCACGCGCTGCATGCTCGCGAGCGAGCCGAGTATGTTGCTGCGCCCGTTGGCGGTGAGCGGAATGTTGGCGAGCGACTGCAGCGAATCGATCGTGTATTGCGGGGCTTCGGTCACGACGTTGTAGCTCACCCCGTTGACCGGATTGAGCCAGAACGTCGGCGTGGTCTGCTGGCTGCCCGAGAGCGTGATGAGCAGGTCGCTTGCCACGTCCTTCTGCGTGAAGCCCGCCTGCTGCGCGCGCGTGCGGTCCACGTCGATGAAAATGCGCGGCAGGTCCGCGGGCTGCTGGATGCGCGCGTCGGCGAAACCGGGCACGCCGCGCAGCCGCGCGAGCAGGTTCGCGGCGAACGCGCGATTGCCGGCCACGTCGCGGCCCACGATCTGCACGTCGATGGGCGAAGGCATGCCGAAGTTCAGCGTCTGGCTCACGATATCGGCGGGCAGGAAGGCGAACTGCACGCCCGGGAACTCGTCGTTGAGCGTGCGCCGCAACAGGCGCACGTACCCGGCGCTCGGGTGATGGTCCTCGTTCAGCGAGATCAGCACGTCGGCGTCGGAGGTGCCGATGGTGCCCGTGTTGCTGTACGAGAGGTTGATGCCCGAGACCGGCAGGCCGATGTTGTCGATGATCGAATGCAGCTCGTTAGGCGGAATCAGCGTGCGCACGCGCTTGTCGATGCGGTCGACGAGCACGGCGGTTTCTTCCACGCGCATGCCGGTTTTCGCGCGCACGTGCAGCGCGATGGTGCCCGCATCGACCTGCGGAAAGAAGTCGCGCCCGAGGAACGGCATGAGCAGCAACGACGCGCCACAGCAGCCGAGAAACGCCACGACGAACCACCCGGGACGCTTCACGCGCGCCGCGAGAAACACGCGATACCGCTCGCGCAGCGCTTCGAAGCCGCGCTCGAACGCGAGGTGCACGCGCATGAACGGATTGCGCGTCGCGCCATGCAGGTGATGCGGGCCGGCGGGCCTGTGATGATGGCGCATCAGGTACTTCGCGAGCGTGGGCACGAGCGTGCGCGAGAAGAAGTAGGAGGCCAGCATCGCGAACACCACGGCTTGCGCGAGCGGAATGAAGAGGTAATGCGCCACGCCCGTGAGGAGGAACATCGGCACGAACACGATGCAGATGGAGAGCGTGGAGACGAGCGTGGGAATCGCGATCTGATGCGCGCCGTCGAGAATCGCCTGTTCCAGCGTCTTGCCTTGCTCCAGTTGCTGGCTGATGTTCTCGATCGCGACCGTTGCGTCGTCAACCAGAATACCGACCGCGAGCGCGAGCCCGCCCAGCGTCATGATGTTGATGGTCTCGCCGAGCGCCGCGAGCACGATCACCGAGGTGATCATCGAAAGCGGAATCGAGATCGCGATGATGAGCGTGGCGCGCCAGTTGCCAAGGAACAGCAGGATCATGAGCGCCGTGAGCGCCGCCGCAATGAGCGCTTCGCGCAGCACGCCCTGCACGGAGGCGCGCACGAAGAGCGACTGGTCGGCGACCGGGTCGATATTGAGCGACGGCGGCACGAGATTGCGCAGCGTCGGCATCATGTCCTTGATGCGATCGACGATCTCCAGCGTCGACGTGTTGCCGCTCTTGTTGATGGTGAGCAGCGAGGCGCGCTGGCCGTCCACGCGCACGATATTGGTTTGCGGCACGTAGCCGTCGCGCACGTGCGCCACGTCGCGGATGTAGATCGTGCCGCTCGCCGTGGTTTTCACGGGAATGTCGTTCAGGCCCGCTAAGCTGTCGGGGCTCGCATTCATCGTCACCGAATATTCGGTTGCGCCTATTTTGGCCGTCCCCGAAGGCAGGATGAGGTTCTGTGCGCTGATCGCGCTCACCACGTCCATGGGGGAGAGATTGTGCTGCTGCAGCGCGCGCTGGTCGATATCGACCATGATCTGCCGCTGCTTGCCGCCATAGGGCAGCGGCGCGGAGGCGCCCGGCACGGTCGCGAGCTGCGTCTTCAGGAAGTTGTTGCCGTAGTCGAACAGTGCCTGCTCGGTCAGCTGCGGCGAAGAAAGCGACAGGCGCAGGATCGGCACCGTCGAGGCGTTGTAGCGCAGGATGAACGGCGGCTGGATGCCGGGCGGCAGCGAGCGCAACTGCGCCTGTGACAGCGCCGTGACTTCGGCGAGCGCTTCCTGGATATTGGCATGCGGCTGGAAGAAGATCTTCACGACCGCAATGCCGTTAAGCGACGTCGATTCGGTGTGCTCGATATCGTTCACCGCAACGGAAAGGCCGCGCTCGTAGTTGAGCACGATGCGCTTTTCCATCTCGTCTGCGGGCAGACCCGTGTAGGTCCAGATCACCGAGAGCACCGGAATGTCGATGTTCGGGAAGATGTCCGTGGGCGTGCGCAGGATCGTCAGCGGCCCGATGATCAAAAGCAGCAACGCGAGCACGACAAACGTGTACGGGCGCTTGAGCGCGAGTCGAACGATCCACATGGAACGACAGGTTCCTTCGCTGATGGTGGAGTGTGGCTCGCGCGGCTGGTCTGGCCGCGGTGGCGAGCGTTCAGGTTATCGGTATCGCGGCCGGCTGTGGTGGCGCGCGCGAGGGCTTTGCCTGTGCTGCGCCGGGCCTTTGTGGTGCACGGTTGGGACAGGACTATAGCGCCAGACAGCATGCGTCAGCGTACTTTTTCAGGGACTGCCCTGGCAATGCCGCGAAGAATGGGGTTTACCATCTGTTACAGTCAGCCTTTCGTAAGTTGCGCGAACAAGACTGGGCGGGGTTGTGACGGCACGAAGCGGCTTCTGCACGCGCCCGTTGATACACCCCCCTATTTTTTTGCTTTGCTCGCGCGCTCAAACAGGCAACAATGGGGAAGCCAAGGGTCCGGCCGTGCTTGAGCGCGCGGCGAGAGCGGGTCGCCCGAGGCGGGTTTGGATGCGCGCGCAACCGATGGTGCGCATCGGTTTTTTTGTCAGCATGCCGACCGGACTTCCTTCGAGGGAGCCGGCGAAGGTAGCGAGGTAACGGGGAAACATCATGCAAATCGGTTCTATCGTCCGTTCCGTTCATATCGCGGTGCCACAGGGCGCGCGCGGCATTGTGATGCGCATTCTCGGCGACATGGCGATGGTGACGTGGTATGCCGGAGAGCCTGGCTCGTCGGCGCAGCTCAACACCGAGCCCTTTTTTCTCGAAGATCTGATCGATACGGGCGAGCACGTCATGCCCGCCGGCGCGCAGCTCCACTGAGCCTGGGCCCTGTGACACGTTGACGAGGCGCGCAGCGCCTCGTCGCGGGGTTGCGCGCGGCGCACTCGCCGGCACTGCCCGCAAGAGGCACAATTGCGGGTATGAATCACGATCCTTCCTTTATCCCGGGCGAGCCCGGCGATTCCAGCGACCAGCAAGCCGCGCCCTACGCGCGCCTCACGCCCGAATGCGTGCTCGACGCCGTCGACGGCGTGCTGATCCCGGCCGGTCGCCGCACCGATGGGCGCATGCTCGCGCTCAACAGTTACGAGAACCGCGTGTACCAGGTGGGCGTGGAAGACGGCCCGCCGCTCGTCGCCAAGTTCTATCGCCCCGAGCGCTGGAGCGACGAGGCGATCCTCGAAGAGCACGCATTCGTCGCCGAACTCGCCGCGCGCGAGATTCCGGCCGTGCCCGCGCTCGCCTTCGAAGGGCGCACGCTGCACGGGTTCGAGGGGTTTCGCTTCTCGCTGTTCGAGCGGCGCGGCGGCCGCGCGCCCGATCTGGACCGCAGCGACACGCTCGAATGGCTCGGCCGTTTCATCGGCCGCATTCACGCCGTGGGCGCGACGAGGCCGTACGAGGCGCGCCCCACGCTCGACATTCAATCCTACGGCTACGAGCCGCGCGCGTATCTGCTCGAACAGGGCTTCGTGCCGACAGACCTGCGCGAAGCGTGGCAGGCCGCGGTGACGCTCGCGCTCGAAGGCGTGGAGGCGGCCTTCGAGCGTGCGGGCGACGTGCGTTCGCTGCGCCTGCACGGCGACTGCCATCCGAGCAACGTGCTCTGGACCGACGCCGGCCCGCATTTCGTGGACTTCGACGACAGCCGCATGGGTCCCGCTATCCAGGATTTGTGGCTGCTGTTGCCCGGCGATCGCGCGGGCGCTTCGCGCGCGATGGCGGATCTGCTCGCCGGTTATGAGGACTTCTGCGAATTCGAGCCGCGCGAGCTGCATCTCGTCGAAGCGCTGCGCACGCTGCGCCTCATCCACTACTCGGCTTGGCTCGCGCGCCGCTGGCACGACCCCGCGTTTCCGGCCGCCTTCCCGTGGTTCAACACGCAGCGCTACTGGGAAGAGCGCATTCTCGAATTGCGCGAGCAGATCGGCGCGATGCAGGAAGGCCCGCTCTGGCCGGTGTGAACGCCGTGCGCCGGCTCACTGCGCGCTCGCCCGACTCTCCGGCGCGGCGCCCTGGGCCGACGGCTTGACGATCAACTGCGCGCGCAGGTCGCGCGCCATCGTCTCGAACGCGGGGCGCATCTGCGCGAAATCGTCGGCGCTGCATACGTCGCTCGCGAAATGCGTTTGACCCGTGCGCGTGACGCGCAGCACATTCGTTTGGGAATCGAGCGCGTACTGCGAACGGAAATCGATGAAACGGTTGCCGGCGTGCTGCGGCATCGGGACGTCGAGCACGCGCATGCCCGGCGGCAGCACGATGCGCGTGCGCTCGGTCACCACCACGTTGCGGCACACGAAGGGCTGCGTGCGCCGCGATTCGCCGAGCCAGTAGCGCAGATTCGCGTCGAGCCCGCCCACGAAGCTCGTGAGCGTGGGCACGGGCGTGGTCATTTCAGGGTCGACGAAGCCGTCGAAGGTACCCGTGAGCGTGAGCACGAGCGGGCCCGCCGTGGCGTCGAGCGGGCTGGACGCGAGCGCGGCGTTGCCGCGCAGGTTGGCGTTGCGCAGCTCCCATTGCAGCGACTCCTCGCGCTGCGCGGGCGTTTGCAGGCGCAGCACGCTGCGGGTCTGTTCGGCGGACCAGCCCTCTGACTGCAAGCGGTAGATGAAGCGCGCCGAGCCGTCGGGCGCGACCGTGATGTCGAGATCGCTCTCGCGCGTGGTCGTGGCAGTGGGAGGCGTGCGGACCCGCGTGCCGTCGCCGGCGAGCACGGCCTCGCGGTCCATGTCCGTCGACGGCAAATAGCCGAACTCGATATTGCTCGCCGTGGAGTCCGCGAACATCTGCAGATCGGGCAGCCAGGTGATGACGTGATTGATCACGCCGAAGCCCGGCACGCCCGGCAGTGTGTAGACCGTGCCGCTGTTCACGAGCGCCGGCGTGCTGCCGATGCCCACGGCGCCGAGCAGCGCGCCGTAGAGCGCGACGTGGTCCTTGCAGTCGCCGTAGCGGTTCGCGAGCACGTCGGTCGCGCGGTGCGGCACGATCTCGCCGCGGCCGATGTTCATCGCCACGTAGCGGATGTTGCGGCGCACCCAGTCATAGAGCGTTTGCGCCCTGGCGCGCGGGGTGTCGTCGTGCGCCGTGAGCGTCTGCGCAAGGCGCACGATGGCCGGGTCGCGCGCGCCGGGATCCACCGCCGCGTCGCGATAGACCTTCGCGAAGGCCGCATAGTCGGGGAAGGTGGACACCATCAGCCGGTCGCCGTAGCTCACGTAGGCGACCGAGCCATATTCCAGGCGCTCGAAATTCGCCTTGTCGTAGCGGTACTCGTAACGCGTGCGGCCGTTCACCGTGGCGGGCGGCAGCACGGTAAAGCCGCGTGCGTCGGCGTAGAGCGGCACCTTCGCGGGCAGGTCGTAGATCACGCGGAAGTTGTGTGTGGGCGCGAGGTCGGGCGGCGTGAAGTCGCTGAACCAGCCGGGCACGAGCGGTACGCGCTGGATCTTGCGCCACGTGAGATGCACGCGCGCGCCCGGCTCCACGGCCGGGAACACGATCACCTTGTCCTGCACGTCCTGGAACATCGGGGCGTCGAACGAGTGCACTTCCTGCACGTCGCGGATCTGCTCCGGGCGCACGTCGTGACGCCCGCCCCGGGCGTCTTCGGTCCACGCTTCGAGCACGTCCACGTGGGCCATCTCGCGGTTGAACCACACGTAATACTGGCCCGCGCGCGCAATGCCGGCTTCGGTGTTCACGCGCAGCGTGAGCGAGTCGAGCTTGGTGTACGAGCCGTCCGCGTTGACGGTGAAGGTCTGCGTTTCCGATTCGTTGGTGTAGGGCGCCTGGGCGGCGCTGCCTGCCGGATTCAGCGCGCCCGCTTCGAGGGGCACCGGTGTGAGCTGCGCCACGCCCGGGCGCAGGTCGGCGGCGAAGGTTCCCGTGGCGGGGCCGAGCACGGCGAGGCAAAGAGCGAGAGCGAGGCGCATGGGGGGCTCGGCAGGTGGCGGGTCGCGGATGAGCGCTACTTCTGCCACTTAAAAGTCATGCCACCCGCTTGTCAAGCGGATGGCCCGCACACCGCCCGCAGGAACTCCTTTTATCGAGGATCGAATCTACATGCCGGGCCGCGCGACGACATGCCCGCCTGCAACGTACACCGTGGCGTCATACGGCGCTGCCGCCGATTTGCTGCGCACGCAACCATCGGGGAAGCACGGCGCTGTATGGCATATGTATGTTTACCTCATATTGCCAAGGCGGCGCCTGGGGACTAAGGTTCGTGCAGCCGTCAAGCGGCAATTAAGTGTTCTTTGCGTTTGCGCATAAAAAGAGCACATCAGACCACGCCTACCAACAGCCATTTTGGATGGGACCGGAGCGAGCGTTCACCCCGCGCTCTCAACCTCTGGTCGATTCGGGAGATCCCATGAGCAGCGTTGCAGATTCGACGCGCGGTGCGCAAAGCGCACCTTTCTTTTCCAAAGAGGCGACTGTCGCCCCGCCGGGCTTTTCGCGCTGGATGGTGCCGCCCGCGGCGCTGGCCGTGCATCTGTGCATCGGCCAGGCCTACGCGTTTTCCGTGTTCAACGCGCCGCTCACGAAGGTGATCGGCATTACGCAGTCCGCGCCCGATGACTGGTCGCTCACCACGCTTGGCTGGATTTTCTCGCTGGCGATCGTGTTTCTCGGGCTTTCCGCCGCGTTTGGCGGCAAGTGGCTCGAACGCGTGGGCCCGCGCCGCACGATGTTTACCGCCGCGTGCTGCTTTGGCGGCGGTTTCCTCGTTTCCGCGCTCGGCGTGCATCTGCATCAGATCGCGCTGCTCTATCTCGGCTACGGCGTGATCGGCGGCATCGGCCTCGGGCTTGGCTACGTCTCGCCGGTTTCGACGCTGATCCGCTGGTTCCCCGACCGCCGCGGCATGGCGACGGGCCTCGCGATCATGGGCTTCGGCGGCGGCGCGATGATCGCCGCGCCGCTCTCTGTCCTGCTGATGAAGCATTTCGCGAGCGACACGAGCGTGGGCGTCGCCCAGACCTTCGTGGTGCTCGGCGTGGCGTACTTCATCTCGATGACGATCGGCGCCGTCACCATCCGCGTGCCCGCGCCGGACTGGAAGCCCGCGGGCTGGACGCCGCCCGTCGTGGCGAAGAAGCTCGTGTCGAACCAGCATGTGCATATCGACCAGGCGCTCAAGACGCCGCAGTTCTACCTGATCTGGCTCGTGCTGTTCCTCAACGTCACGGCCGGCATCGGCATTCTGGGCCAGGCCTCGGTCATGATCCAGGAGAGCTTCAAGGACACCGTGAGCGCCGGCGCTGCGGCGGGCTTCGTCGGCCTGCTCTCGCTCTTCAACATGGGCGGGCGCTTCGTGTGGGCTTCGGCTTCCGACTGGGTGGGCCGCAAGAACACCTACTTCATCTTCTTCGTGTTCGGCGCGGTGCTCTATTACGCGGTGCCGCAGTTCGCGCAGAGCGGCAACATCGTGTTCTTCGTGCTCGCGTTCTGCCTGATTCTCTCGATGTACGGCGGCGGCTTCTCGACCGTGCCCGCGTATCTCGCCGACATGTTCGGCACGGCGTTCGTGGGCGGCATTCACGGCCGTCTGCTCACCGCGTGGGCCGCGGCAGGCGTGGCGGGCCCGGTGCTCGTGAACTACGTGCGTGCGTACCAGGTCGCGCACGGCGTGGCGAAGGCCGATGCGTACACGATGACCGTGCACATCATGGCTTCGCTGCTCGTGATCGGCTTCATCTGCAATCTGCTCGTGCGCCGCGTGGACGCGAAGCATCACATGAGCGAGACGCAACTCGCCGCCGGTAAATAAGGAGGAACGCGCAATGACTACTCAAGCCGCCCCGAAATCGTCGAACAAGGCGCTGATGGCGATCTTCTGGCTCTACGTGCTGGTGCCGCTGGTGTGGGGCGTGACCAACACGCTCACGCAGGCGATGAAGCTGTTCGGCTGATGCCGTGACGCTCGAGTGAAGCGAGGCGGCGCGAGCCGCCCGCCAGAAACAACGTATTGCGGGCCGCCGGCGTGAGTCGCGGCCCGCCGTTTTTTGGGGGATGGCACGGGCGCTAGCGGGAACGGTGGCGCAAGACGGAGCAGGACGGGCGCTCGCCTCACGCGTGATGGCGGCCGCGAAGCGGCCTCAGACATCGCACATCGACCCTGCTCCCGCTGCCTGTTCCCGCGCGGCTTTTGCGCCTTCCACCTGGAGAATGGTCGGCAGCGAGACGCCGTTCTTCGCCGCCGTGACCTCGGCGAGGATCGACACCGCGATTTCCGGCGGCGTGCGGCTGCCGATGTAAATGCCCACCGGCCCATGCAGCCGCGCGAGTTCCGTCGCGCTCAGGTCGAACTCCTTGAGCCGCTCGCGCCGCGCCGCGTTGTTGCGCCGCGAGCCCAGCGCGCCCACGTAGAACGCGGGCGTCTTGAGAGCCTCCATCAGCGCGAGGTCGTCGAGCTTGGGGTCGTGCGTGAGCGCGATCACGGCGCAGCGTTCGTCGAGCTTCATGTCGAGCACCGTGTCGTCGGGCATGGTGCGCACGAGCGCCGTGCCGGGCACGTCCCAGGTGTCGGTGTATTCCTCGCGCGGGTCGCACACGGTCACCTGGTAATCGAGCCCCACCGCGATCTGGCAGAGATAGCGCGAGAGCTGCCCCGCGCCGATCACCAGCATGCGGTAGCGCGGCCCGTGTATCGTGAGCAGGCGCGCGTCGTCGAAGTCCACGCCATCGGTCGCTTTCGCCGGGCCGAGCGTGGCGCGGCCGGTCGCCATGTCGAGTGTGCGTGCAACGAGCTCGCCGCGCTCGACGGTTGCGAGCAGGTCGCGAATGCCCGAGGCCTCGGAGAGCGGTTCGAGCACGAGCTGGATCGTGCCGCCGCATGGCAGTCCGAAACGATGCGCCTCTTCCGCCGTGATGCCGTACTTGACGGCTTCGGGCTTCACGATCGTCACGCCTTCGCGGTGCACGCGGTCGATGAGATCGTCCTCGATGCAGCCGCCCGACACGGAGCCGACCACGAGGCCGTCGCCGCGCACCACGAGCATCGCGCCCTCGGGACGCGGCGACGAGCCCCACGTTTTCACCACTGTCACCAGCAGCGCGCGGTGCCCTGCGTCGAGCCATCGCACGCTGGATTTCAGGACTTCGAGATCCACGCTGTCCATGATCGTTTCCTCTTCGGTGTTTCCTCTGCGCCCTCGGCTTGCGGCTCGCCTTCTGCGTCGCTCGCGGCAGATTGCGCCGCCTCGTCGGTATTTTGCTGCGCGTCGCCACCCAGCTGTTCCCCGAAACGCCTGAAAAACTCGCCGGCGATCTTGCGCGCCGCGCCGTCCACGAGCCGCGAGCCGATCTGTGCGAGCTTGCCGCCCACCTGGGCGTTCGCAGTGTACGCGAGCGTGGTCGATTCGTCGCCGGCGGCTTCGAGTTTCACGTGCGCGTCGCCCTTGCCGAAGCCCGCTGCCCCGCCCTGGCCCTCGAAGACGATCGTGTAGCTGTTCGGGGCGTCGATATCGGCGAGCTGCATGCGGCCCTTGAAGCGCGCCTTCACCGGACCCACCGCGGCGGTCAGCGCGACGGTGTAAGCGTTCTCGCCGTCGGCTTCGATGCTTTCGCAGCCCGGTATGCACGCCTTGAGGATCGCCGTGTCGTTGAGCGCTTCCCAGGCGCGCTGTTGCGGCACCGGCAGCGTGTGGCTTTCGGTCAGCTCCATCGTGTTTCTCCTTGTGACGCTCGCGCCTGCACGCTGTGCAATGCGCGTGCCGCACGGGGCATATGCCCGGCCGGCGCGGCTTCGCACAGGCTGCGCGCGAACGCTTCGAGGCTGTCGAGATTGTGGACGGGGTAGTGCGCGTCGACGTGGGGCAGCATCGCCTGCACGCCGCGCGCCTTCGGCGCGAAATCGCGGTAACGCAGGAGCGGATTGAGCCAGATCACGCGATGTGCGAAGCGGTGCAGGCGCGCCATCTCCTCGCTGAGCAGGCCGCACTCATCGTGATCGAGCCCGTCCGTGACGATCAGCACCGTCGCGCGAGCGCCGAGCATGCGGCGCGCCCAGCGGCGGTTGAACTCCGCGAGCGTGGCGCCGATGCGCGTGCCGCCGGACCAGTCCGCGACCTGGCTGGCAAGCTGTGCGAGCGAGACGTCGGGATCGCGTTCGCGCAGCGCACGCGTGGCGTGCGTCAGGCGCGTGCCGAACAGGAATACCTGCAGCCGTTCGCGCGATTGCAGCAACGCGTGGCAGAAGTAGAGCACCGCGCGCGAGTAGCTGCTCATCGAGCCGGAAATGTCGAGCAGCAGCACGAGCGGCAGCTTGCGGTCCACGGGCGCGCGATATTTCCATACGGTCCAGTCGCCGCCCGCCCGCACCGCGTGGCGCGCGCTCGCGCGCAGATCGGCGTGCGTGCCGCGCGACGATGCCTTCAGGCGCCGCGTGCGAACCGTTGCGAGCGGCAGGCGGCGCGCGCGGATCAGGTGGCGCAGCGTGCGCCATTCGTCGGCGGTGAGCGTGTCGAAGTCGCGCTGGCGCAGGCGTTCTTCGGCGCTGAACGTGGCATGGGCGCGCAATTCGTGTTGTTCGTGCGAGGGCGGCGGCCTCGCGCCCGGGCGCTGGGCAGGGCGCGCCGCGAGCGCGTCGGCGAGACGGTTGTTGCGGCGCGGCGGCGGCACGCCGCCTTGCACCTTCGGCAGCAGGAGCGCGCGCAGCTTGCCTTCGAAATCCGGATCGCGCCAGAAGAGGGCGAATGCGGCGTCGAAGATTTCGCGCTCGTCGGGCGCGCTCGTGAGGAGCGCGGCGAGCGCGGCATGCACATCGTCGCGGCGGCCAAGGTCGATGTGGCGCAGCGCTTCGATTGCGTCGACGGCGCGCGTAGGCGACATCGGCAGGCCCGCGCCGCGCAGCACGCGCACGAAATGCACGACGTTGCGCGCGAATACGGGCGCGAGCGTGGGCATGACGGCGGGCGAGGCAGGCGGCGTAGTGCGGGTTCCGGGCGGCAGGGACGATGAGGCGCAGGCCATCGTGCTCACTCCGCGAGCGCGAGCGTTTGCGCGATGCGTTGCGCGTCGAGCTGCGCGAGGTCGTCCTGGTACTTCAGCAGCACGCCTAGCGTGTCCTGCACCGACTGCGGATCGAGTTCCGTCACGGCGAGCGCGCCAAGCGCCCGGCACCAGTCGATCGTTTCCGCAATGCCGGGCGCCTTGAAGAGATCCATCGTGCGCAACTGGTGCACGAACGCCACGGCGCGATGCTGCAATGCCGGCGCGGTTTGCGGCGCGCGCGCGGCCACGATCGCGAGCTCGCGCGCACGGTCCGGATAGCCGAGCCATTGATAAAGACAGCGCCGCTTGAGCGCGTCGTGCACTTCGCGCGTGCGGTTCGACGTGATCACGACGAGCGGCGGCGTGCTCGCGCGCACGGTGCCGTATTCGGGAATCGATACCTGGAAATCCGAAAGGAGTTCGAGCAGGAAGGCTTCGAACGGTTCGTCGGCGCGGTCGATTTCGTCGATCAGCAGCACGCGGCGCGCGGCGGGGTTGTTCGGGTCGAGTTGCAGCGCCTGCAACAAGGGCCGCTTGAGCAGGAACTCGTCGCGATAGAGCGTGTCGTTGCGCGGCTTTTCGCCGGCGGCTTCGGCAAGCCGCAGCGCCATGATCTGGCGCGGATAGTCCCACTCGTAGAGCGCGCTTGCCGTATCGAGCCCCTCGTAGCATTGCAGGCGCAGGAGCGTCGTGCCGAGCATGGCCGCGGCGGCCTTGGCCAGCTCGGTCTTGCCCACGCCCGGCTCGCCTTCGAGAAACAGCGGGCGTTCCATGCGCAGCGCAAGAAAGAGCGCCGTGGCGAGTTCGCGGCTCGCGAAATAGCCGCGCGCTTCGAGTTGTGCGAGGGTGTCGTCGATCGAGGCGGATTGCATTCGGGATTCTGGCAACGCGAATCAAAGGCGGCGAGCGCTTCCACGTCCGCCTGGAAGCGCTCGCCCTCGGGACAAGCCTAGCCGTTGGCCTTCGCCACCGCGCGCGCCGCGAGCACCGGTATGAGGTGCGCGCGATAGGCCGCGCTCGCGTGCAGGTCGGTGTTGAGGTCGTCGGCGGGGAGCTTCACCGCGCGTGCGGCTTCGGGCGCGAAGTTCGTCTTCAGTGCGCTTTCCAGCGCGCCCGCGCGAAATACCGAAGGCCCGGCCCCCGTGACCGCCACGCGCGCCTCCCCACCGTACTTCGCGACGAACACGCCGGCGAGCGCGAAGTGCGAGGCCGGATTGGGAAACTTCTCGTAGGCCGCGCGTTCGGGCACCTGGAATTCGACGGATACGATCAGTTCGTCGGGTTCGAGCGCCGTTTCGTACATGCCGAGGAAGAAGTCGTCCGCTGCGATGCGCCGCCGGTCCGTCACCACCGTCGCGTTCAGCGCGAGCACCGCCGCCGGATAGTCGGCGGCCGGATCGTCGTTGGCGAGCGAGCCGCCCAGCGTGCCGAGCGCGCGCACCTGGCGATCGCCGATCATGCCCGCGAGGTCCGCGAGCGCCGGCAGCGTGTTGCGGATCTGCGCGTTTTCGGCGACATCGGCATGGCACACGGCCGCGCCCACCTTCACCACCTGGCCGTCCACCTGCACGGCTTTCAGCTCGGGAATGCGCGTGACGTCCACGAGCGTGCTGGGCTGGGCGAGCCGCAGCTTCATCGCCGCGAGCAGGCTCTGGCCGCCGCCCAGGAATTTGGCGTCGGCGTCGGCCGCGAGGGCTTTCACGGCACCTTGCGCGTCGCTTGCGCGCTGATAGTCGAATGCGTACATGGAGCGCCTCCGCTCAAGGTTGTGAAGAGGCCTGCGCGGCCTGGATCGCTTGCCATACACGATGCGGCGTGGCCGGCATCTGGAGGTCCTTCACGCCCAGGGGGCCGAGCGCGTCCAGAATCGCGTTGATGACGGCAGGCGGCGAGCCGATCGCACCGGCTTCGCCGCAGCCCTTCACGCCAAGCGGATTGTGCGTGCACGGCGTGCCTTTCGCGGTTTCGACCGTGTACGAAGGCACATCCGACGCGTGCGGCATCGCGTAGTCCATGTACGAGCCCGAGAGCAACTGGCCGCTCTCGTGGTCGTACACGCACTGTTCGAGCATCGCCTGGCCGATGCCCTGGCCGAGACCCCCGTGCACCTGGCCCTCGACGATCATCGGGTTGATGACGTTGCCGAAATCGTCCACCGCGGTGAAGCGCTCGATACGCGTCTCGCCCGTCTCGGGATCGACTTCGACTTCGCAGAGGTACGCGCCCGACGGATAGGTGAAGTTGGTCGGGTCGTAGAATGCGCTTTCGTCCAGGCCCGGTTCGAGCGTCTCCAGCGGATAGTTGTGCGGCACGTACGCGGCGAGCGAGATTTCGGCGAAGGTCTTCGTGCGGTCGGTGCCCGCCACGCGGAACACGCCGTCGGCGAACTCGATGTCCTCCACGCCCGCTTCGAGCATGTGCGCGGCGATCTTCTTCGCCTTCGCTTCGATCTTGTCGAGCGCCTTCATGATCGCCGAGCCGCCCACCGAGATCGAGCGCGAGCCGTAGGTGCCCATGCCGAACGGAATGCGGCCCGTGTCGCCGTGCACGATCTCGACCTGCTCGATCGGCACGCCCAGGCGATCGGCCACGACTTGCGCGAAGGTCGTTTCGTGGCCCTGGCCGTGGCTGTGCGAGCCCGTGAACACGGTGACGGAGCCGGTCGGGTTCACGCGGACCTCGCCGGCTTCGAAGAGGCCTGCGCGCGCGCCGAGCGCACCCGCGATGTTCGACGGCGCGAGCCCGCACGCCTCGATGTAGCACGAGTAGCCGAGGCCGCGCAGTTTTCCCTGCGCCTTCGATGCGTCGCGCCGCGTGGCGAAGCCCTTCACGTCGGCGAGTTCCAGCGCGCGGCCAAGGCACGCTTCGTAATCGCCCGTGTCGTAGGTGAGGCCCACGGGCGTGGCATACGGGAACGTCGTGATGAAGTTGCGGCGGCGGATTTCGGCCGGGTCGATGTTCATCTCGCGCGCGGCTGTTTCCACGAGACGCTCGACCACGTAGGTCGCTTCCGGGCGGCCCGCGCCGCGGTACGCATCCACGGGCACCGTGTTCGTGAACACGGCCTTCACCTCGGCGTAGATCGCGGGCGTGGTGTACTGGCCCGCGAGCAGCGTGGCGTAGAGGATGGTCGGCACGCTCGAGGCGAACGTCGAGAGATACGCGCCCATGTTCGCCGTGGTGTGCACGCGCATGGCGAGGAACTTGCCGTCCTTGTCGAGCGCGAGTTCGGCTTTCGTCACGTGGTCGCGGCCGTGCGCATCGGAAACGAAGGACTCCGATCGTTCGGCGGTCCACTTCACCGGGCGGCGGATTTTCTTCGCGGCCCACGTGAGCGCGACATCTTCGGCATACAGAAAGATCTTCGAGCCGAAGCCGCCGCCCACGTCGGGCGCGACGACGCGCAGCTTCGTTTCCGGCAGCCCGAGCACGAACGCGGCCATCAGCAGGCGCTCGACGTGCGGATTCTGGTTCGCCACGTACACCGTATAGCTGTCGTCGTACGGCGAGTAGCTCGCGTTCACGGCGCGCGGCTCGATGGCGTTCGGCACGAGCCGGTTGTTGACGATGTCGAGGGTGGTCACGTGCGCGGCCTGCGCGAAGGCGGCGTCGGTCGCGGCCTTGTCGCCGTGGCCCCACGTGTAGCAGGTGTTGTTCGGCACGCCGTCGTGCACGAGCGGCTGGCCGGCGTCGGCGGCGTGCGCCGTGTCGACGGCGGCAGGCAGTTCTTCGTAATCGACCTCGACGAGTTCGGCGGCATCTTTTGCGGCCTTGACCGAATCGGCGATCACGAGCGCGACCTGGTCGCCCACGTGGCGCGCTTTCTCATGCACGATCACGGGATGCGGCGGCTCGTTCATGGGCGTGCCGTCGATGCTGTGAATGAGCCAGCCGCACGGCAGGCCGCCCACGTTTTCCGCCGCGAGATCCGCGCCGGTGAAGACGGCCACGACGCCGGGCGAGGCCTTCGCCGCGTTCGTGTCGATGCTCCTGATGCGCGCATGCGCGTGCGGCGAGCGCACGAACACGGCAAAGGTCTGCGCGGGCAGCACGACGTCGTCGGTGTACTGGCCGGCGCCGGTGAGGAAGCGGTAGTCTTCCTTGCGCTTGACGCTCGCGCCGATCATGCGATTGGGTTCGGGTGCGTTCATGGCGGCCTCCCGGTTCACGCGCTCGTGGCGGCAGCGGGGGCGCCCGCGCGCATTGCCTGCGCACCGGCGGCCACGGCCTTCACGATGTTGTGATAGCCCGTACAGCGGCAGAAGTTGCCGTCGAGCCCTTCGCGAATGTCGCTTTCCGTGAGGTCAGGGTTGGCGGCGGCGAGCGCGGTCGCGCACATCACCATGCCGGGCGTGCAGAAGCCGCATTGCAGGCCATGGCATTCGCGGAACGCGGCCTGCATGGGATGCAGCTCGCCATTTTTCGCGAGGCCTTCGATCGTCGTCACCTCCATGCCGTCGCACTGCACGGCGAGCTGGTTGCACGACTTGATCGCGCGGCCGTTCAGGTGGACGGTGCAGGCCCCGCATTGCGCGGTGTCGCAGCCGACGTGCGTGCCGGTGAGACGCTGCTGTTCGCGCAGGAACTGGACGAGGAGCGTGTGGGGTTCGACCTCGGCGGTCACGGGCGCGCCGTTGACCGTGAGGCTAATTCTGATCGCCATTGATGTGTCTCCAATGTCGACCGGAGCACGGCGCTGCGTGTGGCTCCGGTCCCATACCAGATGATGGGATAGAGACCTGCCTGGGCCCGTTCTTTTTTGCACTGAATCGACCGCCCTGACCGCCCGCAGGAAAACTCGCCCCTCCAACACATTGCGCCTCTTCGCGCGCGCAACTCACCGCGCCACGCCAACAACGCGGGGCGCTTCGGGCGGATCGAACCAATACGGGTGGAGCGGAATCTGGGTCCGGCTGGTGCCTTGCTGTTCAGTGAAGCCTGGGGTGACGCCCGGACAGTAAAGCACAATTTGCCGAATTTCGCTGCGCGGGTTTTACCTTCCAGAATGCCTGCAGCGTGCGAAAAGAAACGGCCCGCCTCGATGGCTCGGGGCGGGCCGTTGCGTTGCAGTGCAGCGATTAAAGGCGATCCGGACGCAAGCGAAGCGTCGCGAGATCACCCGCTAATCAATCGTGATGCACGCGCTCGTGCGGTGCGTGCGCGAGACGCGAATGGCGGCGCGAATAGCCGAAGTAGACGATGAGGCCGAACCCGGTCCAGACGAGGAACGCGGCCCACGTGAGCGGCTGGAGGTTGATCATGAGGAACAGGCACGAACCCACAGCGAGAATCGGCACCACGGGCACGCCCGGGCAGCGGAACGCGCGCGGCAGGTGCGGGTGCGTACGGCGCAGCACGAGCACGGCGATCGACACCATCGAGAAGGCGGCGAGCGTGCCGATGTTGATGAGTTCGGCGAGCACGTTCAGCGGCACGAGCGCGCCGATCAGGCCGAAGAAAATGCCGACGAGCCAGGTCGTGAAGAACGGCGTGGCGAAGCGCGGATGCACTTTCGAGAGTTTGGCGGGCAGGAGACCGTCGCGCGACATCGCGTAGATGATGCGGGTCTGGCCGTAGCTCATCACGAGGATCACGGTGAGCATGCCGAGCACGGCGCCCAGATCGATGAAGCCCGCGACCCAGTTTTCGCCCGCCACCTGGAGCGCGAACGAAACCGGGTGGCCGATATGGGCGAAGCGCGGCGAGGGTACGACGCCGGTCACGACCGCCGCCACGGCGACGTAGAGCACCGCGCACACGGCGAGCGAGGCGATGATGCCGATGGGCAGGTCGCGCCTGGGGTTCTTCACTTCCTCGGCGGCGGAAGACACCGAGTCGAAGCCGATGAACGCGAAGAACATCACGGCCGCGGCGCCGAACACGCCGCGCCAGCCGTTGGGCATGAACGGATGCCAGTTCGCGGGGGTGACATGGAACACGCCCACGGCGATCACGAGCAGCACCACGGTCACCTTGATCGCCACCATGATGTTGTTGATGCGCGTGGATTCGCGCACGCCCACGGAAAGCAGCGCCGTGATGGCCATCATCACGAGGAAGGCGGGCAGATTGAACAGCGTGTGCACGCCGGGGATGGCGCCGGGCGCTGCCGAGAACGCGGCGGGCAGCGTGAGGCCGAAGCCGGAAAGCAGCGACTGCAGGTAGCCCGACCAGCCAACCGAGACCGCGGATGTGGCGAGCCCGTACTCGAGCATCAGGTCCCAGCCGATCACCCACGCGGCCAGTTCGCCGAGCGTGGCATACGAATAGGTGTAGATCGAGCCGGCCACGGGAATGGTCGAGGCGAACTCGGCGTAGGCAAGCGCGGCGAAGCCGCAAGCCACCGCCGCGATCAGGAACGAGATCATGAGCGCCGGGCCGGCCTGCACGGCGCCCGTGCCGGTCAGCACGAAAATGCCGGTGCCGATGATCGCGCCGATGCCGAGAAAGGTGAGGTCGAGTGCGCCGAGTGCTTTTTTCAGGCCGGCGCCCTGGGCGCTCGCCTGCAACATGTGCTCGACGTTCTTTTTGCGAAAGAGGGACATTGGGCGGGGAACTCCACGTAAAACGCGCGAAGGCGGGCAGCCGCAGCCGTGGTTGACCCACGCCCGCCTGCGCCGGCTTCGCGTGCCGGATGTCTTTGGGGGAAACCCTAAATTTTAGCGGAAGTCGTGCGCGAGACCGCTCGATCAGGGGCGGAAACGCTCGTGTGACGCGGACGATTCCGCCGCAATCCGGCGCGCCCGAGCGCGATCCTTGCCGGGACCCGCGCAAACGGCGCAATTCATTTCCGGATCAACGGGTTGTGGCGAGAAGGCCGCCTTGATGCCGCAGGGGCGCCGCAGTCTCAGGCGCTGACCGTGGGCGAAAGGTCGACGAGCCGGTTGCTCATCACATAGAAGGTCAGCTCGGCGTTGTTGGTGAGCTTCATCTTTTCGAGCAGGCGCGTGCGGTAGACGCTCACCGTCTTCACTGAAAGCGAGAGCGTGTGCGCGATGTCGGTGAGACGCTTGCCCGAGGCAAGCATGCACAGCGTCTGGTATTCGCGGTCGGAGAGCTTCTCGTGGGGCAGCTGTTCGCCGTCCACCAGCACGTAGTCGGCGAGCGCTTCGGCCATGGCCGGGCTCACGTACTTGCGGCCCGCGGCAACCTGCTGGATCGCGGCGATCATCTGCGCGGCGTCCACCGTCTTCGAGAGATAGCCGGCCGCGCCCGCCTTCAGCGCGCGCACCGCGTATTGATCCTCGCGGTACATCGAGAACATCAGCACCGGCACGCGCGGCGCCTTTTTCTTCGCACGCTTGAGTACCTCCACGCCGTTCATGTCCGGCAGCGAAATGTCGAGCAGGACCACGTCGCACACATGCTTCGCGATCGCGGCGAGCGCCTCGGCGCCCGTTTGCGCCTCGATCACCTCGGCGGCAACGCCACGGTCGAGCAACAGCTGGCGAACGCCCTGGCGCACGACGGCATGATCGTCGACGAGCAGGATGCGATGGGTCATGAGCGGGCGCCTTCTTTGATGAGGAGGGGCGAGGCGCAATGGGAGCCGGCGAGCAGCGCGTCCCACGCGAAGCGTGCGCGCACGGTCGTGCCGCACGGGGCGGCTTCCTGCTGTGCGTCGTCGTGATGCGTGCGCGCGATGCCGCCCTTGACGGCGCGCAGCGAGCCGCCGAAGGCGGCGCAGCGCTCGCGCATGCCGGCGAGGCCGTAGTGGCCGGAGTAGCAGCTCTCGCGCCTTGCTGCGTCGTCAGCGCCGTGAGCGCTCGCCGGGCTGCGGCGCGTGCGGCTTGCGCTGTGCGCGAGGCCGATGCCGTCGTCGGCGATGGTGAGCGTGAGGTGGCGCGTCGTGCTTTCGAGCCGCACCTCGGCGCATGTGGCCTGCGCGTGGCGCGCCACGTTGGCGAGCGCTTCCTGGGCGACGCGGAACACCGCGAGCGCGGCCTCGGCGGGCAGGCGGGCGAGGCGCGCGTCATCGCTCGCGCCGGCTACGCGGGCGGCGAGACCGGTGCGCGCCGCGAAGCCGCACACCCAGTTCGAGAGCGCGGGAGCGAGGCCCGCATCGAGATGCGGCGCGTGCAGGCCGTCCAGCACGTGGCGCATCGCGCCGGTGGCGGCTTCGAGCGAGCGGGCGACGAGCGCGAGCGCCTCGGCGCACTGCGGCGGGGCGTTGGCGGGCAGCCAGGTGTGGACGTTGGCGAGCGCGAAGTGCGTGGCGGCGAGTTCCGCGCCCACGCTGTCGTGCAAATCGCGGGCGAGCTGGTGGCGGACGGCTTCGTCGGCGTGAATGGATTGGGCGGCGCTGCCGTGGGCAAGCGCCCGGCTCGCGCGCCGGCGTGCGCCGCGCGCCGGCGCGGCAATCTGCCGATGCGCGCGCTCGAGATTTTCGAGCGCAGCCACCGTGGCCGCCTCGTCGGCGGCGGCGGACCACGCGAGGAAAGCGAGGCCGTCGACGCCATGAGCGGCGCGCGGCGCATCGCCGGCTGGCGTGCGCGCGTTCGGCGCGGCGTATCTCGACGTATCCATCATTCCCCCGTTCAGGAACCGGTTCCTGCTGTCAGACGTCCGTCAGGATTTGGCCTCACCGACGTGACGGCGAACAGCACGGCGCAGCGTAACGAAATTTACAAACCGTAACAACCTGGCTGTGCCCCTGGACACGTTTCAGTGTGTCCAATGTTGCGCTGCGATAATATCTCAAAAAAATAAAAACTTCAGGCTGGACAAGGGTTAGCGGCCAAACTTCAGGTGCAGCATGAGGTCGCGGGGCTTTGTCATGTAGGAAAAATACTGACAGGAAAGGTATCGCATTTGTGTGACAACTGTAACGGCGTCATGGGCAAGCTCGCGACAAAATAAAGGGCCAAATAAAAATACGCAGGCGAAAAAAAACCGGAGCGCGGAGCTCCGGTTCTTCGGGTCGCGAGCGACCTGGCGCGGGCGCCTAACCGACGAACGCCTTTTCCACCACGTAGTGACCCGGCTGGTTGTTGCTGCCTTCCGTGAGGCCCGCCTTTTCGAGCAGCTCGACGGTGTCGCGCAGCATGTGCGTGCTGCCGCAGAGCATGATGCGGTCGCGCTCGGGCGAGAACGGCGGCAGATCGAGGTCTTCGAACAGCTTCTTCGTGTCGATCAGCTCGGTGATACGGCCGCGGTTGTCGAACACTTCGCGCGTGACGGTCGGGTAGTACACCAGCTTCTCGCGCACGATTTCGCCGAGGTATTCATGCTCGCGCAGTTCTTCGGTGATGAAGTCCTTGTACGCAAGTTCGTCGACGAAACGGCAGGTGTGCGTGAGCACGATCTTGTCGAAGCGGTCGTAGATGTCCGGGTCCTTGATGATCGACATGAACGGGGCGAGGCCCGTGCCGGTCGAGAGCAGCCACAGCACCTTGCCGGGCAGCAGGTTGTCGGCCACCAGCGTGCCGACGGGCTTCTTGCCGATCAGCACCTTGTCGCCGATCTTCAGGTGCTGCAGGCGCGACGTGAGCGGACCGTCCGGCACCTTGATGCTGAGAAACTCCAGATGCTCTTCGTAGTTCGCGCTCGCGAGCGAGTACGCGCGCATCAGCGGCTTGCCATCCACTTCGAGGCCGACCATGGTGAACTGGCCGTTGTCGAAACGCAGGGCCTGGTCGCGCGTGCAGGTAAAGCTGAAAAGCGTGTCGGTCCAGTGATGGACGCTCAGAACGGTTTCTTCGGTGAATTTGCTCATGGTTCCTGAAGTGCGAAACAAGCGCCGCCTGACTGCGGCGATCCTGCCGGCCTGCTGTCCAGTACAGCGTAGCTTTGACGATATGCCCGGGACCCGGCGGCCAGGCTTTACGCCACGGCAGGCAAGTCCCTGCGGTTTTCCTTGTCTTTTCCCTGTTGCTTAGCCAGATCGCCCCGCTGCGAACGAGGCGCAATTCGCCATTTTACCGCGCTCGGGCCACAAGGACCCGGTCGGTCCTGCTTGTCGAACTGCCTGGACCGGGTTGGGTCCCCTTGCACGGCAAGGGAACATGGCTCGCTGCGGCGGTGTGCTGGCATCCGCGCATGGGCGCAACACGCTTCGGCGGGAGGCTGCCAGCGACGGCAAAAGGGGGCGGCGGGTTAACTTCGCCCGGCCTCGCGGGCCGGAGCGGACCTTGCCAGGACCCGCGAGAGCGGGATCTCCTGCCGCTGGCGACACGCGCCAGACCGCGAAAGCGTGATCGGCGCGTGCGAATTTTCGGCTAAATGATACCGGAAGGTCTGACAGTCCGCAGCATTGACCCTGCTGGCGGGGCAGTTTCGCCGCGGCGTTTAGGCGCCGATGCATGCGTAATGACGCCATTTTCGACGCTGCAACGGTGGTGCGGCGGTGCGCCGCGCCGCGCGAGGTGCATGAGGTGCATGAGGCACGGATGCTTCGGGTGAGCCGTGCGCCGCCGCCCGGCGCGTCAGTCTTCGAGCCGCAGGCGCGCCATGTACGGCAGGTGATCGGAGAGCCAGGCGGTCTCTTGCGCGGGCTGGATCAGCTCGACGGGCTTGAGGCCCCGTACGAACATCTTGTCGAGCGCGAGCGCCGGCGAGAAGGCCGGAAAGGTGCGCGCCGGCTCGCCGAGCAGTGTCGCGACTTCCTGCAGCCCATGCTCCGCAAAGAGCGGCACGGAGTCGTTGCGCCAGTCGTTGAAGTCGCCCGCCAGCACGAGCGGCCCCCGGGGCGCTTCCTTCACGATCCAGTGCGCGATCCAGTTCATCTGCCGTAGCCGCGCGCTGCGCGTGAGCGCGAGGTGCGCGCACAGCAGCGTGACGGACTGCCCGGCTACGCTTGCGCGCGCAACGAGCAGCCCGCGCCGTTCGAAGCGGTGCGCGGAGATGTCCCAGCGTCCGCCCAGATCGAGCGGATGCGGCGAGAGAATCGCGTTGCCGTGCCGCCATGAAGGCTTGAACACGTTGGGCCCGAGGGCGATCTGCAATTCGAGCGCGGTGGCGATTTCGGTGGCCTGGCAGTGCCAGACGTCGTCGAGCGGGTCGCCCAGCTGCGCGCCGAAGGCCGAGGCGAGCACCGGTTGCGGCAAGCGGCGGGCCATCGCTTCCTGGAGAAACCAGGCGTCGGCATGAGTGGACTGCACCCAGCGCCGCATCGCCTCCCAGGCCTCGAAGCCCAGTGGCGAGCGGCCCTTGTGCAGATTCCAGCTCACGGCGACGAAGTCTTTGCTCAGAGAGGTGTCGATGAGCGGTTGTTCGGGATTTCGCATGCGTTTTTATCTGACGGATTGGGTCACGCCGGGTTATGCATGAGGCGCGGTCACTGTGCGGACGGCGGCGCCAGCGTGGCGCGCACCCGATACGCAAGCGAGGGGTTCTGGTCGACGATCTGCCAGGTCACCCACTGCCCGTCGGGCACGATCAGGCCCGGATGGCTCGCGTTCACCTGGCGCGGCTGCGGCGGCAGCCGGCACCCTTCGGGCGTAGTCGGCGCGGCGTCGTTTTCGAGCGTTTCCTGCGCGTCGATCGACAGAACGACTAGGTTCGCGCGCACCTGCAGCGGAGAAACGGTGATCGTGCGCGACAGATCGATGCTGCCTGCCGGCTGATCCTTGCAGCCCACGTTGTGCGAGACGACCTTGTGATGCGTGTCGGTGTGCGCCTGGCCGATCGAGGTCGTGCCGTTGAACGCGTCGATTTGCTGGCCGTCGCGCATCACCTGCAATTCCCACTGCACGGCGCCTTGCGTGACAGGCGCCGTCGCGGGCGCCACGGCGGCCGCGGCGGGGGCCGCGGGCGGCGGCGGGGGCGTCACGGCGCGTGAGGTCGGAGGCGAGGGAGGCGGAGGTGGCGAAGGCTGCGCCGGCGCTTGCGTGCCCGGCAGGATGGGCGGTTCCGCAGCCTGCGCATACGCCGGCTGCCCCGTTGCTTGCGCCAGCGCGCACGCACTCGTTCCCGCGAGGGCGGCGGACAGCATCAGGGCAAGACAATGTTTCCACAACTTCATATGGGTGGCTCCGTGCACGGCGCCGCGCGAGGCGACAGTGTCGGCAACGCTACGGCGGGGCGGATACGTTCTGACCATCGATCCTATACCGGGTTCGCAAACGCCGGACCGCAGCGGCTCATTAGAGATGGGGACGCGGCAGGCGCGCTTCAACCGTCGTGCGCTGTGTGATTGGTTATTGAAGTGCAACAGACATAAATCACCTAGGGTGATATGAAGGAGATTGTTGTTCTGACTGCAACGCTGACTTGTTGCTTATCGGGATGGTTTTTCGATAGCCCGTGTTTACACTGGCTTCGACGTGTCCAGCACGTTGTCCGGGATTCCGCCGGCCGGCCAGCATGGATTGCGAAGCTTGCTGGGCATCCCCTCGAAGGAGCATCGCCATGAAGAAGTCCGCTACGTTTGCCGCGCTGCTGGTCAGCGCCGCCACCGCCCTCGTTACCGCGCCCGCATTCGCCGGCGCCGATGCGACTACCCCGGCGGTTCAATCGCTGCCTGTCGCGGCGGTCGCCACGAACGGCCCGAAGACGCGCGCCGAAGTGAGGGCCGAACTGGCCAGCGCCCGTGCTCACGGCGAACTGAGTCTGGACCCGAATTCGCCGGCTTATCCGCAGCAATACGCGATGGGCGGCTATACCGCGCCTCGCGAGCAGGCCGGGAGTTTCTTCCGCGCTCGCAACGTCGCCAACTGACGCTTCGGCGGATCTGCGGCAACAGCGCTGCTCCCTGCTCTGTTCCTTTCCGCTCTTTCCTTGCGAGAGTCTGGCGTAGCCTCCCTGCCGGGCGGCGTACAATTTTTGTCATGCGGCGGCGCGCCTCGCGCGGCCGCCCCCATGGCAGAGAGGATCGCGGTGCGGCTGGCTTGCCTGGCGGCGCTGCGAAGGCGGGACGCAGGGACATGGACCAGATCGAATGCGTGGTGATCGGCGCGGGCGTGGTCGGCCTCGCCGTGGCGCGTGCACTTGCCGCGCGCGGGCGCGAGGTGATCGTGCTCGAAGCCGCCGAGGCCATCGGCACCAGCACCAGTTCGCGCAACAGCGAGGTCATTCACGCCGGGCTCTACTACCCGCGCGGCTCGCTCAAGGCCACCTTGTGCGTGCGCGGGCGAGAAATGCTCTACGAGTACTGCGCGTCGCGCAACGTCACGCACGCGCGCTGCGGCAAATTGCTCGTCGCCACGGCGGCGAACCAGATTCCGCAACTCGAGGCGATTCGCGCGCGCGGCAAGGAAAACGGCGTGTTCGACCTCACGCGTATCAGCGGCAGCGAGGCGCTCGCGCTCGAACCGGCGCTCGAATGCGTCGCGGCCGTGTACTCGCCGCAAACCGGCATCGTCGACAGCCATCAGCTCATGCTCGCGCTGCAAGGCGACGCCGAGCGCGACGGCGCCGTGATCGCGCTGAAGTCGCCGGTCGAGTCGATCGATGCGCTGGGCAGCGGCTTCACGGTGCGAACGGGCGGCGATGCGCCGATCGACATCCGTGCCGCGTGCGTCGTCAATAGCGCAGGCCTGTACGCGACGAAGCTCGCCAAACGCATTCGCGGGCTCGACGCGCGCCACGTGCCGCCGTTCTATCTGGCGCGCGGCAATTACTTCAGCGTCTCGGGTCGCGTGCCGTTCTCCCGTCTCATCTACCCGATGCCCAACGACGCGGGCCTCGGCGTGCATCTCACGCTCGATCTGGGCGGCCAGGCGCGCTTCGGTCCCGACGTGGAGTGGATCGATGCGCTCGATTACGACGTCGATCCCCGCCGCGCCGATTCCTTCTACGCCCAGATCCGCACCTACTGGCCCGCGCTGCCCGACGGCGCACTGCAGCCGGCCTACGCGGGCATCCGCCCGAAGCTCTCCGGGCCGGGCGAACCCGCCGCCGACTTCATGATCCAGGGCGCGGCGTCGCACGGCGTGCGCGGCCTCGTGAACCTGTTCGGCATCGAGTCGCCGGGGCTCACGGCTTCGCTTGCGATCGCGCAGCGCGTGTGCGAGATGGCTTCGTTCGATTGACCCGCGCTTGCGCCAGTCTTGCGCCCTTGTTCCGCTGGGCGGCATCATGCCGCTCACTTATCTCCGGCATTGCAGCGCCACCTGGGCCTGCATCGTTGTTAAGCTTCTTCGCGACGCCGCCACCAGAGCGGCTCGGAACGAATTGCCACAATACCGGAGTGAGTCATATGAAATCGTCCCGCCGCAGCTTTCTGATCACGAGCATCGGCGTCGCTTCGACGCTCGCGCTTTCGCGCCAGGCCTTCGCCGACGCGCCCAAGGCTGCCGAATCCGATCCCACCGCCCAGGCGCTCGGCTACAAGCTCGACGCGACCAAGGTCGACAAGGCCAGGTTCGCGAAGTACGCCGCCGGCCAGGATTGCAGCAACTGCACGTTCTACCAGGGCAAGGCCACCGACGCGTTCGCGCCGTGCCCGATGTTCGGCGGCAAGCAGGTCGCGGGCAAGGGCTGGTGCAGCGCCTATAACAAGAAGGCGTGATGAAACGGCGCAGGCGCGCTAGAGCCGCGCCTGCAGCAACGGCGGCCGCCGGTTGAACCACGGGCGCGCCGCCTCCAGTTGCGCCGCGAGGCGCAGCAACAACGCGTCGTTGCCCTCGCGTGCGGCGAACTGAATGCCGATCGGCAGCCCACGCGCATTCCACGCAAGCGGCACCGACATCGACGGCTGGCCCGTCAGGTTGAAAAGCTCCGTGCAGCCCGCCCACGCGAACGCCTTATTCGAGGCCTCGGTCAGCAGCTTTCTCATCAGCACTTCCACCGGCATGGCCGTGACCGCGCGCATCTGGATGCGCTCGCTCTGGTTCGGCTTCAGTTCGCCGATCTTCACCGGCGGCGCCGCGAGCGTCGGGCACAGGAGCACGTCGTAGCGCTTCATGAGGCCGGCGAGCTGCGCCGTGACGCGCTGCTGCACGTCGAGCGCCGCGGGCAACTCGCGCTCGCCGAGCTTCTGGCCGATGTGCGCCATGGCCCACGTTGCGATCTCGAACTCCCGGCGGCGCGGCTTCGTGCCCGTGATGTCGTCGGCGTGCAGCACGTACTGTTCGGCCACCACCGACCACAGCATCAGGAACGCCTCGCGCGCCTGCGCGTAATCCACGGGCAGCGAATACGGCTCCACGCGATGGCCGAGCGAGGTGAGCAGTTCGGCGGCATCGTCGAGCGCGCCGCGCACTTCGGGCGAGAGCGTGTCCGCGAACATCGGCTCGGTCAGCAGCGCGATGGCGAGCGGCCTCGAGCCGTCGAGCGGCGTGCGCGCGGCGTCGAGGAAAGTGCCGGGCGCGCCGGCAGGCAGCGCGGGGTCGCCGGCGATCAGGTCGAGCATGAGCGCGCTGTCACGCACGCTGCGCGACACCGCGAGATCGACGCCGAGCGCGCCGGGCGGCGGCGGCACGTCGGACGCCGGCTGAAACGCGCGCGACGGCTTGAAGCCGAAGAGCCCGCAGCACGACGCCGGAATGCGGATCGACCCGCCGCCGTCGGACGCGTGCGCGAGCGGCACGATGCCCGCTGCGACCGAGGCGGCCGCGCCGCCGCTCGAGCCGCCGGGCGTGTGATCGAGGCTCCACGGGTTGCGGCAGGGGCCGAACAGCTCGGGTTCGGTGTAGGGCATCTGCCCGAGTTCCGAGGCGCTCGTCTTGCCGAAGATGTTCAGGCCCGCGGCGCGAAAACGCGCGACCACGGGCGCGTCGGCGGTGGGAATGTAGTGGCGGTAATGGCGGCTGCCGAACGTCATGCGCAGCCCGGCTACCGCAGCGCCGAGGTCCTTGACGAGAAACGGCACGCCCGCGAGCGGCCCGACGCTAAGCGCGCTCACGCCGTTACCGGACGCCTCGATGCGCCGCGCGCGCTCGCGCGCCGCTTCATAGTCCTTGAGGACGATGGCGTTGATCGCGGGATTGGTGGCTTCCGCGCGGGCGATGGCGGTGTCGAGCAGCTCGCGCGCACTCACCTCGCGGCGGCGCACGAGGTCGGCGAGGCCGATGGCGTCGTATTCCAGATAGTCGGACTGCAAGGCGCACACTCCTCGTCGTCGGGTTGGGGCCGGGCTTGAGCGATACGGGCTACGCAAGGAGTGTAAGCGGGCGGCGCGCTTGCCGGGTTTGTCGTTGCGCGCGCATCGATGCATCGGGACGTACGCAACGACAGAAGGGCGGCGGCGAGGCATCGACGCAGCAAGCGCCGCCGCCCGTCAGACCAGGGTATTACAGATGCCCGGCGAGGAAGCTCAGCGTGCGGCCGTGCGCGAGCGCCGAAGCGTGCTGGTTGTACGAGGCGCGTACCGAGCAGTTGAAGCCGTGATCGGCGTTCGGGTACAGGTGGAACTCGGCGTTCGGGCGGCCCGCGAAGCGCTCCTTCACCTGGCCCACCGCCGACAGCGGAATGCCGTGATCGAGTTCGGCGTAGTGGAACAGAATCGGCCTGGTGACCTTGTCGGCGAGATCGAGCTGATTCTGGATGCCGCCGCCGTAGTAGGACACGGCTGCATCCACCGAGCCGCTGGCGGCCGCAAGGTAGGCAAGACGCCCGCCGAAGCAGTAGCCGATCGCCGCGACCTTGCCCGTGCACTCGGGCAGCGCGCGCAGCGCGGCCGCCGTCGCGGCGATGTCCTCGACCACGAGGTTGACGTCCGTTTTCTGCATCAGCGCGATGCCGCGATCGCGGTCCGCGCCCACGTAGTCGAGCTCGACGCGCGGGGCCGCGCGCCAGAACACGTCGGGGGCGATGGCCACGTAGCCGTCGAGCGCGTATTGCTCGACGATGTCGCGGATGTGCCCGTTCACGCCAAAGATCTCCTGCAGGATGACGATGCCCGGACCCTTGCCGCCCTTGGGCAGCGCGAGGTACGCGCCGAAGCTGTCATTGCCGGCGGGAATGTCGATCCATCTGGTCGAAACGCTCATGTTGTTTCTCCGTCTTCATCAATGAGTCATGCGACGCGCAGCAGCCGCCCGTGGCGCATCGCGAAATCGGGGAGCCAGTTTGCCATAGGCCCTTGAACCTCTGCAGCGCCGGTCATTCTCGCAAGCGGATCGTAATGATCTCGATTATTCATTTTTCGGGCCGGCGGCCCCCGGCTAGAGTCGGTAGCGGTTTGCATCGTCATCGGTCATTCGGTCATTCAGCCATACAAGGATCGCCTCATGAGTTCTGCTCCCTCGCTGCACGCTTCGCCCGACCTTTCGACCCCGTTCAGCCGCCGATTCGGTTTGCGCCTGCCGCTCGTACAGGGCCCGATGGCGGGCGGACCGACCACGCCTGCTCTCGTCGCGGCGGTGTCGAATGCGGGCGGGCTCGGCTTTCTCGCCGGGGCGGCGCTTGCGCCCGAGAAGATCGCGAGCGAAGTCGCCGCGATTCGCGCGCTCACGGACAAGCCCTTCGGCGTGAATCTGTTCGTGCTCGACCCCGCGAATCCCGGCGAAGCCACCGTGCGTCGTGCGCTCGAAGCGATCGATCCGGTGGCGGCGCAGTTCGGCCTGCCGCCGGGCGTTGCGCTCGCGCGTTACGCGCCCGACTTTCGCACGCAGCTCGACGTGGTGATTGCGCTGCGCGTGCCGGTAGTGAGCTTCACCTTCGGTCTTTTGCCCCAGGCCGACGTTGCCCGCCTGCACGCGGCGGGCAGCTTTGTGATGGGCACGGCGACGCACGTGGCCGAAGCCCTCGCGTGGCGCGAAGCGGGCGCGGATGCGATCGTCGCGCAAGGCGCCGAAGCGGGTGGCCACCGCGGCACGTTTATCGGCGAGGCGCCGCACGCGCTCATTGGCACGATGGCGCTGGTGCCGCAACTCGTCGATGCAGTCAGTGCGGTCGATGCGCGCGGTGCAAGCGGCCTGCCGGTGCTGGCGGCGGGCGGCATCATGGACGGGCGCGGCATCGTCGCGGCGCTCGCGCTGGGTGCGCAAGGCGTACAGATGGGCACCGCGTTTCTAGGCTGCGAAGAAAGTGCGATTCCCGCCGACTGGAAGGCGCGGCTGCGTGCGTCGGCGGATACCGCGACCTCGGTCACGCGCGCGATCACCGGGCGCCACGCACGCGGCATTCGCAATCCGCTCATGCAGCAACTCGAGGCTCGGCCCGAAACGGTCGCGCCGTACCCCGTGCAGAACGCGCTCACGCAGCCGTTGCGCCAGCGCGCGGCGCGCGAGAACGACGGCGATTATCTTTCGCTGTGGTCGGGGCAGGGCGCACCGCTTTCGCGCAGGCGCGAGGCAGGTCTCGGCGCAAGGCAAATCGTCGAAGCACTCGATGCCGAATGGCGCACGCTTCTCGGCAAACTACCTGGCAACGTCAGCGGCAACCCCAGTCACGAGTCGTGAGGCACGTAGCCGCACGAGATGGGCGTCGGCCGCGCATCGGCATCCAAAATTAATCGAATGCTTACTTGAACGGGCACGCGCAAAAAAACGCGCGCCCGACTGCCGCTGGCCTCGCAAACGTTACCGCGAAGGCGAGGGATTTTCATATGGTCGCAACGCACCCTGGTGGATTCCCGGAACGCATGCGCCAACACACCAATAACTCCCGTCAAATAATCTCAAAAACGATACGCGCGGCGGCTCCTCAGAGAATCTCCCAGGCATTGGATCCAAAGTCGGGCTGCCGCATTACATAACGCTTTCAGTCGATTGATCAAGGTTTCGAACTGTTCTTGCAGTACGCATATTGGTACTCGCACCAATATCTGAAAAAAGTCCCCCAAATTAATTTGATCACCTACACTTGCGCGCAAGTATGGATGGGCGGCCCGCCATGAACGGGCCATTCGCCATGCTGGCCAGGTGCATCAAGGATGCATCCTGCGTGGTCGTCCGCACGGGGAGCGACACGTTCGGGGCGCGGGAGCACTGGGCGATTACGTAGATTTTGGGTTCGAAACTGGAGACTTACATGACTATCAAGGTTCACAAGCTGTTGCCGATCAGCGCTGCGGCCATTATGTTCGCGTCGTTCGCAACGGCAGCGAGCGCAGACGTTACGGTCAAGATTGGCCACGTCGCGCCGCTTACGGGTGGGATTGCGCACCTCGGTAAAGACAACGAAAACGGCGCACGTCTCGCAGTCGAAGAGATCAACGCGAAGGGCCTCGTGATCGGCGGCCAGAAGGTCACGCTCGCGCTCGACGCACAAGACGACGCAGCTGACCCGCGCACGGCCACCCAGGTCGCGCAGAAGCTCGTCGACGACAAGGTCGTTGCCGTCGTCGGCCATCTGAACTCGGGCACGTCGATCCCGGCATCGAAGATCTACAGCGATGCAGGCATCGTGCAGATCTCGCCGTCGGCCACGAACCCGGCCTATACGCAGCAAGGCTTCAAGACGACCTACCGTGTCGTGGCGACCGACGCCCAGCAAGGTCCGGCGCTCGCGAACTACGCGGCGAAGGCCCTGAAGGTCAAGACCGTTGCCGTGGTCGACGACTCGACGGCTTATGGCCAGGGTCTCGCGAACGAATTCGAGAAGACCGCCAAGTCGCTCGGCATGAACGTGCTGTCGCATGACGCGACAAACGACAAGGCCGTGGACTTCCGCGCCATTCTGACGAAGATCAAGGGCGAAAACCCCGACGCGATCATGTACGGCGGCATGGACGCCACCGGCGGCCCGTTCGCCAAGCAAGCCAAGCAGCTTGGCCTGCGCGCGAAGGTGCTCGCGGGCGACGGCGTCTGTACCGACAAGCTGGCCGACCTGGCCGGCGACGCGACCGACAACATCGTGTGTTCGGAAGCGGGCATGGCGCTCGAAAAGATGCCGGGCGGCAAGGAATTCGAAGCCAAGTTCGAGAAGCGCTTCGGCCAGCCGATCCAGATCTACGCACCGTTCACGTATGACGCTGTGTACATCATCGTCGACGCAATGAAGCGTGCGAACTCGACGGATCCGGCAAAGATCCTCGCCGAAATGCCGAGCACGGACTACAAGGGCGTGATTGGCGAGACGACCTTCGATTCGAAGGGCGACCTCAAGCACGGCGTGATCTCGCTGTACAACTACAAGTCGGGCAAGAAGTCGCTGCTCGACGTCGTGAAGATGTAAATCGCGTTTAGCGATTTCGCTCACGCGATTGGAAAAGCCCGCGGGTCTTCGGACTCGCGGGCTTTTTTTGCTTGGGGTTTCGCATGACGCGCCAGGCGATGCGCTGTCAGATCCCCAACCGCCGCAACACCTTCGGCCCCGCAAACGCCACGAGCGCCGCGCACAACGCCACGACGGCCAGCCCGACCGTGAGGTTGGTCACCTGGGTAATCCCGCCGATCACGACCGGCCCGAACAGCAAGCCGAAATACGCGATGCCCGCCACATGCGCGAGCCCTTCGGCCGCGTGGATGCCCTTCACGCGCGCGGCGGCCGCGAACAGCACCGGCATCATGTTCGCAAGGCCCAGACCCATCAGCGTGAAACCGGTGAGCGCGGTGAACGGAAACGGCAGCAGCAGCGCGCCGATCATGCCCGCGCACGCGAGCGAGGCGCTCGCCATCACGAGCTGCGGCGCGCCGAAGCGCGCGCGCACGGCGTCGCCGGCGAAGCGCGCCGCGGCCATGCCGCCGGAGAACGCCGCGTAGGCCGCGCTGGCGAGCGCGGGCGTGGAGAGCACCACGTCGCGCATGTAGACCGTGGCCCAGTCGTACATCGCGCCTTCGGCGATCAGGGCGATCAGCGCGATGGCGCCGAGCGCCCAGAGCGCGGGCGTGCGCCAGCGGTTGCCGGTTTTCGCGTGCTCGCCGTGCGTGGCGTGAGGCACATGCGGCAGGACGGCCGGGCACGAGACGAAGAGCACGAGCGCCGCCAGCGCCGAAGCGAGAAATAGATGCAGCGCCGGCGCCATGCCGCGCGCGAGCAGCGCGCCGCCGATCGCCGCGCCGGCCATGCCGCCCAGGCTGAACATGCCGTGCAGCCCCGACATGATCGGTTTGGCGACGGCCTCTTCCACGGCGCTCGCTTCGGCGTTCATGGCGACGTCGAGCGTGGCCATGCCCACGCCGAAAAAGGCGAGCACGACGATCAGCATCCAGTAATAAGGGACAACCAGGATCAGCGCGCCGCACACGGACATCGTCAGGCCGCCGGTGAGGCAGGCGCGGCGCGAGCCCGCGCGCGCGATCCAGCCGCCGATGGTCGTCATCGCGGCGATCGAGCCGCCCGCGACCGCGAAGAGCGCGTAGGAAAGCAGCGCCGGGCTCAGATGGAACTTGTCGCGCACGGTGGGCACGTGCACGCCCCACGACGCGTACATCATGCCGGCGATGAAAAAGAGCGCCATGGTCGCGATCCGCGCGCGATGACGCGTGGCGGCGGGCAGCGCGCGATGCTGGGCGGCGGGGCTCGCAACGGCGAGGGGGGGATCGGACGGTCGGTCGGACACGGGAATTCCGGCTGGAAGAGAGAAGGTGGGAGAGGAAGGCGCCTGAAAGCAAACGACGATTCTAACGAAGGTGCGCCTGGCCTGTCGGAGCGCGTTTGCCGAGCCAGCTGCTCTAATATCGGGGCATCCATCGTGCGAGGACGCACCCTTGAAGATTCCCGCTCACGCGCCGCTGCATCTGCTGCACCAGGCGCCCACCGCCACGCTCGCCACGCACTCGCGCGAGCCGCGCGGCTTCCCGTACCCCACGCTGCTGCCGTTCGCGCCCGACGCCAGGCACCGTCCGGTGATCCTGGTGAGCCGGCTGGCCGAGCACACGCGCAATCTGCTCGACGACCCGCGCGCGGGCTTTCTCGTCGCGCACGCCAGCGACGCCGACGTGCTGAACGCGCCGCGCGCCACGCTGCTCGGCCGCTTCGAACCGGTCGAGGCGGCCGCCCACGAGGCGAGCGAGGCGCTGGCGCGGCGCTACGTGCGCTATCACCCGGACGCCGGGCGTTATCTCGCACTCGGCGACTTCACCTTCTGGGTCATGCACGTGGAGCGGCTGCGCTATATCGGCGGCTTTGGCGCGATGGGCTGGATGGACGGCGCCGACCTCGACACGCTGGCGCCGCTCGCGCCCACCGAAGAAACCACGCTGATCCGCTTTTTCGAAACGCACCCCGCGCGCCGTGCCGGACTGGAACTCGCAGGCGTGGATCGCTACGGCGCCGATCTCGTGATCGACGGCGCCCGCACGCGCTTCGTTTTCGATGCGCCGCAGCTTGATTTGCAATCCTTGCATGCGGTGCTAGCAGACTGCATCGAGCGCCATGCGCAATGACGTTTTTTCCGCCCACGCGGGCGTCATCCGCCGTCGCCTATGGCGTGTGGTCTCATGCCGCTTCGCAACAGCCCATTTCTGTCCCCGTCGACTGGCGCGAAGTTGTCATGCGATGAAATGTTTGCCCTATTTCAACGTATTTAATTTTCATCCGCTGCTAATTATGAGATGTGGATTTATCTGGCAAAAGCGGGATTTAGTAAAAATGCTGATTTGCACGAAATGACAGTGAGTTAGCACCTTGCGGGAAGGTGGTGGATTGAAATCTGGCTTTAATTATTTTTATTGCTTACATGCATCCCGGCATTCAATTTTGTGTTAATCTCGCCACCGATTTCCGAGGCACGCATCTGTCAATCGGCATACTGGCGCGAGATCAGTAGCCATTAAAGATCAAACCACAAGGGCACCTATGTCTTCCTACAAGGAACTTCTCGCTCAGCGAGAAAAGCTGGAAAAGCAGATTGAAGAGGCGAAGGCTCGCGAATATGCCGAAGTCCTCGACGAGATCAAGCAAAAAATGGCCGACTACGGTATTACCCTGGCAGAACTCGGCGGCGGCCGCGGCAGCGCCAAAGCCGCGAAGGCCGCCAGCCGTTCGCGTGCGAGCGTCGCGCCGAAATACCGCGATCCCGACAGCGGCAGCACGTGGTCGGGCCGCGGCAAGCCGCCGCGCTGGATCGCCGGTCAAGACCGCGATCGTTTTCTGATCCAGAAGTAAATCAACGTGTCGGCGGCGCGTTTGAACGCGCTGCGCATGAGTGAACGCAGCAGCCGAGTCAGGCCGGGCATCGCCTGATTCTCGAAAACAAGAAGCCGCGCAGTCTTGGGACGCGCGGCTTTTTGATTTTCCGCGCTGCACCAGGTTGCAAGCGGCAGTATCGCCGGCGTGAATGAGAATGCTTCCCGGTCTTGTAGGCATCTGATTTAAAAGAGATTTTTAGGGATATCCATAAAATCGACGCAGATGGCCGTTACAATCGCGGTTATTCCCTAATTTGCTCTCCCGCCGCACATGACTTCTTCCGCCTCCCCGCCGCTGTCAGATAAACACGAGGTCGCGCGCCGCACGACGTGGGTCAGCGTTGCTGTCAATAGCGTGCTGGTGGTCCTGCAAATCGTCATTGGCGTGCTTGCGCATTCGCAGGCTTTGATCGCCGACGGCGTTCATTCACTGGCCGATATCGTTTCCGACTTCGTCGTGCTGCTGGCCAACCGGCATAGCGGCGCAAAGCCGGACGCCGATCATAACTACGGCCACAGCCGTTATGAGACGGTCGCGTCGTTATTCCTCGGCGCATTATTGATTGCGGTGGGCGTCGGCATGCTGGTGCGCGCCGGCACGCGCATCATGAATCTCGGCGATATTCCGGCGCTGCACGTGAGCGCGCTGGTCGTCGCGCTCCTCGTGCTGGTTTCCAAGGAGGGGCTCTTTCGCTACATGCTGCGCGAGGCGCAGCGCGTGCGTTCGGCCATGCTGATCGCCAATGCGTGGCATGCGCGCTCGGACGCGGCGTCGTCGCTCGTCGTGGCGATCGGCATCGTGGGCAGCCTCGCGGGCGTGCGGCTGCTCGATCCGATCGCAGCGGCGATTGTCGGCTTCATGGTCGCGCGCATGGGCTGGGTATTCGGCTGGGACGCGCTGCAGGACCTCTCCGACCGCGCGCTCGACGAAGCCGCCGCCGCGGACCTGCGCGCGCTGCTGATGGGCACCCCGGGCGTGCTCGATGTGCACGAGATGCGCACGCGCAAGACCGGCGACCTCGCGCTCGTGGATGCGCACATCCTCGTCGATCCGCTGATTTCGGTTTCGGAAGGGCACTACATCGCGGAGACGGCGCGCGCCCGTCTGCTCACCGATGCACGCGTGCTCGACGCGCTGATTCACGTCGATCCCGAAGACGACATGCACGTGCGCTCCGTGGCCAACCTGCCTGCGCGCGACGACGTAGCGGCAGGCCTGCGAAACGCGCTGGCGGAGCATGACGTGCATGTCGAAGCCGTCACGCTGCACTACCTGAGCACGGGCCTGGAGATTCAGGTGGTGCTGGCCGCGGCAGACGATGCGCGCCGCGCGGCTGACGTGGACCTGGAAGCGCTGTGCGCGCGCCTCGGCGCGAGCAAGCTCGAGGTCGTGCAGCCGCTCGATGCGCACGGCGTGCTGGCCGCGCACGGCAAACCGCGCGAGGCGCATTGAAGCGCGCGAGGAACGCAGGCGGCGCGACAGGGAAGCCGTCGCGCCTTCGCCCATTCAAAGCGGCAATTGCGTATCGAACTTGATTTCCCGCAGCACGACGCTCGTGCGCACCTGCGCCACGGCGGGAATGCGGAAGATACGCTCGTGCAGGAAGGCGTCGTAGGCCTTGATATCGGGCGCGACGATCTTGAGGATGTAGTCCGATTCGCCCGTGGTGCTGTAACACTCGGTGACTTCGGGGCAGGTGGCGATCTCGCGCTCGAACGCTTCGACGCCGCCTTCGGTGTGGCGCGTGAGATGGATATGCGCGAGTGCGCAGACGTGCAGGCCAAGCTTTTCGCGATCGAGCAGCGCCGTGTAGCGCTGGATCACGCCCGACTGTTCCATGTCCTTGATACGGCGCCAGCACGGCGTGCTGGAAAGTCCCACCTGGTCGGAGATTTCCTGCACCGAGCGGCGCGCGTCCAGCTGCAGCAGGCGCAGGATCTTCTGAGAGAACGTATCGAGTGTCAACTGCGCCTCCATTGCGTCGCTGTGTTCCTGAATGTTAGAGGCCAGGAGAATAGAACGCAATGTTAAGCGCGGATGATGAGGGAGATTACCTAATTTGCCGGAGTGCTCGCGGCATTTTGCCCTGAGTCGTCCCCATCAGCGGCGAGCGCGGCTTGCTGCGCCCGCAGGTCGGCCAGCATGTTGCAGAAGAGGGCGCCTTGCTCGATCGCGTCGTCGAGCGCGACATGCGTGTGCGGATGATCGTCGAACCAGTGCTTCGGAAAGCGCGGCTTGATGCACTTGCGGTACGGCAGGCCCGTCATCGCGAAGGCGAGCGTCTTGATGTCGAGCGCCGACCACGAGAACGGGCAACGCCCGGCGAAGCGCATCATGTACCAGAACATGAAGGTGAAGTCGAAGCCCGCCGGCATCGCCACGAACACCGGCTTGCCGGGCAGCGCCTCCACCCATTCGACATAGGCGACGAGCGCCGCCGCCGGGTTTTGCAGATCCTTGCGGCACGCGGCCCAGGCCTCGGGCTGCGTCTCCCACCAGGCGGCCTGCACCGGATGCGGCGCCGCGCCTTCGAGCATCTCGAGATTGGCCGAGAACGTGGCGATCAAACGCTTGTCGGCGGTGTATGCCGCCGAAGCGAAACTCAACATCGAATGCGGGCCGGGAATGGGACCATCGGCCTCGACATCGGTGCTGACGTAAATCTCCTCAATAGCGGCTTGATTCATCGTACTTTTCACTCTCATCCGGGTACGCCATCTGCGACGTAGGGGTTGGAGCGGCGCTCCTCGCCGAAAGTCGAAACCGGGCCATGGCCCGGCACGAACGTGACGTCGTCGCCGAGCGGCCAGAGCTTTTCGCGGATCGACCGGATCAGGTCCGCATGATTGCCGCGCGGAAAGTCCGTTCGGCCGATCGAACCCGCGAACAGCACGTCGCCGACCGTGGCGACCCGGTGCTTGCGGCTGAAGAAGATCACGTGACCCGGCGTGTGTCCGGGGCAGTGATAGACCTCGAGTTCCTCGCTGCCGAAGCGCACCGTGTCGCCGTCGTGAAGCCAGCGCGTGGGCTCGAACGCCTCGGCGTGACCGAAGCCGAAGCGCACGCTCTGCTGCGGCAACTGGTCGATCCAGAAGCGCTCGTCTTCCTGCGGGCCTTCGATCGGCACGCCGAACTTCGTGGCGAGCGCCTTCGCGCCCGCGCAATGGTCGAGGTGGCCATGGGTAAGCAGCACCTTTTCCAGCTGCACGCCCTGACGCTCGATCTCGGCTTCGATGCGTTCGAGGTCGCCGCCCGGATCGACGACGGCGGCGCGGTTCGTCGTTTCGTCGACGAGCAGCGAGCAGTTTTGCTGGAACGGCGTGACGGGAATCAGCGTGACTTTCATGCGGGAATCGTGGGCGGGTTGGTGCGGTTCGGTCTCGCGGGGCGGGCGCAGCAACGCTTCGAAAGCGGCGATGCGCGCCGGCAGGCCCCAGCCAAAGGATCGATTGTACCGGGGTGCAGGAAGCGCCGCCGACGCGGCTCGCGGCACGCGGAATCCCTTGTCTGACAAGGGATGCGGCGGCGCAAGGCGAACGGCTTTGTTACATCAATAGTGAAAAATCATGGAGATTTGTGAGGCACAGGCGTGACAGGAATAACTTTTGGGTATAATGCGACCCATCACGCACGAAATTCGTGCTCTCAAAGGGCGGTGTGACCTTCGCAAAAAAAGAGGTCGCATACATCGCCGTCAAGCAGTGCTGTCGTTCGAGGCGGGCCGAAAGAGGCTGCCTTACAAGATAGCAAATCAGGTGTCGATCCGTTCGACGCCGCACGTCTTGCCCAGCCAGGTGCCACGCGCCTGCAACGGCCTACATGCCGTGACGCTGGGTGGGGCCTACGCCGCCGTTCCTGTGCGCCGGGAGTTTCCGGTGTGCCTGAACGAGCTTCATCGTTCGATGGCGGCATGTGGGGTCTGGTCAGGCTGCCGGGGACAGGTTGCGCCAGACGTGAAAGATAACTAGCGGTTAGCGGCTTATTGGGGCTGCATCCGGGCATTGGCACGCGTTCGCCTTTTTCATTCCAGGCGAGCGATGGCGAAGCTTTGCCCGCGACCGCCGAAGCCTTCCGGGAACGCGCACACATGGCGCGGGACAGGCTTCGAAAACGTGATGGCAATGTTATGAACCTTAGACTGACTCGACGACGACTCGGGAGTCTCGCAGCCGTGTCCATTCTGGCCGGTTGCGCCATGCCGCCTGGCCCGCAGGACCAGTCGGCCAGCGACGCCCTTCGCACGAAGGACGCCGCTTTCACCGCGCCGCAGGGCTACGGCTCCGCGCTCGCCGCGCTGCCTGCATCGGGCACCGCGAAGGACAACTCGCTCGCGAACGCCGAGGCGATCGACGAAGATAGCCCCGACGTCCACTCGTTCCACCAGACCGGCCGCGCTTCGTGGTACGGCCGCGCGTTCCACGGCCGCCGCACCGCAAGCGGCGAGCGCTTCAACATGAAGGCGCTCACGGCTGCGCACCGCACGCTGCCGCTCGGCTCGTATGTGCGCGTGAGCGTGCCCGGCACGTCGAAGTGGGTGGTGGTGAAGATCAACGACCGTGGCCCGTACGCACGTGGCCGGGTACTCGACCTCTCGTATGCCGCAGCCAGGCTCCTTGGCGTGCAGCACGCGGGCACGGCGAAGGTCGACATCGAAGGCCTCACGCGCCAGGAAGCGAAGGCCGCACAAGCCGAAATGGTTGCCGCGAACTCGAACGTCGATCACTAAGCGCTTTCGTTTGGGCGTGGCGCTGAGTGCGCCGCGACGCGCCCGAAGCTGAACCGCTTGTTGCACGTCCGGTACCGTTTGGATGCATACGCGAAGGGCCGCCTTGTTGGGCGGCCCTTCGGCTTTTACGGCTCGTGCATTTGACGGCCGGCGGCTCAGTCGTTCTCTTCTTCCTCGCCTTCGCCCTTCAGTTCCAGTGCCCGCGCGTAAAGCGCATTGCGCGACGCGCCCGTGAGCGCCGCCGCGATCTTCGCCGCGCCCTTGACCGGCACTTCCTGAAGCAGCACGCGCAAGAGCGCATCGTGATCGGCCTCGCCCTCCGCCTGGCCGCTCGCGCCTTCCACCACCAGTACGAACTCGCCGCGCTGACGGTTCGCATCCGCAGCGAGCCACGTTGGCGCTTCGGCCAGGGTGCCGCTCCAGAGCGACTCATGTAGCTTCGTCAATTCGCGGGCGATGAGGATGCGGCGCGCGGGGCCGAACGCATCGGCGAGCGACTGCACGGTTTCGACGATGCGATGCGGAGCTTCGTAAAACACCATCGCGTGCGTATGCGCGGCAAGCGGCTGCACTGCGGCCGCGCGTTGCCTGGCCTTGGACGGCAGAAAACCGAGGAACGTGAACGTCGAGACCCAGTCGCCGGCAGCGGAAAGCGCTGTGGCGAGCGCGTTCGCGCCGGGCAGCGGCACGACGTTGAGGCCGGCGGCGCGCACGGCATCCACTAGCTTGGCGCCCGGGTCGGAAATGCCTGGCGTGCCCGCGTCGGAAACACACGCCACGCGCTCGCCCGCGCGCAGAAATTCGATCACGCGTTGCGCAGCCTCGCGCTCGTTGTGCTCGTGCACGGCGACGAGCGGCTTCGAAATGCCGTAGCGCGCGAGGAGCTGGCCGGTGTTGCGCGTGTCCTCGGCGGCGATGCGATCGACGAGACCGAGCAGGTGCAGCGCGCGCAAGGTGATGTCGGCGGCATTGCCGATGGGCGTGGCCACGACGTACAGCGTGGCGGCAGGATACTGCTGGGTCTGTGCGAGTTCGAAGGGGGACGAGAGGGACGTCATGACACGCAACGCGCGAATGCAGGAAAAGAGGCCGACATTGTGCCATGCGCCCGCGAGCGCACCCGAGGGAAGCGGCGCGAACGAATGTGCACGCGTAGACAACTTTTGCGCGCGAGCGCAGTCGAATGCCCAACGCCGCGCGACAGGCGCGCGTTTCGAAGCGCACGCACTGGCGTTTTTGCGGCGCGAGGGCCTGGAGCTGGTCGCGCGCAACGTGAGTTGCCGCGGCGGCGAAATCGATCTCGTGATGCGCGAGCGCGACGGCACGCTGGTTTTCGTGGAAGTGCGCGCACGTGCGCGTCCGGAATTCGGCGGCGCTGCGGCTAGCGTGGGGTGGCGCAAACAGCAGCGCGTGCTGCGCGCGGCACGTTACTTTCTCGCGACGTGGCGCGTCGGCGGTGCGAACGGCGAAGCTCACACGCAGGCGCGCACGCCGCCTGCGTGCCGCTTCGACGTGATCGCGTTCGAGAGCGGCCGGCTCGTGTGGCTGCGCGACGCGTTTCGACCGGAAGCCCACGAGAGCTAAAACAGAGGCTCATAAAAAGAAGGGTGAAAATGAAGACCCTCGAGTGCGCTAAACTTGCGGCACGCCGCACCACGCGGAAAATTTGCGATACCCGCAGTACAGATTAGAGAGTCGATGTCCGTCGAACGCATTCAACAGCACTTCCGCGATAGCGCAGCCATCACGCTCGCGGCCATGGAAACCCTGGCGGTCCCGATTGCCGCCGCGGTCGATACGATGTTCGCCGCGCTTGCGAACAGCAACAAGATTCTCGCGTGCGGTAACGGCGGATCCGCCGCCACCGCCCAGCAACTCGCTGCCGAACTGATCGGCCGGTTCGAGCGCGAACGCCCGGGCCTGCCCGCGCTCGCGCTGACCACCGACGCCTCGGTGCTCACCGCCGTTGCCAACGACTACGCGTACGAGCAGGTATTCGCGAAGCAGGTGCGCGCGCTCGGCCAGCCCGGCGACGTGCTGCTCGCCATCACGACCTCGGGCAACTCCGTGAACGTGCTGGCCGCCATCCAGGAAGCGCACGAACGCGAAATGGTCGTGATCGCGCTGACCGGCAAGGGCGGCGGCGACGTGAACAGCGTGCTCGCCGATACCGACATCCAGCTGTGCGTGCCGAGCGAGCGGACGGCGCGTATTCAGGAAGTGCATCAGTTAATTATTCACTGCCTGTGCGACGGCATCGACGCGATGCTGCTGGGCGAAGACTGACACCGTAAGACGAAGAGAGGGGAAGTTGATGAGCAGATACGGCATGACGCGCGCGCTGGCACGGACCACGCTGACGATCGGCTTCGCAGCCTCGCTCTGCGCAAGCTTGCAGGGCTGCTTCCTGGCGCTGGCGGGCGCGGCGGGCGGCACGGCGCTGGTGGCAACCGACCGACGCACGGTGGGATCGCAAACCGAAGACCGCGAGATCCAGGTGAAGGCGCTGGCCGATCTCGGCAAGCAACTGCCCGATACGGCGCACGTGAACGTGGCGGTGTTCAACCAGCGCGTGCTGATCACCGGGGAAGTACCCGACGACGCCTCGAAGCAGAAGGCCGAGAGCATCGTGCGAGGCGTGACGAACGTCGCTTCGATCGTCAACGAACTGGCGGTGCAGCCGGCCAGCTCGTTCTCCTCGCGCGCGAACGACTCGTACCTCGAAGGACGCGTGAAGGCGGAGCTGATTGCCTATAAGGACATTTCCGCGAACAACTTCAAGGTGGTGAGCGAGCGCGGCACGATCTATCTGATGGGGCTGGTTACGCCGCAGGAAGGCAATATCGCCGCCAACGCGACGGCCGGGGTGATGGGCGTGGCGCAGGTAGTGAAGTGCTATCAGTACATCGATGCGCAGCAGGCGGCGGTGGCGACGGCGGCTGCGGCGACTAGTGCGCCGGCGGCGGCGCCTGCTGCCGAAGCGCCGATGGTGGGCGCGGTGCCGGATTCGGGCGTGACCTCGCAGCCGATTGACCACCAACCGCCCGCGCCGGTGACGAATTCGTCGGCGACAAGGCCGGGGAATACGGGGGCTTTGTGATGCGGCGGTTTATGGGTGGGGTTGTGGTTGCTGGAGCGCTCGTTGGGTTCGCTTTGCCGGCTTTTGCTGCTGTGCCGGATGGGTTGAAGGTGGCTCAGGCGAATGCCTGCATGGGGTGCCATGCGGTGGATCGCAAGCTTGTTGGACCCTCGTTCAAGGATGTCGCTGCGAAGTACAAGGGCGATGGTGCTGCCGAGGCCAGGCTGGAGAAGAAGGTGCGCGACGGCGGGGTTGGGGTTTGGGGGGCTATTCCCATGCCCTCTCACCCCGCGATGAGCGCCGCCGATATTCATTCCGTGGTGGGCTGGGTACTCGCTGGAGCGCCTTCGAAGTAGTTTTGCTTGGGGTCAAATTTGACGCTTGGCAAAACGGATTTCGTGTGTGTAGAATCGGTGATTCATTGGGGCGGTAGCTCAGCTGGGAGAGCGTCGCGTTCGCAATGCGAAGGTCGGGAGTTCGATCCTCCTCCGCTCCACCAATAAAATCAAAGGGTTACAGGTGATTTGCCTGTAACCCTTTTCTGTTTCTGTGGCCCGTGTAACCGCCATGTAACCGGATTTGGTCCAACAGAATCTACATAGATCCCTCTGCCGAGCCAGCTGTGGGACCGCTTATGGTTCGGGCGGATCAGATGGCGTGCCCCATCGCCAGTGCGGTCAAAACGGCGGCACTGCCGAAGTTCCCTGTTGCTCCGCTCACGAGCAGAGTCTCCGCGGCCTTCAAGTTCATCGCTAGCAGCCCGCCATAGGTTATGAGCAAGGCATTGAGCGCGCACCAGCGTCCCGCCTCGCCGAGTCGAGCATCGGCCTACGCAGCGGGCGCAACCGACGCGCCGGTGATCTTGTGCCGATCGAGTGCCTGAGCGACGAACCCGGACGCCTTCGCTTCCTCGACAAAGGCCCGCAACGTCTCGGCTGCCGCTGCACCTCGGCTCTTCGGCAAACCCATCGCCTGACGAATCACCATGAATCGCTCGTCGAGCAAACGCAGGCCAGGGGCTTGACGTGCGTCTGCCTCGAGCTGTTGCTTGACACCGGCGGCGACTTCCAGGCCCTCATCGAGGAACGTTCGGACGACGGTCGGAGATGAGGGTGCCCGCACGATCCGCGCATGCTTCAACTCGCGCGTCAGGAACAAATCGTAAGCGCTTCCCTCGCCAACTGCGACGCGGATCGACGGCTGGTCGACATCGTCATTCTCGCGAATCGATGATCCGTCTCGCACCATGTAATAGCCTTCGATCAAAACGTACGGATCGGTAAACGCGATGGTCTCACCTCGTCGTGGATCGATGGCGAAGAAGCCAATGTCCGCCCGCTCATCGCTGACCGCCTGAACGGACTTGCCCGCTGTATCGAACACCACCAGTTCAAGTGCCACGCCGAGCGTTGCGGCAAAGGCGCGCGCCAGATCCACCGAAACACCGGTCGGGGCGCCGGACAGGTCCTTGCCTGCGAGAATGGGATTCCCGAGATTGATCGATGCCCGCAGCTTGCCGGCAGGTGTGAATGCGCGAATGACGGATGGGGCGGGTTTCATGTTGATAGCGTGAAGAACAGAAATTCATGGGTGGGCACGGGCCTTCAGCCACAGACCCGTGCATCTCTCGACTTGCGTCGCGCGAGCGCTCGGGGCCTCAGCAGTATCGCGACGGCCAGCACGCTGGCGAGTGCAATACCACCCGCGAGAAAGAACGCGCTGAAGAATGTATGGCTTTCCTGCACGAGAAAGCCGGTTGCAGCCGGGCCGACGATGCCCGCGCAGTTGGCGATTGCGTGTACGCATCCGCCGACACTGCCGAGTTTCGGACCGGGGATCGTGTCCTGAATCAGTGCCCAATAGGCGCTGCCGCTCAGATAAAGCGCAAACACGGCAATGGTCATCAACAGCAGCGCACCGAGTGTCGTGGTCACGGCGCCGGCCAGCGTGACGCACACGCCTGCCGTGCCGAGACAGGCGATCAATACCCGCTTGCGCGCAAGCAGTGCGTTGCCCGTGCGGCGAAAGATCAGATCGGACAGCACGCCGCTCAGTCCGTAGCCGATGAACCCCAGCAGCCAAGGCAGCACCGTCGCGAGACTCATGCTTTTCAGGCTCAGATGACGGTCCATCGTCAGAAAGGTCGGGAACCAGGTGAGAAAGAAAAACAGGATGTAGCTGTAACCGAAGTACGAAATCATCGCCGCGAGAATCGCGGGCTGCTTGAGGTAGAAGCCGAGGGGCCGCAGGTCCGCAGGGCTTTCCGGGACGCTTCGGTCGGATTCGATCAGCCGGCGTTCGTCATCGGATACGCGTGCATGCTGGTGCGGCTTGTCCGTCGCCATGAGCACCCAGAACACCAGCCAGAGCAAGCCGAAACACGCGATTCCGGCGAACGCCACGCGCCAGCCGTAAGCGGCCGTCAGCAGGCCGACTACCGGCCCTGCAACCGCGCCGCCCAGCGGCAGGCCGCAATTCGCGAAGCCGAATGCGGTCGCCGATTCCTTGTGCGGAAACCAGTTGTTCACGATCTTGTTGATCGTCGTCGCGAGCGGACCTTCGGCCATGCCGAACAGGGTGCGGACTGCCAGCAGCGATCCGAAGCCGCTGGCAAGGCCGGTTGCACCGCATAGCAACGACCACGTCAGGACTGCCCCGGAGAAGACGCGCTTGCCGCCCCAGCGATCCGCCGCCCATCCGCCGATGAAATTGAATGCCGCGTAGCCGATGAAGAACGTCGAGAACAACAGCCCGAGGCTGCTCGGCGACATATGCAGTTCCCGCATGACGGCGGGGGCGGCGACGGACAGCGCCGCACGGTCGAGATAATTGATGAAGCCTGCGATGAACAGCAGCAGGACGATGCGCCATCGAATGTTTGTCACCTGTCGCTCCTTGGAGCTTGTTATGTGCTTGACGGCCGGGCGCTCGAACGCGCTGCCCGGTCCGTCGCTTGTCGGTCTGCTGCCGCGCCGTGCGTTCGGAGCGGCCGAGCGTGGCGGGCCACGCTCGCGAACGAGGCGTTCAGCGCCGCGGACGGGCGGTCGCTTCCAGCATCGCGAGCTGTGCCGCGCCGATATCGATGCCTTCCACCATCTGGCGTTCCAGGCGACCGAGTTCGATCTCGCCGGGCACGATCACGGGCGCCTCCGGATCGGCGGGTTTGGAGCCGTGCAGGATCGCCGCGTAATCGGCCATATGCGTGGCGAGCCACTCGGTGCTGCCGAGCCGGGTCGTATCGATGAGAATGAAGAAGTGGCCGAGATTCTGCGGTTGTTCAGGGTCGTCCTCCCACGACTTGACGTGCGTGAGATACGCCGCTCCGGAAAGCAGTCCCGCGAACAGGTCGACCACCAGTGCGAGGCCGTAGCCCTTGTGGCCGCCGATCGGCAGCAGAAAGCCATCGAGCGCGGCTTTCGGGTCGGTGGTCGGTTTGCCTTGCGCGTCGGTTGCCCAATTGCCGGGAATCGGTTCGCCGCGCTTGAGCGCATTGCGAATCTTTGCCCGTGCAGCGACGCTGATCGCCATGTCGAGAATAAACGGATGACCATTCGGGTTCGGGACGCCAAAGCCGACGGGACTGTTGCCCAGGCGCGCGTCGGTGCCACCCCACGGCGCAATCGTCGTTGTCGCGTTACTGCCGATGATGCTGGCGAACCCCTGCATTGCGGCGAGGTACGAATACGGTGATACAGGGCCGAAATGATTGCTGCCGCGCACGAACACACAGGCAATGCCATGTTCGCGTGCGGCTGTCATTGCCAGATCGAGTGCGCGGTGGCCGACGAGCGGGCCGATGCCGTTGTCGCCGTCGAGGCGGTGAAGCGCCGGCGCCACCTGTTCGACGGTGATCGAAGGCGTGGGATTGATGCCGCCGATGCTGAGGCGAGCGCCGTACGATTCGATACGGCTCGTGCCGTGCGTACGCAAACCGAACAGGTCGGCAAGCACGAGGATCGTGGCGGTGTCCGTCGCGTCGGCGCGAGTCAGGCCGAGCGTGCAGAGTGCCTCGATGGTCAGCTCGGTCAGGTGTGCCTTGCTGACGATGCCATGGGTTGGGGTGGGCTGTGTCATGAAATGCGTTGTCTCCTTCGATTTGAAAACCGTGCTGTTCAAGCGGCTGCGAATAGCGCGACGCTTGCGTTTCGCACATGATCGTGCAGGAGCGGTTCACGCAACAAACGCATATTTTCGTTCGATTGGTGCGTCGTGCGCACGAATCAAGCCCAACTGCCGGATGCCCACGAAGGCTTTGCCGTGCCGCCTGAAGCCGGGGGCGGAGCTTGGCTTATGCGGCAGCGCTTGCGGGCGGCACATCGGGCGCACGCATCTCCGTCAACAACTGAAGGAAGAAGCGGCCTGCGGAGGACAAACCGCGGCCGCGACGCTGGAGTACACCCAGCGTTCGCCGGATCGGCGGATCGACGAGCGCAACGCTGGCAAGTGCCTTGTGCGGGCCGCGGGGCATGGCGAGCCGAGGCACGACACCGACGCCAAGGCCAGCTTCGATCAGACTCACGAGCGCCGGCACATGGCGTACCTCGCAGAACCATTTGGGCCGGTCGGCGACGCCGGCCAGCGCTTCGTCTATGACCGCGCGATTGCCGCTGCCCTGTGCGATGGCCAAATACTCGAGGTTGGCGAGTTCCGCCCAGGCGACGGATTTGCGTTTTGCGAGCGGATGACTGCGCGGGCAAGCGAGAACGAAAGGGTCATCGAGCAGCGGTGTGAATTCGATGTCCGGCTCTTGAGTGCCGACATAAGTGAGGCCAAAATCGGCTTCCCCACGCGCGACAGCCAGAAAAACCATCGACGACGGTTCGTCAATGAGACGAAGGCGAATGCCCGGGTAACGCTGATGATAGGTCGCAATGGTTTCCGGCAGGAAGTAGCGCACCGCCGACGGCACGCACGCGACCGTGAGTTCGCCGGTCATCTTGCGTGCAAGATCGTCGAACTCGAGCATCGAGTTGTCGACCTCGTTGAGGATGCGGTGAGCGCGCTCAAGAAATCCGCGACCGACAATCGTCAGGTCCATCTTCCGCGTCGTTCGCTCGAACAGTCTGACGCCAAGCACCTCCTCGAGTTTTTCTATCCGGCGCGATAGCGCGGATGCCGATAGATGCAACGTGTCGGCCGCGGCGCGAAAGCTGCCCAGGTCGGCCGTCGCGACAAAGGCCCGCAAGTCCGATATCTCGAAATTCATTCCGATGGTCACCGCGGAAGAAAGATGCGCCTAGTTTCGGTATACCGACTGGGTGCTGTCAATTCGTGCATACGACACACGAATCGGTTGACGCAACCTTCCTGCGCAGGTGGTTTGCGGCTCGGGCGTGAGCTGATGGAGGCGGAGAGCCCTCATCTCGTTCGGCCCGGCCGTGGATCGTTCGAGCATCCCTTACCGGGTGATGAGCGCATTGCCTTCGGTCTGAGATCCGAAGATCCGCTCTGGCTTTAATTGCGCAATGCGGTTGCGACGAGGCTCTCCAACGGAGTCGTGGGTCGACTGATCAGTCTCGCGAGGGCACCGCCATCGTCGAACAGAGCACCGCGTGAGGCGGCCACGTCGGCATCGGCCAGGAGGCTGGCAAGCTCGGGTGGCAATCCGATGCTCGTCAGTACATCGGCATAAGCGTCCTGCGCAAGATCGTTGTAGACAACGGTCTTTCCGGACTGCCTCGAAATCTCTGCAGCCAGTTGCGCTAGCGTGAACGCATGGTCTGCCGCCAGTTCATACGTTTTGCCTGCATGGCCATCCGTCGTCAGTACCACAGCTGCGGCCGCGGCATAGTCCTTCCGCGCGGCGGAAGAGAAGCGCCCCTCCTTCGCGGCCCCGATGAAGGCGCCGTGCTCGAGCGCCGAGGGGAGGGCCATCAGATGATTCTCGGCGTACCAGCCATTGCGAAGGATGACGGCGGGGAGGCCCGAGGTCGCGATGACTTCTTCCGTCTGCCGATGTTCGATCGCGAGTCTGGCGGGTGATGTGTTGGCGTGCAGCATGCTCGTATAGGCGAGCAACGAAACTCCAGCCCGCCCGGCTGCGTCGATCACCGCGCGGTGCAATGGCAGGCGGCCGGTGACTTCGGTCGACGAGATCAGCAGGAGTTTGTCGACACCAACGAATGCGGTTGCGAGCGTTTCAGGCCGCTTATAGTCGGCCTCGCGCACCACCACGCCACGCTCTTCAAGGTCGCGTGCCTTTGCGGGATTCCTGACCGCCGCGACAATACGGTTGGCCGGAACGGTTTCAAGCAATGCGTCGATCACAAGGCGCCCGAGTTGCCCGGATGCTCCCGTTATTGCATACATGTTCATTCTCTCCGTGAATCGGTAGGTGAGGCTCCAAGTGTAGGGGCGAAGGTTTCCCTTGGAAACCATCTATCTATTGGTTACCATCATTTTCAAGTAACCAATTGGAAACCATTCCTGGGACGACGATGGGCTTGAGAATGCGAAAGAAGGTGGAGCCGCTTCCCGGCTGCCCGATGTCGAAATGCATGGCGTTGATTGGTGGCCTTTGGACGCCCGAACTGATCTGGTGCCTGAGTAATGGCCCGCGTCGGTTTTCGGAGTTGCGGCGCGATAACCCGACTATCACCGCGAAGGTACTGACCGGCAGGCTGCGAGACCTCGAGGAGCGGGGCGTGATCCGGCGAAGTGTATTGGCGACGTCACCGCCGTCCGTGGAATACGAGTTGACATCGTTGGGACAAGAACTGCTGCCGGCGATTACGTCTATCGTGGAGGTCGGGTCGCGCCTGCTGCTTCGTGACCGGCCTCGCTAGCGGTGCGCGGAATAGCGGGCAACAAGTACTCGTTGGAGGTGCTCCGTTAGATCGCCTCCCGGTGCAGCCGGCCGATCCTCATTTGCCCTCGGGCAACGACCTTCAGCATGCGCGGACGTCGGTGCCTATTGTCGAAGCGTTCCGCCATTGAGGCTTGCTGAGCGAACCGGTAGCTCGTTGAACACCGTGAGCCAGAACTTGGCCCCATGGTCTGTATGATCCAGAGGCCCGGCATGTCGCGCTGGCTCTCTGCATGAATGCCCAAGACCGCCTTGTTGCTGATCACGCCGTCGTCACGGATCGCTTCCGGCCGCTTCGCCATGATCGACGACGGCCTCGGCTCCCGACTCGTGCCGTCGACCCCGTGGCTTGATACGCAGCTCGGCCGACATGTCTTCGGCGTTACCCGCGATGGCGGTGACGTTGACCGAGGCTTCGGGCGCAATAGGGCAATGGGCCCATAAATAGAAAAACGGCCTTGGAAAGCGGACGATTCAAGGTTCCGAGTTGCCAGTGGGCCCTATTAAAAGACGGCTTGAAAACAGGTGGAGACCATTCGACGGTATCTCCTCAATTCGAAACGTTCGCAGCGGCGTCATAGTCCCTTCTCGCTTGCTCCATAGCCGGCCAGTTTTCCTTGATCCATCCTGTGAAGACTTCTATCGGATGGAGCATGCTTTTACCCATGGAGGTCAGTTGATACTCGACGCGGGGGGGAACTTCTGGAAAATAATGCCTTGATACAAGCCCATTCCGTTCGAGGATCCGTAGAGTCAGGGTCAGCATGCGCTGAGAAATGCCAAGCACTCCATATTTGATCTCTGAGAACCTTGCGCGGTTTTCCGGCGCTTGAGCGAGCATCGATAAGACGAGAATCGTCCATTTATCGCCCAGGTGAGTGAGCACATCATGCGGCGCGCACGAAACGACGGGCTCCTCATCTGCTCGAGACTGTCTATTTGCGGTCGGCCGCATCGGTTCTCTCCTTGTAACTGAAGCACAAAAACGTGCCGTCTTGTGGAAAGCTCATGGTAGCAGTATACCTTCGTAACTATCGAGGGTTATGAAGGGGAACTAGCATGAAGCAAATCGGCATTGTCGGCGCAGGCCCTGTTGGACACGCCTTGGCCAAGCGACTGGTCGAGCTCGGATATGTCGTCCGGATTGCAAATTCGCGAGGTCCAGCGAGCCTTCAGGAGTTCGCAAAAAGCACGGGCTCCAAGCCCGTTGACGTTACGGATATATCCGCGGGCGTCGAGGTCCTTATCCTTGCTATCCCGTTCGGGCGTGTTCCTGACCTGCCAAAGTCGGTCATCACTTCGCTTCCTGGTGACGCGATCGTTGTCGATGCAGGTAACTACTATCCGCGACGTGATGGGGTGATCACCGAGATCGACCAAGGCCTACCGGAGTCTCAATGGGTGTCCCAACAACTCGGCGTACCGGTGGTTAAAGCGTTCAACAGCATCATTGCATCCAGGCTGGCCGATCAAGGTAAGCCCGCAGGAGACGGGCGCCGCATTGCACTTCCGGTCGCTGGCGATGATCTGGCGGGCCGCAGAGCCATCATGAGGCTCGTCGAGGCGCTTGGGTTCGACGCGTTCGACGCCGGCTCACTTGCAGAATCGTGGCGTCTACAGCCAGGACAGCCTGCCTACTGCACTGATGCGACAACGGCGGAACTGCGCTCGCTGCTTGCGCGCGCCGATCGAGAAATGGCGAAGCGCAACCGGGATAAGGCAACGGAAATTCTCGCTAAACTACCGTCGGATTATCCGGCGGATCAACTCGTCCGCGCGTCGAGAATTATGGTGGGGCTGGACAAGCTACGGCCGGCGAGCTGGTTTGCCGTGTTGCGCTTGGCGGCTACCGTCTATCTTCGGAAGCAACAGAAAAGGGACGCGGCGCCGGACAGATTCTCTACACCACAGTGATAGGCTGCTGATTTTGCGTCCGCACTTTCGATATTTACAGAACGTGGTCGTAAGAGAGCGCATCTGCCTGTGGTAGATCTGGTCCGAACGTGCACGATTGGAAAAGCGTGATGACGCATCGCGCTGCGTTACGCGGGGTGGTTCAGCATCGGAATCTGTGTTTTAACCCGCCTCACACACGAAATTCCGAATACCTCCCATCAAGGTCACACACCCACATCAACATTGCTCGTTCCCGCTTTTCGCTGTCGACTGTATTGGCGTGGAGAACAGTTCATCACTCGTTTGAACGCTGTGCTAAAGGACTTCTCGGACTCGTAGCCAAGGGCGAGACTGACTTCCGAAACCGAATCGCGGGAATGGGTTAATCGGTCTGCGGCCAGCATCATTCTCCAGCGCGTCAAATACTCCATGGGCGAGAGACCAACCGTTTCCTTGAATCGGAAGGCGAACGTCGTGCGCGACATCGCCGCCTGCTCGGCCATGGTCTGCACGGTCCACCTGCGGCCCGGCGAGGGCACTGTCAAGTTGACGAGCATAGGCTACGTGTCTGGTTTAAGAGTAGTTATCCTTATCAGCTAACTTGATCAGCTGCGGCTGGGACAGTCAAGCCATACCATGTGGAGAGGCGTTCTTTCAGTATGGAGAGGTGACATTCCGCGTTCATCCGATTTCTGGGTAACGCGAAGTGCTGCCGGATCGGGCCGGAGCATGACAGAAACGCCTGCGTGCGACGCGCGTCGCGAAAGCCGCACATTTGGCGCTCGCGCCTGCGGGTTGGCTGATGGATATTTTCCGCGCGGTTGTTTACTCGTGCGGCTGCTTTGACGAAAACGTGCTTTACCTTCACGAGTTCAGGGATATCAGCCTTCGCTGCCGGATAACTGCGCAGTTGATCCGTAACAATCTTCCGCGGTACCGGGTTTGATCGCAGCACTCGTTGAAAGAAGCGCTTGGCCGCGGCCTTGTCGCGCCGCTTCTGTACCAGCACGTCGAGTTCTGCGCCATGCTCGTCGACGGCACGCCACAACAGATACGGCTCGCCGCGCAGTGTCACGAACATCTCGTCAAGGTGCCACGTGCGGCCAGGCTTGCGCCGCACCGCCCTGGCGCACCTGGCGAATCCAGCACCGAATTTGTCACACCAGCAACGGATCGTTCGTACGTGACCACGACGCCGCGCTCGAGCAACAACTCTTCGATGTCGCGCAAGCTCAGGCTGAACCGGAAATACCACCGAACCGCGCAGCTGATAACGACAGCAGGGAAGCGATGGCCGTGATAAAGCGATTTCGTTTTGTTCATCGCTTCATTCCACCGCCGCCTGTCCACCAACCTGACACAGCCGCTTCGACGGCACCGTCGCAGGGTGGCACCGTCGGCATGGAGCATGCGTTGCGGGGCCGCTATCGTGCTGCCTTCCCCTTGTTCTCGTCTCAAATCGCCAGTGGTCGCAGGTATTGCACTCTCATGCTTCTGATGGGGAGTCTGGCACGAGCGAAGCGCAACCGTATACTCCGAACATTAGAAGGGTTGATATTACATCTGTAACGGCAATCAATAATACGGAATACGAATCAACAAGGGTGAACTTGCGACCATAAAATCTTTACCGATGCAGGGCGAATTTTCCCTATTTGAGGGTATCGACTGCCTCACACCGAAGCACGGGTCTGGGCTGTGGCGGGTTCCCCTGCGGCTGCTCAAGTCGTACCAGAAATTCGAAGTTCGGATCCGTGAGCTTTTCGAGTGCCTCCTTCGTGGCACCCAGCGCGATGAGACATTGCACGTCCCAGTTGTGGCCGACGAGTAGCTGTCCGGTGATGTTATTGCATTCGGTCAGCAGGATGGCACCTACAGGGCTGTACCGCTCGGCAAATCGTTCGACACGGCGCTCGATGAAGCCAATGTCCTCGTATGCAAGCATTCCGCCGATCCGCAGTGAAATGGTTTGCGCGATGCTGTCATAGACAAGATAGACTTCGGCGATTCCGTTGAGGTGCCGACGCATGGTTTCAATGTCGTCGGGCTCGAACTCGTCCGATACGGGCATGGCGCCGGACAGGGCGTAGCGGAATTTTTCAGGCATGATTGGCTCCGGTCTGTGTTGAGGGAAGTGGTGGCTCGTCGTCGGTACACTCGCGCAACTCGTCCTGTATCCGGCAACGAACGTACTGTGTGTGCTCGTCTTCGCTAGCTTGCCGGATGCGCTCGCTGTCCAGTTCGGCGAGCAGCTTGACGTGGGCAGGCAGCCCGAGCGGGAAGAAAGACACTTCGCCCATGCATTGGCGATAGAAGATGGCACCAGCGGCGGCCCACTTCTGAGCGAAGCGCACGAGCGTGTCTTCGACTTCGGGGCTATCTGTGTAAGGGCAGCGCACACGAATGAGGCAAGTCTGGGTGACGCTGTCCGTCGAGAAATACGCAGTGGATGGGTCGGGCAAGCTGTCCACGAACTCATTTCCATGGGCACGCCGGAAATTAGCCCGGACAGGCAGTGCTCCGCGGATTTCATAGCCGAATGCGCTACATTTTTCGTAATGCAATGACATCATCGCCTCCCTCGAACCGGTCATGGACGGGTGCCGGGGTTTGTATGCTCTGTGCGATACCATAGACATTTGACGCAGGCGACAGGGGCAGCAAGACACGTGAAGCCCCGCTGTCGCAACGATCGCGCATATCCTGGCAGTCCGCGTTTGGCGCGGGTGTTTGATATTCGCCGCGCACATATGTATCGCGCTGTGGAACGCGGTGAACACTCCTGTCGAACCGTCTGCCCTCGTCAGCCGGTTTCGCGGCGGTCACAGCGATCTGTCGCGTGCAAGTGGGCAACTGCCTGTACGCGATGAGCCTCAGAGCCAGAGCATGCGATGTCCGCGATAGCGAAGACTAGATGCCGGGTCATTCGGCTCTATCAATTGAATGGCAATGATGGACAGTTTAGGTTCTATTGATACATTGTCAAGAGGAAAATCTGTCAAATGGATGTGTTCGGGGAACGACTGAAGGAAGAGCGATCAAGACGGGGTCTTAGCCAGTCGGAGTTTGCGGCCTTGGGAGGCGTGAAACAGCATGCTCAATTCCAGTACGAAAAAGGCATGCGGCGGCCGAACTCCGATTATCTGAGTGCACTTGCGGGCGAGGGTGTGGATGTCTGGTACCTGCTCACAGGGGAGAAGGGGGCCCGGTTGGAGAACAGTGATGAGCAACAGATTGTTGCGGGGTTCCGCAAGCTGGTCGGTCGCAAGCGCGAAGCGCTGCTTGCTCTCGTCGAGGCGTTTGCTGAGCAGACGGAAAAATGATTGGTGTGGCGCGCGCAGTGCCTACAACCGTACTCGGTTCATCGACGATCGCATCGCGATGATGCAGGCGTGAGCCGATTACTAGACCGGTAGGCCGGGGCGAAGGTGGGGCCGATTCGGCCAATGGGAGCTTGATGCCGAGCGATTGATTTCCCCCAACAGATCGCCTACCCTAATACAAGGTAATACCTATGGATACCACTTGATATGGCAACCTCGATTAAACTGGATGCGACCCTGCAGGACCGGGTACGCCACTTGGCCGAGCTGCGCCGCCGCACGCCACACTGGATCATGCGCGAAGCGATCGCGCAGTATGTCGAGCGTGAAGAAAGGCGCGAGTCGTTCAAGCAAGAAGCAATGCAGGCATGGGAGGACTACCAGGCGACCGGCCTGCACGTCACCCACGGGGAAATGGACGCTTACCTTGCCAAGCTCGAAGCCGGTGAAGACGTGGAGCCGCCCGCGTGCCACGACTGATCTGGACCCGGACTGCCCAACAAGCGATCACTCGCCTCCACCGTTTCCTTGCCGACCAGGACGCTGCCGCAGCGAGGCGTGCGATCCAGTCGATTCGTGCCGGCGTCAACGTGCTGGTTCGACAGCCCCGGCTCGGGCGCCCTGTTGACGATCTCGATCCAGCCTTTCGTGAATGGCTGATCGATTTCGGCGACAGTGGCTATGTGGTCCTGTACCGGGTCGATAATGACGCAGTGACGATCTTGACCATTCGGCATCAACGCGAAGCTGGATATTGAAATAGCGCAAGCCGTTACAGTCTTCTGTCCGCGATTTGTCATTTCCAGACTGTCGGGGCGCGAATTATTCGACTCGGTTTCTGTTGCCTTCGCGCTCAAATATTCTCCGTGTCCGGCCGGATCTCGAAGCTGAACTGGTCGTGATGGACCGTCGATCCAGGTTTGCGCTCGCTTCCCGGCTCCGTCTGCGACGTGCGGTTGGTTGGGGTTGGCTGACTGGTTGCGCGTGTTGCCGGCTGAGACGTATTTGTTTTGCCGAGGAGCTTGGATGTTTCAGCCATTCGATGGGTGGTAGCTCGTCGACGTGCTGCAAACTTGGCTTCGACTTCGGCGACCGGCACCATATTGCCGGCGTCGGCTGAGGCCTTCGTTGCACTTTGGCACGCAACCATGCGTCATATTCCGCCGCTTCCTGCTGCTGTTTCACATAGTCTCGCATGAAGTCGCGCAAGAGTTGTGCGCCGGTGCGGTTGTGGGCCTTCGCGGCTGTGGAGAATTCGTTTTTCAGAGCCTCATCGACCCTCGTGTGCTACATCACAAGTGCAACGTAGCACATCGCTGAGCGTGCTGAAATAGCCCTGTTTGTATATCGGATGCCGCGATAGCCGCGAGCGCGGTGCAGTGCGTGGTCGAACCCGGCTCGACTGGCATAGGCGGCGACTGTTTCGCGCCCTATTCGCGCGGCGGCACGGACGACGTGATCGCCTGTGACGGTTCCGGCTGGGCCCCCCTGCAGCGAGCGTCGAGCGTCTGCGCGCCATGGGCGTGGAAACATTGCGTGCCATTCGCCGCACACCGTCACGGTGCCGGGCGCCGTGGACGCATGGACCTTCGCTCCATCGCGATCACGGCCGCTTGCCGCTGCGCGACGTCCTCGCCCCGGCGATCCGTTTTGCGGAAGAAGGCTGCGCCGTCGCGCCGCGAGCGGGAACGATGCATCGTCAGCCGCGCCTCGCGAACACGCTGCGCGCCATCGCCGAAACGGGCCGCGACGCGTTCTACCGAGGCGCTATCGCGGCCGATCTCGTCGCGCAGCTTCAGGCGCACGGCGGCTTGCACACGCTGGAAGATTTCGCCGAATTCCGCGGCGAATACGTCACGCCGATTCGCGCGAAATTCCGAGGCTACGACGTGATCGAATGCCCACCGGCGGGGCAGGGCGTCATCGCGCTGCTGTTGCTGCGCCTGCTCGACAAATACGACGCCGAAGGCAGCCCGCTCGACCCTGACCGTCTGCATCGCGAGATCGAGGCGGCCAAACTCGCTTACGCGGTACGCGACGCCGTGCTAGGCGACCCGCGGCATGGCAGCGTCGATGTCGATCGCCTGCTTTCGGACGCCTATGTGGACAAGCTGCGCAGCCGCATCGACCTCGAAGGCGTGCTGGACCCGGCCGCCGCGCTCACCGAGGTCGAGCACCGCGACACGGTCTACATCACCGTGGTCGATCGCGACCGCAACTGCGTAAGTTTTATCAATTCGTTGTTCTATCCATCCGGCAGCGGGCTGATGGGCGAGGAATCCGGCATGATGCTGCACAACCGCGGCATGAGCTTCTCGGTGGAGCCCGGCCGTCCCAACGCCATCGCGCCGCACAAGCGTCCGCTGCACACCATCATTCCCGGGATGGTCGCGCGCGACGGCCGCGTGCAGATGAGTTTCGGCGTGATGGGCGGCCACTATCAGGCCATGGGCCACGCGCAATTCCTCTCGAAGGTGCTGCATTACGGCCTCGACATGCAGGCAGCGATGGATCTGCCGCGCGTCTTTCCGCGTCCCGGCACGGGAACCGTGGAAGTCGAATCGACGCTGCCCGCCAACGCGCGCGCAGCGCTCGCGGATCGCGGCTTCAAGCTCGTGCCTGCCGCCGGGCCGATCGGCGGCTCGCAGGCTATTCGCATCGACTGGGAGCGGGGCGTGTTGACGGGCGCGTCCGATCATCGCAAGGACGGCTGCGCGCTCGGGTATTGAAGCAGCACGCGGTCGAAGAGAAGGGGCGCGAGCGCCCCTTTTTTCTTTACTGATTGATTTCGGCCTCGACCAGTTTCGCGAGCAATGCCAGCGACTCCTGCCAGCCCAGATAACATGCCTCGACCGGAATGATCTCCGGTATGCCTTCCTGCACGACGGTCATTTCCGCGCCGAAGAACACCGCGCGCAGCTCCACCGTCGTCTGCATGGTGCCGGCCAGGTGCCCGTCCTCGAATACACCGGTGTAGCGCAAACGCTCGTTCGGCACGAGTTCGAGATATTCGCCGCCGAACGAATGACCGTGGCCAGCCGTGAAATTCCTGAACGACATCCGGTAACGGCCGCCGACCTTCGCGTCGAGTTCGTGAACCGTGCAGGTGAAGCCGTTGGGCGGCAGCCATTTCACGACGGCGCTGGCGTCCAGAAAGGCGCGGTAGATGCGCTCGGGCGGCGCGCGCAGCACACGATGCAGGCGGACGGTGTTCGATGCCATGTCTGAGCTCCCGGAGTGGTGGATCGCCCTGCAATAGTAGGCCACCCGCCTGGGACCCATCGCCTAAACTTCCCAATACCGAACGTCCGGCCGCATACCCATCGGCTGGATAGCCCGCCAGCCGCTGACCCGCGGCACCCGGAGGTCACGATGAGCGCTCAACCGCTTGCGATGCATCAGGTCGACTACGAAGGCTTCGAAATTCACGTCAGCGCCACGCCAGCCGAAGAAGGCGCGAGCCGCTACACCTACACGGCCTACGTCTGCCATCCCGGCGCGAATCCCGCGAAGCCGGGCCACACGGTCGCTTACCACGCGGACGGCGGCGAAACCTGGCGCAGCGAGCAGGACGCCATCGATGAGGCGGTCCACGTCGGCCGCAGCATCATCGACGGCACGCACCCCGATCTTTCCGTGCTCTCGCTCGTCACCCACGGCTTCTAGACCCTGCGAGCGCGCCGCGTTCGCGCGCGGCCCCGCGCTAAAAAGCGGGCCGCATGCGTCGCCAGAGGAAAAGAGGAAAAAGGCCCGGACCGCAGTCCGGGCAAAGCCACCGGACTTCCGGCGGCGGAGGTATTGCGTGGGCGTGCCATCCTTTGCGCCGCGCGTTGCGTACGCGGCGCAGAAATGGACGGCGGGCCCGCTCTCTCTCAATCGGGAGAGCGGGCCCGCCTGGCGCGGCTCGCGTCGTGCACAGGCACTACGCGCGACCCGCGATTACTGGCCGAAGTAGGTCGGCTTGATGTTCGGTGCGCGGGTGCCGGACTGGACGCTGCCATTCGTCGAAGTGCCATAAGCCGAGGCTTGCGCTGCGCCGTTCTGCTGAGCGACGCGCGCCTCGGCAGCCTGCAGGTCGTCCGGATAGTACGGACTCGCGAGATTCGGGCGGTAGCCGGCCTTTTCCAGCTGGACCAGTTCGGCGCGAACTTGAGCGCGCGTCACAGGCTGCTGTTCGGCCTGTGCGAACGAGAGAGCCGGCGCGGCGAGGACGGTAGCAGCGAGTGCAGCAGCAATCAGATTCTTCATGGTAACAACCTCCGAAAATTATGTTGTCGATCCGTAACAATCATGTTGTTCGAACCGTTGATGAGACTTTATTGCAGTGCACTTCAAAGAAAAATACCGTAATCCCGCAAACATCTTTACTGAGATCGCAATAATTCCGTCGATCTCCGACGCTTCGACCAGGCCGGGCGCGGCCCGATGAGGCAAAATAGGGCGCTTGGGGCAGCGCGTTGCGCCGGCTGCGTAGCCCAATCGCTTCCTGCGAAACCCATTTCAAAGTTCAAGGAGAAACGCCATGAAGAACTCTCTCGGCCGCCAGGCGCTGATTGCTGCTGCACTCGCGGGTCTTGCGACGGCCGGCGCGGGCGTGGCCCAGGCGGCCGACACCGTGAATTGCTACGGCGTAGCCAAGGCCGGCCAGAACGATTGTTCGAGCAAGACCGGCGTGCACGACTGCGCGGGCCAGGCCAAGGTCGACCACGACAAAGGCGACTTCAAGACCATGCCGAAGGGCACGTGCGAGAAGCTTGGCGGCACGCCGGAAAAATGAGCCTCGCGGCTGAGGCGCCGCGCAAGATTGGCGCGTCGGGCGGACTCAGTGGCGTGGGCATCGGGCTGCGTCACGCGCACTACGATGCCTTCATGGCGGGGCCGCCCGCGGTCGACTGGATCGAAGTCCACAGCGAGAACTACTTTGGCGCTGGCGGTTACGACCTGCACGTGCTCGAAACCGTGCGCCGCGATTTGCCGGTGAGCCTGCACGGCGTGGGGCTCGGGCCAGGCTCGGCTGCGCCGCTCGATACGGCGCATCTCGCGAGGCTCGCGCGGCTGGTGGAGCGCATCGATCCCGCAGCCGTCTCCGAGCATCTGTGCTGGGGCGCGAGCGCGCAAGGCGCGTTGCACGATCTGCTGCCGATGCCGCTCACGCAAGCCTCGCTCGATCATCTGAGCGCGCGCATCTCGCAGATGCAGGACGCGCTGCGCCGTACCGTGCTGATCGAAAATGTTTCGACCTACGTACGATTTCGCGGCGATACCTACAGCGAAGCCGAATTCCTCGCGGCGCTCGCGCAGCGCACGGGCTGCGGCGTGCTTCTCGACGTGAACAATCTGTACGTGAATCAATGCAACCACGGCGAGGATGCACTCGCGGCCATGGCCGCGCTGCCGCCGCAGATCGTCGGCGAGATCCATCTGGCGGGGCATCGCGCAACGCCCGCCGCCGTGATCGACGATCACGGTTCGCGCGTCGCGCCGGCGGTCTGGTCGCTCTATGAGGCCGCGCTCGATCGTTTTGGCGCGACACCCACGCTCATCGAGTGGGACACGGCGGTGCCGGCGCTCGAGGTGCTGCTCGACGAGGCGCGTCTTGCGCGCGAACGCCTGGCGAAGTCCGCACGCGATGTAACGGAGCTGCGCTCATGATTGTGCGCAACACGCTGGAAGCGGCGCAAGAAGCCTTCGCCGCCGCACTGGACGATCCCGCCGCCGATGCGGCGCTCACCGGCGAGCTGCTTCCCGCCGATGCCGCGCTGCTGCACGAGCGCATGGGCCTGTATCGCGGCAATGCTCGCGCGGCGCGGCGGCTTGCGCTCGCGAACGCGTATCCGGTGCTCGCGACCTTGGGCGGCGAGACCTGGTTCGATGCACTCGCGCTTGCCTACGCGCGCGCGCATCCTTCGCGCGATGCGGATCTGAACCGCTTCGGCGCGCAATTGCCCGAATTCGTCGAGCGTTACGAGACCGATGCACGTTATGCGTACTTCGGCGATGTCGCGCGAGTCGAATGGGCGCTGCACGCGGCCGGTTACGCAGCGAACGCCGCGCCGCTCGACGCGCAGCAATGGCAAGCGCTCGGCGCGGCGCGTCTTGCGCAATCGCGTCTCGCCGTGCATCCCGCCTGCGCCGCGCTCGCTTTGCGCTTCGATGCCGTGGCGGTCTGGCGGGCTCACCAGCCGGACGGCGTCTGGCCTGAGCGTGTGGATGCGCCGTCGTGGGCGCTCGTGGTCCGGCCGCAATGGCGGCCCACGCTGCTCGTGCACACGCACGCCGCCCACGCGGCCTTTTTCGCGCTGCGTGACGGCGCCACCCTTGACGATGCGCTTGCACAAGCCTTCGACATCGACCCGGCTTTCGACTTCGGCGGCCAGTGGCGAGCGTGGATCGAGGCACGCGCCATCGTTGGCGTGCGCGACGGCTGATCTTGAAGGCCGCTCCGGCCGCTCATGATGCTATTTTACCCGGATGATATTGCGCGCCATAATTTACCCGGGTAATATTCGCCCATCACTGGATATCGAGAAGGAGAAAACCATGGTGGTGGCGAACGGCTGTACGGCATTTGCGGGCACACGCCTGATCGCGCGCGGCGCGCCGCTTCAGGTGGCGCTGGCGGTCAAGGCGGAACTCGAGCGCGAAGGGAACGAAAACGGCGCGGCGGTGCTGGTCTTCGACGACCACGACGCGCGTCCGGTCGAGTTCGATCTGCGCGGCACGGAAAAGGACATTGAGGCGCGCATCGTCGCGCAGGCAAGTCGCGCGGCAAGCGCAGCCGCGCCGAACGTCATCGACGATCAAGCCCCGGACGATGCACCGCGCGGCCGCGGCCGTCCGAAGCTTGGCGTGGTGGCGCGCGAGGTGACGCTGTTGCCGCGCCACTGGGACTGGCTTGGCGCGCAGCCGGGCGGGGCCTCGGTGGTGTTGCGCCGCCTCGTGGATGCCGCGCGCCACGCGAGCGAGGCGCGCGAACGCGTGCGCGCGGCGCAGGAAGCCGCGCACCGCTTCATGACTGCCCTGGCCGGCAATCTGCCGGATTACGAGGAGGCGCTGCGCGCGCTTTACGCGGGCGAGCGCAGCCGCTTCGAGGCGGCGAATGCGCCCTGGCCGGTAGACGTGCGCGATTACGCGCGGGAACTGGCGGAATCCGCATTCGCCTGAAAGCGTGAAGGCGCAAATAGCGTGGGCAAAAAAAAACCGCTCCAGCGGGGAGCCGGAGCGGGAAAGTCGGAGAGCGACAACTTACAAGCTCTGCATGAACTCTTGCGAGCGTCACGCAGCAAGGGCAGTCTAGATCCGGCATCCCGTCCTCAATATAGGAGCAGTCTTAAACTCCATTCGGCACTGACTTGATCACGCCTATCGAAGGCCGTCGCGGTTGTTTCGGACGCCCGACATCCGGCTTGCCACGCCGATTGCGGCTCCGTACACTCCCGCCTGACCTGCATCAAGGGCGGCCGTTGCATCGATGCGTGCGCGCCAACAATCAAAACCACAACCCAATCGCCAATCACGCCGACAAGAGGAACCCATGTCCGACTCCTATTTCCCCCGCTGGCGCGCGCAGACGGGTAACGCCCGCGGCGTCGTGGCCCCCGACGAACGCCTGCCCTGGCCGCAGATGTTCGCCATGGGCGTGCAGCACGTCGTCGCCATGTTCGGCTCGACCGTGCTCGCGCCGTTGCTCATGGGCTTCGACCCGAACCTGTGCATTTTCATGTCGGGTATCGGCACGCTGCTGTTCTTCGTGGTGGTGGGCGGGCGCGTGCCGAGCTATCTCGGTTCGAGCTTCGCGTTCATCGGCCTTGTAATCGCCGTGACGGGCTACGGCGGGCAGGGACCCAATCCCAACATTCCCGTTGCGCTCGGCGGCATCGTCGCGTGCGGCGTGGCTTATACGTTGATTGGCCTGCTCGTCTCGGCCGTCGGCACGAAGTGGATCGAAACGCTCATGCCGCCCGTGGTGACCGGCGCGATCGTCTGCGTGATCGGGCTGAATCTCGCGCCCATCGCGGTGAAGGGCGTGAGCGGCTCGATCTTCGACTCGTGGATGGCGATCGTCACCGTGCTCTGCGTGGGCGGCGTGGCCGTGTTCACGCGCGGCATGCTGCAGCGTTTGCTGATTCTCGTCGGCCTGTTGATCGCCTATGTGATCTACGCGATCGTCACGAACGGCATGGGCCTTGGCAAGCCGATGGACTTTTCCATCGTCGCGAACGCCGCCTGGTTCGGCATGCCGAAGTTCACCGCGCCGGTGTTCGACCCGCACGCCATGACGCTGCTCGTGCCGATCGCCGTGATTCTGGTGGCGGAGAACCTCGGCCACATCAAGGCGGTTTCCGCGATGACGGGCTACAACCTCGACCGCTACGTGGGCCGGGCGTTCATCGGCGACGGCCTCGCCACGATCGTCTCGGGCTTCGCGGGCGGCACGGGCGTGACGACCTACGCGGAAAACATCGGCGTGATGGCCGTGACGAAGATCTACTCGACACTCGTGTTCGTGATCGCCGCGCTCATCGCGCTCGTGCTCGGTTTCTCGCCGAAGTTCGGCGCCGTCATTCAGACGATTCCGGGCCCGGTGCTGGGCGGCGTCTCGATCGTCGTGTTCGGCCTGATCGCCGTGACGGGCGCGCGTATCTGGGTCGTCAACAAGGTGGACTTCTCGGACAACCGCAATCTGATCGTCGCTGCGGTCACGCTCGTGCTCGGCGCAGGCGACTTCTCGCTCAAGCTCGGCGGCTTCGGGCTGGGCGGCATCGGCACCGCCACGTTCGGCGCGATCATCCTCTACGCGCTGCTGCGCCGCAAACCGGCGCAGGAAGCGGCGGTTTAAGCCTCGCCGCCTGACCGACTTACCGCCTTGTCGCGACATGCGGCGCCGGTCTTCGGCGCCGCGTTTTCCCTCTGCCGCTTTTCCGCTCTGCACGAAGCGCGCGCTCAGTCGCGATTGCGTCCGCGCGACGTCATCGCCGTTTCCGAGAGATCGACTTCGCGCATCAGCTTCGCCAGCGTTTCGTCGTTGATCTGCATCTGGTTGCGCAGCTTGAGCAGCGTCGCGCGTTCGGCGCGCATGCCGGCGAGGCGCATCTCCATTTCCAGCGCGTCCGAGCGGCGCGCATTCGCGCTGCGGTCGCGGTCGGCGTCGAGCGAGGCGAGGCGGCGGCGGTAGGCGTCCATTACGCGCGCGGTCGTATCGGCGGCGTAGGCCGCCTGCGATTCGTCGAGATCCTCGCTGATCTTTTCATGCACCGCATCCACGGCGCGGATGGCCGCTTGCGCCGCCTGGATGCGCGCCTGGCGTTCCTCGGCCGCGTGGGGTCCCTGGGCGCCGCGCCGCACGCCGCGCAGCAGGAGCGGCAGGCCCACGATCGCCACCAGCAGCGAGGCGAGGATCACGCCCGTCGCGATGAAAATGGCGCTGTCGCGGCCCGGCAGCGGGCTGCCGTCGGCGAGCGCCACGGGCAGCGAGAGCACGCCCGCGAGCGTCACCGCGCCGCGCACGCCCGCCACCGTGGTGATCGCCACGGTGCGCAGGCCCGGCACCGCATTCGCCACGCCATGGCGCGCCGCGCCGCGGCTCGCCACCCAGCGCAGCAGCCACACCCAGCCGAAGCGCATGGCGTAGAGCGCCACGAGCACGGCCGCGATATAGCCGATGAGGCGCAGCATCTGCACGTTGCTCGTGTGGTGCGCGTCGAGCAGCGCCTTGCCGAGAATGCCGGGGAACTGCAGGCCGAGCAGCGTGAACACCATGCCGTTGAAGACGAACTCGATCATCGACCAGGTGCTCGATGCGCGCACGCGTGTCGACACGGGGCCCTTGTGCGCGACGCTCGTGTAGTTCATCGTCATGCCGGCGGATACGGCCGCGAGCACGCCGGACACCTCGAGGTGCTCGGCGAACAGATACGCGGCGAACGGAATCAGCAAGGTGAGCACGACGCCGGGCGCGGGGTCGCCCTCTTCGGTCATGTTGAGAAAGCGCTCCGAAACGAAGCTGAAGAGCCAGCCGATCGCGGCCCCCAGCGCGAGACCGCCCGCCGCGATCACGACAAAGCTCAGCGCCGCCGCGCGCAGCGAAAAATAGCCGGTAAGCGCGGCCGCCACGGCGAACTTGAGCGCGACGAGGCCCGAAGCGTCGTTCATCAGCGCTTCGCCTTCGAGGATGTGCATGAGCTGCGAGGGAATCCGGTCCTTGCCGGCGATGCCCGAGAGCGCGACCGCGTCGGTGGGCGAGAGCACGGCGGCGAGCGCAAAGGCGACGGGCAGCGAGATCTGCGGCACGAGCCAGTGCACGAAGTAGCCCACGGCGACGACCGTCAGCAGCACGAGGCCGAGCGCGAGCATGAGGATCGCGCGGCGCTGCATGAAGAACTCGCGCTTGGGCATGCGCCAGCCGTCGGCGAACAGCAGCGGCGGAATGAACAGCGCCATGAAGATGTCGGGATCGAACGTGACGTGCGGGTTCACGAGCGGAAACGTGAGCAGCGCGCCAATGCCGATCTGCACGAGCGGCAATGGCAGCCTGAGGGGCACGGTGCGCGCGACGACGCCGGACACGGCGACAGCAAGCAGCAGAATGAGAACGGTGAAGAGGATGTCCATCGAAAAACGTAGCGGGGCGAAACGGAACCAGCGGGGGATGCGTTGAAGAGGGGACAGACGCCCTTTTTCACGCGCGGTGCGGCACGGCGTTCTGGCGCGCATGAATGAGGGCGCGCCGGTCGCGGGACAGTTTAGCCTGACGCATCTGTAAGCTGCCGCGAAGCGCGCAGCGCGAATGCGCGTGAGGCCGATATTTGCCGAAAATGCGGCAATTTGTCCGCGATGTATCCGCCATGTGTCCGCTACGTGTGCGCTACATGGGCGCTACATGGGCGTCACGACCGAAGCAAAGGCGCGTGGAAAGGCGCACGATATCGGTGCGCCGGGCGATGTCTCGCGCGGTGCATGGCGTGCCCCTTCGCGGCGCACGCGATGGGCGCGAACGCATTTCCTGATGCGTGCCAGATCGCAGTGCGAGCGAGCACGGACCTTGCTTGACCCCTACTCTGACGCAACGAAAATCAGGCTATGGAGGAAAGCGCGGGCCGTGCAGAGGCTGTGCGGACTGCAGCGTTCTTCCTACGCGCTAGAGGATGGCATGATCACAGAGCAACAGGACAAAACAGCCGTGGCTCCTCACGGCTTCGATCTCAGCGTCACCTCGGGGCTGCAGCGCTACAGCGCACACCACGGCGACCTCACGCTCACGAGCGTGTTCCAGCCGGTGTTCAGCCTCTCGCACATGCGTGCGGTGGGCTACGAAGGGCTGCTGCGCGCGCACGATCCGCTCGACCGCCCGGTCTCGCCGCTCGACGTGTTTGGCGACGCCGCGCGCGTGGGCGAAGCGCTGCTGATGGACCGGCTCGCCCAGGGACTGCATCTGGAGAACTTCGCGCTGCTCGGCGCGGAGCGCGAGTGGCTCTTTCTCAACGTGCATCCGGGCACGCTGATCGAGGCGTATCACTCGGCGGCGCTGCTCGCGAACCTGCGGCGGCTGAACATCGCGCCGCGGCGCGTCGTGCTGGAGGTGCTGGAGGACGAGGCGACCGATCTCGACGCCCTCGCACAGGCCGTGGCGACGTTTCGCGAGCGCGGCTTTCTCGTCGCGCTCGACGACTTCGGCGCGGGCAACGTCGATATCGGCCGCGTGTGGCAACTCAATCCCGACATCGTGAAGCTCGACCGCATCATGCTCATGCACGCGCAGCATCGCGCCGACATGGCCGCGACCCTGCCCGCGCTCGTGGCGCTGCTGCACGACGCGGGCAAGCTCGTGCTGATCGAGGGTGTGGAGACGGAGCACGAGGCGCAGCTCGCGCTCGCGTGCAACGCGGACTTCGTGCAGGGCTTCTTCTTCGCGCGGCCCGCGCCCGGCCTCACCGACGCGGCACAGGTCCAGGGCGTGATTGCCGAGGCGACGGAGCGTTTTCGCCAGCAAACCGAAACGCGCGAGCGCGGCGAGACGAATCGCCTTGCGCCCTATCTGCGCGCGTTCGAGCGCGCGGCCGAACGCCTTTCGGCTGGAGAATCGATGGAGGAGGTCTGCTGGAACTTCCTCGCGCTCGATCACGCGGCGCGCTGCTATCTGCTCGATTCGAACGGCAGGCAGGCGGGCCGCAACGTGGTGCTGCGCGTCGATCGCGCGGAACGCGATGCGCGCTTTTTGCCGCTGGAAGACGCGCAAGGCGCGAGCTGGCTGCGCAGGCCGTATTTCCGCACGGCGCTCGTCACGCCGGGGCGCGTGCATGTGACGGGACCGTATCTGTCGATCAACGAGGCGCTGCCGTGCCTGACGCTTTCGATGGCGGTGCAGGTGGGCGAGCGCCTGTGCGTGCTGTGCGGCGACATCGACTGGTTCGAGTAGGCGGGCATCTGCGATCATGTCGCGTTCCTCACGACATGGCGCGCCGACATGCAACATGAACGGGTCCTGCTGGAAGTCATCGCAACCACGCTCGCCGATGCGCAAGCCGCCGCGCGCGGCGGCGCGGACCGTCTCGAACTCGTCACCGCAATGGGCGAGGGCGGCCTCACGCCGAGCATCGGCATGATCGAAGCCGTGGTCGCGGCGGTGGCGATTCCCGTGAACGTGATCGTGCGGCCGCACAGCCGCTCGTTCATTTACGATTCGAACGATTACGCGGTGATGTTGCGCGACGTGCGCGCCGCGAAGCTGGCGGGCGCGCATGCGGCCGTGATCGGCATGCTCACGCCTGCGCATGAAGTGGATCGCGACGGACTGCAGCGCGCAATCGACGCCGCCGACGGCATGCCGCTCACGTTTCATCGCGCGTTCGACGAAGCGCGCGATCTGCAGGAAGCGTTCGACGTGCTGCTCGGTTTCGACGCCGTGACGAACGTCCTCACCTCGGGCGGCGAGCCTTCGGTGCTGGACGCGCAGGCGCAGATCGCAACGCTCGTGCAGCGCGCGGCGCACACGCATTGCACGGTACTCGCGGGCGCTGGGCTGACGGTCGATCGCGTTGCGGATTTCGTGAGCGCGACGCGTGTGCACGCGGTTCACTTCGGCTCCGGCGTGCGCGTTGGCGGTAAGGGACTCGCTCCCGTCGACGAAAACGAGGTGCGGCGCGTGCGCAACCTGCTCGACGCCTGACCCATAAAAAAACGCGCGCCATTCGAATAAACGGCGCGCGCTTCCCGACCTCACTTCACCTTACTTCGCCACCACCACCGGAATGCCGCGCAACGCGCCCGCGCCCTTGAACGACGCGAGCGCTTCCTGCACCGCCGCACTCGTCTTCACGCCGATGGCAAGGCGCGCCGCCAGTTCGCGCTCGCTGCGTTTCACTGCCGCGAGATTCGCAAGCTTCACGTGCCCGTAGCCGCGCACACGTTGATGCAGACTGGCGAGCCGCGCGATGTCGTCGGCGTTTTCGGCGGTGAGGCTCGCGAATGCGCCGCGCAGCGTCGCTTCATAATCGCCGGCGAGTGCGCGCTCCATGCGGCGCTCCAGCGTCTTGCCGAACGGATCGAGCCACGTGCCGCGCACGCTGCGGCCCTTCTTCAGCAGGCCAAACGCACGCCACATCCACTGGCCGAACTGCATCTTTTGTGGAGGCTGGCCGTTCTTCTCACGCGCGATGAGCGGCGGCGCGAGATTGAACTTCACGGTGAAGTCGCTGCCCGCCGTGCCTTCGAACTGCGCTTCGAGCGCCGCGCGGAACGCCGGGTCGGCGTGCAGGCGCGCGACTTCGTATTCGTCCTTCACGGCAAGCAGCCGATAGAACGTGGTCGCGACGGCGCGCGCGAGCGCTTTGTCTGCGCTCCTGTCGGCGCTGCGCGCGGCGTCGACCAGTGCGCGATAACGCTTCACGTAGCTCGCGCCGCCATAAGCAGAGAGACGCGCTTCGCGCTCGGCGATCAGTTCGTCGAGCGTTTGCGTGAGCTTGCGCGCCGTGGCCTTCGCGGCCGCATTCGCCTCGCTCACGCGTTGCGTGTCGAGTGCGTTGAGCGCAGCGGGATCGGCGGCGGCCATGCGGCCGATGGAGAACGCGAACAGGTTCGCCTGCACGGCCACGTTGTTCAGCTCGATGGCGCGCGTGAGCGCCGCGAGCGAAACGGGCACGAGGCCAAGCTGCCACGCAAAACCGAGCATCACGATGTTCGCGCCGATCGTATCGCCGAGATAGCGTTGCGCGAGCGCTTGCGCATCGCATGCTGCGAGCGGATCCTGCGCTGGCGTCGCGCCGCTTCTCGCCCCATTCGCCCCATTGGTCGCCGCGTGCCGCATCTTTGCGAGCAGCGCATCGGCGTGCAGGTTCGCTTCGGGGTTCTGCACGAACGACGCGTTCGGAATCTCATGCGTGTTCACGACGATGCGCGTGCGGTCGTGACGCACCGTTTGCAGTGCGTCCGCGCTCGCGCCCACCACCATGTCGCAGGCGAGCAGCAGGTCGGCCTGCTGCGTGTCGATGCGCACCTGGTTGAGCAGCGCATCGGTTGCCGCGAAGCGCACGAACGAGAGCACCGCGCCGCCTTTCTGCGCGAAGCCCATGAAGTCGAGCACGGAGGCGCTCTTGCCTTCCAGATGTGCGGCCATGCTGATGAGCGCGCCCACGGTCACGACACCGGTGCCGCCCACGCCCGTCACGAGGATGTCGTAGGGCGCGTTGTCGAGATGCGTGGCCGGAATGGGCAGCGCATTCACGCGCGCGGCGAGCGCCTGCGGATCGAACGCGGCCCCCGCAGCCTTCTTGAGCTTGCCGCCTTCGATGGTCACGAAGCTCGGGCAGAAGCCGTTCACGCACGAATAGTCCTTGTTGCACGACGACTGGTCGATGCGGCGCTTGCGGCCCAGCTCCGTTTCCACGGGTTCGACCGAAAGACAGTTCGACTGCACGCCGCAGTCGCCGCAGCCTTCGCACACTTCCTCGTTGATGAAGAGGCGCTTGTCCGGGTCGGGGAATTCGCCTTTCTTGCGGCGGCGGCGCTTTTCGGCGGCGCACGTTTGATCGTAGATCAGCACGGTCACGCCCGGCGTTTCGCGCAGTTCGCGCTGCACCGTGTCGAGTTCGCTGCGGTGATGGAACGTCGTGCCCTTCGGGAACAGGCCGTGATGGCCGTCGTACTTCTCGGGCTCGTCGCTCACCACGACGAAGCGCGAGACGCCCTCGGCCTCCACCTGGCGCGCGATCTGCGGCACGGAGATGCTGCCGTCCACGGGCTGGCCGCCCGTCATCGCCACGGCGTCGTTGTAGAGGATCTTGTAGGTGATGTTGGTCTTCGCCGCCACGGCCTGGCGAATCGCGAGGATGCCTGAATGAAAGTAGGTGCCGTCGCCGAGATTCTGGAACACGTGCGGCATCTTCGTGAACATCGAGTGCGCGGCCCAGTCCACGCCTTCGCCGCCCATCTGGATGAGGCCCGTGGTGTCGCGCTCCATCCACGAGGCCATGAAATGGCAGCCAATGCCGGCCTGCGCGATCGAGCCTTCGGGCACCCTGGTCGACGTGTTGTGCGGGCAGCCCGAGCAGAAGTAGGGCGTGCGGCGCACGGCGTCGGCGGCGTTCGAGAGGATTTGCGGCGCGACGAGATCGACCACGCGTTCGCGGCGGTCCAGCGCGGGCCGGTGCTTCGCGAGCCACGCGGCGAACACGGGCAGGATGCGCGAGGGGCGCAGCTCGCCAAGCTCGGAGAGCAGCAGCGTGCCGTCTTCGGCGTGTTTGCCGATCACGGTCGGGCGCGCGCCTTCCTTGCGGTTGTAGAGATGGTCCTTGATCTGCTGCTCGATCACGGGGCCTTTTTCCTCGATCACGAGCACATCGGTGAGGCCCGAGACGAACGCGTCGATGCGCGACATCTCCAGCGGAAACGACAGGCCCACCTTGTAGATGCGCACGCCGGCTTTATCCAGATCCTCGATGGTGAGGTCGAGTCGGCGCAGCGTTTCCATCAGGTCCAGGTGCGCCTTGCCGCAGGTGACGATGCCCACGTTCGCGTGCGGGCTCGGCGCGATCCACTTGTCGATGCTGTTCATGCGCGCGAAGTGGCGCACGGCGTCGAGCTTGGCCGCCAGGCGCTGCTCGATGGCGAGACTCGGCAGATCGGGCCAGCGGTTGTGCAGGCCGCCCGGCGGCGAGGTGAAGCCCTCCGGCGCTTGCCAGCCGGTTTTGATGGCATCGAGATCGACGGTCGAGCCCGACTCTACCGTCTCCGAAATCGCCTTGTAGCCCACCCATGCGCCCGAGTAGCGCGAGAGCGCCCAGCCATACAGGCCGAATTCGAGCATGTCCGCGATGTTCGACGGATTCACGACCGGCATGTGCCACGCCATCATCGCGAAGTCGCTCTGATGCGGCATGGACGACGACACGCAGCCGTGGTCGTCGCCGGCCACCACGAGCACGCCGCCGTGCGGCGACGAGCCGTAGGCGTTGCCGTGCTTGAGCGCGTCGCCGGCGCGATCGACGCCCGGGCCCTTGCCGTACCACATCGCGAACACGCCTTCGACGGTGCGCTCGGGGTCCGCTTCCACGCGCTGTGTGCCGAGCACGGCCGTGCCGCCCAGTTCCTCGTTGATGGCGGGCAAAAAGCGCACGTCGGCGGCTTCGAGCAGTTTCTTCGCCTTCCACGCCTGCTGATCGACCATGCCGAGCGGCGAGCCGCGATAGCCGCTGATGAAGCCTGCCGTGTTCAGGCCATGCGCGCGGTCGAGCGCGCGCTGCATGAGCGCGAGGCGGATCAGCGCCTGGGTGCCGGTCAGGAAGATGCGGCCGCGCGTGGCGGTGAGGTTGTCGGTGAGCCTGTAATCGGCGAGGGGCGGCGTATCAAGCGGCGAGGACGTGTCGCCGAACGCGGGGCGCGCGGTCATGGGGGGAGTCTCCGTTTTTTTGCATTCGCATGGCGGTTGAGGGCGGCGAAAGAGACTCTATTTTTTCTCGCCAATGACGGAAATTTTTTGCTAACTCTCCGGCGCCGCCGCTTATTCGCGCGAGAGCCTGCCCGCGCCAGGCGAATTTGGAGAGAGATTTTCTCTGTCCCTGCGCGATCCCGTCTGGATCGGCCTTCGGGGTAATCCGTCAGATCATCCGGGGTGCGTAAGGCGTCGCCCGGTCGAACGGCACGACATCGTGAAAGTGCGTGTAGTCCATCGTGCTCACGCCGTCGGCGTCGCTAATCAGGTCGACGTACCGGTGGTCCCAGCGGATCTGCTGGTCCGACCAGCTAAAGCGCGCCTGCATGGTCTGCGCGGTCGATTCGTCAGAGCCCTCGATCACGACATGCAGCGTGGCGTGCTGCTCGGCCAGCATTTCGGGCGTGACACCGTAGAGCGGGCTCGACTCGTCGATCACGTGCATGAGATTCCAGCCGAGCGTGAAGAGCGGATGCTGGTCGCGCACGAGCTTGAGGTCGTGGATGCGCCGCGCGCGAAAGCCGTCCGACGACGTCTCGATGCGGATGAGCCGCAGCTTCGCGCCCGCTTCGGCGATCACGTTCTGGCGGGCGTTGGCGGCGCGCGCCATCAGCGTCATGCGGCCTTCGATGGGGTGCACCACCACCTGGCTCGCGAACATGATCATCGCGCGCGGGCGCGAGAAGCGCGCAAATACGAGGCCAGTCGCCAACGCGATACCCGACATACCGACGAAGATTTCCAGTGTGGCGACGATGTGCGCGTAGAGCGTTTGCGGATGCATGTCGCCGTAGCCGACGGTGGCGAGCGTTTCCACGCTGAAGAAGAACGCGCCGAGAAAGCCATTCGGGTACTGGTTGGCAATGGGCGCGGCGCCGAGCTGGTAGAGGCATGCGAACACGCCGTTCATGAGCAGGAAGAGGGCCGCGAGCGACGCGAAGAACGTGGGCCAGCGCATGGTGAGCGCGGTGTGATAGAAGTCGCCCCAGGACTGCGGCATGCCGTAGACGAGCACCTCGCGCGAGGCCACCATCATTTTGCGCGGCTTGCCGCGCCTCGTGCCGTGCTTCGCGCCGCTGGGCGTTTCGGCCTTGCAGGCGGCCATGTCCACCCCCGGCGAATCGTGCGGTGCCGATTCGGCTTGGTGGGCCGCTTCCTGGTTCGCGACGCGCTCCGGCGTTTCGGGCGTCATGGTGTTCCTGCGGTTCTGAAGAGGGGAAGGGAGCGTAGCCATGCCGAAGCCATGCGGCAAGGCGACATGGCAAGCGTACCGCAAGACGGTATGGGGACGCGATGCGCAGACGGCGCGCTAACGCCTCTCCCGCAGCGCGGGCGGGAGCGAGAAGAAGCGGGTAGGCGGCGAGTGCAGGGCTTACGGAAACCCGTGCGGCTTCGGAATGCCTGCGCCGTGTTCGATGTCGGCGATGGCCTGGCGGCGCGCGGCGTCCACGGCTTGCGTGGGCGCGTCGAAGCCCGCGTTGCCGCCCACCGTGACCCACGGCTGTACGGCCTTGTCGCGATGCGTGATCTGATACTCGGCGTCCCAGCGAGCGCCCTGCATTTCGAGGGGATGGACGTGGATAGCGTAGACGCCGTAAAGAAAGAGCTGTTCGGACATGGCTAACCTCCTGTCGACCAGAGTTGGCGCTTTAGCGCCTTACTCTGGTCCCATGCACAGCGGTCGACCCGAGTTGGCGCTTCAGCGCCTTACTCTGGTCCCATGCAGAGCGTCGACCGCACATCGTGCGGCCCCATGCACAGCACCTCGTCTCATGCAGCGCTGCCGGCAGTCCCTGAGCGGGCACTGGGCTCACCGCAGCGACTTAGAGTTCGAGTTCGCCGAGAATGCGATGCGCCAGCGCCTTGGCTTCTTCGAGAGCCTCTTCCGGCGTGCCCGATGCGGCTTCGACTTCATAGACCGCGTTTTCGAGTTCCTCGCCGTCGTCGCGCGCCAGGGAGACCAGGCCCTGGTACTGGCCGGCGTTCATGGGCCGCACTGAGGCGACGGCCGTGTAGATCCCCTTGGTGTAGCTGACGTCTTCCATAACGTGCTCCTCGTGGAAGGAAATTTCCCTCGACGGGCCACGTGGATCAAGGCGCGCAAGCGTCGCGCCCGGCCCGCAACAAGAGGGAGATTCCATGCTAGCACGTTGCCCGCGCGGCTGCGGGACACGCATGTGACGGCGGCGCGGCGCTTTCGTGTCAGCCCCGCGCCGGGTCCTCGCAACGCGCCGCGTGCGCCCTCAGTCGGCGAGCAGCGCGACGACTTCGTCGAGCGTCGGCGAATGCGCGCCGGGCCGGCGGCACGCGGCCGCGCCCGCGGCGAGCGCGAAAGCGAGATGCTGGCGCCAGTCGCGCTGCGGCGCGCTCATGAGGCTGAACAGCAGCCCGCCGATGGACGCGTCGCCCGCTCCCACCGTATCGGCCACTTCGACGCGCGGCGGCGCCGCCTCGATCACCTCGTCGCCCACGTAGAGCGTGGCCGGCTGCGCGCCGCGCGTGACGAGCAGGGTGGCGGCCGGATTGAGCGCGCGCACGGCTTCGATGGCCTCGGCCTCGCTCTTGCCGGCGAACAGCATGCGCAGGTCTTCGTCGGACACCTTGATGAGATCGGCGAGCGCGGCCATGCGGCGCAGGATCGGCTCGTAGCCGTGCGCCATGAGGTTGCGGTAGTTCGGATCGAAGCTGATCTTCACGCCAGCCGCGCGCAGCTCGGCGGCGAGCGTGGCGAGCGTTTCGCCGAGCGGCTGGCGCACGAGGCTGATGCAGCCGAAGTGCGCCCACTTCGCGTGCGCGCGCCAGCCTTCGGGCAGTTTCGCGGGATCGAAGGCGAGGTCGGCGCTGTGCTCGCCAATGAAGTAGTACGCGGGCGGATGCGTCTGATGCACGATCGCGAGCAGCGGTGCGCGCTCCACGCGCTGCATGAAGCGCATGTCGAGACCGGCGGCCACGCTCGCGTTCCAGAGTTCGTCCGAGAAGTTGTCGACGCCGAGCGCACCCACGCTCGCCGTGGGCAGCCCGAGGCGCGCGACCGCGCGCGCGACGTTCCAGCCCGCGCCGCCAGGATGCGCGCGCCAGTGCGAGTCCGTGCCCGGTGTGCCGGGTTGCGAAGCGTGCGGCGTGCCCTCGGGCGCGGGGGTGCGCACGAGATCGGTGAGGATGTCGCCGGCCGAGATGAAGGCCGGGAAGCCGGATGAAAAGTCCGGGCCGGTGCTGCAGGTGCTCATCGTCGTGCTCCTCTCTTTAGTTCCGGCCGCTCGTGTCTGCCGTGCCGCCGGCGGTCGCTTCCTCGCGGCCCGCCACCGGCGCCATGCCGCGTCCGGGCAGTGCGTTCAGCGCTTCGTAGCACGCGCCCATCGTGTGATAGTCGGTCTTGCCGGCGGGGCTCTTCTCGTCACTGTACTTGCGGTTGTCGCAGGTGAGGATGCGATACCACGCACCGTAACGATGATCGACGAAATTCGCCCAGCTGTAGCGCCAGACCTCGTCGTACCAGTCCCAGAAGCGCTCGTTGCCGGTGCGCTTGCCGAGCAGCGCCGCCGTGGCAAAGGTTTCCGCCTGCACCCAGAAGTACTTGTCGTGATCGCACACGGTGCCGTCCGGGCCGAAGCCGTAGTAGAGGCCGCCGTGATCGTTGTCCCAGGCGTGCGCCATGGCGGCGTCGAACAGCTCGATCGCGCGCGGCAGCAGCCAGGGCAGCGGCCGGTGCCGTTCGAGCAGCAAGAGCAGCTTCGCCCACTCCGTTTGATGGCCCGGCTGGAAGCCCCACGGGCGGAAGATGTTCGAGCTGTCTTCCTCGTTGTAATGCCAGTCCACCGACCAGTCCGCGTGAAAGTGCTCCCACACGAGCCCTTGCGAGAGCTTCGCCTGGCGCAGCGTGATGTTCGAGGCGACGCGCTCGGCGCGGTCGAGATACACGAGATGGCCTGTCGCCTCGTAGGCCGCGAGCAGCGCCTCGGTCGTATGCATGTTGGCGTTCTGGCCGCGGTAGCCCGTCACGATCCAGTCGGCGCTCGCCTCGTCGGCGTAGAGACCCGCCGCGCCGTCCCAGAAGCGGTGTTCCATCAGATCGAAGGTCGCGCCGATCATCGGCCGCGCCTCCTCGATGCCGGCCATCGCCGCATGCGCGTAAGCGAGCAGCACGAACGCGAGGCCGTAGCAGTGGCGCGTGGCGTCGAGCACGCGCTTCTTGCCGTCGCGCCAGTCGATCTCCCAGTCGTAGCCCTGCAGCTGCGGGTCCCAATGGCCCTCGCGCAGGAACTGCAGGCCGTGGCGCGCGTATTCCAGGTGCTGCGCATCGCCGAACTCGCGATACGCCATCGCATAGTTGAAGACGTACCGGCAGCTGCTCACGAGGTGCCGCGAGTGCGCGTTGTAGATCGAGCCGTCGTCGCGGAAGTAGTGGAAGAAGCCGCCCGAGGGGTCGAGCACGTTCGGCGCGTAGAAGCGCAGCGTGTCCTGCACGTGGCCGAGCAGGAAACCGCGGTCGCGAAAGCTCGCGACGCCCGGTACGGCGACGGGGTGGGCGGTGGCGGAGGTGGCGGTGTCGGCAGTCGTCGTCATGGCTTTCTCTTCTGGCTTGGACGTGGCTTCAGCGGAGTTTCGATGGGTGTTCGGCGTGTATCGACGGCGCGCGTCAGGCGCTCTGCGGCGTGCCTGCAGCGTGAGGGACGGCGTGCGTGGCCATGAGATTCGATGACGCCGCACCCAGGGTGCTCGCACGCGCGACGAGCTGGACCGGCAAGCGGATTTCGCTCGCGGCAGGCGTTTCTTCGAGCAGCAGCTCGACGCCGCGCCGCCCGAGCGCTTCCTTGTCGACGGCGATCGTCGAGAGCGGCGGCGTGGCGTGCGTGGCGCCCGCGATATCGTCGAAACCGATGATGGCGATGTCGTCGGGCACGCGCAGGCCATTGGCGAGGCACACGCGCATGGCCGCGAGCGCGGCGGCGTCGTTGTAGGCGAAGACGGCGTCAGGCGGCGGGCGCGGGGTTGGGTATCCGGCGCGCGCCGCATCGATCAGGCGCTGCATGGCGAGCGACGCGCCCGTGTCGGGATCGAGCCCGCCGTCGATGGTCGTTTCGAGCGACGGGTCGAACAACAGGCCCGCCTCGAAGAACGCGCGCCGGTAGCCGAGCGCGCGCTGCGCGATGCTGTAGTGCGCGAGCGAGCCGCCGATGAACGCAATGCGCCGCCGTCCCAGTTCGAACAGATGCTGCATGGCGAGCGCAGCGCCCGCCGCGTTGTCGATGTTCACCGAGCGCAGGCCCGGCGCCCACAGGTCGATCAGCACGAGCGGGCGTTGCAGCGCGACGAGCGCGGCGAGCATTTCCGGCTCGACGAAGCCCGCCACGGCGATGGCGTCGGGCGCATGCAGGCGCAACTGCTGGACAGTGTCGTCGGCGGGACCGGCGGTCAGCAGCGCGGGCACGATGCCGTGTTCGCGGCAGGCGTCTTCCACGCCGTGCAGCACGTGCGAGAAGAACGGGCTAGCCGCGAAGTTGTTGTGCTGGCGGTGCAGCAGGAAGGTGAGCCGGCGAATGCGCGGACGCAGTTGCGCGCAGTCATAGCCGAGCGTGCGCGCGACTTCGACGATGCGCTCGCGCGTGGTCTCGGAGAGGCCCGGCTGGTTTTTCAACGCGCGCGAGACCGTGCCGATCGACACGTTGGCGGCCTGCGCGACGTCACGAATGGTTGTCCCCATGATTCCTGGCTGGCGGTGGCGCGGTGAGCGCTCCGGGTTGGGTCAGGTTTGCGGCGATTGTATAGTAAAAATCTCTTGAAAGAACCCGAATCTACGCTTCAAATTCCTGGTAAATACCAGTAAACAATGCAATAAACGCAAACATTGGTGTTTAGTAAAATTCGCTAAACACGTGCGGGCACGACGGTTGCGGAAAGCCGGACACTCACATTCGACTTACGGAGGCATCATGCTCGGCACCCTGCTTCTGGTCATTCTGATCCTGCTGCTCGTTGGCGCATTCCCGGCGTGGCCGTATAGCCGCTCGTGGGGCTACGCGCCTTCGGGCACGCTCGGCATCATCGTTGTCGTGGTGGTCGTGCTGGTCCTGATGGGGACGATCTAGCGACAAGCGACGGCGCAGCAGTCAGGCAGCGCAGGCAAAACGAGCCGGCGCGCGGCATGAGCCGTGCGGCCGGCCCATTCGTATTCCGGGCTGCCGCTCTCGAGGTTCGGGCCGCTAGAATGCGCCGGCTTCGCGCGGTGTCGGGCCGGGCGTGGGGAGGAGGCCGGCGCTCGCGCTGCCGTCGATCACGACGAGCCCGCTCGCTTCCTGTTTCGCGCGGCGCTTGGCGAGGGCCGCGAGCGAGGCGATGGCGTCGCTGCTGTGCTGCGCGCCTTCGCCCGGCGCGATGTGCACGCAGCCGATCGCCATCGTCACGAAGGTGAAGAAGGTGGCGTTGCCGTGGCGATCCTCGCCGTGAATGCCGCCCGCGAGGCGGTCGCCCGGTGCGTAGAAGCGCTGCGCGCCTTCGTTGAACGTTTCGATCGCGAGGCGCGCGCGTTCGCGCCACGTCTCGCTCTGAAACAGGATCAGGAAGTCGTCGCCGCCCACGTGGCCGAGGAAGTCGCGCGTGGGGTCGCAGGCGTCGGCGAGCACGGTCGCCGCGAACTTCAGCACCTCGTCGCCTTGCCAGTAGCCGTACTGGTCGTTGAAGGGCTTGAACTGGTTCAGGTCGACGTAGCACGCGTGAAAGCCCGCGTCGTTCGAAAGCAGACGCTCGATATGCGAGCTGATGGGAATATTGCCAGGCAGGAAGGTGAGCGGATTGGCGTAGCGCGCAGCCTGGATGCGCACCTCCGTCACGGCGCGCACGAGGCTCTCGCCGGTGCCGAGGCCGGCGTAGCGGCCGTTATCGGTAATGACGAAGCCATCGGCGAGATAGCGCTGGTCGTCGCTTGCGAGCAGCGTCGCCATCTGCTCGACCGTCATCGACTGCTCGATCACCACCGGCTGCGCATTGGCGAATTGCAGGCAGGCCTTCTTGCCGAACAGCTCGCGGTGATACGGCAGCGCATAGCGGTCCATGAACGCGCGCCGGTTGATGAGCGCGACGGGCGCTTCGTCTTCCACCACGGCCACCGCGTGCAGGTCGGGCCGGCCGTTGAACAGTTCGAGCACGTCGTTGTTGGTCGCCTGGCGCGGCAGCGCGGGCGCGCGCACGAGCATCTTGCTGGCCGGCGCGCCGCCGCCCGCGGGCTGCGTGGCGGTGCTGCGCGTGGGCTCGGGGAACACGGCGATATGGTCCGCGCGAATCGCCTCGCGCGCTTCGCGGGCGAGCACGCGCAGCGGCTGTGCGTTGGGGCGGCCGAAGAAAAACCCCTGGCCGCAGTCGATGCCCATGTCGCGCAGCACGATGAGGTCGGCCGCGTTCTCGATGCCTTCCGCCACGAGCCGTGTGCCGCTCGCCTGCGCGAAATGCTGCATGGCGCGCACGGCTTCGAACTTGAGCGGGTCGTTGGCGATGTCGTGGATGAAGAAGCGGTCGATCTTCACGACATCGGGCTGCAACTGCACCCAGAGGTTGAGACTGGCGTTGGCCGTGCCGTAGTCGTCGAGCGCGACCTGGGCGCCGGCCGCGCGCAGCGTCTCGACGACGGGTGAAAAGTTGCGCAAGTCGTGGATGGCGCTCTGCTCGGTGAGCTCGATTACGACGCGCGTGGGGTCGATCGGGCCGTCGAAGAGGGACAGCGCGGCGTCGCCGGCGGCGGTGAGCTGGCGCAGCGCGTCGGCGCTGAAATTGAGGAATAGCTTGCCGGGGCAGTCGAGTCTGGCGAACGTTTCGATGCAGGTGCGGGCGGCCGCGCGTTCGAGCGCGGCGGTGCACTGCTCGTCGCCGGCGCGTGCAAACAGGGCGGCGGGGGTTTCGAGCGGCGAGCCGGCCGGCCCGCGAATGAGGCCTTCGTAGCCGAGGATCGCGCCGCTCTCGAAATCGACGATGGGCTGGAAGACGGCGCGCAGCTGGCGCTGGGCGATCAGCGCCCCGACGCCGGGCGCCGCGTGCGGGAGTGGCGCGGGAGCAGACATGGACAGGCCGGAACGGGCGAAGACGATGAACTTAACGGCATATGATCGGATGAATTAAATGAAATTTTGGTGACAATGCCGCGATGCCCAATCTTTGGGCGTGCGGTGGAGGCGCGCGCGACGCGGGGAAAAGAGGCGGGCGGGGGAGGTTTGGACGCCGGGCGCTAGCCGCGGCGTTTGCTGCTGCGTTTGCTGCGCAAGGGCGGCGGCATCTCGCCGCCCCGCATGACGGACCGGACGACGTTCAGCGCCGTGCGGCGGCAGTGCGCTCGCTCGCGCCGGCGCGCGATTCGTCGCCCGCGCTTGCGGCGCGTTCGGCGCTCATGTCGCGCGCGCCCCAGCGCTGGGCGAGCGCGGCGCACACCATGAGCTGGATCTGGTGGAACAGCATGAGCGGCAGCACGACCGCGCCCACGGCGTTCGAGGCGAAGATGACCTTCGCCATCGGCACGCCGGCCGCGAGGCTCTTCTTCGAGCCGCAGAAGATGATGGTGATCTGGTCGGCGCGCGAGAAGCCGAGCTTCTTGCTCGTGAACATCGTGATGCCGAGCGCGAGCGCGAGCAGCACGCCATTCACCACGAGCAGGCCGCCGAGCGCGGTGAGCGGAATGTGATGCCAGAGCCCTTCGTTCACCGCCTCGGAAAACGCGCCGAACACCACGAGCAGGATCGAGCCCTGATCGACGAACTTGAGCACGCCCTTGTTGCGCTCGATCCAGCGGCCGATCACCGGGCGCAGCAGCTGGCCCGCCACGAACGGCACGAGCAGCTGCAGCACGATGTTCCACACGGTGTGCCAGGCCGAGCCGCCGCTCGCGCTCTGGTTCGTGACGATCAGGCTCACGAGCGCGGGCGTGACGAAGATGCCGATCAGGCTCGACGCCGAGGCGCTGCAAACGGCGGCGGGCACGTTGCCGCGCGCGATCGAGGTGAACGCGATGGACGACTGCACCGTGGAGGGCAGCGTGCAGAGGAACAGCACGCCCGCATAAAGCGCCGGCGTGACGAGCGGCGAAAGCACGGGCTTGAGCGCGAGGCCCAAAGCCGGGAACAGCACGAAGGTGCTGAGCAGCACGACGATGTGCAGCCGCCAGTGCGTAGCGCCTGCGACGATCGCCTCGCGCGAGAGCTTGGCGCCGTGCAGGAAGAACAGCAGGCCGACGGCCACGTTGGTGAGCCAGTTGAAACCGGTGGCGGCCTGGCCGTGCACCGGGAACAGGCTCGCAAGGATCACCGTGCCGACGAGGCAGAGGGTGAAGTTATCGGGCAGGAATTTCGGACGTGCCATCGGACAATCTCAAGTGCGCGCCGGGGCGCCTCGCTGCGCGCAGATCGATGTGCGCGCAACGGGTGAATCGGGACGTCTATTGTCGGCGCAAGCCGATTGAAAAAGCAAATTCATTTGAAGCATTGATTAATGAGGGATGCGCATGTATCGCCGGCGTCGATGCCTCTTTATGCCGGATTCCTCATCGACGCGCGAGGGAGATTCCCGCGCCGCAAAAGTCGTCAGGAGTCCGCGCATTCTTCAGATGTTCAGGCGCGACCCGCGCATCAAACGAACGGTTCTCACATCCGCCCGCAGAGCCTTGCCAGGCGGCCTTCCGAGGGCGCGTGCGAAGCCGGAAAACCCAGCAGTAACATGGTGTTACAACCCTTCGGGCGGCATAACATCTTTTGGCTCGACACCCTTTCGGTACGCCCATAAATTACCGTCAAAGGGACGCCTGGACCGTTGTGGCGGCAATCGTTACGCGCTCGCGCGGCGAGCGTCCCGGGACTGGCCCGCCATGGCCCGAGTGGCGGGTGCCAGGCGCAAACGTCGGGCAGGTGAAACGTCACAATGCAGGCAGGGTGGTCAAAACTGGGACCGTGGGTATTGGGGGCTGGATTAATGGCCTTCGTTGCGCTCGCCCATGCTCAGCCCGGTTTTCCAGGGCACGGCGGGGGCGGCGGCTTCGCGCGCGCGCCTTCCATGCACGCGATACCCGCGCCGCGCGGCGGCATGCCGTGGGGTGGCGCCTACCACGGCGCCCCTGAGCGCGGCCGTGGTCCCGCCGCTTACGCCGGGGCCGCTTCGCCCATGCGCGTGGCCGACCAGGGCGGCCGGCACGAGCGCGGCGGCAACCGCGCGCCGAACCAGTGGCAAGGTCAGGTCCAGCAGCAGGCTCCGCGTCGCGACTACAGCTATGGCACGCCGTTCGGCGGCTACGGCGGCTATCGCGGCAATCCCATCACGCCCGTGAGCGCGGAATCGCGCCAGGTGCCGCATCCGCCGGCCGACTCGCCGGTGCGAGCGGGCTCGATCCGCGAAGACGTCGCCCGCTACAACGAGGAGCGCGGCGGCACCTTCCGGCCCTTCCCGCGCAATGGCGGCGAGGTGCCGCGTCCGCCCATGCCTTCGCCTTACCGTAATTGAGCGCTGCCGCCCGCTCAGCTTTCGCTTTCCCCCTCCGCGCACTTTCTTCATTTGATTCTCCTCTGGATGCGCTTCAGGCACTGACCTGTTAGCGGCGTTGAAACACGTCCAAAACGAGACGCGTTCGTCCATGCCGTGAAAACTGACGCGTGGATACCACACTTTTTTGGAAACCTCTCGTCATACAGAACCCTTTCGTCTCAAATCTCGCTTCCGTTTGGGCGGCGCGTCGTCCGCGGCCCCGTGCGTGCGGGAGCGCCCCGCTGGGCGCGGCCCGGCAGGCTGCGATTCGCCGTGACGCGGGGCAGCGCAACGCGGCGTCGGCAGCGGCAAACCAGGTTTTATCGGCGGCAAACTAATCCGCCCGATATACCGGCAATAACAGCGCTTATTTTTGGCCATAAAAATGGTCCGCAAAGATGGATCCGCCCAGAACGGCCACGCCTGCGAACGACGAAAAACAAAGCTTTGCCACGAGCGGTTCAGCCGCTCGACACCCTTTTTTGACAAAGACTGGAGAACCCATGAATAAAACGGTCAGCCGCGCGCTGCGCACCACCCTGAAGGCGAGCGCGCTCGCCGCTGTTCTTGCCGCCGCGTCGTCGGCGGCGTTTGCGCAGTCGAGCGTCCAGCTCTACGGCCAGGTCGACGAGTGGGTCGGGGCGACGAAATTTCCGGGCGGCCAGACCGCCTGGAACGTGAGCGGCGGGGGCATGTCCACGTCCTACTGGGGCATGAAGGGATCTGAAGATCTGGGCGGCGGCTACAAGGCGATCTTCACGCTGGAAAGCTTCTTCCGCGCGCAGAACGGCCAGTACGGCCGCTTCGCGGGCGATACGTTCTTCGCGCGCAATGCGTACGTCGGCCTCGAATCGCCGTACGGCACCGTCACGGCGGGGCGCCTGACGACGCAATTGTTCGTCTCGACGATTCTCTTCAACCCGTTCATCGATTCGTACACCTTCTCGCCGATGGTGTATCACGTGTATCTCGGCCTCTCGACGTTTCCGACCTACACGACCGACCAGGGCGTGGTGGGCGACTCGGGCTGGAACAATGCCGTGCAGTACTCGTCGCCTAACTTCAACGGCCTCTCGGGTTCGGCCATGTATGCGTTCGGCAACCAGGCCGGCCAGAACGGCTCGAAGAAGTGGAGCGTGCAGGGCCTGTATTTCCACGGCCCGTTCGCGGCCACGGCTGTCTACCAGTACGTGAACTTCAACAACACGCCGGGCGACATCGGCAGCATCGTGAGCGGCGACACGACCATCATCGGCCTGAAGAGCCAGGGCGTGGCGCAGGTCGGCCTCTCGTACGACCTCAAGTACGTGAAGTTCTTCGGCCAGTACATGTACACGGCGAACTGGCAGCAGGTGGGCAGCTGGCACGTGAACACCGCCCAGGGCGGCGTGACGGTCCCGGCCGGCCCGGGCACGGTCATGGCGTCGTACGCGTATTCGCGCGACGGCGGCGGCCTGAACCAGACGCGCCAGACGGCCGCCATCGGCTACGACTACCCGCTCTCCAAGCGCACGGACGTCTACGCGGCGTACATGTACGACCACTTCGACAACATGTCGAGCGGCCAGACCTACGGCGTGGGCATGCGCGCGAAGTTCTAGGCCGCGCAGCCCGCAAGGTCGAGGTTCGACGCGAAAACCCCGCGCTGCGTGCAGTGCGGGTTTTTTGCTTTCTGGACCGTCCGACGCAAAGCGCGGTGAAGCGTGCCTGTGCGTTTGAACACCCGCACTTGATAAAACGAGGAAAATATCGTCGATTGATTCCCGTTTATTTATGTTCGAATTGAAGGCCGCGCAATGGATACCCTCGTCAGCATGAAAGTGTTCCGCCAGGTGGTGGAGGCGGGCAGCTTCGTCGCGGCGGCCGAGCGCATGAACATGTCGGCCGCGATGGCGAGCAAGCATGTGATGCATCTGGAGCAGCAGCTCGGCGCGCGGCTGTTGAACCGCACCACGCGCCGCGTCGCGCCCACCGAGGCGGGGCGCGAGTACTACGAGCGAGTGGCCCTGGCGCTCACCGAACTCGACGAGGCCGGCCAGGCGGTGGGCGCGGCGAGCGTGGTGCCGCAGGGGCGGTTGCGCGTGTCGTCGCTCACGGCGTTCGGGCTGCGTCATGTGATGGGGGCGGTGGCCGACTACGCCGCCGGGCATCCGCAGGTGACCGTCGACATCACGCTGTCCGACCGCGTGGTCGAGCTGATCGACGAGGGCTTCGACGTGGCGATCCGCGCCGCGCCGTCGGGGCTCAAGTCGTCTTCGCTGATCGCGCGGCCGCTCGCCACCGCGCATATCGTGCTGTGCGCCTCGCCCGCGTACCTGCGCCGCCACGGCGCGCCGAAAACCGTGGCCGATCTCGCGCGGCACAACTTCGTTCAGTACGCGGGGGCTTCGGCCCAGGAACTCGCACCGTTCGCAGAGGGCGCGGGCGGGGTGAAGCCGAAGCCGGGCGGCAACCTCATCGTCAATCACCTGGAAGCGCTGCGCGTGGTGGTGCTGCAAGGCGGCGGGCTGTCGATGCTCGGCACCGAGGTGGTGGGCGACGATATCGCCGAGGGGCGCCTCGTGCCGCTGCTCGTCGACGCGCTGCCGCCGCGCGAGCTGCCGATCTACGCCGTGTATGCGAGCCGCCGCCATCTCTCGGCGAAGGTGCGCTCGTTCGTCGATTTCCTGGCCGCGCGCTTTTCGGAGCGCGAGCTCTGGCCGGGCGTCGAGGCGATCCGCGCGGCGGCGCTCGATGCCGACGCCGCACGCATTGCGTCCGCCCGGCGCTGAAAGCGGGCCCGCCTGGGCTCAGCGGCCCATGCCCAGGCGCGCCTTCGTCGCCTCGTACTCGCGCTTCAGACGCGCCACGAGATCCGCCACGCAGGGCACATCGTCCATCAAGCCCACGGCCTGGCCCGCACCCCACACGTCTTTCCACGCCTTTGCCTTCGAGGTGCCCGCGCCGAAATCCATCTTCGACTTGTCGGACTCGGGCAGCGCATCCGGATCGAGCCCGGCGTTCACGATGCTCTCGCGGATGTAGTTGCCGTGCACGCCCGTGAAGAGGTTCGTGTAGACGATGTCCGCGGCCTTCGCTTCGAGAATGGCGTGCTTGTAGTCGTCCACGGCGTGCGCCTCTTTCGTCGCGATGAACCGCGTGCCCATGTAGGCAAGGTCCGCGCCCATGGCCTGGGCGGCGAGGATCGAGCCGCCGTTGGCGATCGCGCCGGAAAGCACGATCGGGCCGTCGAAGATGCGCCGCACTTCGCCCACCAGCGCGAACGGCGAGATCGTACCCGCATGGCCGCCCGCGCCCGCGGCCACGAGGATCAGGCCGTCCACGCCCGCTTCGAGCGCCTTGGCGGCGTGGCGCAGGTTGATGACGTCGTGCAGCACGATGCCGCCATAGCTGTGCACCGCGTCGAGCAGTTCGCGCGGCGGTGCGCGCAGGCTCGTGATGAAGATCGGCACGTGGTGCTCGACGCACACGCGCACGTCGTGCTCGAGCCGCGCATTCGACTGATGCACGATCTGGTTGACCGCAATCGGCCCGATGACGGCCTCGGGGTTCTCGCTCTTGTGCGCGGTGAGTGCCTCCCTGATCTGCGTGAGCCAGATGCCCAGTTCCTCGGCGGGGCGTGCGTTGAGCGCCGGAAACGCGCCGACGATGCCCGCCTTGCACTGCGCGAGCACCAGTTCCGGATAGCTGACGATGAACATCGGCGAGCCCACCACGGGCAGCGCGAGGTTTTGCAGGACGGCGGGGAGTGCCATGGGGAGGTCTCCTTGCGGCGCTTCGATAGATGGCGGGGCGCGCGAACGCGGCGCCGCCATTGACCAGGTGCGATATAGAAGGGCCTGTTATTGGCGTAAACAGGCCCTAACTTGATAAGGCTCAATCGCGCCAGGAATTGCGCGGGATAGCGATCGCGAAAACTGCCGTTCGATTATAGGCTTGGGGTCGATCGGGCATCGCGCGCGTGGTATTCGAGGGAGTGCTCGGTTTCTACCACTGCGAGCCCAAAAGCACATTTTCGAGCTGCGCTCGCCTCATACAATGACCGCAGACCAACAAACACAAGAGACTAGCCCCATGCCCTTCGACGGATTCCAGCCTTTCACCGTTCGCACTGCGGGCGGCGTAGACATCTGCGGCGTGAAGGGCGGCGAAGGACCGCCGCTATTGCTGCTGCACGGCCATCCGCAGACGCATATGATCTGGCACCGCTGCGCTTCCTCGCTCGCGCAGCACTTCACCGTCGTCGCGACGGATCTGCGCGGCTACGGCGCCTCCTCGAAACCGGCCAGCGACGCCACGCACGCCGCCTATTCGAAGCGCGCGATGGCGGCCGATCAGGTCGAAGTCATGCGCCACTTCGGCCACGAGCGTTTTCTCGTGTGCGCCCACGACCGCGGCGCGCGCGTGGCGCACCGCATGGCGCTCGATCACGCCGGCGCCGTCGAGCGGCTCATGCTGCTCGACATCGCGCCCACGCTCGCCATGTACGAGCAGACCGACCGCGAGTTCGCCACGCTCTACTTCCACTGGTTCTTCCTGATCCAGCCCGAGCCGCTGCCGGAAACGCTCATCGAAGCGAACCCCGACGTCTACATCGAGCGCGTCATGGGCAGCCGCCACGCGGGTCTCGCACCCTTCGCGCCGAAGGCGCTGGGCGCCTACCGCGCGGCGCTGCGCCAGCCGGGCGCCGTACACGCGATGTGCGAGGACTACCGCGCCTCGGCGACCATCGACCTCGAGCACGACCGCGCCGACCTCGAGCGCGGCAACAAGGTGGCGTGCCCGCTGCGCGTGCTGTGGGGCGAGCACGGCGTGATCGAGCGCTGCTTCGACCCGCTCGCCGAATGGCGCAAGGTGGCGCGCGACGTGAGCGGGCGCGCGCTGCCGTGCGGCCATTACATTCCCGAGGAGGCGAGCGAGGCGCTGGTCGCGGAGATGCTGGCCTTCTTCGAGACCACGGAGCCGTGACGGGCCACCGTGTCGGGCTGCGGCGCTTCGGCTTCAGTTCAGCGGCGGCAGGCGGCGCGGCACCGGCGTGGACTTGACGATGGCTGTGCTGGTTTCGGCGCGCTCGGTAACTTTCGCGAGAATCTCGTCGAGCTGTTCGATCGAATGCAGATACAGCCGGGCAATGAAGCAGTCGTCGCCCGTGACCTTGTCGCACTCGACGAACTCGGGAATGCGCCGCAGCACCTCTTCCACCAGATGCAACTGTCCGGGCAGCGGCTTCACGCGCACGATGGCCTGCAAGGTGTAGCCGAGCGCGCGCGGATCGATCTGCACCGTATAGCCGCCGATCACGCCTTGCGCTTCGAGCCGGTGCAGCCGCTCGGACGTGCTCGGCGCCGAAAGCCCCACGTGCCTCGCCAGTTCGGCGACGCTCGCGCGGGCGTTCTCGGCGAGCGCCGCGAGCAGCATGCGGTCGATGTCGTCGAGCGGGGCCGCGGGGGGCGTTGGGTTCGTGCGTCGGTTCATGATTGCGCGGGTGCTCCGCCAGATGGGCCGTTCAATCGAAGGCAAGGGCTGCCTCCCGCCTAAGTTTAGCCATGTATTCCTCGCCCTGCAGCCGATAAACTGGTTGGCAGATGCGAAGGGCCGCGTGCCATTCGTCCGTTAGAACGAGGATGCAAGCTCATGTCTTCCACCACTCCTGAAATTCGCCGCGGCGCCGCCGAGATGGTCGTCGCGATGCTGATGTCCGGCACCATCGGCTGGCTCGTGGTCGCCTCGCGGCAGGCCCCGATCAACATCGCCTTTTTGCGGTGCGTGCTGGGCGGCGCCACGCTCATGCTCGTTTGCGCCGCACTTGGCCTGCTGCGCCGCAAGTATCTGCCGCCGCGCACGTTCGCGCTCGCCGTGCTGGGGGGCGCGGCCATCGTCGCGAACTGGGTGTTGCTGTTCGCCGCCTATTCGCGTGCTTCGATCTCCATGGCCACGGCCGTCTACAACACGCAGCCGTTCATGCTGGTGGGCCTGGGCGTGGTCATTTTGCGCGAGCGCGTGAGCGCTTCGACGGTTGCGTGGCTGGCGGTGGCCTTCCTCGGCCTCGTGTGCGTGGTCGAGGTGCAGCCGGCCGTGCTCGCGGTGCCCGGAGAGTATCTGCAGGGCGTGGCCTACGCGGCGGGCGCGGCGTTTCTGTACGCGATCTCGTCGATCATCACGCGGCATCTGAAGGGCACGCCGCCTCACCTCATCGCGCTCGTGCAGCTCGCGTTCGGCGCGCTCGCGCTCGCACCGTTCATCCACTACGGCACGCTGCCGGCCACGCCGCTGCGCTGGGCGCAGCTCGTCACGCTCGGCATCGTGCATACGGGCATCATGTACGTACTGCTCTACGGTGCGATCCAGAAGCTGCCCACGGCGATGACGGGCGCGCTCTCGTTCATCTATCCCGTGGTCGCGATCCTCGTGGACTGGTTCGCGTTCGGCCAGCGTCTCGCGTGGATCCAGGTCGTGGGTGCCGCGCTCATCCTGGTCGCGGCGGCAGGCGTGAACCTCGGCTGGCGGATCGTGCCGCAGCGGCGCAGCGCGCGTTCGGCCTGAGGCGTAGCGAACGCGGCAGCGCCGGCGCTGCGCTGCGGCATGCGGCAGTTGGCGCGTGGGCAGCATAATGTCGCGATTCGAATCCGCGACTCCCTGCCCCTCATGACGCATCCGCACGTCCCACGGGACGAAGCCGAACTCACGCGCGCCAAGCGCCAGGCGCTGGCGTTCCTGCTGGTGGCGGCGCTCGTCTTCGCCGGCACGGCACTCTTTTTCCCGCCAGGCGTCATGACGGACGGCGTCAAGTCCGTGAGCGAAGCCGCCATGGTCGGCGGGCTCGCCGACTGGTTCGCGGTGGTCGCGCTGTTCCGGCGCGTCCCGATTCCGTTCGTTTCGGCGCATACGGGCGTGATTCCGCGCAACAAGGAGCGCATCGCCGACGAGCTTGCCGCCTTCGTGCGCGACAAGTTTCTCGATGTGGGTTCGCTGGTCGGGCTGATCCGGCGCCACGATCCGGTGGCGCGGCTTTCCGGCTGGCTCACCGCGCCGCAGAATGCGCGGCGCCTGGGCGACTACGCGGTGCGCATGATGTCGGGCGTGCTCGGCCTCACCGACGACGCGCGCATCCAGAGCTTCATCCGCGACAGCCTGCACGCGGCGCTCGCGCGCGTCGATTTCTCAAAGTCGGCGGGTGCGATTCTCGACACGCTCACCCGTGACGGCCGCCACCAGGAGCTGCTCGACCAGATGCTCGAGCAGCTCGCCGTGCTGTTGCGCGACGACGGTACGCGCGCGTTCGTCGCGTCGGCCATCGTCGACTGGCTCAAGAGCGATTACCCGACAACCGAGAGGTTTTTGCCCAGCGAGTGGATCGGCGAGAGCGGCGCGCGCGTGGTGGAAAGCGCCGTGAACCGGCTGCTGCTGCAGGTGAGCGAGGATCGCCAACACCATCTGCGCCAGAAGTTCGACGAGGTCGTGGAAAAGCTGATCGCGAAGCTCAAGAGCGATCCGGCGTTCCTGCGCAAGGGCGAGGAGCTCAAGGCGAGCCTGCGCGAGGGCGGCGCGCTCAACGACTACACGCGCGCACTGTGGGACAGCCTGCGCGCGTGGCTGCGCGACGATCTGGAGCGCGAAGACTCGGCGCTGCACGCGAAGGTCGCCGCAACGGGCCAGTGGCTCGGCGAGACGCTCGCCGCCGACGCCGACCTGCGCGCCTCGCTCAGCGGCCATCTCGAAGACGCCGCGCGCGCCATGGCGCCCGACTTTGCGCGGTACCTCACGCATCACATTCGCGACACCGTGAAAAACTGGGATACGCGCGAGACGGCGCGGCTCATCGAGTTGAAGATCGGCAAGGATCTGCAGAAAATCCGCGTGAACGGCACGGTGATCGGCGGCGCGATCGGGCTCGGACTCTACCTGTGCTCGCATCTGTTCGAGCTTGTGCGGCTCAAGCTCGGGTAGTGAGATCGATTCGGATTCCAGATGAATGAATCGTGCGACAGTGCGCCAAGCCTGCGTTCGTAGGTCATCTGTAGGGAAATCACTGATGCTTCGGGAATTTTGGCGCGAGTATCATGCCCTCGACAGTTTGATCACGTCAGAGCTAATTCGAACGCTCGTCCGGAAACGGACGAGCGTTTTTTTTGCACCTTTCCCGCTTTTCCCTGCAGCCCGGCTAGACCGCAGCCGCCGGGGCTTCGAGGCGTTCGCCGTGCACGACCAGCGCGCCGCTCGTCGCCAGTTCGCCAGCCAGTTCGCGCAGTAGTGCCGGCCACGCGCCGCGCGGGGCGAGCTGCTGCGCCGCGGCGCGCAGGGAGGCGGCGTTTTCGAGCATCGCCAGCAGCGAGCCGAAGGTCATCGCACGCACTTCCAGCAGCTTGAAGACGATCAGCACCTTGAGCGCGTTCTTCGCATTGCGGGCCGGGTCGGCGCGCAGCCAGGCGAGGCGCGAGAACGCGCGCTCCAGCGCCGCCTCGACGTTTGTGAACGGCCTGCCGTGGCCCGGAATCACCACGCGCACGTCGAGCTTCGCGATGGCTTCCAGTACCGCGTGCTGCTCGGCGAACCCGCTTGCGCCTTCGAGCTCGGGAAAAATCACGCCGAAGCCGTGCTCCCAAAGCGCATCGGCGCTGATGAGCAGGCGCGGTCCGGCTGCGTAGAGCATCACCGAGTCGGGATCGTGCCCCGGCGCACCGATCACCTCCCACTCGAAGCCCCCTAGCGCGAGCCGTTCGCCCGGCGCAAGCGTGCCTGTGAACGCGAATCGCTCGCAGGTCTGCCCGGTGGCGCGAAAGCTCAACTGCGCCTCGTCCCAGTCGCGCACGATCGTCGCGCTCGCCGCGGGGATCAGCGTCGCGCAGGGCCATTGCGCCTGCAGCCGTGCGTTGCCGCCGCAATGATCGGAGTGCAGGTGCGTGTTGACGACGAGGTCGAGCGCGCGCGGGCCCAGTGCATGGCGCACGAGCGCGAGCGTCTGCCCGGCGTGCGTCGCGTAGCCGGTATCGACGAGTGCGGCGCGCGCCTCGTCGACGAGCAGCACGTTGTTCGACGAAAGCCAGCCGCGCTCGAACACGCGGATCGATTCAGGGAGTGCGGGCGCGGCGCTCATGCCGGGGCGCGCGCCGATGCGTGTTCGGGCCGGGGCATGACGAGGATCGTCGCGCGCCCTGCCACGAGCGTTTCGCCTTTCTGGTTCACGGCCTCGCCCACGAGTTTCACGAGATCGCCGTTCAGGCTCGGCTTCCACCACGCCTCATCGACGCGCCACTCGAACGTGATCGTATCGTTCGCGTACGCGGCGCGCTTGAGTTTCATGTCGAATTCGAGCCCGAGCGGTTGTGCGTACCGCGAGTAGTGCGTGGCGAGCAGCGCCATGAAATGCGCGGTCGGTTGCGTGCCCGACGCAATCAGTCCGCCAAAGCGGCTTTGCGCCGCGTAGGCTTCGTCGTGGTGCAGCGGGTTCAGATCGTTCACGAGCAGTCCGAACGATTTCACCGATTCAGGCGTGAGCTGAAGTGTCGAGCGGAACGTCTCGCCGACCGTGACGACGCGGGCGGGCGCGTTCATGGTTTTTCTCCTTGCGGCTCGAAGCGCTGCGCAACCCACTCGGCATGCCGCGTCTCGATCGCATCCCAGACGGCGCGTCTTGCGTCGTCGTCGAGCGTGGACCAGCCGGCAATTTCGTCGATGCTGCGCAGGCAGCCCTCGCACAAGCCGCTGCGCTCATCCATGCGGCAGATGTTGATGCAAGGCGAGGGCGGCGGCGTGACGGTGTCGTGAATCGCGGCCATGCTCACGAATCGCGCAGCGCGACGTCCACCACGGGCGCGCCGGTCAGCGCCTCGAGTTCCTGTGGCGAGAGGTTGAACACCGCGTGCGGATGGCCGGCGGCGGCCCACAGGCTTTCGAGCTGGAACAGATCGGCGTCGATCAGCGTGACGGGCGTCGTGGCGTGGCCGATCGGGCACACGCCGCCAATGGCGTAGCCGGTTTTCTCGCGCACGAACTTCGCGTCGGCGCGGCCGATCTCGCCCACGTGCGCGGCCACTTTCCTTTCGTCGACGCGGTTCGCCCCGCTCGCGATCACGAGCACGGGTGCGTCGTCTTCGCGTCGGCGGAACAGGATCGACTTGGCGATCTGCGCGACTTCGCAGCCAAGGCCCGCAGCGGCTTCGGCGGAAGTCTTGCCGGTCTCGGGCAGCATCACGACCGGCCTGGCGTGGCCGCGCTCGCGCAGCATCAGGGCGACACGGCGCGCGGAGTCGGGCAGGGCGTCGAGGTTGTCGAGGGTTTCCGTCATGAGTCGATTTCCTTCGTACTGCGGTTCGATGGGTTGCGCGTCACGCGCAGGCCGCTTCGCTGCGGGCCTTCGCAAGCAGGGCCTTGCCCGCGCGCGAGACGTTGGCCCGGCCGATGGCGGTCGAAATGAAGTCGCCCGCCGCGACGACCTGGTTCAGATCGATACCGGTATGGATGCCGAGTCCGTTCATGAGGTACAGCACGTCTTCGGTCGCGACGTTGCCCGTGGCGCCCTTCGCATACGGACAGCCGCCGAGGCCCGCCACCGAGGCGTGGAAAATGGCGATGCCTTCTTCGAGCGCCGCATAGATGTTGGCGAGCGCCTGGCCGTAGGTGTCGTGGAAGTGGCCCGAAAGGCGCTCGCGCGCAAACACCTTCGTCACGGCTTCGAACACTTCGTGCACGCGCTTCGCCGTGCCCACGCCGATGGTGTCGGCAATGTCGATCTCGTCGCAGCCGAGCGCGGCGAAGCGCTCCACGACGTCGACGACCGAAGCGACCGGCACTTCGCCCTGATACGGACAGCCGAGTGCGCATGACACGCTGCCGCGCATGCGCACGCCGTGCTCCTTCGCGGCAAGCGCCACGGGCGCGAAGCGCTCGATGCTTTCCGCGATCGAGCAGTTGATGTTCTTCTGCGAGAACGCCTCGCTCGCCGCGCCGAAGATCACAATCTCGTCTGCGCGCGCGGCGAGCGCGCCTTCGAAGCCGCGCATATTCGGCGTGAGGACCGAGTAGATCGCGCCGCTGCGGCGCTCGATGCCGGCCATGACTTCGGCGCCGTCGGCCATCTGCGGAACCCATTTGGGCGAGACGAACGAGGCGGCCTCGATGTTCGGAAAGCCGGCGGCCGAGAGCCGGTCGATGAGTTCGATCTTGGTTGCGGTGGGAACGAATTCCTTCTCGTTCTGCAGGCCGTCGCGCGGGCCGACTTCGACGATCTTCACTGCGGTGGGTAATGCCATTGCCGTGTCTCCAACGATAATTTTGAAAAGGCTTCGCGATGTGCCCGCGTTCAGTAACCGCGCCCGACATGCACCACGCCGCTCACGGTCTCGCCGCGGGCCAGCGCGCCGATCTTGTCGGCGACCTGCGAGATCGCTTCGTCGCGCAGCGTGAGCGCCGAACTGTGCGGCGTGATCGTGATGCGCGGCTCGCGCCAGAACGGGTGATCGGGCGCCAGCGGCTCCTCGCGGAACACGTCGAGTGTCGCCGCCGCAAGCGTGCCGCTCGCCAGCGCGTCGAGCAGGTCCTGCTCGTCCAGATGCGTGCCGCGCGCTACGTTCACGAGATACGCGCCGCGCGAGAGCTTGCCGAAGGTGCGCGCATTGAGCACGCTTTCGGTGTCGGGCGTGGCGGGCAGCAGGTTCACGAGCAGCTTCACGCCGTCGAGGAAGGCGTCGAACTGCTCGCCGTGCAGCTCGCCCGAGTACGTTTCGATGCCCTCGATCGTCTTCATGCTGCGCGAAAAGCCGCGCACCGGCACGCCGAGCGCGGCGACCGCCTGCGCGACCTGCGCGCCCAGCACGCCCAGGCCGAGCACGCCCACCGTGAAGGTCTCGTGCGGATGCGGCGCGAGCACATGCCATTCGCGGCGCGCCTGCGCGAGCGCGTACTCGTCGAAGCGGCGCAGGTAGCGCAGCACCGCATGCTGAACGTACTCGCTCATTTGCCGGCCCATGCCCGAATCTTCGAGCCGCACGAGCATGGCGGTGCCGGGCAGCGTGCCAGGGCGCTCGTGTTCGTGGGCGAGGATCGCGTCGACGCCCGCGCCCAGATTGAAGATGGCGCGAAGCCCCGGCACGCCGAAGAGTTCGCGCGGCGGGTGCCAGACGACCGCGTAGTCGGCGGGGTCGGTGTCGCCGGGCTGCCATTCGCGCAACGCGGCATCGGGCAGGGCGCGCGCGAGGCCGTGGAGCCACGCGGAGGCGTCGGTCTGCGGGAACCAGAAAATGATCTTCATGATGGGTGAACCTGTCCCTGGTAACGGCTGTGCGGCTCGAACCTGTGCGCGCCGTGCGGCCCGCCAGGGCCGACAGGGCCGACAGGGCCGACAGAGCCGCGTGCACCGGCACCATTCTACTTTTTCAGGCCCGCGCCCGCCGGGCAAATCGCGGCGCGCCTTCCCGCAACGTGTCTCGCGCCGGACCACGCCGGGGTGCCGAAAAGCTAAGCAAAAAAAATTGGTTCGGCGCGCGCGGCTCGCGGGCCACAATCGATTCACGCCGTGTCCCAGCGAGGAAAAAATCATGCTTTCGTGCGCGCAAATGCGTTGGCCGCCCCGCCTCGTCACCGTGCCGGGCCTGCACGGCAGCGATGGCGCTCACTGGCAGAGCTGGCTCGAACGCCAGTTCGCGCGCTCGCTGCGTGCGGAGCAGGACGACTGGGACTCGCCCGACCTGGCAGTCTGGGGCGCGGGGCTCGCGCGGCGGCTTGTGGGCGAGCGCGGGCCGTTCCTGCTGGCCGCGCACAGCTTCGGCTGCCTCGTGGCGGCGCAGGCGCTGCACACCGGCGTGCTGGGGGAGAGCGGCGCCGACATTGCCGGTGTGCTGTTGGTCGCACCCGCGAGCCCCGAGAAGTTCCGCTTTGCTGGAGCGTTCGACGCGCGGCAGCTGCCCGTGCCGTCCATCCTCATCGGCAGCGAAACCGATCCGTGGATGCCGCTCGAAGGCGCCCGCGCGCTCGCGCAGCAACTAGGCAGCGCGTTCGTGAATCTTGGCGATGCGGGACACATCAACACGGCGGCAGGCTTTGGGCCGTGGCCGCGCGCGAAGTACTTCGTCGATACGCTGGTCCATGGCGCAGCGCCGGGGCGGTTGCGCGACGCGGCATTCGACCAGGGCGGTCCGGCGTACGCCTGAGGCGCGGCGAGCCGAAGCGCCGCGCTGCGGCGGCCGTTCGATGCGCGCTCAGTGCCTGAGCGCCTCCCGCAACAACCGCGCCGTATGGAGCGCGATCATCCCTTCCTCGTCGGTGCGGATCGCGAAAACGGGAATGCGGCTTTCGTGCGCGCTCACGCGCTCGTTGCCCTGACTGCTGCCGACCTCGTTGACTTGCGCGTCGAGCACGGTGCCGAACACCGGCGCGAGCCGCTCGCATACCTGCGCGCGAATGGGCGCGGCATGCTCGCCGATGCCCGCCGTGAACACGAGCGCGTCGAGCCCGCCCAGCACCACGGCGAGCTTGCCCACGTCCTGTGCGATGCGATACGTATAGAAGTCGATCGCGAGCCTCGCGCGGTCGCTGCCGCTCGCGAGCAGCTCGCGCATGTCGCTGCTCAGGCCCGAGAGGCCCTTCAGGCCCGACTCCTGGTACAGCACCTTCTCGATGGCGTGGTAGTCCATGCCCTTCGCCATCATCCAGAGCACGGCGCCTGCGTCGAGCGCGCCGCAGCGGGTGCCCATGGGCAGGCCGTCGAGCGCGGTGAGGCCCATGGTGGTCTCGACGCTCTTGCCGTCCTTCATCGCGCACAGGCTCGCGCCGTTGCCCAGGTGCGCGACGACGACGCGCCCGCGCGCAACGTCGGGCGCGACCTGATGCAGGTGCCTCGCGATGTACTCGTACGAGAGACCGTGAAAGCCGTAGCGCCGCACGCCCTCGCCGTAATAGCTGTACGGCAGCGCGAAGAGCTGCGCCATGATGTCGTTGCCCGCGTGGAACGCGGTGTCGAAGCACGCCACCTGCGGCAGCTCGGGCGCGGCCTGACGCACCGCCCGAATCGCGGCGAGATTGTGCGGCTGATGCAGGGGCGCGAGCGGCGTGAGCGCGTCGAGCTCCTGGATCACTTCGTCGTCGATGAGCACGGCATCGGCGTAGCGCGCGCCGCCGTGCACCACGCGGTGACCGATCGCGGCGGGCGGCGTGTCGCGCAGGCCCACGGCGAGCACGAGGCGCAGGAGGCGAAACGCGGCGTCGTGATCGGCGACCTGCGCGACCGGAAACTTCTCGTCGACGATCAGGCGCCCGTCGGCCATATGCGCGACCACGCGCGGCGCGACGCCGATGCCCTCGATCTGCCCGCCCGCGCCATGCAGCGCGCGTGCGCCGCCTTCCACGTGGTCGTCTTCGATCACGCGAAACACCGAACACTTGATGCTCGACGAACCCGCATTCACGACGAGCACGACATGGCCCTGGTCGGCCGGCCGGGTCTGGACGCTGCTCACAGGATCTCCGTGGCTTTGCGTGCGCGCCGCGCATGCGCGAGCAGCACGGCGATCGCGCAGCTGCCGATGCGAGAGCGCACGCTGTCGGCGCGGCTCGTGAGGATGATCGGCACGCGCGCGCCGAGGACGATGCCGGCCGCTTCCGCGCCGGCGAGGAAGGTGAGCTGCTTGGCGAGCATGTTGCCCGCTTCGAGGTCGGGCACGAGCAGGATGTCGGGGTCGCCTGCTACGGGCGAGGCGATGCCCTTGATGCGCGCGGCTTCGGCGCTGATCGCGTTGTCGAAGGCGAGCGGGCCGTCGAGCAGGCCGCCCGTGATCTGGCCGCGGTCGGCCATCTTGCAGAGCGCGGCCGCGTCGATGGTGGAGGGCATCTTTTCGGACACGGTTTCCACGGCGCCGAGAATGGCGACCTTGGGCGTGCCAACGCCGAGCGCCTGCACGAGGTCGATCGCGTTGCGCACGATGTCGGCCTTGTCGGCGAGCTTGGGGAAGATGTTGACGGCCGCATCGGTGATGAAAAGCGGCTTGTGGTACGTGGGCACGTCCATCGCGAACACGTGCGAGAGGCGTCGCTCGGTGCGCAGGCCATTGGCGCCGAGCGCGACTTCGTGGAGCAGTTCGTCGCTGTGCAGGCTGCCCTTCATGAGCAGTTCGGCCTGGCCCTCGCGCACGGCGCGCACGGCGAATTCGGCGGCGGCGTGGCTGTGCGGCGCGTCGATGAGGGTGATGCCGTCGAGGCGCAGGTCGGCTTCCTCGGCCACCGCGCGGATCTTCGCTTCGGGGCCGACGAGGATCGGCACGATCAAGCCGAGGTTCGCGGCGTCGAGCGCCCCGGTGAGCGAGGACGCGTCGCAGGGATGCGCGACGGCGGTGGGCACGGGCGCAAGGCCGCCACAGCGGGCGAGCAGAACCGAATACTTGTCGGGCGATGAAGTCACGGCGGTCTCCACTAGGAACATGCTGCGGCGCGCAAAGCGGTAACAGTGTAGACCAGCGCCGACGAGACAGTCGGCTGGATGCGCGCGGGGCCCGCGCGGCGTCGTTGCGCTTCGCGCTTAAGCCCGACAGTCGTGTCTGTCATGCTTCATTCACAAGGCGTTGCGATCATCGGGGAGGCACCGGGGCCGCCGCGCATCTTGACTTTCGCAGGGCCGCCGCCTAGTTTTTAAGATGCCGCAGTGCAACATGATCTGGCTCTTTTCACGTCGCGGTCGCGAGGCGAGCCGGCGTTCCCTTAAAGGAGATTCGTCTCGTGGCAGTTCCCGCCTCCTCGCCGCTCGTTTCCTCGCCGTTTTCGTTTCTGCCCACGTTCGCATCGGGCACGTCTTTCTGGCCCTTCGCGCCTTTCTGGCCGCTCGCGGGTGCATCCGACGAGGCGTCATCGCCCCGGACGCCGCTGACCGACGCGGCTTCGGCAGTGTCTTCGGCAGTGAACCGCGTAATCGAATCGGCGCAATCCGCGCCAACGGTGGCGCAGCCGCTCTACGACTACCTCCACGACGCCTGGCAGCGCAGCGTGCTGTTCCTCGACGTGCTGCGCGAGCGCGGCAACCAGACTTATGTGCACGAGCAGGCGGGCATGCCGCCGGTGCTCGCGTTCGACTACGAAGTGATCGTCGACGGCCGCGAACTCGACGATCCCTGCAATTACGCACTCCTGCGCATCAGGCCCGAAGCGGGCGCGCCGACCGATCCGCGCATGCGCCCCTTCGTCGTGATCGATCCACGGGCGGGCCACGGCCCCGGCATTGCCGGGTTCAAGATGGACAGCGAAGTCGGCATCGCGCTGCGCAAGGGCCATCCGTGCTATTTCGTGACGTTCTTCCCGCTGCCCTGCGAAACGCAGACAATCCAGTCGGTCGCGCAGGCTGAAGCGGTATTCATTCAACGTGTGCGCGAGCTGCATCCCGACGCGGACGGCTTGCCGTTCATCATCGGCAACTGCCAGGGCGGCTGGGCCGCGGCGCTGCTCGCGGCTTCCGCGCCCGCGCTGGTCGGCCCGCTCATGCTCGCGGGCTCGCCGCTGTCGTACTGGGCCGGCGTGCGCGGCAAGAATCCCATGCGCTATTCGGGCGGCATGCTGGGCGGCTCGTGGATGTCCTCGCTCGCGGCGGACCTGGGCGACGGCCGCTTCGACGGCGCGTATCTCGTGCAGAACTTCGAGTACCTCAATCCGGCCAACACGTACTGGGGCAAGCTCTACAACCTCTATTCGAAGGTCGATTCCGAGCGCGAGCGCTTCCTCGAATTCGAGCGCTGGTGGGGCGGCCATTTCCAGCTGAACCGCGCCGAGATCGACTGGATCGTGCAGAACCTCTTCGTGGGCAACCACCTCACGCGCAACGAGGTGTTCGCGAAGAACGCGCGCTCGCCGGTGGATCTGCGCAACATCCGCACGCCGATCATCGTGCTCGCCTCCTGGGGCGACAACATCACGCCGCCGCAGCAGGCGCTCAACTGGATTCCCGACCTCTACGCGAGCGTCGACGAGATCGTCGCCAACGAGCAGGTGATCGTGTACTGCCTGCACGACAGGGTGGGGCACCTCGGCATCTTCGTTTCGGCGAGCGTGGCCAATAAGGAGCATACCGAACTATTCTCGGCGCTCGACCTGATCGACGTGCTGCCGCCGGGCCTCTACGAAGCGAAGATCACCGACTCGACGCCGGAAGCCGCGCGCCTCGAAGCGCTCGAAGGGCGTTACGAGATCCGCTTCGAGCGCCGCACCATCGACGACATTCTCGCGCTCGACGACGGCCGCGACGACGAGCAGCCCTTCGAAGTGGTACGCCGCTTCGCGGAGAACAACCAGCGTCTCTACGACCTGTTCGTTTCGCCGTTCGTGCGTGCGTCGAGCAATGCGTTCAGCGCGCATGCGCTGCGCGAGTCGCACCCGTCGCGCGTGGAGCGCAGCGTGCTGAGCGACGCGAATCCGGCTCTGGGCGTGCTGCCCGCCATGGCGGAGGCGGTGCGCGGCAACCGCAAGCCCACCGCGCCCGACAATCCGTTCACGCTGCTCGAAAAGCAGGCGTCGGCGACCATCGAAGCTTCGTGGGACGCATACCGCGACGCGCGCGACGCCTGGATCGAAAGCACCTTCTACAACGTCTACACCGCGCCGTGGGTGCAGGCGTTGGTGGGCGTGACGCCGAACCAGCCGCTCGAGCCCATCGCGCCGCCGCTCATGGCGCTGCGCAAGGAACTCGCGCAATACCGCCTGCGCGCGGCGCGCGCGCATCTCGCGAAGGGCTCGCTCGTCGACGCGTTCATGCGCATTGCCGCATATATCGTCGACGAAATGCATACGGTGCAGTACCGGCCGTTCCAGCGCATGCGCGAACTCGCGCGCGAGTATCTCGGCGATCGCCAGCCGAGCATCGCCGAACTCAAGGAAGCCGCGCGCCGCCAGGGCGCGATCGTGCAGCTCGATCCGCAGGCCGCGATCGACGCGTTGCCCGAGATCGTGCCGGACATGAAGACGCGGCGCGCACTGCTCGCGGCCGTGTACCGCATCGCGACCGTGTCCGGGCCGCTCGAAGGCGAGCAGCGCGAGCGCTATCGTCACGTGCAGCGCGCGCTGGGCGTCGAGCCTGGCAGCGAGAAGACGGGGCTGCCGCCCGCCGACGGCGGCGGGTCGCCGTCGGCGGGCGGCGGTGTTTCGGGCGGCTCCTCGGGCGCTGACGGCGGCACGGCTGGCGACGGCAGCGCCGAACACGGCGTCAAGGCATCGTTCGCCGCAGAGGCTGCGCAACCCGAAGGCCCAGCGGCGCCCGCGAAGTCCTCTCGCGCGAAGTCTGCCGCTGCGAGCGAACATGCCGCGCCCGCGAAACCCATGCGTGCGGCGCGTGCCGGCGTAAAGGCGAAGGCCGCGGAGCCGGCAGAGGCGAAGAAGGCGCCGGCCGCCGCCAAGACGGCGGCGCGCCGCTCGCGCGCGGCATCGACGCCCACCGCCACGCGGGCCGCGGGCACGACGGCCACGCGCCGCCGCGCGACGCGTAGCGCGAGCGAGTAACGAAGCCCGTTCCCGTGTCACCCGGACGCGCCGCATCCCCGCCGATGCGGCGCGTCGCTTCGAGGTCGACACGTCGGCACGTCGGCAGCCGGATCGGCATTTGCATCTGCGGCCATCACCGGCCGTCTTCCACTGCGAGGTGAGCCATGCATACTCCTCCCGAACGGCCGCTTGCCGGCATGCGCGCGCTCGTCACCGGCGTGGCGAACGCCGATTCGATCGCGTACGGCTGCGCCCGCGCGTTCGCCGACCTCGGTGCGCAGCTCGCCATCACCTATCTCAACGACAAGGCGAGGCCCTACGTCGAGCCGCTCGCCAACGAACTGGGCGCGCAGTTGCTGCTGCCGTTGAACGTCGAGGAAGACGGCCAGCTCGACGCCGTGTTCGACGCCGTGCGCGCAAGGTGGGGGGCGCTCGACATCGTGCTGCACTCCATCGCCTATGCGCCGAAAGAGGATCTGCAGGGCGGCCTGCTCGATTCGTCGGCGCAGGGCTTCGCCTATGCGATGGACGTGTCGTGCCACTCGTTCATCCGCATGGCCAAGCGCGCCGCGCCGCTCATGCCGCACGGCGGCACGCTCTTCGCGATGAGCTATGACGGCGCGAACCGCGTCGTGCCCAACTACAACCTGATGGGCCCGGTGAAAGCGGCGCTCGAGGCGTCGTGCCGTTATCTCGCGTACGAACTCGGGCCGATCGGCATCCGCGTGCACGCGATCTCGCCTGGGCCGCTCAAGACGCGCGCGGCTTCGGGGCTGCCCGACTTCGACCGCATGCTCGCCGAAGCCGCGGAGCGCGCGCCGCTCGGCGAACTCGTCGACATCATGGACGTGGGCTACGCAACCGCGTATCTCGCCACGCGCTACGCCCGCCGCATGAGCGGCAACACCGTGTATATCGACGGCGGCGCGCACATCATGGCTTAGCACGCCTCGCGCACTTAGCACGAAAGCCGCAAAGCAAATCTCGCATCGGTATAAGCCGTGCGCCCCGGCTCGCTAGAATCGAGTGTTCGGCCTGCTTACGAAAAGCATGCAGGCAGGCTGAAACGCCTTTCAACGACAGACGGGGATCACCATGGCAGGTTTGGGACGCACGGCGCGCTGGCTCGGCGCGGGCATCATCGCATTGAGTGCGGCGGCAGCGCATGCCGAAACGTCGCTGCTGAACGTCTCGTACGACGTGACGCGCGAGCTGTACAAGGACATCAACGCGAGCTTCATCGCCGACTATCAGAAGAAGACCGGCGAGACCCTGTCGATCAGGCAGTCGCACGGCGCGTCGAGCGCGCAGGCGCTCTCGGTGCTGCAAGGCCTGCAAGCCGATGTCGTGACGATGAACCAGCCCAACGACATCGACCTGCTCGCGCAGCAGGGTCATCTCGTGCCCGCCAACTGGCGCACGCGTCTACCCGACGCGAGCGCGCCCTACACGACGACGATGGTGTTCCTCGTGCGCAAGGGCAATCCCAAACACATCAAGGATTGGGACGATCTCGCGAAGCCCGGCGTGCAGGTCGTGATCGCCAACCCGAAGACGTCGGGCAATGGACGCTACGCGTATCTGGCCGCATGGGGCTACCGCAAGCAGCAGGGCGCGAGCGACGCCCAGGCGCTCGACTTCGAACGCGCGCTCCTGAAGAACGTGCCGGTGCTGGACGCGGGCGGCCGGGGCGCGACGACGACCTTCACGCAGCGCGGCATCGGCGACGTGCTCGTGACCTTCGAAAACGAAGTGGCGCTCATCGACAGTGGCGTGGGTGCGAAGGACTTCGAAGCTGTCTATCCCTCGGTGAGCCTGCTGGCGGAGCCGCCGGTGACGATCGTCGACAAGGTCGTGGACAAGCGCGGCACGCGCAAGAGCGCGCAGGCGTATCTCGATTACCTGTATTCGCCCGCCGCGCAGGAGATCATCGCGCAGCACCATCTGCGTCCGCGCGATGCGGCGGTACTCGCGAAGCACGCCAGCGAATTCAAGCCGATCAAGACCTTCACGGTCGAGCAGGTGTTCGGCAGCTGGCAAAACGCGCAGGCCACGCATTTCGCCGATGGCGGCACGTTCGATCAGATCGTCGCGGACCGCAAGTAATTCGGGCGGCACGTAACGACATCGCGTAAAACAAAAGCGCCTCGCGTTTTGGCGAGGCGCTTTGCAATTCAGGCAACGGGTTTAGTACCAGCCGCGACGGCCATACCACTCGCGGCGGCCGTACCAGCGGTGGCCGTCCCAGTAGCGGTCGCCATGCCAGCCGATCACGATAGCCGGCGCGTAGGCCACGCGCACGGGCGGCGCGACGTAGACCGGACGCGGCGCGACATAAACGGGCTGCGGCGCGACATACACCGGTGCGGGTGCAACATAAACCGGAGCGGGCACGCCGACGTTCAGTCCGACCACCACGCCGGCCATCGCGGTTTGCGAGGCGGCCAGGACGAGCGCTCCAGCACCCAGCGCGGCAAAGAGTTTGGTTTTCATTTTGAGCCCCTTCGGTTGAAGATTCGATGGCTTCAATGTAGCCAGGCGAGCGCCGGCTTGAGTTACCAAACTGCAACAAACTGCGCGCGAATTTTACGGGCGGTAATGGCAGGAAAGGCGCCCGCCCGCCTGCGGCGGGCTTCCCGCATGTTTCGCGCAGGCGGGCGTGTTTCAATTCGTGATCGTCGGGGCGGGTCTGTAAACGGTGCGCCGGACGCGAGCGCCCGGCATGCTCCTGCCGTTACTGCACCACGACGCCCGCGAAGTTCTGGCGTCCGAACGGGCTCACCTGATAGCCGCTCACGTTGGTGCGCGTGATGGCGGAGGCGGTCGGGTAGCCAAGCGGAATCCACAGGGCCTGGTCGTGGATGATCTGCTGTGCCGCTTCATAGAGCTTCACGCGCCTCGCCTGATCGGCGGTGGCCTTGCCTTCGGCGATCAGCTTGTCGAGCTGGGGATCGCAAAAGCGCGCGAAGTTGATGCCCGACTGCACCGCGTTGCAGCTAAAGAGCGGCGAGAGATAGTTGTCGGGGTCGCCGTTGTCGCCGGCCCAGCCCATGAAGAGCGTGTCGTGCTGGCCTTGCTTCGCCTCTTTGATCAGCTCGCCCCACTCGATCACCTTGATGTCGGCCTTCACGCCGATCTTCGCGAAATCGGCCTGCAAAAGCTCCGCGCCCGCGCGCGGGTTCGGGTTCAGCACGCTGCCGTTCGGACGCACCCAGATCGTCGTCGCGAAGCCGTTGGCGAAGCCCGCGTCGGCGAGCAGCTGCTTCGCCTTCGCCGGGTCATACGGATACGGCTGGATCGACCGGTCGTATCCCCAGGTGATAGGCGGCCAGGGGTTCGTCGCGGGCGTGGCGGTATTATCGAAAATCGCCTTCAGGTACGTCGTGCGGTCGAACGCCATGTTCAGCGCCTGGCGCACCTTCTGGTTGTCGAGCGGCTTCTTCTGCGTGTTGAGCGCGACGAACGCCGTCATGAACGCGGGCGTCTCCACCACCTTGAGCGACTTGTCGTCCTTCGCCGCGGCCACGTCCTGGGGCTTGGGCGAGAGCGCGATCTGGCATTCGCCGGCCTTCACCTTCTGCGCGCGCACGGCGGCGTCGGGCGTGATCGCGTAGATCAGGCGGTCCACCTTCGGCTTCGGCCCCCAGTAGGCCGGGTTCACGTCGTAGCGGATCACTGCGTCCTTCGTGTAGCTCTTGAGCGTGAACGGGCCCGTGCCCACCGGCTTCGCGTTGAGATCGACCTGCTTGCCGGCCTTGAGCAACTGGTCGGCGTACTCGGAGGAGTAGATCGATGCGAAGCCCATCGTGAGGATCGAGAGGAACGTGGCGTTCGGCTCGTTGAGTTCGAACTTCACCGTGTTCGCGTCGACCTTCCTGACCGCCTTCACGAGTTTCACGAGACCCATCGACTGTGCGTGCGGGAAGCCGCTCGCGCCGGCCACCTTGTGCCACGGATTGTTCGCGTCGAGCATGCGATCGAACGTGAAGACGACGTCGTCGGCGTCGAGCGTGCGCGTGGGCTTGAACCATTCGGTCGTCTGGAACGCCACGTCGGGGCGCAGATGGAACGTGTAGGTCAGGCCGTCGGCGCTCACTTCCCACTTGTCCGCGAGCGCGGGCACGACCTTCTTTTGCGCTTCGTCATAGGCCACGAGCGAATTGAAGATGACGTCGGCGGACGCGTTGGTCGTGACGAGCGAGTTGAACTGCACGACGTCGAAGCCGTCGGGACTCGACTCGGTGCAGACCGTCAGCGGTTTGGCGAGCGCGGGCGCGGCCGCGAACGCGGCGCCAAGCGCGGTCGCAAGCACGAGGCCTGGTACGAATCCAGGCACGAGCGTGCGCGCGGTGGGCGAGGTGAAGCGCATGGGATCTCCGTGGTTCTTCGGTGGCGGGCGGCGCCCCGTTTTGTTCGATTCAGGAGAGGCGGGAAGGCTCGGAAGGGCGCCCGGACGAGCCAAGCTTATCGAAGGGAAATTGCCGAGACAACCATTTAATCGACATACCCATATGGCATGGGGGCGCCGTGCGGCCAGCGGAAGCGCCTTAGTGGCCCGCCGCGCGCGGCTTGCGCGGCGCCTTTTCGAACACGCGGTCGTAGACCCAGCGCGGCAGCGCGCGCAGCATCGCCGCGGCCACGCGCATCGGCCAGGGGAACACCGCGAACGACGTGCCGCGCGCGATCGCTTGCGCAGTCTTCGCGGCGAACTGGTCGGCGTCCATCAGGAAGGGCATGCGGTAGGGGTTCTTCGCCGTCATCGGCGTGCGGATATAGCCGGGCGCGATGGTGACCACGGGCACGCCGAACGGGCGCATTTCCACGCGCAGCGCTTCGAGATAGGCGAGCGCCGCGGCCTTCGACGCGCTGTAGGCGCCCGAGCCCGGCAGCCCGCGCACGCCGGCCACGCTCGCGATTCCGACGAGCGTGCCGCGCCTTGCCTGCTTCATCGCCGAGGCGAACGGCTCGAAGGTGGCGACCATGCCGAAGTAGTTGGTGTCCATCACGTCGCGGAACGTGGCGAGATCGCCTTCGCCCGTGAGCACGCCGCGGCTCACGCCCGCATTGGCGATCACGATATCGGGCATGCCGTACTGGGCGATGAAGTCGCGCGCGGCGGCGGCGAGCGCATCGGCGTCGCGCACGTCGGCGGGATAGATGGCGATGGGGTGATCGGGGTGGGACTGCCGGAAGCCGGCAAGGGCCTCGCCGCGGCGCGCGACGAGCCCGAGGACGGCGCCCTGCCGCGCGTAAACGGCTGCGAGCGCGGCGCCAATGCCGCTCGACGCGCCGGTGATGAAGACCTTCAGAGGCGCGTCCTGCATGGCGCTGTGTCTCACATCTTCTTCGCGCGGATCTGCGAGACGATGAAGTCCATCACCTGGGTCGTGCCCGGCAGCGCCTTGTCTTCGGGACCCTGGACCATGGCCGGGCCGGTCTCGTATTTGCCCTGGATGGCGATGGTCGGCACGCCGTCGATCTTGTAGGCATCGAGCAGGGCCTTGTCGCGCTGCAACGCGCTCTGCGTCGAGAACGAGTTGTAGGCTTCCATGTACTTCTTCGCATCCACGCCTTGCGTGGCGAGGAACTTCGCCTGATCTTCCGGCGTGAGCAGGTAGTTCTTGTTCACGTGGATTTCGTGGAACACGACCGGCGTGAGCTTCTGGGCGAGGCCGAGCGCGTCGAGTGCGTAGTACATCTTCGAGTGCGGGATGAAGTCGTCACGGAATGCCACCGGCACGCGCTTGAACACGACGTCCGGGCCCTGTTTCTTGATCCACGCTTCGAGATACGGGTCGAACGCGTTGCAGTGCGGGCAGCCGTACCAGAAGAACTCGATCACCGAGATCTTGCCCGCGGGCACGTCGAGCGCCTGCGGCGCCTTCAGGACCGTGTAGTCCTTGCCGGCCACGGGCGCCTCGGGCGTGGCGTGGGCCACGCCGGCGACCAGCGAAAGCGAGAGAAAAAGCGTACCGAGAAGTCGTTTCATGGCGTAGGAATCCACTGTTCTTGGACCGGCGGCGGCCGGTTGTCTGCCGCAGGACGCCGTTGGCGCGAAGCTGGCGCCTGCGGATGTGCTTGTTGACGGACGCCGCGCCGCGCGCCGCAGCCCGTCCTCACGCGAACGCCGCTGTGCTGCGGCTTCGGTGGGCGGGCGCGCGGTGCGCGGCGCGGGCGGCGATTACTGCTTCGTGAAGCGGATGACGGCCGTATCGATACCGGCGTCGGACAGGCGCTGACGCGTCGAGTTCATATCGTCGAACTTCGTGAACGGACCGATGCGCACGCGATAGTACGTCACGCCGCCGGCATCGCGCTGCGTCACTTTCGACTCGAACCCCTGGAACGCGAGGCGCGCGCGCTGCTGCTCGGCGTCGCCCGACGTCTTGTACGCGCCCACCTGCAGGAAGTAGCCGGTGTTGGCGTCGCCGGGGGCGGGCGCGACGCTGCCGGGCTTGGCGGCCGGGGGCGTCGGCACCGCGTTGGCGGGCTTCTGCGGCTGGTTGTTCGCGAGGATCTGCGCCGGGTTGGTCGTCGCGCTGTTCGTCGCGTTGTTCGTAGAATTGCTGGCCGACTGCGGCTTCCTCGCGATCGCCGTGCCCCCCGTGACGTTTTCACCCGTCGACGGTTGCGGCGCGACGGCCACGCCGTTGTTGGCGGCGTTGCTGTTCGAACCCGAAGGCGGCACTTCCACGATCTGCGGCTCTTCGAGCATGCCCGAGGACTGCGACTGGTTCGTGGTCTGGCCCGGCGCCGTGTTGGGCGGCGTGCTTTGCGCGGCCTGCGGCACCGGCTGGCCCGGCGACTTGCCCTGCAGCACGCGGTTCGGGTCGACCTGCTCGTTGTTCTGGCTGACGTCGGAAGCGGCCGGCGGCGCGACCTTCGAGACGAACGGCGTGGGCGCGCGCGTGATGTACAGCGCCACCACCACCGCGATCGCAAGGCCGACGATCAGGCCCAGCACGATGCCGAGAAAGGTTCCCCCGGACTGCTTCGACTGCTGTTTCGTAGTGCGGCGCGGTTTTGCCATCGTCTGAATCACCTGCAAACAAGAGAATCCTGGAATGGCCGTCCGCGCGAGGCGGCGGCCCCAAACAAGTTGCTGCGCGCGGGTCTCGCGCGTCTCGTTACATGCGCTCCGGCGCGGACACGCCGATCACGGCCAGGCCGTTCGCGAGCACCCGGCGCGTGGCCGCGAGGAGGGCGACGCGGGCGTCGCGTTCGGCGGCGTCATCGACGAGAACGCGTTCGGCATTGTAGAACGAGTGAAACTCAGCGGCGAGTTCGCGCAGGTAGAACGCCACCGCGTGCGGCGCGAGTTCGCCGGCGGCATGCGTGAGCATGTCGGGGAATTCGCCGAGTTTCGCGATGAGCGCGAGCGCGCGCTCGCTCGACAGCGGCGCGAGATCGACCTTGGGCAGCGCGGCTGGATCGCCACCGAACTTGCCCTGCCAGTCGCCGAGAATCGACGAGATGCGCGCATGCGCGTACTGCACGTAGTACACCGGGTTTTCGTCGTTTTCCTTCAGCGCGAGGTCGATGTCGAACACGAATTCGGTGTCGGCCTTGCGCGAGATGAGGAAAAAGCGCACGGCGTCGCGGCCGCGGCGGATTGTCGCCTCGTCGAGCAGGTCGGGCGAGACTTCGCTGCCCGGGTTCGCGCCGCCAGACCATTCGATCAGGTCGCGCACGGTCACGTAGCTGCCCGCGCGCTTGGAGATCTTCACTTCCTGGCCGTCGCGCATCACCGTGACCATCTTGTGCAGCACGTAGTCGGGATAGCCCTTCGGAATGCCGATGCCGAGCGCCTGCAGGCCCGCGCGCACGCGCGCGATGGTGCCGTGGTGATCGGAGCCCTGGATGTTGATGACCTTCGTGAAGCCGCGCTCCCACTTGGTGACGTGGTAGGCCACGTCGGGCAGGAAGTAGGTATAGGTGCCGTCGGACTTGCGCATCACGCGGTCCTTGTCATCGCCGTAGTCGGTGGTCTTGAGCCACAGCGCGCCTTCCTGCTCGTAAGTCTGCCCCGAAGCGACCAGTGCCTCGACGGTCTTCTCGACGCGGCCTTCCGTGTACAGCGACGATTCGAGGTAGTAGCGGTCGAACTTCACGCCGAACGCCTGCAGGTCGAGATCCTGTTCGTGGCGCAGGTAGGCCACGGCGAAGCGGCGGATCGCTTCGAGGTTCTCAGGGTCCTTTTCGCCCGTGACGGGCTCGCCGTCCTTGGCCGCGACGGTTTCGCCCGCAAGGTAGTCGCGCGCGATGTCGGCGATGTATTCGCCGTTGTAGGCCGCCTCGGGCCATTCGGCGTCGCCGGGCTTGAAGCCGCGTGCGCGCGCCTGGGTGGAGAGGGCGAGGTTGCCGATCTGCACGCCCGCGTCGTTGTAGTAGAACTCGCGGTGCACGTCATAGCCCTGCGAGGCGAGCACGTTCGAGATGGCGTCGCCAAGCGCGGCCTGGCGGCCGTGGCCCACGTGCAGCGGGCCGGTAGGGTTGGCCGAGACGAACTCGACGAGCACGCGCTTGCCCGCTTCGCGCTGCGAGCGGCCGAATGCCTCGCCCTGCTCGAACACGGCGCCGATCACGGCGCGCCTGGCGTTCGCAGTGAGACGCAGGTTGATGAAGCCGGGGCCGGCCACTTCGGCCGTCTCGACGAGGCCTGCGGCCTCGGGCTGGGCGAGCACGGCGTCGACGATCTGCTGGGCGAGCTGGCGCGGGTTCGCGCGCATGGGCTTGGCGAGCTGCATCGCGACGTTGCAGGCGACGTCGCCGTGTGCGGCGACCTTGGGGCGCTCGAGCGTGATTGCGGGCACGACGAATGCGGCTTCGCTCGCGCCTTCGGTGGCCTTTGCCACCTGGGCTACGATTTGCGCGAGCAGGGTCTCCAGGGTGTGTTTCTGTGCGGGCAGCATGCTGGTTGCAAGTCCTGTGCGGGTAATGGGATGCGGGGCCGGCGCCTGGGGGCGTAGCCAGGAGCATGGCCCCTGGCTCGCCGGCGCCGACCGCCGAATACGGGTGAGGGCGCCAGCCTCGCGGTGGGCCACCTGCCATGCGCCGATGCACGGGGGGCCTCGTTGCGGCAGGCGGCGTGGCGGCGTACCAGACGCCAGAACGTCCGGGCGCCGCGCCCTGCGGGTAATTCCGTCCTGACGGATTTTAGCAGGTGCTAATATGTGAAATGAGGTAGCGCGACATGGACCGCCTTGGCCTGTCTGGCTTCGCAGGCCGGAGCGTCACGCGCAGATCCAGAAAATCATAAAGGGAACAGACATGCTGGTTACTTTCAAATGTCACGCGGCGCCTGACGTCACGATGCTGGAGAACCTCGCACAATACCTTCTCGGCATTATCGGCAAGCGGCTCGGCCCGCGCGGCGTGATCACCCACGACGAACTCGATACCGCCATCATCAAGCTCGAAGCGGCCATCGCCACGGACAAGAAAGAGCGCCACGAGCAGGAAGGCCACTTTCACGAAGGCGAAGATGACCACGCGCATCACGAACTGCCGGTCGGTCTCGCGCAACGCGCCTTTCCGTTCCTCGATATGCTGCGCGCCGCGAAGAAGGAAGACAACGACGTTTTGTGGGGCATTTGAGTTCCTGCCTGACGTCCTTGTGTGACATGACTGGACGCAGGGTTGCCCTGTCGCCACGGTGCGTAGCGGCCAGCCAGTGAGGACCGCCCTGGCTGCCCAGCCTGATTCGACGCTTCAAAAAGCAGAGGGCCCGCAATGTTGCGGGCCCTCTGCTTTTGTTCACCCGCGGCGCGCCTTACTCGCTGGCAGCGGCCGGTTCGGCAGCGGAAGCCTCTGACTTCTTCATCTTCTTTTTCTTCGGCTTCTTCACGTGCTTTTCGGTGGGCGCCGAATACGACGTCACGGGGCTCGCCTGCTCCGGCGCGGCCGGCTGGGCGAACGACGGCTGCGCAAGCGCCGCGACGCCGAAGGCGGTCAACATCAACATCAGCTTCTTCATACGATTTCTCCGTCGAGGTTGCTTCGATTTTGCGTTTTAAGGATTGGCTGATGATCAAGCCAGCGCGGCCTTGCCGCATGTGGCCGGGTGTCATGCAGGTGATACCGGGTCTTGCCGGGCCATCTTACAAAGCCGAAAAATCGTGCGCGCGTAATCTTCATCTTGCCGGATGACGTATGTCGGGCGGCGACAACAGGGGGGAGCGCGACGCGAGAAAGCGCGCCGCCCGCGGCGGCGCACCGTGCGGCTTAGAGCTGCGGCGCGAGCGCGCGGCGGGCGTCCTCGTCGGAGAGCGACATCCGCCTTGCATAGTCGGCGAGCTGGTCCTGGCCGATCTTGCCCACCGAGAAATAGGTGCTGTCCGGGTGCGCGAGATAGAAGCCCGAAACGCTGGCGGCCGGCAGCATGGCGAGCGACTCCGTTACGCTCATGCCGATCTCGCCCGCTTGCAGGAAGTCGAACATGTCGCGCTTCACGAGGTGATCCGGGCAGGCCGGGTAGCCGGGAGCCGGGCGAATGCCCGCGTACTTTTCGGCGATCAGCGCGTCGTTGTCGAGCGTTTCGCTGGCCGCGTAGCCCCACAGGTCGCGGCGCACGCGTGCGTGCATCGCTTCGGCGAACGCCTCCGCGAAGCGGTCCGCGAGCGCCTTGAGCATGATCGCGCTGTAGTCGTCGTGGTCCTTCTCAAACTGCGCTTCCTTCACGTCCACGCCAATGCCCGCCGTCACCGCGAACATGCCGATGTAGTCCGCCACGCCAGAGTCCTTCGGCGCGATGAAGTCGGCGAGCGAGCGGTTCGGACGCATCACGCCGTCCACCACCGGGCGCACCGACTGCTGGCGCAGGTTGCGCCACGTGAGCGCGACTTCGCTGCGCGATTCGTCGGTGTAGATCTCGATGTCGTCGTCGTTCACGGTGTTCGCGGGCAACAGTGCGACCACGCCGTTGGCCGTGAGCCAGCGGCCCTGAATCAGGCGCGCAAGCATCGACTTCGCGTCGGAAAACACCCGGCGCGCAGACTCGCCCACGATCTCGTCGTTGAGGATCTGCGGATAGGGACCCGCGAGGTCCCACGTCTGGAAGAACGGCCCCCAGTCGATGTAATTCGCGAGCTCGTTCAAGTCGAAATTCCTGAACACGCGGCGGCCGATGAACTTCGGCTTCACGGGCTGGAAATTCGCCCAGTCGATCTTCGTCTTGTTGGCGCGCGCTTCTTCGAGCGTCACGAGCGGCGTGGCCTTCTTGTTGGCGTGCTGGTCGCGAATGCGCTCGTAGTCGGCCTTGAGTTCGTCGAGGTACTTCGCGGCGCCTTCGTCCGAAAGCAGGCTCGACGCCACCGAAACCGAGCGCGAAGCATCCGGGACGTACACGACCGGACCTTCGTAGTGCGGCGCGATCTTCACGGCAGTATGCACGCGCGAGGTGGTCGCGCCGCCGATCAGCAGCGGAATCTTCTTGATGCGGAAGTAGTCGTCGCGCTGCATTTCGCTCGCGACGTAAGCCATTTCCTCGAGCGACGGCGTGATGAGACCCGAGAGGCCGACGATATCCGCGCCTTCGACCTTGGCCTTCGCGAGGATCTCGTTGCACGGGACCATCACGCCCATGTTGACCACTTCGAAGTTATTGCACTGGAGCACCACCGACACGATGTTCTTGCCGATGTCGTGCACGTCGCCCTTCACCGTTGCGATGACGATCTTGCCCTTCGCGCGCACGTCGGCGCCCGATTCGGCGAGCAGCCGCTTTTCTTCCTCGATGAACGGAATCAGGTGCGCCACGGCCTGCTTCATCACGCGCGCCGATTTCACGACCTGCGGCAGGAACATCTTGCCCTGGCCGAACAGGTCGCCGACGACGTTCATGCCGTCCATGAGCGGGCCTTCGATCACGTTGATCGGCCGGCCGCCGGCGCCCATGATCTTCACGCGCGCTTCTTCGGTGTCCTCGACAATGAAGTTCGTGATGCCGTGCACGAGCGCATGCGCAAGACGCTTTTCGACGTCCTGGTTGCGCCACTCGAGGTTCTCTTCCTTCTTCGCGGCGCCGGTCTTGAACTTGTCGGCGATCTCGAGCAGGCGGTCGGTGGCGTCGGCGCGGCGGTTGAGCACCACGTCTTCCACGCGCTCGCGCAACTCGGCGTCGAGGTCGGCGTACACGCCGAGCTGGCCCGCGTTCACGATGCCCATGTCCATGCCCGCCTGAATGGCGTGGTAGAGGAACACGGTGTGGATCGCCTCGCGCACCGGGTCGTTGCCGCGGAACGAGAACGACACGTTCGACACGCCGCCGCTGATCTTCGCGTAGGGCAGGTTCTGCTTGATCCAGCGCGTGGCTTCGATGAAGTCCACGGCGTAGTTGTTGTGCTCCTCGATGCCCGTGGCTACCGCGAAGATGTTCGGGTCGAAGATGATGTCCTCGGGCGGGAAGCCCACTTCGTTCACGAGGATGTCGTAGGAGCGCTTGCAGATCCCGGTCTTGCGCGCGAACGTGTCGGCCTGGCCCTGCTCGTCGAACGCCATCACCACGCTCGCCGCGCCGTAGCGGCGAATGAGCTTCGCGTGATGCACGAACTGCTCCTTGCCTTCCTTGAGCGAGATCGAGTTGACGATGGCCTTGCCCTGCACGCACTGCAGGCCCGCCTCGATGACGTCCCACTTCGACGAGTCGATCATGATCGGCACGCGCGCGATGTCGGGCTCGGAGGCGATGAGGTTCATGAAGCGCACCATCGCCGCCTTCGAGTCGAGCATGGCTTCGTCCATGTTGACGTCGATGACCTGCGCGCCGTTTTCGACCTGCTGGCGCGCAACCGCGAGCGCCTCGTCGAACTGGCCGTTGAGAATCATCCGCGCGAAAGCCTTCGAGCCGGTCACGTTGGTGCGCTCGCCCACGTTGATGAACAGCGTGCCTTCGGTCACGTTGAAGGGTTCGAGCCCGGAAAGGCGCAGGGTATGGTCAGTCATGGCGTGGGACCGGATCGTATGTTGTTGGAGCGGGACTCGGAAGCCGCGATCGAGTTTGCCTTCAGGTGGCTTCAGGCGGCTTCAGGCGGCTTCGCGATACTGGCCGGGCCAGCGGCGCGGCTTGATCCCGGCGAGCGCTTTGGCAATGGCCGCGATGTGCTCGGGCGTCGTGCCGCAGCAGCCGCCTGCCACGTTGACGAGACCGGCGCTCGCGAATTCCTTGAGCAGTCCGGATGTATCGGCGGGCGTTTCGTCGAAGCCCGTGTCGCTCATCGGGTTGGGCAGGCCCGCGTTCGGATAGCACGAGACGTACGTATCGCAGAGCTTCGCAAGCTCGGCGATGTACGGGCGCATGAGCGCCGCGCCCAGCGCGCAGTTCAGGCCGAACGTGAGCGGCTTCGCGTGGCGCAGCGAGTTCCAGAACGCTTCGACGGTCTGACCCGAGAGAATGCGCCCCGAGGCGTCGGTGACGGTGCCCGAGATCATGATCGGCAGATTCTCGCCCGTGTCTTCGAAGAGTTGGTCGAGCGCAAACAGCGCGGCCTTGGCGTTGAGCGTGTCGAAGATCGTCTCGACGAGGAAGAGGTCGCAGCCGCCGTCCATGAGCGCCTTCGCCTGCTCGTAGTAGGCACGGCGCAGTTCTTCGAACGTCACGTTGCGCGCGCCCGGGTCGTTCACGTCGGGCGAGATGCTTGCCGTTTTCGGCGTCGGCCCGATCGCGCCCGCGGCGAAGCGCGGCTTGTCCGGCGTCGAATACTTCTCGCACGCGGCGCGCGCGAGCTTCGCCGACTCGACGTTCATTTCGATGGCGAGATCGCCCATGCCGTAATCGTCCTGGGCCACCGTGGTCGCGCCGAACGTGTTGGTTTCGATGATGTCCGCCCCCGCCGCGAGGTACTGCTCGTGAATCTCGCTGATGATCTGCGGCTGCGTGAGCGAGAGCAGTTCGTTGTTGCCCTTGATGTCGCGCGGATAGTCCCTGAAGCGTTCGCTTCCGCCTTTACCTCGATAGGCGGCTTCGTCGAGCTTGTAGCGCTGGATCATCGTGCCCATCGCGCCGTCGAGGATCACGATACGCGAGGCGAGCAGCGCGGGAAGCGCTGCGCCGCGCGTGTATTTGGCGTCCCCGGCGGGGCGCGAGGCAAGGGCTGCAGGCTGGTTCATGGATCGCGGGCGGGCGTGGTGCCGGTTGAACTGGGAACCCCACATTGTAGCCGCTGCGGCAACGCCGCGCTGCGGGCGGCGTCGCGCGGGCAAGCCGCTGCGGCGCCTGCCGGACAGCGGAAAGGGGCGCTAAAAGAAAACCCCGCCCGGCAAGCCGGACGGGGTTTCGTGTGAAGGACGCTGCGCGTTGAGTGCCGCGGGGTGCGCTAGCGTCAGTGAAGCACGACGGGTTGTTGCATGAGGCTGTCGAACTGCCCGAGGAATTCGTCGACTTCGTCGAGCGACTGGTCCTCGTCCATCAGCTTTTGCACGTCTTCGCGAAAACGTGCCGCCATCGCGCCGTCGATGAAGATCTCGCGACGCGCATTCTTGTCGACGATCTCGTAGCCGCCTGCGCGCATCGCGCTGTGGCCGTCCTGCGGTGGGAACTCGACGACGCAATAGTTGGGACTGTTGTAGATCATTTGCATGGCGACACTCCTTTTTCCTGTGCTCCCTGACCTTCTCAGGCCAATACATGGAGCGTTCGTTCTGGAATTCAAGGGGTGGGTCCCGCATCACCTCTTATGTGGACTGCTCTCCCTTTTTACTTCACTTCTCGACTGCGTCTGCTGCCACTGCCATGATGCTTTTGCTTCGAACTATTACTTCGAACTGCTTAGACCAACTGCTTGAGAAACGTTTCGAGCAAGGCGGTGAAACGGTGCGACTCCTCTACCGGGGCCAGATGCGCGGCATCAAGCACCACGAAATGCGACCCTTCTATCGCGCCTGCAAGGGCCTGCGTTACGGCCATCGGCGTGCCGCTGTCGTGGCGGCCCGCCACTGCGAGCGTCGGCACGCGCAGTTGCGCGAGCCTGTTTTGCACGTCGAAATCGCGTAACGCCTCGCAGGCCATCGCATAGCCTTCTGCAGGGGTCCGTAATAAAACGTCACAAATCTGCTCGACAGTCGGCGCATGCGTGTGCCGGAATTCGGCGGTGAACCAGCGGGCCATCGTTGCGTCGACGAGCGCCCCGAGCCCCTCGCTGCGTACCGTGGCGGCACGCTCGTTCCATGTTTCGCGCGCTTGTGGCGGCGTATGGCTCGCCGTATCGCAAAGCGTGAGCGTCGTCACGCGTTCGGGGTAATCGAGCGCGAACTGCTGCGCGATCATGCCGCCCATCGACATGCCGACGAGATGCGCATGCTCGATGCCAGTGGCGTCGAAAAGCGCGTCGAGGTCGGCGGCGAGATCGGCGAAGCCGAACGGTTCGCTCGCGATGGCGCTCGCGCCGTGGCCGCGCACGTCATAGCGCAGCACGCTGTGGCGATGGCGGAAATGTCCGGCGAGCGTGTCCCACACTTGAAGGTCGCCGCCCAGTTGGTGAATGAACGCCAGCGCCGGCCCACCGCTCCTGTCGTCGAAGACATAGTGCGTATCGATGCCGTTGACAGTCACTTGCATGGGTTCCTCCTTCGCCTTCCAGGCCGGGAGTCAAGCCGTTTGCGAGGTACTGCATGCACGCGATGCTGGTGGAGCAATCCGCGCGCCTGAAGCGCGCAGACAATGCGCGATGCGATGTTCGTTAGCTTGTGTGTCGCGTCCCTGTTTGCTGCGCTGTTTATTGTGTCGTGCCGATTTTGTCCGTCGTATGCAGCGTTGTTTCGGTTTGTTCGTGCTGGTCCGGTTGCTTGTTTGCTGGCTCGCTGTTTGCGCGCGCTATCGTGCTGTCTTGCTGCCGTGTTTCATCTGCTTGTTTTTCGGCCCTTCGTGGTGCGCGCGACGCCTTGCGATCCTTGACGCATGGCTCGATTCCAGTATGCGCCATTTCGTGAATTCGTGTTGCGAAGCGGGTCGTCCGGATCGAGCGGTGCGTGCGCTTGCGCGCATCAGGGATGCTCGGGCGCCGGGCCCGGCGAAGCGGCTGAGGGTTGCGCGTCGCCGGTGGCCGGTTGCGGCGGTGATTGCGTTGGCGTTTCTGTCTGCATATTGGCGGGTGGCGCCGGCTGCGTCGACGGTTGCGGTTGTGATGCAGCAGGCGCCGAAGCCGGCGCAGTTTCCGGTGTTGCGGATTGTGCCGAGGTTGTGTCGGGTGGGGCGTTGGGCGCAGTGGCGGTCGCGGCGTTCGCGGCCGCAGCGGAGTCGGGTGCCGAGGCGTCCGGCGCCGCGAGCGCACCACGCCACACGAGTTCGAACTGGTTGCCGTTCGGCTCGGTTTGCACGAGGCGCACAGGCAACCAGCCGAGCGAGGGCGCGAGCCACACGTCGATGCGCCGCTTGTCGCCCTCGCGGCGCGGCAGACGCATGAAATGGCGCGCCGTGACGTAGCCATGATCCGTGCTCACGGTTTCGTCGCCGATCGTGGTGATGGGCCACGTTTCGCCGCTATCGTTGTCCGCGACATAGAACTCGCGCGTGACGCCCGGCTTGTACGCGTCGGGATCGCCGCGCACGAGGCTCGCGAGCTGCATCACCATGCTGAAGCGGTCCTGCGCGCCGTCGGGCAGCGCGAGCGAGTTGGGCGTGCGCGTGAAGACGATCTGCCTGTCGGTGCGGTTGAAAACCGTCACGTCCGAAGGGCGATGGCCGCGCTTTTCGATGTATTGATCGGGTGCCAGGCCGAAGGCGTCCACGCGGCCCCTGCTCGTCCAGCTGAACTCGCCGACGAAGGGCAGAGGCACGCGCACGACCATCTCGTAACGTTGCCCGTCGCTTGACCAGTGGATCGTGCCGGGCTGATTGCGCACGCCGTTATAGAACGTGTCGTATTGCAGTTCGCCCGATGGAGGCACCGAAAACTTCAGGCCATGCGAGGCCTGCGTGGCTTGGGCGAAAGGCTGCTCGCCATTGCCGGGCGCGGCGCTAGCCGTCCCGCTGGCGCCGGCGGCGCTCGCGCTGGCCGGCGATGCCGCTGCGGGCGCGGACGCCGCCTGCGTATCCGGCGGCGCGGCCGGCGCTTTGGGGTGCGGCTTTGGCGGCGTCACAGCGTGCAGCGTACGCGGCTCGGCGCGCCTGGGCGCGGGTTTGGGCGCGGCATGGGGAGGCGCCGCGGCGGGGCCCGCGGGCTTTGCCGCGCGCTCGATGCGCTCGGGCTTGAGGAGCGCCACTTGCACCGGCACGCGCACGTGCGCAACAGGCGGCGGCGCGCCGTGATGCCGCTCGAACCATTCGGCCGCTAGCCAATGGAGCGCCGTGACCGCGACGAACACGCCGACCCAGCGCCACGCGCGCATGCGCTGCGGCGTGCGTGAGTCGGCGTCGAGGCGGCGTGCCTCGCGCGGGGCGGCTGGAGTGGACATCGGCGGTTCGTGGGGTGGTCGCGGGTCGGTATCGGTCGTACGTTAATGTGACACAACCCGCCGGGTGCTTGCAGAAAGGCAGACGCGCGCGAGCGGGGTCACATGTGTGCCGGCCGGGGCACGCGGCCCTCAGCGCGGCGTTGGACTGTACCCCAATTCGTACGACAGTTTTTCGGCGCACGCGCGCAGCGCGCTATCCACGGCGCCGTTCCAGGCGATATCGAATGCGCCTTCGTGACCGAGCGCGATGAGTCCGAGCGCGAGTTCGCCGCTCGCGTCGAACACGGGCGTGCAGAACGCGTGGATGGTCGGCAGCAACATGCCCTCCACGCGGGCCGCACCATGCTCGCGAACGTCTGCGAGCGCCTGTTCGAGCGCTTTCGCCGTGCGCGGCGTCGAACCGTACGAGTAGTGCTGCGCGCCCGCGAGTTCGCGCTCGATCAGCGGGGCCGTCTTGCTGCGCGGCAGGTAGGCGGCGAATAGCAGGCCCGTGGCGGAACTGAGCATCGGCATGACGTCGCCGAGCTTGAGCGACGCTTTCGCAGGGTGGCTCGACTCCAGCCAGTGCACGACGGTCGGCCCCTGGTTGCCCCACACGGCGATGCCCACGGTGATGTCGAGCGCGTCGCGCAATTCGGTGAGCGCGAGCCGCGCGAGCTTGACGCCGTCCACGCGCGCGAGGCGTGCCAGTCCGAGCTGCAACGCGAAGCCGCCCAGTTCGTAGCGCCCCGAAAGCGGGTCCTGGGCGACCACGCCGAGGCGCATGAAGCTCACGAGATAGCGGTGCGCTTTCGCCGGGCTCATGCCCGCGCGCTGCGCGAGGTCGCGCAGCATCATCGCGCGCGGCTCGCTGGTGAGCACTTCGAGCAGGCGAAAACCCACTTCGATCGACTGGATGCCCGAGCGCAGTTTTTCTTCCCCGGCTTCAGCGCCTTCCGAAGCTTCGGCGGTGTCCAGGGTGTCGGCGAGGTCTTCGGCGCTCGTGGCGTCTGGGGCGCTCGCGCGTGGCGAGGCAGGTCGGACGGTTGGCGGCATGGATGCGTTGTGGTGTTCAAACGTACGGCGGCTGTACGGCAACTCTACGGCAACTGAGGGCATGAGGCGCGCCCGCTTGGGGCACGCCGATTCACCATCGTAGAATACATTTCCCTTATCGTCACTCACGTCTGATTTCATGAAACTTGCCACGCTGAAGGACGGCACCCGCGACGGGCAGCTGATCGTCGTTTCCCGCGACCTGCGCAGCGCCGCCATCGCCGACGCGATCGCGCCGACGCTGCAGCGCGTGCTCGACGACTGGCGCTTCTATGCGCCGCAGCTTGCCGAGCTGTACGACGCGCTCAACTACGGGCGCGCGCGCAACGCGTTCAGCTTCGACGCGCGCGATTGCATGGCGCCGCTGCCGCGCGCGTACCAATGGGCAGACGGCTCGTCGTACGTGAATCACGTCGAACTCGTGCGTCGCGCGCGCGGCGCCGAGATGCCCGCCGAATTCTGGACCGACCCGCTCATGTACCAGGGCGGCAGCGACGACTTCATCGGGCCGTGCGACGACATCGTGTGCGCGTCCGAGGCATTCGGCATCGACTTCGAGGCCGAAGTGGCCGTCGTGACCGGCGACGTGCCGATGGGCGCGAGCCCCGACGAAGCGCTGCGGGCCGTGCGGCTCGTCGCGCTCGTCAACGACGTTTCGCTGCGCAACCTCATTCCCGCGGAACTCGCCAAGGGCTTCGGCTTTTTCCAGAGCAAGCCGGCCAGCGCGTTCGCGCCGGTGATGGTCACGCCCGACGAACTCGGCGAGCACTGGCGCGAAGGACGCGTGCACCTGCCGATCGTCGTGCACTGGAACGGCAAAAAAGTCGGCCAGCCCGACGCCGGTACGGACATGGTGTTCCACTTCGGCCAGCTGATCGCGCACGCTGCGAAAACGCGCAATCTGCGCGCGGGCGCCATCGTGGGTTCGGGCACGGTCTCGAACAAGGACGCGCAGCGCGGCTACTGCTGCATTGCCGAGAAGCGCTGCCTCGAAACGATCGAAAGCGGACAGGCGAGCACCGGATTCATGAAGTTCGGCGACAGCGTGAAGATCGAGATGCTCGACGAAGCGGGCAAGTCGATTTTCGGCGCGATCGACCAGGCTGTGGCGCCGCTCCACGGCGAGCCATGACACCGGGGCGCTGAAGGGTTTCGCCGGATGCCGCGCGCCGCGCGTACGGCTACACTGGCGAACGCCCTTTTTTTTCTGCGAGGGCTTCCGGCAGACCGCATCGGGCAGACCGCATCGGGCAGACCGGTCAAGGTACGAGCCGTAGAAGCACGCAGCATCCGAACGTAAAACGACAAGGAGACACCGTGAACGCTGTTTGTCCGAGCCGTCTTGCTGCAAGCCTCGCCGCCCGCGTTTCGCCACGCGCTGCGCGCCACACTGCCGTCGCTATCGCGTAATCAGCAATCCGAAGCAAAGGAGGCCCGCCCATGAACGATCCTTTTTACGCCCGCTATCACGCCCTGCGCGTGCGGCGGCACGAGCACGGCATCGTCGAGATCGTGATGAGCGGCGAGGGCACGAACAAGAGCTCGCTGGCGACCGCCGACGCCAACATGCACCGCGAACTCGCGGAGATCTGGCGCGACGTGGACCGCGATCCCGATGCGCGCGTCGCCGTAATCCGCGGCGAGGGCAAGGGCTTTTCTGCGGGCGGCGACCTGCAGCTCGTCGAGGACATGGCCACGCATTTCGAGGTGCGCGCGCGCGTGTGGCGCGAGGCGCGCGACCTCGTCTACAACGTGATCAACTGCGGCAAGCCGATCGTCTCGGCCATGCACGGTCCGGCGGTGGGCGCGGGGCTCGTCGCGGGACTGCTGGCCGACATTTCCATTGCCACGAAAACGGCGCGCATCATCGATGGCCATACGCGCCTCGGCGTCGCGGCGGGCGACCACGCGGCGATCGTGTGGCCGCTGTTGTGCGGCATGGCGAAAGCGAAGTACTACCTGCTGCTGTGCGAACCGGTGAGCGGCGAGGAGGCGGAGCGCATCGGCCTCGTCTCGCTCGCCGTGGACGAAAACGACTTGCTGCCGAAGGCGTTCGAAGTGGGCAAGCGCCTCGCCAACGGTTCGCAGACCGCGGTGCGCTGGACCAAGTACGCGCTCAACAACTGGCTGCGCATGGCGGGGCCGAACTTCGACACGTCGCTTGCGCTCGAATTCATGGGCTTTGCGGGGCCCGACGTGCGCGAGGGCGTGCAGTCGCTGCGCGAGCGGCGCGCGCCGCAGTTTCCGGGCGGCGATCCGTTCTGACGCATTCTGGTTCGCGCTTTCTGACGATTTCCGGTTTGACGCGCGCTATCATCGAAGAGATCGTTTCGTGCCGCCCAGGCGCGCGCATTTGACCACCTATCTATGCGAGGGAGTACCGCATGACCGACTCAGCAGGCACCGTGCCGCCGTTCCCGGGCTTTCCTGGCTTTCCGCCCGCCGAAATGCTCGACCAGATGTGGGGGATGATGCGACTCACGCCGTTCGGCGGGGCGTTTCCAGGCAACTTCGCGGGCGGCGAGCCGGGCGTGGCGCACGCCTTTGGCCCGCCGCTTTCGATGATGACAGACATGATGACGCCGCTCACCAACATCGAGGAGCTCGACAAACGCATCACCGATCTGCGCGCCGTCGAGCAGTGGCTCAAGCTCAATCTCGGCATGTTGCAGTCCGCCATCCAGGCGCTCGAAGTGCAGCGCGCCACGCTCTCCACGCTGCGTGCGTTCGGCGCGTTCGCGCAGGCGCAGATGACCCCGACGCACGCCGAATCCGAAGCGCCGGGAGCGGGCGCCGCGCGCGAGCGGGCCGCCGAGCCTGAGGCCGCGAACGCGGGCACCGCGCCCGAGGGCGCGCCATCCGCGCCGCCGGGCTTCGATGCGGGTTCGTGGTGGAATCTCGTGCAGGCGCAGTTCAACCAGCTCGCGCAGTTCGCGATGGCGCAGCCCGCCGCCGCGGCGCAGGCCGCGCAAGCGGCTGCCGCAGCGGTGAGCGAGGCGCAGGCGAAGACCGAAGCCGCCACGGCGAAACGCGGCAGCACCGCCCGGCGCAGCAGCAACGCCGGCAACGGCAATGGCAACGGCGGCGGCGGCGGCGCGGGCCGCAGCGCGCCGCGCGGCGCGAAGAAGGCGCCGGCGCAGCCGGAATAAGGCGCGCGCGTCACGTCACGAAGAAGCGTTCCGCGGGACGCAGCAGAAGCGCAACTGCGGGGCAAAAGCGGGGCAAAAGCGGGGCAAAAGCGGCACAACTTCGGGGAGCGTCGGCATCATGCGGCTTGCGCTCGTGATGATGGGCGGCGGCGCGCGTGCGGCCTACCAGGCCGGCGCCTTGCGCGCGCTTGCCGAGCTGGCCGGCCAGGCCGAGCCGGCGCGCCGGGCCATGCCCTTCACGGTGATCTGCGGCACCTCGGCAGGTGCAATCAACGCCACCTCGATCGCGAGCCACGCCGACCAGTTCGCGCACGGCGCGGCGCACCTCGTCGACGTCTGGTCGCAGATGCGCGCAAGTCAGATCTATCGCACCGACTGGCCCGGCGTCGCGGCCGCGGGCGCGCGCTGGCTCGCCGCGCTCGCGTTCGGCTGGGCCGCGTCGAGCGTAGGCGCGCATGCCGCGCCGCGCACCTTTTTCGACAGCACGCCGCTCGCGCGGATGCTCCCGCACTCGCTCAATTTCCATCGCATCGGGCAGATGCTCGACGAGCGGCTGCTCTACGCGCTTGCCGTCACGGCGCTCAGCTATTCGTCGGGGCGGCACGTCACGTTCTACCAGGCGTGCGAGCCGATCAGTGCGTGGCGGCGCGCGCAACGCACCGCGCGCATGGTCGCGCTCACGCCCGCGCATCTGCTCGCCTCGGCGGCGATACCGTTCGTGTTCCCGGCCGTGCGTCTCGAACTCGACGGCCGCCACGAATACTTCGGCGACGGCTCGATCCGGCAGATTGCGCCGCTTTCGCCAGCCATCCACTTCGGAGCGCAGCGCATCGTCGTGCTGGGCGCCGCGGCGCCCACGCCGGAAGTGCCCGCGGCGCGCCCCGACATCGACCGCTATCCGACGCTCGCCCAGATCGGCCAGCAGGTGCTCGCGAGCGTGTTCCTCGACTCGCTCGGCGCCGATATCGAGCGCATCGAGCACGTGAACCGCATGGTGCTGCAACTGCCGCACGCGGTGGAGCCGGAAAGCGGCTGGCGTCATGTCGAGGTGCTCGCGATCGCACCGAGCGAGCGGATTGAGCTGATCGCCGCGCGCCATCTGCAGCAGTTGCCGCGCTCAGTGCGCATGCTGCTGGGCGCGATGGGCGGCAACCGCGCTTCGGGCGCGGCGTTCGCAAGTTATTTGCTGTTCGAGCGTGAATTCACGCGTGAGTTGATCGAACTGGGTTATCGCGACACGCTCGCGCAAAGTGATGTTCTTTTGACTTGGCTCAAAGCTCCGGCAGACGGCGCAAGCAACGATTTTCGGGCGCGTCGGAACTGAAACACCGGCATGCTATTATTGTGTAAGGTTTTTCTGGTCATTTGCGGGGATGCGGGCGGCGTTGCGGCGCTTGGCCGCGCAGGTTCCACGGCCTTGACGGGCGGGATGTCTGCCCAATGGAAAATCAGCCAGCAAGGTGTGTCATAAGGACGTCGAACGTGGGGCGCGAGAGTGCGACATTGTGTCGCATGAGCCCGCGACGATGGCTCGCACGCCTCGCGGGTATCGGTGGTGATCAGCGGTATCAGGCGGCCGGGTTCGAGGAACGGAACAGCTACCCAGAATCCACGACGGCGCCTTCATTCCGGTTGGCTGGATTGTCGTGGGCGACGCGTGTTGCGTTCGCCGGTCTGCGATTGCGTCCAGGGGTCCGGATACCGCGTAAAATTAAATGCTTTTTGCCTGCGCGGCCGCGTTGTATGCGGATCCCGCGGCACGCTACGAATTCGTCATGCGCGCGTTTTGCGCAGATCAGGGGCGGGACTATGAACACGATGCTTTATCCGGAACTTTACAAATCGCTCGAATCGGTCCGTTGGGACATGGAAAAGGACATTCCCTGGGACAAGTTCGATGCGTCGCTCCTGACCGATGAGCAGGCCGCGACCATCAAGATGAACGCGATCACCGAATGGTCGGCGCTGCCGGCCACGGAAATGTTCCTGCGCGACAACCACCACGACAGCGACTTTTCCGCGTTCATGAGCGTGTGGTTCTTCGAGGAGCAAAAGCATTCGCTCGTGCTCATGGAATACCTGCGCCGCTTCAGGCCGGAATTGGTGCCGACCGAAGAAGAGCTGCACGCCGTGCGCTTCGAGTTCGATCCGGCGCCGCCTCTCGAAACGCTCATGCTGCACTTCTGCGGGGAAATCCGCCTGAACCACTGGTATCGCCGCGCCGCCGAATGGCACACGGAGCCGGTCATCAAGGCCATCTACGAAACGATTTCGCGCGACGAAGCGCGCCACGGCGGCGCCTATCTGCGCTACATGAAGAAGGCGCTCAACAATTTCGGCGACGTCGCGCGTGCGGCGTTTGCGAAGATCGGCGTGCTGATGGCTTCGGCGCGCCGCACAGAAAAGCCGCTGCATCCCACGAACCTGCACGTGAACCAGGCGCTGTTCCCGCGCGACACCGTGCAGTCGCGCCTGCCCGACCCGGAATGGCTCGAGCGCTGGCTCGACGAGCAGATCCGCTTTGACGACGGCTGGGAAAAGAAGGTGATCGAGCGCATTTTGCACAACCTCTCGATCCTGTTCGAGCGCACGTTCAGTACGGCACAGGAACTGAACCGCTATCGCAAGGAAGTGGTGCAGCGCCTGCAGGCCGAGCAAGGCACGCAGCAGCCGGCCTGACGCGCCGGGACATCTCGCGTGCGCGCCTCTTTCGTGGCGCGCCGCGACCGGGACGGCCCGAAGCGCTTCTCGCGTGACGGGCCGTTTTCATTGGCGCCCGTATCGGCGCGTATCAAATAGCTTGCTCCATGCGGCTTGCCTAGGTGAACCGCGCCCATTTTTTTATCCGAGCCTCATTCCATGCCCGCTTCCTTCGAACGCAAGATCACGACCCGCGAGGCGCTCGCGCAACTGCGCGCCTCGCTGCCGGGCCCCGTGGTGTTCACCAATGGCGTCTTCGACATCCTGCACCGCGGACACGTCACCTATCTCGCCGATGCGAAGGCGCTGGGCGCCACGCTGATCGTCGGCGTGAATAGCGACGCTTCGGTGAAGAGGCTCGGCAAGGGCGACGACCGCCCCATCAACACCGGGAACGACCGCATGGCGCTGCTGGCGGCGCTGGAGAGCGTGGACTGGGTCGTGCCGTTCGGCGAGCAGACGCCCGTCGAGTTGATCGGGGCCTTGCGTCCGGACATTCTCGTGAAGGGCGGCGACTACGACATGGACGCGCTGCCCGAGTCGGCGCTGGTGCGCGGCTGGGGCGGGCGGGCGCTTGCGATCGCCTTCGAGCACGACCGCTCCACGACGAAGCTGCTGCAGAAAGTGCGCGCGCAGGAAGGATCGAAGTAAGTTCTGACGCAAGTCCGCAAGTCCGCAAGTCCGCAAGTCCGCAAGTCCGCAAGTCCGCAAGTCCGCAAGTCCGCAAGTCCGCAAGTCCGCAAGTCCGCAAGTCCTCACGTGCGGCGGACGATGCAAAACCGGCCGCAGGCCGGGCCGCCCGAGGCTTGGGCGCGCCCGGCCTGCGGCCGGTTGTCTTTGAAGCGCCGCTTATTGCGACAGGGTGGACGCTTGCACCGCCGGGTCCGCCACCGGGCCGCCCACGCTCGGCACGTCGGCCGATTCGGAGGGCCGGATCGCCTTCACCACGAGCCGCTCGGGGTGGATCTGCCGGTTCAGGTGCTGAGTTTCGCGCGTTCCCGACGAGGGCGTCGGGCCGAACACGCCGCCTATGGCCGCAAAGGCCAGCCCGTTGGCGAGAATCAGAATGGCGATCAGCCAGCGCAGCATCGTGTGAAGCTCCTTCGAAATCGTTCGTTCAGTTTCAGGGCCGGATGCGGGCGGCGTGTGGACGCACGCCTCAGGACTGCGCCGCGATGCGCGCCAGCCCCGACAGAACCAGTGCATCGTGGCGAGTATGCGGTACCTTGAGCGCCGCTGTCACTTCGGCCGCTGCGCCGCCGCTCACCACGAGCCGTACCGGCAGTCTCCACGCGTCCTGCAAATCGGCCCAGGCGCGCTCGATGAGCGCGGCCTGCGCGAGCGCACAACCCGCCGAGATCGAGCTTTGCGTGTCGGTGGCGAAGGCAATGCCCGGGTGGGCGGCATTCGCCATGCCGCCGGCGACCACAGGCAGTTGCGCGGTGTGCTCGCCGAGCGAGCGCATCATGAGCGTGAAGCCCGGTGCGATCATGCCGCCCACGAACGTGCCGTCGGCGCGCAGCGCTTCGAGCGTGGTGGCGGTGCCGAATGTCGCGATCAGGAGCGGCTCGTCCGGATACGCCGCGTGCGCGCCGATCATGCCGGCCCAGCGGTCGCTGCCGAGCGCGTCTGGCGTGGCATAGCTGTTCGTCACGCCGCATTGCTGTGCGCAGGCCCGCACGACGGTGCGCGAGAGACCGGGCCAGTGCGCTTCCACCAGCGCGCCGAGGCGCTCTCCGACCGCCGCGCCCGCGACATTCGAGATCCACGCGCCGCAGGGCCGGGGCAACGTCGCCCATGCTTCGCTTCCGGCTTCGCCCGCGGCGGGCGTGGCTTGCACGCCGTCGTCGCGCACGTGATCCATCGTTCCCGCGTGCAGGCGCGACCCGTCGGGCGCGACGAGCGCCCATTTGATCCGGCTGTTGCCTGCATCGATCAGGAGGAAGGGGCCGCGGCTCATGCGCCGCTGTCCGCGAGCCGCAGCGACACGTCGCCGGCCGTGACGGTTTCGCGTCCGCCCGGCGTGTCGACGAGCAACTGGCCGCGTTCGTCCACGCCGGCCGCCGTGCCGCGCTGCAATTCCCGTCCTTGCTCGTAGATGGCGACCTCGCGGCCCGCGTACGCGTGGCATGCGTTCCAGCGCGCCTGGAAGGGCGCAAAGCCCGCCGCGCCGAAGCGTTGCAGCGCGGCTTCGAGCGCGTTGAGTTCGGCGGCGAGCGTGTCGGTGAGGTTGGCGTTCGCCCACGCGCGCGAAAGCGCCGTGGGCGTCGTGCCGGGCACGACCGCCGCGCTGCCGGCGGCGGCGTTGAGCGCCTCGACCCTGGCGGCGAGCGCATCCTCGCCGCGCACGTTCGTGCCGATGCCGATCACGACTGCCGTGGCGTCGGCGGCGGTCCAGGCGGTTTCCACGAGGATGCCTGCCAGCTTGTCGCCTTCGAGCAGCACGTCGTTGGGCCACTTGAGCGCGATTTGTCCAGGCGCCGCCACAGGCAGCGTGCGCAGGCCGTCCACCAGCGCCGAGCCGACGGCGAGGCTCAAGCCCGCGAGCCCTTCGATCGGGCGCGGCAGCACGCAGCCGATCGAGAACAGCAGCGCGTCGCCGGGCTGCGCGACCCAGGTGCGGCCACGCCGGCCCCGGCCGGCCGTCTGCAGATAGGCTACGCGCACGATGGGGCGCGCGAGCGCGTCGCGCTTTTGCGGCAGTGCCTTCAGGCGCACCATGAGGTCGGCGTTGGTCGAGCCGGTTTCCTCGACGATCTCGATGGGCCAGTCGTGCGCGGCCGGGCCGAACAGCGTGATCGCGCGGTTGCGGTCGATGCGCCAGTCGCCGGCGCTCGGAGTAGCGGGGGTGGGGGGCGTCGCATTCATGTCTCGTATTGTAGTGGCTGGGGCGCGGGTAGCAGCCCGCAACGCTGGTTTCGACCCGAAATGTGGGCAATCCACATGCGACCCACAGGCGGCCCACAGGTTATCCACGGAATCGTCCACAGGGCCGGGAGCGTTCGAAGCTGGCAACCGCCCCGCCGGTTTCCACGCGATTTGCCCAATCTTCAGGCAATTCACAGGCTGCACACAGGCAGTCCACAAGTTATCCAGAGTGTTGTCCACAGTTCGCCTCGTCTCCGGGAGCCGGCCGTGCGCTTTCGGACCGACGAAACGGGGCGCGTTCGCTACAATGTTTGCTCACCCCGTCCGTCGAGTGCTTATCCTTGAATCAAGACACGCCGCCCGGCCTTGAAGTCTCGGCCGGCACCCGCGGAAAGACCGTGCGCCTGTCAGGCCAGTGGACAGCGCTCGCGCTCGCGCGCGACCGCGACCAGGGCGGCGCCGCGCGCCGTCTGCGGGCGCTCGCCGAAGAGCACATCGGCGAATGGGACCTCTCGGGCGTCGAGCGCATGGACCATGTGGGCGGCCAGGCGCTCTGGCGCGTCTGGGGCCACAAGCTGCCGTCCGACCTCGTCGACCTCACGCAAACGCAGCGCGACATCTTCGAGCGCATCGCCCTGCTCGACTCCGTGCGCGAGCCGGCGGAGCGCGTCGTGCGCATCGATCCGGTCACGCAGCTCGGCCTCGCGATCTTCTCGTTCTTCGACCACCTGTACGGCGGCATCGCCATGTTCGGGCGCGTGATCCTCGATCTGCTGCTGGTGGTGCGCAAGCCCAGGGTCACGCCCTGGATCGAGATTTCGGCGAACATCTACAACGCCGGCGCGCGCGCGCTGCCGATCACGGCGCTCGTGGCGTTTCTGATCGGCATCGTGCTGTCGTACCTCTCGGCGCAGCAATTGCGCCTCTTCGGCGCGAACCAGTACATCGTCAATATCCTCGGCCTCGCCGTGATCCGTGAACTCGGGCCCGTGCTCTCGGCGATTCTCGTGGCGGGGCGCTCGGGCTCGGCCATCACGGCGCAGATCGGCGTGATGCGCGTGACTGAGGAACTCGACGCCATGCGCGTGATGGGCATCTCGCACGGCCTGCGCCTGATCCTGCCGCGCGTGATCGCGCTCGGCGTCGCCATGCCGCTGCTCGTGATCTGGACCGACATCATTGCGTTGCTAGGCGGCGCGATCGCGGCGAAGATCGTGCTGGGCATCGACATTTCGTGGTTCATGCGCTCGATGCCCAGCGTCGTGCCGATCGCGAATCTGTGGATCGGCCTCGGCAAAGGGGTGGCGTTCGGCATGCTGGTGGCGATCGTGGGCTGTCACTTCGGCTTTCGCATCAAGGCGAATTCGCAGAGCCTGGGCGAGGGCACGACCACGTCGGTCGTCACGTCGATCACGATCGTGATCCTCGCCGACGCCGTGTTCGCGATCCTGTTCCAGAACGTGGGGCTTTCATGAGCACGACTGGCACGACGGTTACGACGATCGAGACGAAAACGACCGGCACGATCACCACGCCGCTCAAGGAGGTCGCGCAGGATCTGCCGCTGCCGGCCATCGGCGAGCCGGTGATCGAGGTTCACAACCTCTCGAAGCGCTATGGGCGCAACATCGTCCATCAGCACCTGAATCTGGAAATTCGCCGCGGCGAGATCGTCACGCTGGTGGGCGGCTCGGGCTCGGGCAAGACCACGCTCGTGCGCCAGATCCTCGGGCTCGAAAAGCCGACCTCGGGCACCATCAAGATGTTCGGCGAGAACATCACGACCATCGACGCCGAGCGCGCCCGCCTCATGCGCACGCGCACCGGCATGCTGTTCCAGCAAGGCGCGCTGTTCTCGTCGCTCACGGTGTTCGACAACATTGCCCAGCCCGTGCGCGAGCTCGGCAAGGTGCCGGCAGCCCTGCTGCGCGACATCGTGATGCTCAAGCTCGAAATGGTGGGGCTGCCGTGCAAGCACGCCTCGAAAATGCCGGCCGCGCTCTCGGGCGGCATGGTCAAACGCGTGGGCCTCGCGCGCGCGATCGTGCTGGAGCCGGAGCTGCTCTTTCTCGACGAGCCCACGGCCGGGCTCGACCCGCGCTCCTCCGACGAAGTGGTGGAGCTCATCAGCACGCTGCACCGGGCGTTGGGGCTCACCGTCGTGCTCGTCACGCACGACCTCGACGCCATGGTCGCGCTTTCCACGCGCGTGGCCGTGCTGGCCGAGCGCCGGGTGCTCGTGGCCGCGCCCGTGGAGGAGGCGGCGAGCGTCGATCATCCGTTCATCCGCGAGTACTTTCTGGGCATGCGCGGCCGCCGCGCGCTCCAGGCGCTGCCGCCCGAGCGGCGCGCGAAGCTGCCGCCGGCGGCGCTCGCTCCCGCAGCCGTGGGGTACAAGCCGTGGTAGGCACCGCGCACGCCCCTATCCGGCCCGACCGGCTCAACCGGCTTGACCAGCGTCTGGCGGCCGCCAAAGAAGGAATCTGACGATGGAAAACAAACCGCATGCGTTCTGGGCGGGCATGTTCACGATAGGGCTGCTGATCGTGATCGCGCTTGTCGTCATCTTCTTCAGCGCCGATCGGGCCGTGCGCGTGCCGTACGACCTCATTTCGCGCTCGAGCGTGACAGGCCTCTATCCGGACGCGGCGGTGCGTTTTCGCGGTATCGACGTGGGCAAGGTGCAGTCGATCAAGTTCGATACCCAGCATCCGGGCCAGATCCGCATTCGCATCCTTGTCGACCAGAAGGCGCCGATGACGCGCTCCACCTTCGGCTCGCTCGCGCTGCAGGGCGTGACGGGCATCGCGTTCGTGCAGCTCGACGACAACGGCGTCGACCTCTCGCCGCTGCATTCTTCGCCGGCGCACGTGGCCGAACTGCCGCTGCGCCCGGGCTTGCTCGACCAGCTCCAGCGCCGCGGCGACGCGCTCCTGCGCAAGCTCGACAACATTGCCGGCGATATCGACGAAATGCTCTCCGAGGACAACCGCAAGCAGGTGATGCAGGCCGTGAACAGCCTGCAGCAGGCCGCGAGCAGCGTGAACGTGCTCGCCGAGCAGCTCCAGCCCGCCACGAAGCAGCTGCCGGGCGCGGTGACGCAACTGCAGCACACCCTGCAGTCGACCAACACGCTCATCACGAGCATGAACCGGCCGGACGGCCCGTTCCAGACCAACCTCAACAAGGCCGGCACCGCGGCGGCCCAGGCGGGCGCGGCGCTCACCTCGATCGACGCCTCGATCCAGGACCTGTCGGCGCGCGTGGGCTACGACACGCTGCCACGCGTCGACTCGCTCACCGACGACGTGCGCTCGGCCATGCGTGCCGTGGACCGCGCGGCGGGCACGTTCAGTACGAGTCCGCGCAGCGTGCTGTTCGGCGGCGCGCCGCAGCCGGCGCCCGGGCCCGGCGAGGCGGGCTTTGCATGGCCGGCTACTGCGGGCGCGAAGTAGGCCGCGACGCCGCCTTACGCGACACCATTCGACGCACTTTCGCGCGGTGCATGCGCCGCGCGCCAAAGAAGGAAACGCAATGTCACGCACATCACGCCTGCCACGATCGATGCAACGCGCCGCAACCGCCGGCTCGGCCTTGCTGGCGGCGCTCGCGCTCGGTGCGCTCCTCGCCGCCTGCGCGGGCAGTTCGGCTTCGATCAACGAGGCTCGCTACGACCTCGGGCTGCAGTCGTCGCAGGAAGCGCAGGCCGCTCCCGCGGCGCCTGGCGCGCCGGGTGCCCGGCCGCTTCTGAAGGTGCTGGCCGTGAGCGCGCCGCCGCCGCTCGATAACGACGGCATCCTCTACCGGATGAATTTCGACTCGCAGCGCACGGCGCGCTACGCGAACAGCCGCTGGACGATGTCGCCCGCGCGGCTGCTCACGGAACGCCTTCGCACGTCGCTCGGCGCGCACGCGACGGTGCTCGCGGGCGGCGACGCCGTGCAGGCGCCGATGCTCAAGGTCGAACTGTACGAGTTCGAGCAGGTGTTCGAGAGCCCGACGCAAAGCGCGGGCGTGCTGGCTGCGCGCGCAACGCTCATGCAGGGCGGCAGGGTGCTGGCGCAGCGCTCGTTCGCCACGCGCGCGCCGGCGCCCACGCCGGACGCCGCGGGCGGCGTGCGCGCGCTGCAGGCGGCCAGCGACGATTTCGCCAGGCAACTGGGCACGTGGCTGAGCACGCAGTCGTTCGCGGGCACGCCTTGAGGGGCATCAACAGGCGTCGCGCGATTTCAATGCGCGGCGTGGCATCGGGGGCAAGGGCGGGGTAGCGGCATGATCGAAGCGGGACGGCTCCGGCTGCGCGCCCCGCACGGCGGGCGGCGCGGGATGGACGGCGACGAGGGTGGCCGAAGCGGCGGTCAGGGCGGTGGTCAGAGCGGTGGCCAGAGCGGTGGCCGAAGCGGCGGTCAGAGCGGTGGCCAGGGCGGTGGTCAAGGCAGCAGCCAGGGCGCCGGCGACGCACGTGGTGCGATCGCCGGCGGCGACACGCCCGCGCCCGCGTCATCAGCGCCATTGCCATCGCCATTGCCATCGCCATTGCCATCGCCTGCCGCCGCGCGCGAGCCCTTGCCGGGCCAGGCCTCGACGCTCTCGCGCCAGTCGCTCGCGCTTTACACGGCGCTGATCGTCTACGGCTCGTGGTATCCGTTCTCCGGCTGGCGCTCGCTCGGCCTCAGTCCCTTCGCCTATCTCGGCGATCCGTGGCCACGCTACTGGACGGTATTCGACATCGTCACCAACGTGCTCGGCTACATGCCGTTCGGCGCGCTCGCCGTGCTCGCCGCGTGGCCGCGCTGGCGCGGCTGGATCGCGGTGCTGCTCGCCGCCATTGCGGGCACGCTGCTCTCGGGCATCATGGAGGCCGTGCAGACCTGGCTGCCCACGCGCGTCGCGTCCAATCTCGATCTCGCCTCGAATGCGCTCGGTGCGCTGCTCGGCGCGCTCGTGGCGGCGCCCGCCACCGGCGCGCTGCTCGAGCGCGGCTTCCTGCGCCGCCTGCGCTTTCGCTGGTTCGAGCGCGACGCGGCCGTGCTGATGGTGCTCGCGGGGCTTTGGCCGTTCGCGACGATGTACCCCACGCCGCGCCTGTTCGGCCTCGGCGAGTGGGCGCGTGCGCTCTGGCAGCGCCTCGACGGCTCCATGCAGGATGCCGTGCTCGCCTGGACGCCCGCCGCCTGGCATCTGCGCTCGCTGCCCGATATGCTCGCCGCGCGGCTGCCCGATAGCGGCTGGGAAGCCATCGTCACGACGCTGAACCTGTTCGGCGCGGCGGCGTTCGCGACGCTCCCCATGCGCTCCCGCGCGCCGCGCGCGCGGCTCGTCATCGCGCTCATCGTCGTGACGCTCGCCGTCAAGGTGGGCGCGACCTTTCTGCAGTCGCAAAGCGGGCTGATCTTCGACTGGGCGACGCCGGGGGCGCTTGCGGGCCTCGTGTGGGGCACGCTTCTCGCGTTTCTCGCCTTGCGCCTGCCGCGCGCCGTGCGCGCAGCGGCGGCGACGTTTGCGCTCGCAGTGGCGCTTGCGTTCGTGAACGTGTTGCCCGTGAACCCCTACTTCGACGTCGTGCTCGCGGACTGGCGGCAGGGCCGCTACCTGCACTTCAACGGCCTCGCGCGCTGGCTCGCATGGACGTGGCCCTGGGCCGCGCTCGCGTGGACGGCGTTCTCGCTCGAACGCGCGTGGCTCGTGCGGCGCGCGCGCCGGGCCGCGAAGCGCGCCCGCCGCGACCGGTGAGGGCGCGCGGCGCTCGCCTGAGCGTTCACGCCGCGCTCGTTATAATCGACCGGATCGACGCGCTGCCGCGCTCGCGCGCCGCGCAATGCAACGCAATGCCCCGCGGCGGGCTACACGCTTTCAGCAAGCCTGCGCTCACTGCACGACACTCACCGGTGCCTCACGCCATGACCGATTCGTTCTACAAGTACCACGTCTTTTTCTGCCTGAACCAGCGCGAGCCCGGCGCGGACCGCCCGAGCTGCGCGAATTGCAACGCGCAGGCCATGCAGGAGTACGCGAAGAAGCGCGTGAAGCAGCTGGGTCTCGCAGGCGCAGGCCAGGTGCGCATCAACAAGGCGGGCTGTCTCGACCGCTGCGAGGAGGGCCCGACCGTCGTCGTGTATCCGGAAGGCACGTGGTACACGTATGTCGACGAGAGCGACATCGACGAAATCGTCGTCTCGCATCTGCAGAACGGCCAGGTGGTCGAGCGCCTGAAGATCGATCGCTGATTGCCCCCAATGCACGGCCAAACAGTAGCCGTAAGGACTGCCGCACGATGAACGCCCAGACACAAAAATTCCAGATCGACGGTCCCGTCGGCAAGATCGAATGCGCGCTCGACGTGCCCGACGCCGGCACGACGCCGCGCGGCATTGCGCTCGTCGCGCATCCGCATCCGCTCTTTGGCGGCACGATGGACAACAAGGTTGCGCAGACGCTCGCGCGCACGCTCGTGCAGCTCGGCTACACGACCTGGCGCTCGAACTTTCGCGGCGTGGGCGAAACGGCAGGCACGCACGACAACGGCATCGGCGAACAGGACGATCTGCTCGAACTCATCGCTTACATGCGCGCGCAACCGGGCCAGGCCGACGTGCCACTCGTGCTCGCGGGCTTTTCGTTCGGCACCTTCGTGCTCTCGCACGTTGCGAAGCGCTATCTCGAGGCGGGTGGCGCGATCGAGCGCATGGTGTTCGTCGGCACGGCTGCGAGCCGGTGGGAAGTCGCGCCCGTGCGCGCCGACACGCTCGTGATCCACGGCGAACTCGACGACACTGTGCCGATTCTCTCGGTGTACGAATGGGCGCGTCCGCAGGAATTGCCGATCGTCGTGATTCCGGGGGCAGAACATTTCCTGCACCGCAAGCTGCATATCCTGAAGCGCATCATCGTCGAAGCGTGGCGCTGATGTGTCGGGCCCGCTGTTTCGGGGCCCGATGCAAGCCGTTCGTCACCCCGCGTATGCCGGGCGAAATGCGTGAAAAATGCACGACAGGTATGCGCAAACGTGTGACATAGCGAAAATTCGCCACGACGTGGCGCGTATAATGTTCGCCAATTTTGTGCTTGCTGCGCCGCGACCGGCGTATGCACGGCACCGGCATTCCGGCTTTCACCGACCGTGCGCCGTCTGGCGCGCTACGTTCATCCCGTCCCAATTCAGCCCGACCTGAACCTATGCGTTTTCTCTCCTCCGGCCAACCGTCTTCTTTCGTTCCTTCCTCCGTCGTTCGCAACGTCACGCTCGCAGCGCTCTTGCCCGCCTCGCTTCTCGCGAGCGCGTTCGCGCAGGTGCCGCCTCCTGCCGTGAATGCGCGCTCGTGGGTGCTCGTGGACGCCACCGCGAACCAGGTGCTCGCCTCCGGCAATGCCGATGAGCGCGTCGAGCCCGCATCGCTCACGAAACTCATGACCGCGTACCTCGTGTTCGAGGCGCTGCAGAGCAAGAAGATCTCGATGGATCAGGTCATCGAGCCGAGCGTAGCCGTGCGCCGCGTGAAGAACGACGAGTCGCGCATGTTCATCGAAGCGAACAAGCCGGTCTCGGTGCATGACCTCGTGTACGGCATGATCGTGCAGTCGGGCAACGACGCGGCCATCGCGCTGGCCGAACTCGTGGGCGGCAGCGAAGCGAACTTCGTCAACATGATGAATGCCGAAGCGCAGAAGCTCGGCATGACGCACACGCACTTCGCCGACGTCAACGGCATGCCCGACCCGAATCACTACACGACGGCGGGCGACCTTGCCACGCTCTCCGCGCGCCTGATTCGCGACTATCCCGAGTACTACGAAATCTTCTCGGTCAAGGAATTCAAGTACAACAACATCAAGCAGCCCAACCGCAACCGCCTGCTGTGGATCGACCCGACGGTCGACGGCCTGAAGACCGGCCACACGCAAGCCGCGGGCTACTGCCTGATCGCCTCGGCGAAGCGTCCGCTCGCGGGCGGCGGCAACCGCCGCCTCGTCTCGGTGATGATGGGCGAGCAGAAGGAACACGACCGCGTGCAGGACAGCCTGAAGATGCTGAACTACGGCTATAGCGCGTACGACACCACGCGCATCTATCAGGCGAACCAGGCTGTGGCGACGCCGCGCGTCTACAAGGGTACGCTCGACGCCGTGAAGGTCGGCGTGCAGAAGGATCAGTTCGTCACGCTGCCCAAGGGCGCCGCCGACAAGGCGAAGCCGCAGGTCGAACTCACGAGCCCGCTGATCGCGCCGCTCACCGTCGGCCAGCAGATCGGCTCGGCGAAGTTCGTGGGCGCGGACGGCAAGGTGCTCGCGCAGGTGCCGCTCGTCGCGCTCGAAGCCGTGCCGCAGGCCGGTATCGTCGGCCGCGTGTGGGATTCGCTCATGCTCATGGTCAACAAGAAGAAGTCATGACGCCCGCTTCGGCGACGCAGGCGGCCGAGCCGCTCGTCTGGCTCAACGGCGAGATCACGCCGCTTTCCGAAGCGCGCATTCCCGTGCTCGATCGCGGCTTCATCTTCGGCGATGGCATTTACGAAGTCGTGCCCGTCTATGCGCTCGCCGATGATGAAGGCACGGTGTGCAGCGCGAGCACGGCGTGCGCTTCGAAGCGCGCGAGATCGCCGAAGCCGAACCGCGCGAGGCGGACGAGATTCTCGTGACCTCGGCAACCAAGGAAGTGCTGGCGGTCGTCGCGCTCGACGGCAAGCCGGTTGGCGGCGGCAAGCCGGGCCCGGTCTACGCGGCGTATCAACGCGCGAAGCAGCGCGCGAAGCAACGCGAGGCGCAGGCATTGCGCGCAGCGGCCACCGGGCTACAGGAAGTGGAGAAATGAACATGACACAAATGAATGTGACGCAGCAGCCAGGCAACCCCGAAGCGAAAGAATCGCTGATCGAATTTCCCTGCGACTTCCCCATCAAGGTGATGGGCAAGACGCATCCGGAATTTCAGGACACCATCGTGACGGTGCTGCGCGAATTCGACGGCAGCTTCGACGCCACGACCATCGAGACGCGTCCGTCGAGCGGCGGCAACTACACGGGCCTCACCGTGACGGTGCGCGCCACGAGCCAGGCGCATCTCGACGACATCTATCGCGCCCTTACCGGGCATCCGATGGTGAAGATCGTGCTGTAAGCGAGCGGAAGGCGTTCGAACGAAAAGGGCAAGGGCCGCAGTGTGCGGCCCTTTCTGCATCTGGTGCCATTGGCGTGTCAGGGCACGTCGCCCATGCGGGCACGTTGCGCCGCGGCGGCGGCCGTCATCAGCGGACCGGCTTCGCAAGCGTCCTCGTAGAGCCGCCGAAAGCGTGCGACCTCGTCGAACACCCAGTCGCGGAACGCCCGCACCCGCTCGGTCTGCATGCGTTGCGGCGGGCAGATGAAGTAGTAGCGCCAGGGGCTCGGGCCGTCGATATCCTTGAAAAGGCGCACGAGACGCCCGAGCGTGATCTCGTGCGTGGCGAGCGAGCGGCGCACGAGCGCGATGCCCTGGCCGTCCATGGCCGCCTGAAGCAGGTTCGACGAATCCTGGTAGAGCACGCCGCGCTTGGGTTCCGGCATGTCCTGGAGGCCTGCGGCGTCGAACCACGGCCGCCAGAGTTCGTCGTCCGAGCGCAGCAGCGGCAGCTTCGCGAGTTCGCGCGGGTCGGTGGGCAGCCTGCCGCCGTTGAAGTCGGGCGAGCAGGCGGGAAAGAAGATCTCGTCGAGCAGCAGCTCGGCGTGCAGTCCCGGATAGTGCCCGTAGCCGAAGCGGATGGCGACATCGACGTCGTCGAGCGCGAAGTCGGTGAGCGAATTCGTCGATTGCAGCTCGACGTCCCACTGCGGATGCGCCTCGATGAAGCGCCCGATGCGCGGCGTGACCCAGCGCGCCGCGAACGAGGACAGCATCGACACGACGAGCCGCCGGTCGCGGTCGCCGGCGCGGATCTCCTGGGTGGCGTGCGCGAGCTGGTTGAGCGCGTCGCGCACCTGGCCGGCGTAGCGGCGGCCGGTGTCGGTCACGCGCACGCGTTTGCCGTCGCGGGCGAAGAGCGCCACGCCCAGCTCCGCTTCGAGCGCGCGGATCTGGTGGCTCACGGCGCCGTGCGTGACGAAGAGTTCGTCGGCGGCGCGCGAGAAGCTTTCGTGGCGGGCGGCGGCTTCGAAGGCCTTGAGCGCATTCAGCGCGGGTAGCTGGCGCAGATCCATATCGTATTTTTTCTCACATAGCCGTGAAAATTGATCGTTTTGCTCGATCCCTTATGGTGTCTACGATTGTAGCCATCGGAGCAGGTCATTCGGAGTCGGAAATGAGAGAAATTTCTTCGGATATCACGTTTGAAGTGGCGGCCGATCAAACGGCCTCGGTGCGCGTCACGCGCAGCACGCGGCTGACCGTGAAGTGCGGCACCGTCTGGGTCACGCGCAGCGACGACACCGCCGACTACTGGCTCGAGCCCGGCCACACGCTGCGGCTGCGGCGCGGCGAGCGCCTGTGGATCGGCGCGGAAGGCGGGGCGCCAGCGTGGGTGGGGTTCGCGGTGCCGGCACGCCTCACCGAGCGCGTGGTCGATCTCGCCGCGCGCGCCGCACAACGCGCAGGCGTTCACATCGGCGACGGTTGGCGCACGGTTTGACCTGACGTCAGTGATTCAAGGACGGCGGCGATGGGTTGCCTCCCACCGCCGCCGTTATCCGCCGTATGCCCGGCGCGCTCGTCCCGAATTCGGTAAACTCCCGAAATCATGTGCGCCACCCCGGTTTCACCCTCGCAAATTGCTTCCGACCCCGGCGCAGCCGCGGTCGTGCCCCAAGCGGCAAGTTCGCCCATCGTCGTGCGCTGGCGCGGCAACGAGGCTTATCAGACGAGCTTCGACGCCATGCGCGAGTTCACGGCCGCCCGTGACGCCAATACGCCGGACGAAATCTGGCTCGTCGAGCATCCGCCCGTTTTCACGCTTGGCCAGGCCGGCAAGCCCGAGCATCTGCTCGTGGCGAACAGCGGCATCCCGCTCGTGCAGATCGACCGCGGCGGGCAGATCACGTATCACGGGCCGGGCCAAGTGGTGGCCTACCTGCTGCTCGACTTGCGGCGCAGGAAGCTGATGGTGCGCGAACTCGTCACGCTCATCGAGGACGCCGTGATCGAAACATTGGCGGCGTATAATCTCGCGGGCGAGCGCAAGGCCGGCGCGCCCGGCATTTACGTGCCGCAGGACGCCGGCGGCGCGAGCGCCGCGCATACGGGCGCGAAAGTCGCGGCCCTCGGGCTCAAGATCAGTCACGGCTGCAGCTATCACGGCGTGAGCCTGAATGTATCGATGGATCTGAGCCCATTTCTCGCCATCAATCCGTGTGGATACGCCGGCCTCGAAACCGTCGATATGGCCACGCTGGGTGTCCAGGCGAGCTGGCGCGATGTCGCCGCCGCGCTGGCGGCGCGGCTCGAGGCGAATCTCGCGGCGCACGCAGCAACCCTTCTCACGGTGGCCGAAGCGGCTGCCGCAGACCCTTCAGCCGAAGCGGCCGGGATGAACCCGGCTGCTTCGGCTGAAATGGAAGCGGCCGCTTACGCGGCCGCGATGGACCCGGCCGAAGCGGCCGTCTCAGGCGGGCAACCGCCGCAACCGCAGGCTGGCGTTGCACCGGCGGCCTGACTGGATCGAAAGCATGACTGACATCACTGCGAACCCCGCTGGCGCTAACGCCGACGCCGTTCCGTACGACGCCACCGCAAAACAGAAGGCGCAGGCCAAGACCTCGCGCATTCCGATCAAGGTCATCCCCATCGAGAAGCTCAAGAAGCCCGAGTGGATCCGCGTGAAGGCGGCCACGGGCAACTCGCGCTTCTACGAAATCAAGAACATCCTGCGCGAGCACAACCTGCACACGGTGTGCGAAGAAGCGAGCTGCCCGAACATCGGCGAATGCTTCGGCAAGGGCACCGCGACGTTCATGATCATGGGCGACAAGTGCACGCGCCGCTGCCCGTTCTGCGACGTGGGCCACGGCCGCCCCGATCCGCTCGACCCGGACGAACCGGCCAACCTCGCGCGCACCATCGGCGCGCTCAAGCTCAAGTACGTCGTGATCACGAGCGTGGACCGCGACGACCTGCGCGACGGCGGCGCCGGCCACTTCGTGGAGTGCATCCGCCAGGTTCGCGAGCAATCGCCCGAAACGCGCATCGAGATTCTCACGCCGGACTTCCGCGGCCGTCTCGATCGCGCGCTGCAGATCCTCAACGCCGCACCGCCGGATGTGATGAACCACAACCTCGAAACGGTGCCGCGCCTCTACAAGGAAGCGCGCCCGGGTTCGGACTACGCGCACTCGCTCAAGCTGCTGAAGGACTTCAAGGCGCTGCATCCCGAAGTCGCGACGAAGTCGGGCCTGATGGTGGGCCTTGGCGAAACCGAAGAGGAAATTCTTCAGGTGATGCGCGACCTGCGCGCGCACGACGTCGACATGCTGACGATCGGCCAGTACCTGCAGCCCTCGGAGCACCACCTGCCGGTACGCTCCTACGTGCATCCCGACACGTTCAGGATGTACGAGGAAGAGGCGTACAAGATGGGTTTCACGCACGCGGCCGTTGGCGCGATGGTGCGTTCGAGCTATCACGCCGATCTGCAGGCGCATGGGGCAGGCGTGGTTTAAGCCGCCGCCGCTTGCAGGCACGCAACCGAAAACGCCCGCTGAAAAGCGGGCGTTTTGTTTGCGCCGCGCTCGAACAGCGCGATGCGCGCATCGATTCCAGGACCATCCACCTCAACGCGAAAAGCAATGCTTCAGCAGCGTCATTAGCTAACGCAGATAAGTTAGAACCGCCCGCCGCCAGACTCCCTATAGTCGGAACCTTCAATCACTCGAACGTCGTTCCGCCGGAGTCTGTCGATGAACCCTCGCGCTATCCCTGCATTCGCCCGCCGCCCGCACATCGCCGCCGTGGCATTCGCCGCCGCCTGCCTTGCCAGCGCGTTCGGCGCGCCGCGCGCGCATGCCGAAACGCGCGAGGTCGTGATCGCGTATCAGGACATGGTGGTGCCGTGGCGCTACGCGCAGGCCACAGGCCTGGTCGAGAAGGAAACGGGCTACAAGGTCACCTACCGCAAGCTCGCAAGCGGCGCCGATGTGATCCGCGCGCTCGCCTCGGGTTCGGTGCAACTCGGCGAGGCCGGTTCGAGCCCGATCGCAGCGGGCCTCTCGCAGGGCGTGGATCTTTCGCTCTTCTGGATTCTCGACAACATCAACGACGCCGAAGCGCTCGTCGCGCGCGACGGTTCGGGGGTGACGAGCATCGCGGGTCTGAAGGGCAAGACGATCGGCGTGCCGTACGTCTCGACCTCTCACTTTCACGCGCTCGTCGCGCTGCAGAACGCAGGCGTGAATCCCGCCGACGTGAAGATCGTCAACCTGCGTCCGCCCGAGGTCGCGGCCGCCTGGCAGCGCGGCAACATCGACGCGACTTACATCTGGGATCCCGTACTCGCGCAGGTGAAGAAGAGCGGCAAGGTGCTGGTGACTTCGGGCCAGGTGGCGAAGGCCACGGGCAAGGCGACCTTCGACGGCTTCGTGGTCGATCGCAAGTTCGCCAAAGACAACGGCGATTTCGTCGCGAAGTTCGTGAAGGTGCTGGCCGCCGCCGACGCCGATTACAGCGCGCATCGCACGGCATGGAACGCAGCCTCGCCGCAGGTGCAGGCCGTGGCGAAGGAGTCGGGTGCGAATGCCGCCGAAGTGCCCGCGAGCCTCGCGCTCTATGCGTTCCCCACGCCCGCCGAGCAGGCCTCGAAGACATGGCTGGGCGGCGGCGCGCAGTCGGGCGCGGCGCAGTCGCTGCTCGCAACGGCGACCTTCCTCAAGGAACAGGGCACGATCCAGAGTGTGCTGCCCGACTACTCGGTGGGTGTCGATCCGCAGTATGTGCAGCGCGCCGCTGCGCATTGAACGCAAGGAGCTTCGCATGAGCGCGCTCGCGATCCGCGATCTCACCGTCATCTACGAAGGCGCGCGGCGTGACGCTGCGCCGAACGTCGCGCTCGCAAACGTCAATCTCGAAGTCGCGAGCGGTGAGTTCGTGGTGGCGCTCGGCGCTTCGGGCTGTGGCAAGACCACGTTGCTCAACTGCATTGCGGGCTTCATCGAGCCAGCGCTCGGCGAGGTGCGCATAAACGGCGCGCGCGTGGAGGGGCCGGGCGCCGAGCGCGGCGTGGTGTTTCAGAAGCACGCGCTCCTGCCGTGGCTCGACGTGCTGGATAACGTCGCGCTCGGCTTGCGCTTTCGGCGCGTGCCGAAGGCGCAGCGCGAGCGCATCGCGCGCGAGCAGCTTGCGCTCGTGGGCCTGGAAGCGCAGGCGCGCGAACGCGTGTATGCGCTCTCGGGCGGCATGCAGCAGCGCGTGGGCATTGCGCGCGCGCTCGCGAGCGATCCGCAGATCCTGCTGATGGACGAACCGATGGGCGCGCTCGACGCCATGACGCGCGAGCAGGTCCAAACGCTCGTGCTCGACGTCTGGGCGCGCACGCAGAAGACGGTGTTCTTCATCACGCACAGCGTGGAGGAGGCGCTCTTTCTGGCGACGCGCATCGTCGTCATGACGCCGGGGCCGGGCCGCATCGAGCGCGAATACGAGGTGCCGTTCGCGCGCCAGTATCTCGCCACGCGTAACGCGCGCGCCGTGAAGTCGTCGCCGGAGTTCATCGCGTGGCGCGAGCGGCTGGTGGATTTGCTGCACGCGGACGCGGGCGCACACGAGGAACCGGCATGAGTGTCCCGCGAGAATCGTTGAGAGACGTCGCGTTGAAGGCGCGCAGCGTCAGTGCACCCGCTGCGCGCGAGGCGCAAGCCGCTCGCTCGAAAGTCTGGCGCATGCCCGGCGAAGGCCCGACGGCGGCGCTGAGCGCGGCCTCGGTGGCGGCGCTCGCGCTGCTCTGGTGGCTCGCCACGCACCTGCACTGGCTGCCGCCGCTCTTCCTGCCGACGCCCGAAGCCGTCTGGCAGGCCTTCACAGACGCGCTGCACGGCCGCATCCAGGGCGGCCTGCCGCTTTCCGAGCATCTGTTCTGGAGCGCGCTGCGCGTGTTCGGCGCGTTCCTGCTGGCGGTGGTGACGGCCGTGCCCGTCGGCATTCTGATGGGCGTGTCGCGCATCGCGCGCGGCCTGCTCGATCCGCCGCTCGAGTTCTACCGGCCGCTGCCGCCGCTCGCCTACCTGCCGCTCGTGGTGATCTGGTTCGGCATCGACGAAACGGCCAAGATCGTCGTGATCTGGCTCGCCTGCTTCGCGCCCATCGCGATGGCCGCGCGCGCCGGCGCGAAGAGCGCGAGCGTCGAGCAGATCCGCGCGGCGGCGTCGCTGGGCGGCGGCTTGGCGCAGATCGTGCGCTTCGTCGTGCTGCCCGCCGCACTGCCGGAGATCCTCACGGGCCTGCGCATCGCCATCGGCTTTGGCTGGACCACGCTCGTGGCCGCCGAGATGGTCGCGGCCACGGCGGGCCTGGGCCAGATGGTGCTCAACGCGTCGAGCTTCCTGCGCACCGACGTCGTGGTGATGGGCATCGTCCTGATCGGGCTGATTGCCTGGGGCTTTGACCTCGGCATGCGCGCGCTCGAGAAGCGCCTCGTGCCCTGGAAGGGGCGCGGTTAAGGCAGCCGCCTCTTTCTGGAAATCCGAACGCTCATGGGGTGCGATTCTGGAAAACCAGATTCGCGCCTTTGTCCGCTGGATAAAAATCCTTATAAATCAATGCCGTGAGCGATCGCGCTTGCTGGCATTCTCCTTGCACTCAAGAAGCGCGCGGCCACCCCGGTCGCGACAAAAAAAGAACACAGCTTTGCACAGGAGACAGCCGATGTCCGATCCCACCTTCCGGTTTCGCTGATCCCCAGTTTCGACCTGTCGCGGCCCGAACTCGCTTCGTTCGGCCATTGGCTTAATTCATTTGCAGGAACCATCGTGAAGAAACCTCTCCACAAAGTCCTCTACTTCCAGGTGATCGTGGCGATCGTCATCGGCGTGATCCTCGGTCATTACTGGCCTGCGATCGGCATCGACATGAAGCCGTTCGGCGACGCCTTCATCAAGCTCATCAAGATGGTGATCGGGCCGATCATCTTCTGTACCGTCGTGACCGGCATCGCCGGCATGGAGGACATGAAGAAGGTGGGCCGCGTGGGCGGCAAGGCGCTGCTCTACTTCGAGATCGTCTCGACCTTCGCGCTCGTGCTCGGCCTCATCGCCACGCACGTGCTGAAGCCGGGTGCGGGCTTCAACGTCGACGTTCATTCGCTCGACGCCAAGGCCGTGGCCAGCTTCGCCGAAAAGGCGCATGGCCAGAGCAGCGTCGACTTCCTGATGCACATCATTCCGGACACGATCACCTCGGCATTCGCGCAGGGCGAAATCCTGCAGATCCTGCTGATCGCGCTGCTGTTCGGCGCCGTGCTCACGCAACTGGGCGAGCGCGGCCGCGTGGTGACCGAGTTCATCGACAGCATTTCGGGCGTGCTGTTCGGCGTCGTGAAGATCGTCACGAAGCTCGCACCGATCGGCGCGTTCGGCGCGATGGCGTTCACCATCGGCAAGTACGGCGTGGGCTCGCTGATCCCGATGCTCAAGCTCATCGGCACGTTCTACCTCACGTCGATCGTGTTCGTGCTCGTCGTGCTCGGCGCGATCGCGCGCTTCACGGGCTTTTCGATCATCCGTTTCGTTTCCTACATCAAGGAAGAACTGCTGATCGTGCTCGGCACCAGCTCGTCGGAATCCGCGCTGCCGCAACTGATGCAGAAGCTCGAGCGCCTTGGCTGCTCGCGCTCGGTCGTGGGCCTCGTCGTGCCGACCGGATACTCGTTCAACCTCGACGGCACCAACATCTATATGACGATGGCGGTGCTCTTCATTGCCCAGGCGACCAACACCGACCTCACGTGGACGCAGCAGCTCACGCTGCTCGCGGTGACGATGCTCACCTCGAAGGGCGCGAGCGGCGTGACCGGCGCCGGCTTCATCACGCTGGCGGCCACGCTCGCCGTGGTGCCGACCATTCCGCTCTCGGGCATGGTGCTGATTCTCGGCATCGACCGCTTCATGAGCGAGTGCCGTGCGCTCACCAACATCGTCGGCAACGGCGTGGCGACGGTCGTGGTCTCGGCATGGGAGAAGGAACTCGACCGCAACAAGCTGCGCGCCGTGCTCTCCGGCGAAGTCGAAGAAATGAAGGAAAGCGCAGGCGCGTAAGCCGCGCTGGGCGGGCGCGCCAGCCGCAAGGCGCGCCCGCCCGCCGATGTTTGTTCTTTCGATGTTTCGCGGCCATGGCCGCTGGGCGGCGCGAGCGTTTCCCCTGCGTGGGCGCCGCCCGTTTTTGTTTTTCCCGTCTGACAAGGCAGCACGTTGCCTGAGTGCACCCGTTGCGTGCTGTCCGGCCCGCACGCCCCGGTGCGGCCATGTGCCACAATCTCCCTCATCCCCCTCGACCGTCTGGAAGCCGCTCACGTGACGCGCCGCCTCATCATCCTCTTCGCGCTCGCAGCCGGCCTCGTCGCGGTCTGCGCGTTGACGTGGGCGCTCTCGTGGCAGGCCGGCATCGACGCGCTGCGCCGCAACGCCGCCGTGCGCGGCGACCGCACCGCGGCTTCGCTCAAGAGCACGCTGGAGCGCTACGACTCGCTGCCCTATATCGTCGGCGAGCATCCGCTCGTGCAGGACGTGCTGGTCGATCCGAGACCCGAGTGGGTTGCCGCCGCCAACCGCTATCTCGAAGACGTGACCCGCCACGCGCGCGCGACGACGACCTACATCATCCGCGCCGACGGCATGAGCATCGCGGCCAGCAACTGGCGCGACTCCGATAGCTTCGTCGGCGCGGATTACCGCTTCCGGCCGTATTTCATCGATGCGATGAATGGCGGCGTGGGGCGCTTCTTCGGCATCGGCACGATCTCGCACGATCCGGGCTACTACGTGTCGCAGCCCGTGCGGCGCGACGGCAAGATCGTCGGCGTGGCCGTGGTGAAGCTCAATCTCGAATGGTTTCCGGGCACCGATGCCTCGGAGCCGCTCCTCGTCACCGACGACAACGGGGTGATCTTTCTCTCCTCGGTGCCCGCGTGGAAGTACCGCACGGTGCGTCCGTTGCCGCCGGCCGTGGTGGCCTCGATCGACGCCACGCGCCAGTACGCGAGCGAGCCGATCGCGCCGCTGCCGGCGCGCGTCGAACGCGTGTTGCAGGGCGGCGCGGACATCGTGCGCATGGGGGCGGGCATACGCGCGCCGCGCTACCTGGAAACGCGCCGCTCGCTCGGCGAGCCCGACTGGCATCTCGTCACCATGTCGTCGATCGACCCCGTGCTCGAGGCCTCGCGCAACGCGACCATCATGACGGGCTTCGGCTACGTTTCGCTGTGCCTGTTCGGCTTCTACTGGCGCATGCGCCGCGCACGCGTGAGGGAAGTGATGCGCAGCCGCGCGATGCTGCAAAAGGCCTACGCGATGCTCAACGAGCGCGTGGCCGAGCGCACCGCCGATCTCTCGCAGGCGAACGAGCGCCTGCAGCGCGAGGTGGCGGAGCGCACGCGCACCGAGGCGGAACTGCGCGCGACCCAGGACGAGCTGATCCAGGCGAGCAAGCTCGCCGCACTCGGCCAGATGGCGGCGGGCATCACGCACGAGCTGAACCAGCCGCTCGCGGCGCTGCGCAGCTTCTCGGACAACACGCGCGTGTTTCTGGAGCGAGGCCAGTATGCGGCGGCCACCGAAAACCTGGAGGCGATCGGCTCGCTCACCGAGCGCATGGGCAAGATCGTCAATCAGCTCAAGCTGTTTGTCGGGCGTGCGCGGCCGAGGAGCGCGCGCGCACCGGTTGCCCGCGCGCTGCGCAACTCGCTCGCGCTGCTCGGCAACCGGCTCGACGGCGTGCGCGTGGATCTCACCTTGACGGAAGACGGCGCGCCGCCCGCGCCGCTCGATGTGAACGCCGAGTACCCGGACCTGAGCGCGCTGAGCGACGACCTGCGTCTCGAGCAGGTGCTCATCAACGTGCTCGGCAATGCGCTCGACGCCGTGGCGGGCCAGCCGTCCCCGCGCATCGCAATCGACGTTCAGGCGAGCGCCGCGACGCTCGCCATCGCGGTGAGCGACAATGGGCCGGGCATTCCCGACGATGTGCTGCCGCGCCTCTTCGAGCCGTTTTTCACGACGAAGGAAATGGGGCAGGGGCTTGGCCTCGGACTCGCGATTTCCTCGTCGATCGCACGCGACAGCGGCGGCTCGCTCACGGCGAGCAACCTGCCGCAGGGCGGCGCACGCTTCGTGCTGACGTTGCGCCGCTCGCGTGCGGATGCCGAGAGCGCGGCGCGTGCCGCCGGGTTGTGACGCTGAGTGGCGATGCCGGCTTTTGAATCAGGATGACGAACGAACAGGGTGAACGCATGGTCGACACCGCGCCCGGCAGGGTGCTCTACGTAGAGGACGACGAACTCGTGCGCCGCGCGGGCGTGCAAAGCCTGCAGCTCGCGGGCTTCGACGCCGCCGGTTTCGCCAACGCGGAAGGCGCGCTGCCGCTCATCGATGCCGACTTCGCCGGCGTCGTGGTGAGCGATATCCGCTTGCCCGGCATGAGCGGGCTCGATCTGCTCGCGCAATGCCACGAGCGCGCGCCCGAGGTGCCCATCATCCTCGTGACGGGCCATGGCGATATCTCGACGGCCGTCCAGGCCATGCGCGACGGCGCGTACGACTTCATCGAAAAGCCGTTCGCCTCCGAGCGGCTCATCGAAACGGTGCGGCGCGCGCTGGAGCGGCGCCTGCTCGTGCTCGAAAACCTCGCACTGCGCCGCGAACTGGCGGGGCACAACGCGCTCGCGCCGCGCATCATCGGCAGGAGTCCGGCGATCGAAGAGGTGCGCAAGCTCATCGCGAACGTCGCGCCGACGGACGCCTCGGTGCTCATCAACGGCGACACCGGTGCGGGCAAGGAACTGATCGCGCGCAGCCTGCACGAGCTTTCGCCGCGCCATGACAAACCGTTCGTCGCCGTGAACTGCGGCGCGCTGCCCGAACCGATGTTCGAGTCGGAGATGTTCGGCTACGAGGCGGGCGCGTTCACGGGCGCGGCCAGGCGCCGGATCGGCAAGCTCGAGCACGCGAGCGGCGGCACGCTCTTTCTCGACGAGATCGAGAGCATGCCGCTCTCGCTGCAGGTCAAGCTGCTGCGCGTGCTGCAGGACGGCGTGCTGGAGCGTCTCGGCTCGAACCAGCCGGTGCGCGCCGACTTGCGCGTGGTGGCGGCGGCCAAGGGCGACATGAGCGAGCACGTCGCGGCGGGGACCTTCCGGCGCGACCTGCTGTACCGGCTGAACGTCGTGACGATCGCGCTGCCGCCGCTGGCCGAGCGCCGCGAGGACATCGTGCCTTTGTTCGAGCACTTCCTGCTCGACGCGGCGGTGCGCTACCAGCGTCCCGCGCCGCTGCTCACCGAGCGCGACCGCATGCGGCTCGCGCAGCGCGACTGGCCGGGCAACGTGCGCGAGCTGCGCAACGCGGCAGACCGCCGGGTCCTCGGGATTCCCGACGATCTGTCGGCTGGCGCCGCGGCCGGCGAGGACGACGCGTTGCCGCTCAAGGAGCGCGTGGAGCAGTACGAACGCGCGCTGATCGCCGACGCGCTGCAGCAGAGCGGCGGCGCGGTCGCCCAGGCCGCCGAGCGGTTGCAGATGGCCAAGGCCACGCTGTACGAGAAGATCCGCCGCTATGGGCTGGTGGCGCGCGGTGAGGCGTAAAGCGGCGCAATGAGGCGTCGAGGCGTAAAAAAGCAGCGGGTTATCCGCTGCTTTTTTATGGGCTGCCCGATTCGCGTATCAGGTCGACAGCGCCTTCTGCAGCAACTGGTCGAGTTCGGCGAACTGCGGCTCGCCCACGTAGCGCTTGAGGATCTTGCCGTCGCGGCCGATCACGAACGTGGTCGGCGTAAGCTGAACGTTGCCGAACTGCTTTGCCGCCGAGCCGTCGTCCATCGCCACCTTGAACGGCAGCTGGCGCGTTTGCGCGTAGTTGGCCACGTACATCGGCGCGTCGTAGTTCATCGCCACCGCGACGAACTCGAGACCTTCGCCCTTGAAGCGGTTATAGGTCTGGACCATCTTCGGCATTTCCGCCATGCAGGTGGTGCAGCTCGTCGCCCAGAAGTTGACGAGGTAGACCTTGCCCTTGAGGTCGTTGGTGGAGACTTTCTGGCCGGACAGGAGCGTGAAGGTGGCGTCGGGCACGCGCTGCTGGCTGCCGAAGAATGCGAAGTAACCGGCCACGGCGATCGCGACGACGACGACCGCCGCACCAATGCGCATCAGCGCGCCGGAACGCTTGTTCGAGGAATTCGGGGATGCAGCGGTCATGAGCCTTGCCTCGTGCGCCGAAGGACGCGGGTGTTGAGCGAACTATTGTAGCGCCGAATTTCCCGGCATAGCGGTTGCGGGAGGACATCCGGGTATGCGCCAACGGATAATGTCGCGCACCTTTCACTTCTGTGACGAACCGCGCCCCATGGTCCTGGACATCCTTCGCCGTGCCCGATTCCCGTTGAACCTGCCGATGCGCGTTTCCGTCCCTGCCCGCGCGGCGGCGCTCGGCGTACTCGCGGCCGCGTTCGCGCTGGCCGCCTGCTCGCCCACGTACGACTGGCGCACGATTTCGAACGATGCGAGCGGCTACTCGGTCGATCTCCCCGCCAAGCCGGACAAGGACGAGCGCAGCATCGACGTGAACGGCACGCCGATGCGCATGCGTGTGCAGACGGCCGAAGTCGCCGGCGACGTGTTCGTGGTCGGCACGCTCGATCTGCCCGACGCGCAGCCCGCGACGCAGCAAAAGGCGCTCGACTTCCTGCGCGCAGGCCTCGCGCGCAATGTGGGCGCGCCTGCCGAGGCGCACGCAGTGGCGGTGCCGCTTGCGGCGGGCGGCTCGGTCGAGGGCGTGGAGATGCGCATGGCCGGCAAGGCAGGCGCAAACGGCGAAACACGTACGATCCACGCGCGGCTCGTCGCAAAAGGCGCTCGCGCCTATCAAGTGGCGATCGTCGGACGTGCCGAGCCCCCTGTCGAGCAAACCGATCAGTTCTTCGGATCTTTCAAGCTGTACTGAGTTTCTGGACTCCGCGGTACGCCTCGCGTCGCGACGTACCGCTTGCGCAGCGGCGGACGTTTGGGCGACGAAGTGAAGGTGGCGCTGCAGGTAAACACGCTAATTACTGGATTTGATTGAGGGTTTACTGGTTACCCACAAGGCCTGTGGGTAACTTTGTGGAAAACGACGCCCCGTTGGTCGGAAAGCGCCGTCGTGTGGGCTTTCTGTTAGTTTTGGCCGCTTTTCTGTAAATCCAGAAAGTTAGAAAAATCAACAGGTTATAAAAAAAGCCCGCGGCGTAATGCGAACCATGCTCAGAACCGGGGTCAACACGACGAAGTGTGCATAAGTCAAGTCTTGACTTCGATTTATTGGCGCTATTCACATTCCCCGGCGGCGCAAAGCCGCGGCGTTCTCCCGCAAAACCGGCGCGGTTCACGGCTATCGCTCGGCAAACACGCGCCGGTATTGCACGGCCTCCGCCACGTGCGCGGCATCGGGCAGCGCGGCACCGGCGAGATCGGCAATCGTGCGCGCGACCTTGAGCACCCGGTAGTGCGCTCGCGCCGACCAGCCGAAGCGCTCGCCCGCCTCGCGCAGCAGCGCTTCCCCGGCTGCGTCCGGCTGGCAAACTGCATCGGTCTCGCGGCCGGTCAATTCGCGATTGGATTTACCCTGGCGCGCCAACTGGCGCTCGCGCGCCGCCCGCACGCGAGCGGCGATCGCGGCGCTCGGTTCGGCGTTCGCGCTTGCGCGAGCGGCCAGTTCGGCGGGCGGCAGCGCCGGGATCTCGATCTGGATGTCGATGCGGTCGAGGAGCGGCCCCGAGAGCTTGCGCAAATAGCGCGCGGCGCTTTCGGGCGTGCAGCGGCAGCGGCCTGCGGGATCGCCGCGCCAGCCGCAAGGGCAGGGATTCATCGCGGCGACGAGCTGGCACGCGGCCGGAAAGTCGGTTTGCCACGCGGCGCGCGAAATCGTGATCGTGCCCACCTCGAGGGGCTCGCGCAGGGTCTCGAGCACGTGGCGGTTGAACTCGGGCAATTCATCCAGAAAAAGCACCCCTAAATGCGCGAGCGTGATCTCGCCCGGCTGAGGCGGATTGCGCCCGCCGATCAGCGCAGCGGCGCTCGATGAATGATGCGGTGCGCGAAACGGCCGCGTACGCCACTGCTGCGGCGTGAAGCCGACCGCGCAGACGGAGAGCAGGGCGGCGGAGGCTAGCGCCTCGTCGTCCGTCATCGGGGGCAGGAGCCCGGGCAGGCGCGCGGCGAGCATCGACTTGCCGGCGCCCGGCGGCCCCACCATCAACAGATGGTGCCCGCCGGCCGCCGCGACCTCGAGCGCCCGGCGCGCGCCGCGCTGGCCGACCACGTCGGCCATGTCGGGGGGCGCGGCGGCCGGTGCGGCGTCGAGCGCGCCCGTGCGCACGGGGGCGAGGCGCGCTTCGGGGTCGACGCCCGCAAGGTGGGCGCAAAGGGAGCGCAGGTCGGCCGCGCCGTACACCGCGACATCCGGCACGAGCGCCGCTTCGGCGGCGTTTTGCGCAGGCAGATAAAGCTCGGGCACGCCGAAGCGCGCGGTTTCGCCGCTTTCGGCATCAGGAATCCGGAGGATGCTGCTTTCGCCTGGGGGGGCCTCGCGGCTCAATGCTGCCGCTTCGCCGACACGCGCTGCACGATCCCTATGTGCGCGTGCCGTGCCGCATGCCATGGCGAACGCGCCGCGCATGGGCCGCACAGCGCCGGTGAGCGAAAGCTCGCCCGCGAACTCCCGGTGCGCGAGCGCCGCCGCTGGAAGCTGCCCGCTTGCCGCGAGTATGCCGAGCGCGATCGGCAGATCGAAGCGGCCGGATTCCTTGGGCAAATCGGCGGGCGCGAGGTTGACAGTAATGCGTCTCACCGGGAAATCGAAGCCGCAGTTCGAGAGCGCGGCGCGCACGCGCTCGCGGCTTTCGCGCACTTCGAGATCGGGCAGCCCGACGATGGAAAACGACGGCAGCCCGTTGGCGAGATGGACTTCTACGGTGACTTCGGGCGCGCGGCCAGCAGCCGGCGCGCGGCTGCGCACCACGGCAAGCGACATGGGATTCTCCGGAAGGCTCGCATGCGGGGTGGCGCGCGGTGCTTGAAGCTTCGGACCGGGCTTCGTACGTGCGTGTTGCGCGCGCCGCGCATGCGCTAGGCTGGTGAGGCGTATGCCCCTTTACGGTTCCATTGCGATCGCGCTACGGATCGCTTTCGCTGGTGCAGCAGGGGGGGCTGCACTCAATCGCGCACAGGAGTGCGCAAGGAAATGATCAGGAGGACTGGCTAGTGACCGGCAGCTTCTGTTCGAGTTCGGCCACGCGGCGCTCGAGTTCTTCAAGGCGCTGGCGCGTGCGCACGAGGACCTGCGTTTGCGCGTCGAATTCCTCGCGCGTGACGAGGTCCAGCTTCGAAAAGCCTTGCGACAACATTGCGCGAACATTGCGTTCGACATCGCGCGCCGGCGAGTTCTTGAGCAGATCGCTCACGCGTGACTGCAGATCATTGAATACGTCGTTAGGTTGCTTCATTCGATTCCCCTTCTCTGCACAAAAAATGTGCAAGTTTTGTTTCGCCTGTGCCCCGCGACGGACCGTGATCGATCTTGGTGCGAACTCGCAGGGCCACGGCCAGGTGTGCGCGCAAGTGGTGCGCACACCTGGCCCGTGTGCTTCGCGCCGTAGCGCGGCGGGCGACTTCCAGCCGCGATGCGGCGCGCAGCGCAGCGATGCCTGAGAACACTGTAGCAACGTTCCCCCCGCCACGCCACCGCACGCGCGCCACGCTGGCCGTTCGGCCAGGGCCGTGCGCGCCGCGCCCCTCAAGGCGCGGACCGCATTGTCCACGGCTTTGGGTGTGCTTGCATCGAAGTCCATCAGTCAGGCCTTGCGCACAGGTTGAAGCAAATTGGCACGGGTGTTGCTAATACAGCCCCGCGCACCAAACGACGGTTGGCTCACGGTGTGCCGGCGACGCGGCGAGGCATCACGCGCCGTTCGCAAGGCGCCCGTTGCAGAAGCAGACAAAGGAATGAAGCAAACCACAGCGAGGACTACATGAAACTCATTACAGCAATCATCAAGCCGTTCAAGCTCGATGAGGCGCGCGAAGCCCTTTCGGCGATCGGCGTTTCGGGAATCACGGTGACGGAGGTGAAAGGCTTCGGCCGCCAGAAGGGGCACACCGAGCTGTACCGCGGCGCGGAATATGTCGTCGACTTCCTGCCGAAGGTGAAGATCGAAGCCGCCGTGGCCGACGACATCGTCGAGCAGGCCATCGAAGCGGTCGAACGCGCGGCCCGCACGGGCAAGATCGGCGACGGCAAGATTTTCGTCACCCCGATCGAACAAGTGATCCGCATCCGCACCGGCGAGACCGGCGCCGACGCGCTGTAAAGCCCACAGTAAGGCCTAAAGAGACCGAGACAAGAGGAAAGAGGAAACCGAGATGCGCAAACTTTTGATGTCCCTGATGATGGCCGGCTCGCTGCTGGCCGGCGGCGTCGGCGCCGCGCTGGCGGACGACGCATCCGCGCCCGCCGCGGCCTCCGCGCCGGCCGCCGCCGCTTCGGCACCCGATGCGTCCGCAGCCGCTGCGGCTTCGGCGCCCGCAGCCGACGCGGCTTCGGCCCCGGCCGCCGCCGCAAGCGCCCCAGCCGACGCATCGGCCGCCGCCGCAGCCGCCGCGCCCGCCGCACCGACCGCGCCGTTCTCGGTCGATTCGTCGAAGATCAACTCGGGCGACACCGCGTGGATGCTGACCTCCACCGCGCTCGTGCTGTTCATGACGATCCCGGGCCTCGCGCTCTTCTACGGCGGCATGGTCCGCAAGAAGAACGTGCTCGCGACGCTCATGCAGAGCTTCGCGATCACCTGCGTCGTCACCGTGATCTGGACGGTGGTCGGCTACTCGATCGCGTTCACGCCGGGCGGCTCGTTCATCGGCGGCTTCTCGCGCATCTTCCTTGAGGGCATGAACTACATCAAGGGCGACAAGGCGACGACGCTCACCGTGAGCCACCTCGCGCCGACCATCCCCGAAACCGTGTACTTCGTCTATCAGATGACGTTCGCGATCATCACGCCGGCGCTCATCACCGGCGCGTTCGCCGACCGCATGAAGTTCTCGGCGATGCTCGTGTTCATGTCGCTGTGGTCGATCATCGTCTACTCGCCGATCGCGCACATGGTGTGGGAGCCGACGGGCTGGCTCGCCAGCGCCGGCATCCTCGACTTCGCGGGCGGCACGGTCGTGCACATCAACGCCGGTATCGCGGGCCTCGTGTGCTGTATCGTCCTCGGCAAGCGTGTGGGTTACGGCCGCGAAGTGATGGCGCCGCACAACCTCGTTCTCACGCTGACGGGCGCTGCCATGCTGTGGGTGGGCTGGTTCGGCTTCAACGCGGGTTCGGCAGTCGCGGCTGACGGACGTGCCGGCTTCGCGATGCTCACGACGCAAGTCGCCACCGCCTGCGCCGCGCTGGGCTGGATGTTCGCGGAGTGGATCGCCAAGGGCAAGCCGTCGGTGCTCGGCATCGCTTCGGGCGCCGTGGCGGGTCTCGTGGCCGTGACGCCGGCATCGGGCTTCGTCGGCGTGCTGGGCGCGATCGTGATCGGCGTGGTGGCGGGCGTGGTCTGCTTCTGGTCGGCTACGTGGCTCAAGCACAAGTTCAACTATGACGACTCGCTCGACGCGTTCGGCGTGCACGGCATCGGCGGCATCATCGGCGCCGTCCTGACGGGCGTGTTCGCGGTCAAGGACATCGGCGGCGCCGACGGCAGCGTGATCCTGCAGATCAAGGGCGTGCTCACGACCCTCATCTACAGCGGCGTGGTGAGCTTCGTCCTGCTGAAGGTGATCGACATGGTGATGGGCCTGCGCGTTTCGGAAGAAGAAGAGCGCGAAGGGCTCGACGTGGTTCTGCATGGCGAGCGCGTGGAATAAGCGCGCCGCGTTCGATGGTTTGATCTAGCAGGGCAGCAAGCAGCGACCTGGGCCCGCCGTTTCGGCGGGCCTTTTTCTTTGGGTGCGCCGGGTGTGGGCCTTGCTCTTGCGTCAGCGAGGGAGGAATAAGCGCCTCGTCTGCGCGTTTGCATAGTGCCCCTTCAATCCGTGTGCCCAATTGCGCCGGCCGGCGCGCTCGGTCCAGAATGGATATCCGGCGTGAATATCCGCGTGCGCGGAACGCTCGATTGACCCTACCGCGCCCAGGGATTTCATGACGGGAATCCACGAGGGCAATCCTGTCTTGCAACTGGCGCAATCGTCCCCAGATGAGCGACCGGTTTCCCTACAATCAAAGCATTTCGTCCGCGAGTCACCCCTTATGGTCCCGCATCTGGTCACGGCGTTGAACGGCCCGCTCCTCGAACTGGAGCAGCGCATCCTCGACGCGACGCCGGCCATCGAGCGCTGGTTCCGCCTCGAATGGCAGGAACACACGCCGCCGTTCTACGCGTCGGTCGACCTGCGCAACGCCGGTTTCAAGCTCGCGCCTGTCGATACCAACCTTTTTCCCGGCGCCTTCCACTGCTTGCCGCAGGAAGTGCTGCCGCTCGCCGTGCAGGCGGCCATGGCCGCCATCGAAAAAATCTGCCCGGACGCCAAGAACCTGCTGGTGATTCCGGAGATGCACACGCGCAACGCGTTCTATCTGGAGAATGTCGCGCGCCTTGCCACGATCATGCGCCAGGCGGGCCTGAACGTGCGCTTCGGCACGCTCGACGAAACCATCGCCGGGCCGGTCACGATCTCGCTCGCCGACGGCCAGAAGATCGTGCTCGAACCGCTCGAGCGGTCGCAGCGGCGCCTTGGCCTGAAGAACTTCGACCCGTGCTCGATCTTGCTGAACAACGATCTTTCGGCGGGCATTCCGGCTGTGCTCGAAAACCTGCACGAGCAGTACGTGCTGCCGCCGCTGCACGCGGCTTGGGCGGTGCGCCGCAAGTCCACGCACTTCTCCTGCTACGACGATGTGGCGAAGAAGTTCGCGAAGATGGTGGGCGTGGACCCGTGGATGATCAATCCGTACTTCGCGCACGTGGAAGGTGTGGACTTCGAGGCGCGCACGGGCGAGGAGCAACTGGCGAGCGCCATCGACGCCGTGCTCAAGAAGATCGCGAAGAAGTACCGCGAGTACGGCATCACCGAAAAGCCCTATGTCGTCATCAAGTCCGATGCCGGCACGGACGGCCGCGGCGTGATGACCGTGCACGACGCCTCGGAGGTCGCCGCACTCACGAAGCGCGAACGTGCGAAGATGTCGGCCACGAAGGACGGGCTCGAAGTGCACGACGTGATCGTGCAGGAAGGCGTCTACACGTTCGAGCATATCGGCGACGAAGTGGCCGAGCCGGTCGTGTACATGATCGACCGCTATGTGGTGGGCGGCTTCTATCGCGCGCACGGCAGCCGCGAGCGCGACCAGAACCTGAACGCGCCGGGCATGCACTTCGTGCCGCTCGGCTTCGAGCACACGGCGCTGCCCGACACGCGCGCGAAAGCGGGCGCGGCGCCGCCGAACCGCTTTTACATGTACGGCGTGGTGGCGCGGCTTGGCTTGCTGGCGGCCTCGGTCGAGCTGGAGAAGACCGACCCCGAGGCGATCCAGGTCTGATCCGGCCGTCGTCATTCACACAATCGAACGCAGCGCCCGCCACCGTGCGGGCGTTGCCGTCATGAAAGCAGGCACCGCACCCGGCGCCACGCAGTGACAGGACAGCGACAAGACAGGGACAAGGCAGAGACGATATGGACATTCTCTTCATCGCCGATCCGCTCGAGCGGTTCAAGATCTACAAGGACTCGACCTACGCGATGATGGCCGAGGCCGCGAAGCGCGGCCACAGGCTCTTCGCGTGCGAGCCTCAGCACCTCGCATGGGTGAACGGCCAGGTGGAGGCCGACGTGCGGCGCTTTACGATCATCGGCGATACGGCGGACCTGCATCGCGAAATCTGGTTCGAAGCCACGGCCGATTCGCGCGCGCTCACCGGCTTCGACGCCGTCGTCATGCGCAAGGACCCGCCGTTCGACATGGAGTACGTCACGTCGACGTGGCTGCTGGAGATCGCCGAGCGCGCGGGCGCGAAGATCTTCAACAAGCCGCAGTCGATTCGCGACCACTCGGAAAAGCTCGCCATCGGCGAATTTCCGCAGTTCGTCGCGCCTACGCTCGTGACGCGCAGCGCGGCGCGCCTGCGCAAGTTCCATGAAGAGCACCAGGACGTGATCCTCAAGCCTCTCGACGGCATGGGCGGCATGGGCGTGTTCCGCGTGAAGGCGGATGGCATGAACCTCGGCTCGATCATCGAGATGCTGAGTCACGACGGGGCGCGCAGCGTGATGGCGCAGAAGTTCATCCCCGAAATCAAGGCCGGCGACAAGCGCATTCTGCTGATCGGCGGCGAGCCGGTGCCGTTTTCGCTCGCGCGTATTCCTCAGGGCAATGAAGTGCGCGGCAATCTGGCGGCGGGCGGACTGGGCGTCGCGCAGCCGCTCACCGGGCGCGACATGGAGATCGCCCTGGCGCTCGGCCCGACGCTCGCGGCACGCGGCCTGCTGCTCGTAGGGCTCGACGCCATCGGCGACTGGCTCACCGAGGTCAATGTCACGAGCCCGACGTGTTTTCGCGAAATCATGGAGCAGACGGGCTTCGACGTGGCCGCGATGTTCATCGACGCGCTGGAGCGCGCGGCGGCCTGAAGGTGGCCTGAATCTGGTCTGAGTCTGGCGCGAATCTGGCGCGAATCTGACCAGGATCGGCGGGCCGGGCGCATTTGAAGTCTGCACCTGGAGCGCGGACTTGAAAGCCGCATGTATGGCTACATTTGCCGGATGTGGGCGCCTTGCAGGGCAGGCGCCCCATCGAGACCCTGGCTGGCGGGCAGTTTTGGACCACGAAGGGTCGAGCGGTCGCACGGAGCGTGTGAATGGCGCGCGACATCTGTCGCCGCTGTGAGCAGAACCGCCTCGCGTGCGCGAAAATGACCCTGCTACAATGCGGCGAGCCCGCGTTCCGGGCAGGCAAGCCGGCGTCAAGACGTTCCGGCTGCCGCGCGGCGCGTGTTCCGACCCTGCGAGCTCACGGCTGGCTGCAGGGTCGGCGCTGCGGGACGCGATCTACGGGTCGTCCGAGCATCAACCGGAGCCGTTTTTGCAGTCAAGCTGATATGAACTACCCCCAACGCGCCCTGCGGTCGCTGCCCCCCGAGGGGGTGCCAGTACGCCTGGGGCGGCCCGGCGAGTACTGACATGGCAGGGATTCTGATCATTGCGCACGCACCGCTCGCCACCGCGCTACGCGATTGCATCGCGCATATCTATGGCGGTTGTCCGGCGCGCATCGGCGCGCTCGACGTGCTCCCCGACAGCGACCCGGCTGAAGTGGTCGCCAAGGCGCATTCGGAAATCGAGCGCCTGCGCGAAGACAACGGCGCTCTCGTGTTGACCGACATGTTCGGCGCCACGCCTTCGAATATCGCGGCGCGGCTTGCCACGGTGCCCGAGGTACGCGTGCTGGCCGGCGTGAATCTGCCGATGCTGGTGCGTGCCGTGTGCTACCGGGCAACGCCGCTCGATACGCTCGTCGAAAAGGCGCTGGCCGGCGCGAGCAAAGGCGTGCAGACCATCGGCCCGACCATGCCGCCCGTTGCGAGCGCGAGCGAATGCGGCTGCCCGCCCGCGCCCTGTACCGAAGCCGCTGCCGACGCGACAAAGCAGGCCGCGAATCCGGCAGCCGGCCAGAGCGCGAGCCAGCCCGCCGCGGCGACGCGGGGCGCGGCTTGCACCGGCGGCGTCGCGGCCGGCGTGCTCAGGCCGGCTGGCAGCACCTGAACCGGGCGGCGCGCCAGCGAAAGCCAACTACAAGGCACAGCGAAACAATCCAGTCACACTTCCATACACTGCGTCCGGATCGACCTATGCTGCAACAAGAAACGACCATCGTGAACAAACTTGGCCTGCACGCGCGGGCGTCGGCGAAGCTGACTCAGCTCGCAGGCAACTATCAGTCGGAAATCTGGATGAGCCGCAACGGCCGCCGCATCAACGCCAAGAGCATCATGGGGGTCATGATGCTGGCGGCAGGCATCGGCAGCACGGTGATGATCGAAACCGAAGGCCCGGACGAGGCCGACGCCATGAGCGCGCTGCTCAAGCTGATCGCCGACAAGTTTGGCGAAGGCCAGTAAGACGCGTGGTCATTGCGCCTTGTCTGGAACGCCGCGGTTTGCCGCGGCGTTTTTGTTTGTGGGCGGCGACTGCTGCACAAGGCCGCAGTCATGCGCGAACAGGTGCGCGTGGCCACATTCCGCCGCGCCGGAATTTATAATCATCGCCGGGGTCTGAGAGAGCGCATTGCAGCGGTTTGCCGCAGCATCAAATAACCAGAGGAGGTGCGCGTGCCGTTCACGCTGCATGGAATTCCCGTATCACGCGGTATAGCCATTGGGCGAGCGTATCTGATCGCCCCGGCTGCGCTCGACGTCGACCATTACCTCATCGAGCACGCGCAGATCGAAGACGAAATCGAGCGCTTTCGCGCGGCGCTCCAGGCCGTGGAGCAGGAGCTCGACGCACTGCGCGCCGACCTCGCCGCCGACGCCCCTTCCGAAATGGGCGCGTTTATCGGCGTTCACCTCATGATCCTGAACGACGTGATGCTCGTGCAGGAGACCATCGATCTCATCCGCACGCGCCGCTTCAATGTGGAGTGGGCGCTTACCGAACAGCTCGAACGCCTCTCGCGTCACTTCGACGACGTAGAGGACGAGTACCTGCGCGAGCGCAAGGCCGATATCGAGCAGGTCGTGGAGCGCGTGCTGAAGTCGCTCGCGGGCGCCATGCCTCCTTCGCTGCACGGCGGCTGCGACGAGATGATCGTCGTCGCGCACGACATCGCGCCAGCCGACATGCTGCAGTTCAAGGGGCAAACCTTCCAGGGCTTCGTCACCGATCTGGGCGGGCGCACCTCGCACACGGCGATCGTCGCGCGCAGCCTCGGCATTCCGGCGGCGGTGGGCGTGCAGCAGGCGAGCGCGCTGATCCGCCAGGACGATCTCATCATCGTCGACGGCGACCATGGCGTCGTGATCGTCGATCCCGCGCCCATCGTGCTCGAGGAATACACCTACCGGCAAAGCGAGATGGCGCTCGAGCGGCGCAAGCTGCAGCGGCTGAAGTTCTCGCCTACGCAAACGCTGTGCGGCACGAAGATCCAGCTATACGCGAACATCGAGCTGCCCGACGACGCACAATCCGCGCTCGACTCGGGTGCGACGGGCGTCGGCCTCTTTCGCACCGAGTTCCTGTTCATGAACCACAAGAGCCACTTGCCGGAGGAGGACGAGCAGTTCGCCGCCTACCGCCGCGCGGTGGAGCTCATGAGCGGGCTGCCCGTGACGATCCGCACGATCGACGTGGGCGCGGACAAGCCGCTCGACGCCATGAATGCGGGCGACGGGTACGAAACGGCCGCCAACCCGGCGCTCGGCCTGCGCGCGATCCGCTGGAGCTTGTCCGAGCCGCAGATGTTCCTCACGCAGCTGCGGGCGATCCTGCGCGCCTCGGCGTTCGGTTCGGTCAAGATCCTGATTCCGATGCTCGCGCACGCGCAGCAGATCGACCAGACGCTCGACCTGATCCGCGAGGCGAAGCGTCAGCTCGACGACGCCGGCCTCGCCTACGATCCCAACATCCAGGTCGGCGCGATGATCGAGATTCCGGCGGCCGCGCTCGCCTTGCCGATGTTCCTGCGCCGGCTCGACTTCCTCTCGATCGGCACCAACGACCTGATTCAGTACGCGCTTGCCATCGACCGCGCCGACAATGCGGTGGCCGACCTGTACGATCCGCTGCATCCGGCCGTGCTGCAGCTGATCGCGCATACTTTGCGCGAGGCGAAGCGCGCGGGTGTGCCGGTTTCGGTGTGCGGGGAGATGGCGGGCGACCCGTCGTTTACGCGTTTGCTGCTCGGCATGGGGCTCACCGAGTTCTCGATGCACCCGAGCCAGTTGCTCGTGGTCAAGCAGGAGATCCTGCGCTCGCAGCTCAAGACGCTGGAAAAGCCGGTGGCTGAGGTGCTGGCCGCTTACGAGCCAGAGGAACTGCAGGCCGCGCTGCAGCGCGTGGCGCAGGCCTGAGCGCTCACCTGCCCATCCGTATAAGGCAGAAAGCCCCGGCATGTCCGGGGCTTCTTTCTGCCTTGATTCGCGCGGGCGTCAGGCGTGCCGATGACGCTCGCCGCACACCGGGCAATCCGGCTGCCGCGCCACGCGCATCGTATTCCACTCCATGCGCAGCGAGTCGAGCATCATGAGCCGCCCGACGAGCGTCGCACCGATGCCGCCGATCACGCGCAGCGCCTCGGCCGCCTGCATCGCGCCGATGATGCCCACCGTGGGCGCGAACACGCCCATCGTCGAGCACGCCACTTCCTCGAATGGCTGATCTTCGGGAAACACGCAGGCGTAGCAGGGCGAGGCGTCGTCGCGGAAGTCGAACGTGCTGATCTGTCCGTCGAAGCGCAATGCCGCGCCCGAGACGAGCGGCACGCCGTGCTTCACGCATGCGCGGTTGATGGCGTGGCGCGTGGCGAAGTTGTCGGTGCAGTCGAGCACGACCGTCGCGCCCGGCACCTGCGCGTCGAGCCACGCATCGTCGATGCGGGTTTGCAGCGCGTTCACCTTTACCTCGGGATTCAGACGCGCGATTGCGTCGCGGCCCGATTCGACCTTCGCGCGGCCGACCGACGCCGTCTCGTGCATGATCTGCCGCTGCAGGTTGGTGAGGTCGACGGTGTCGTTGTCGACGAGCGTGAGCGTGCCCACGCCCGAGGCCGCGAGATACATCGCCGCTGGAGACCCCAGGCCGCCCGCGCCCACGACGATCGCATGCGCGTCGAGAAAGCGCTGCTGCGCCTCGATGCCGATCTCGTCGACGAGGATATGGCGGGAATAGCGAAGGAGTTGGTCGTCGTTCATCGCGATGCACTGGTTCGATGGCGCTGCGATGGACCTCGAGAGCCTGGATAGCCCCGAATGGGGAAGCGCGCGCCGGGGAAAGACAGTGCCGTTATTGTAACGACGCCAGCGGCTGGAGGAGGGAGGCCTCGCGACCGGCGCACGGGGCGCGCGGATCGCGAGGCGGTACGGCGTGTTACTTCGCCGGAGCCGGAGCGGAGGCCGGCGCGGCAGCGGAGCCCGGAGCCGGCGCCATGATGAGGGCGCCCGGCTTCACGGCGATCGGCGCAGAGGCCGAGGTAGGCGGCTTCTGCCCCGCGAGGCGGCGCTCCATCGGCGACTTCGATTCGGCCACCGGCTTGCCCTGAAGCTTGTTCAGCGCTTGCTGGAGCATGAAGTCGTCGGCGGAACCGAACTCGACCGGCTTGCGCTCGCGATCCTTCTGGCGCTGCTCCGGCGTCTTCTTGTCGTTCTGCTCTTCGAGTTGACGCAGCATGTCCATGCGCTCCTGCTCGCGCACTTCCTGCTCCTTCTTCTCGTCCGGATCCTGCGTGTTGGCGAGGTGGTTCTGGTAGTCCACTTCGCGCGTGACGAGTGCGTCGTCCGGATCGCCGTCGGCGTACTGGTCGACCGCGATGTCAGGACGGATGCCCTTGTTCTGGATCGAGCGGCCGCTCGGCGTGTAGTAGTACGCCGTGGTCAGACGCAGCGCGGTGTCGGCCGTCATCGGACGCACCGTTTGCACCGAACCCTTGCCGAACGTGGTCTTGCCGACGATCAGCGCACGCTTCGAGTCCTGCAGCGCACCCGCCACGATTTCCGAGGCCGACGCCGAGTAGGCGTTGGTCAGCACGACCATCGGCACGGTCTTGAACTCGGCCGCCTCGCCCTTGAGCGGGTCGCCGTCGAACGACGGCAGGCGGTAGTTCTCGTAGGTGTCGCGATAGACCTGCTTCGAGTCCGGGATCTGGCCGTTCGTCGAGACGACGACCGAATCCGGCGGCAGGAACGCGCCCGCCACGCCCACGGCGCTTTGCAGCAGGCCGCCGCCGTTGTTGCGCAGGTCGAGGATGATGCCCTTGAGGTTCGGCTCCTGGCGCGCGATATCCTGCAGCTTGGCGGCGAGGTCGGGGACCGTGCGCTCCTGGAAGCTCGTGATGCGGATATACGCGTAGCCGGGCTGCAGGATCTTCGACTTCACGCTCTGCACCTTGATGATGGCGCGCGTGATGGTGAGCGGGAAGGTGCGGTCGTCGGTCTTGCGGAAGATCGTGAGCGTGACCTTGGTGCCCGGGTCGCCGCGCATCTGCTTGACGGCCTGGTCGAGCGTCATGCCGCGCACCGGCTTGTCGTTGATACGCGTGATGAGGTCGCCCGGACGGATGCCGGCGCGGTACGCGGGCGTGTCTTCGATCGGCGAGATGACCTTGATCAGGCCGTCTTCCGACGAGATTTCGATACCGAGGCCCGCGAAGCGACCTTTGGTCTGCTCCTGGAGCTCCTGGTAATCGGTCTTGTCGAGATACGACGAGTGCGGGTCGAGGCTCGACACCATGCCCTTGATGGCGGCGGTGAGGAGCTTCTTGTCGTCCACCGGCACGACATACTCATGCTTGATTTGACCGAAAACTTCGGCGAAGAGCCTCAGCTGGTCGAGCGGCAGCGGCTCTACGACCGTCTGCTGGGTTTGCTGCGCCTCGGCGGAAATCTGCAGGGTGGCAAATACGCCGGTCGCGAGGCCAGCGGCGATCAGGCCGATGTTTTTCAGGTTCTTTCGCATAGAGTATGTTGCGTGCGGTCGAAAAGGCGCGTGGCAGCGTCTATTGGAAAAGCGACGGACAAGTATAACTGCACACCCGCCGCGGCTGTGTATATGGCGCGTGCGATGGCACTAAGACAGTGCTGCCGGCGCCTGGTTCGCAAACCGTGTGCCGTAATTTCGGTTCTGGCGCGATGCTGGCAGGGTGCTGGCAATCTTGCCAGCCAGGCCCGAAAACAAGGCAGAGAAGGGGAATGTGCAACGAATTTCCGGCGCGGCCGGGGGCAGGGGCAAACCTGCACGTCGCCCGCGTGGCCGCAGGACTGGCCGACGCACAGCCGCCGGCCCGCAGGACCGGCGGCTGCCTGAATCGACAAGGCACGGCCAGGGGTGGCCGATGCCGGGCAGCGCCAGCGCCAGCGCCAGGCGTTAGCCCGATCAGCCCGATCAGCCCGCCTTCTTGCCCTGGTTCGCAACGGCGGCCTGCGCCTTCGCGATGGCTTCGGCGTCGCCCAGATAGTAGTGCTTGATGGGCTTGAGGTTCTCGTCCAGCTCATAGACGAGCGGCACGCCGTTCGGGATGTTCAGGCCGACGATGTCGTTATCCGAAATGTTGTCGAGGTACTTCACGAGCGCGCGGATCGAATTGCCGTGCGCGGCGATCACCACCTTCTTGCCCGCCTTGATGGCCGGTGCGATCGACTCGTTCCAGATCGGCAGCACGCGCGCGACCGTGTCCTTCAGGCACTCGGTGAGCGGCAGTTCCTCGCGCGGCACCTTGGCGTAACGCGGGTCGTTGTACGACGTGCGCGAATCGGTCGGCTCGAGCGCCGGGGGCGGCGTGTCGTAGCTGCGGCGCCAGACCAGCACTTGCTCGTCGCCGAACTTCGCCGCCGTTTCGGCCTTGTTCAGGCCCGAAAGCGCACCGTAGTGACGCTCGTTCAGGCGCCATGAGTGGACCACCGGCAAGTACATCTGGTCCATCTGGTCCTGCACGTGCCAGAGCGTGCGGATCGCGCGCTTGAGCACCGAGGTGTAGGCGATGTCGAACGTGTAGCCGGACTCCCTGAGCAGCTGGCCTGCCTGCTGCGCTTCGCGGTTGCCCTGCTCGGTGAGGTCGACGTCCACCCAGCCGGTGAAGCGGTTTTCCTTGTTCCACGTCGATTCGCCGTGGCGGATGAGTACGAGTTTGTACATGAGGATGCCGGTCGGTAGTGAAGGAAGCGGTAATCGGGGACGGGAGGCGCAACGCGGCGGCGACGCAAAGGCGGCGCGATGGCGGCGGTCCAGTCCGGCGGGCTGCGCGCCCGGGCTGGGGGGCGGTAACCCTGCGACAAACGGTTATTTTATAATGAGCGGATTGTCCGAATCCGATTTCGCACGATTTCTCCGACTTTCCCTTTTTCCGGCGGACCCTCCGTGACGTTCTTCACCAACTACATCAACCTTGTACTCATCGCGATCGTCCTCATCTCGGGAGGGTTGCTCCTGTGGCCGACGCTCAAGCGCGGCGGGCGCGGCGGGGTTTCCACCGCCGAGGCGACGCAGCTCATCAACCGCCGCAACGCGGTGGTGGTCGACCTGCGTCCCGCGGGTGAATTCGCGAAGGGTCATCTGCCCTCGGCGCGCCAGGTTGAGTTTGGCGAACTCGAGACGAAGATCGGCCAGCTCGTGAAGAACAAGAGCAACCCGGTGTTGCTGGTCTGCCAGACGGGCCAGCAGTCGCACAAGGCGCTGCGCCTCGTGAAGGACGCCGGTTTTGCCGAAGTCCACGTGCTGGACGGCGGCGTGAACGCCTGGCAGCAGGCCGGAATGCCGGTCGTCAAACAAGGAGGTTCGAAGTGAGCAAAGTGGTCATGTACAGCACCCAGGTGTGCCCGTATTGCCAGATGGCCGAGCGTCTTTTAAAGTCGCGCGGCGTCGAACACATCGAGAAAGTGCTGATCGACCGGGACCCGGCGCGGCGCGAAGAGATGATGACGCGCACCGGCCGGCGTACCGTGCCGCAGGTATTCATCGGCGAGACGCACGTGGGCGGTTACGATGACCTCTCCGCGCTCGACCGTGCGGGCGGCTTGATGCCGCTGCTCGAAGCCGCCTGAGGTTTACAGGCGGCGGGTCCAGGCTGCTTCAAAGTCTGGTTCAAAGCCTGATTCGCAGCCCGATAGCCGTGCGGCCCCGGTCCGCAGGCGGGCTGCGCAGCGTGACGTAGCGACGCAGGGTTTTGGCCCGCGCGAGCCAGTGGGGCTTGCGCGGGCCTGTTGCCGTTCATTGCCGTAGCGCGGTGCATTGTCGGGACTTCGAGATGTCACGATAATGCCGCCGCGATCCATTCAATCAGGGAAGCCATACACCATGTCTGACGAGAACAACCAGCCGTTCTTCAATATCCAGCGCATCTACCTCAAGGACATGTCGCTCGAGCAGCCGAATTCGCCGGCCATCTTCCTTGAGCAGGACATGCCTTCGGTCGAAGTGGAAGTCGACGTCAAGGCCGAGCGCCTCGCCGAATCGGTGTTCGAGATCATCGTTACCGGCACCGTCACGGCCAAGGTCAAGGACAAGGTTGCGTTCCTGATCGAAGCCAAGCAAGCCGGCATTTTCGACATCCGCAACATCCCGGCCGAACAGGTCGATCCGCTTGTCGGCATCGCATGCCCGACCATCCTGTTCCCGTACCTGCGCTCGAACATCGCCGACGCGATCACGCGTGCGGGCTTCCCGCCGATCCACCTGGCCGAGATCAACTTCCAGGCGCTCTACGAGCAACGCCTGCAGCAACTCGCCCAGCAGGACGGTGCGAGCAGCGCAACGCACTAAACGTACGTTGATCGTTTCCACGAACTACCGGTGCGGAGTATCGGAATGAACATCGCCGTTCTCGGCGCCGGAGCGTGGGGCACCGCGCTGGCAGGGCATCTCGCCCAGGCGCATCACACGGTGTTGTGGGCGCGCGATGGCGCGCTCGTCGACACCCTGCGCAAGACGCACGAAAACGCCCGCTACCTCGCGGGCGTCGCATTGCCCAAAACTCTCCAGTACGAAACGGATCTCGCCGCCGCGCTCGGCCATGCGTCGGGCGCGGCGGATCTCGTCGTGCTCGCCACGCCCGTGGCGGGCCTGCGCGACATGCTCTGCACGCTGCGCGACATGGGCCGCGTGCCTGCGCACTTCGTCTGGCTCTGCAAGGGCTTCGAAGCGCAAACCCAGCTGATGCCGCACCAGGTCGTGGCGGCCGAGCTGCCAGGCCACGCGAGCAACGGCGTGCTTTCGGGGCCGAGCTTCGCGCGCGAAGTCGGCGAGGGCCTGCCCGTCGCGTTGACGGTGGCGAGCACCTCCGCCGCGTGCCGCGAGCGCACGCTCGCGGCGTTCCATCACCGCGCGATGCGCATCTATACGGGCGACGACGTGGTCGGCGTGGAAGTGGGCGGCGCGGTCAAGAACGTGCTCGCGATCGCGACCGGCATCGCGGACGGCTTGGGCCTCGGCCTGAACGCACGCGCCGCGCTCATCACGCGCGGCCTCGCCGAAATGACGCGCCTTGGCGTCACGCTCGGCGGGCGCGCCGAGACTTTCACGGGACTGACCGGCCTCGGCGACCTCATTCTCACCGCCACGGGCGACCTCTCGCGCAACCGCACCGTGGGCAAGCAGCTCGCGAGCGGCCGCACGCTCGACGACATCCTCGGCGCACTCGGCCACGTGGCCGAAGGCGTGCGCTGCGCGCAGGCCGTACTGGCGCTTGCGCGCGCACATGGCATCGAAATGCCGATCACCCAGGCGGTATGCGCCGTGCTGTTCGACGGTGTCGCGCCGCGCGACGCCGTGAGCGCGCTGCTGCGGCGCGACGCGAAGGCGGAGTAGGGCGCTTCCGCCTCGGCCCTGTTGCGCGTCGCAGGAAGTCCGCTCGCTCCGCGCGGGATTGGAGTAAGCCATAACGCGCCAACTCCTGAGAGCAAGGAGGACCGTATGCTGATCATCGGAAATTGCCGCATCGAAGCGCAGGCCGTCGACATCACCACGCTGAAGGTCGATGCGATCGTCAACGCCGCTAACGAATCGCTGCTCGGCGGCGGCGGCGTGGACGGCGCGATCCATCGCGCCGCCGGGCCGGACCTGCTGCGCGAATGCGAGACGCTGAACGGCTGCCCGACCGGCGACGCCAAAATCACCGGCGGCTATCGCCTTCCCGCGAAACACGTCATCCATACCGTGGGCCCTGTCTGGTACGGCGGCGGCCGCGACGAGGCGCATCTGCTCGCTTCCTGCTACCGGCGCTCGCTCGAGTGCGCGCGTGAGGCAGGCGTGACGAGCATCGCGTTTCCGGCAATCAGTTGCGGCGTCTACCGTTTTCCCGCTGACGACGCGGTGACGATTGCCGTCGCGGCCGTGATCGACGCGTTACCCCAATACCCCGCGCTCGGGCAGGTGATCTTCGCGTGCTTCGATAACGCGATGCTCACGCGCTACGAACGTGAGCTTGCGGCGCGCGGCAAGGCGTAGGGCAACGCGTAACACCGCACTCGCCTCATTCGCCGCCTTCGAACCCCGCCTGACGCCACGCTTCGAACACCACGACCGCGACCGTGTTCGAAAGATTCAGGCTGCGATTGCCGGGCCGCATCGGCAGGCGCACGCGCTGTGATGTCTCGAAGCGCGCGAGCACTGCGTCGGGCAGGCCGCGCGTTTCCGCGCCGAACACGAACCAGTCGCCGGGCTGGAACGCATGCGCATGAAAACGGCCCGATCCGCGCGTCGTGAACGCGAACATGCGCGACGGGTCCGGTGCCTCCCTGGCGATGAAGGCGTCCCAGTCGGCGTGCACGTGCATCTGCGCGTACTCGTGGTAATCGAGGCCCGCGCGGCGCATTTTCGCGTCGTCCAGAGGAAAGCCGAGCGGCTCGATCAGATGAAGCCGCGCACCCGTGTTCGCGCACAGGCGGATCACGTTGCCGGTGTTCGGCGGAATTTCGGGTTCGACGAGAACGACGTTGAACATGACGATGAAACTCTCTCGATGTCTTGAACAGGGTGGGGCCGATCAGTCCTTCGACGTGCGCAGCGCGACGTAATTCGTCACGCGCCGTGCGCCTGCCGCCTTGAGCGTATGCGCGAGCGCGTCGAGCGTGGCGCCCGAGGTCATCACGTCGTCGACCACGCCCACGTGCTGGCCGCTGAGCGGCCGCGTGAGTGCAAACGCCCGGCCGACATTGCGGCGGCGCGTCTCGCGATCGAGCTTCGATTGCGGCGCCGTATGCAGGATGCGTCGGACGAGCGTGGCGTCCGCGTGCGTGCCCAGCCGGCGCGCGAGCGGCCGCGCGATCTGCCAGGCCTGGTTATAGCCGCGCTCGATGAGGCGTTCGCGCGAGAGCGGCACCGGCACGACGATCTCCGGCATGCCGTGTTCATCGCACATGTCTTGTGCGGCCAGTGCGAGGCGTCGCGCAAATTCCTCGCCAAGCGCGAGGCGCGCACGAAACTTCAGGCCCCGCGCGAGCAGGTCGAGCGGCGCGCGATAATCGGCGAGCGCGAGCGTGGCGTCGAAGGCGGGCGGCGCGTCGGCGCAGGCCTCGCAGCGGTAGCGCGCGCGCCCCGCCGCACTGCGCCTGCGCGCGAGCGGCATCGCGCAGACCGTGCAGCGCAGGCGCGGCTCATTCCAGTACGCGGCGTCGCAGCACACACAGAGCGTGGCTCGCGTCAAATTGCCGCATAATGGGCACAGATTGGGCAGCACGAAGTGGGCAAGCTGTGACGGCAGCGCCCGCGCTTTTCGCCAGACGCGCGCGATGCCCGCAGGATGAGTGCGGTGCGAAGCGGGCGGCGTGATACGCGCTGCATGGCGTGCATCACGTGAAGAAGGGCGCGGTGGCATCGAAGGACGGCCCGTGCAGCGGGCTCGCGTGACTGAAAGGAAAGGAGTGAGCGAGTATACTTCGCAGACTTCGCCAATACGACCGACATGTCTCCGTCTCCCGCAAGCACTGGCCGTCCGGACTATGACACCCGGCACCTTCGGCGCATCTTCGATCGCCGTGCGGCGACTTTCGACGACGTTGCGTTCCTGCCGCGTGAAATCGCGCAGCGCATGCGCGAGCGCCTCGAGTACATCAAGGTGAATCCCGCGGCCGTGCTCGACATCGCGTGCGGCCAGGGCGACGACCTGCCCGGCTTGCGCGAGCGCTTTCCCGAAGCGCCGGTGTTCGGCACCGATCTCTCCCTCGGCATGCTTCGCCACGCCCGCGAGCACGACGCCCCCGACACGAGCTGGCGGCGTTTTCTGCCCGCCTCGGTCGGCCGCGCGCTCGGTTCGCGCGGTCCGCGTGTTGCGCAGGCCGACTTTGCCGAGCTGCCGTTCGCGCACGGCGCGTTCGAACTGCTGTGGTCGAATCTCGCACTGCACTGGCATCCGCGTCCCGACCTCGTGTTCGGCGAGTGGCAGCGCGTGCTCAGGGTCAACGGCCTGCTCATGTTCAGCACGCTCGGGCCCGACACGCTCAAGGAACTGCGCGGCGCGTTCGCCGAAGTCGAGGCCGCGCACGGCGTGCCGACGCGCGCGCACGTCATCGATTTCGTCGACATGCACGATCTGGGCGACATGCTCGTCGAGAACGGTTTCGAAATTCCGGTGATGGACCAGGAAACGCTCACCATCACCTACAAGACGCCGGAGAAACTGCTCGCCGACGTGCGCCGCTGGGGCGCGTATCCGTTCGCGCGCAACGGCGATAGCGCGGGTGAGGGTGAGAACGGCGGCGGCACGCACGGCGCGCGGCGCCTGCACCGTGCGCTCGTGGCCGCGCTCGAGGCGCGCCGCCGCACGGACGGTCCGCACGCGGGCACGATTCCGCTGACCTTCGAGATCATCTACGGTCACGCGTGGAAGGCCGTGCCGCGCACGACTGCCGAAGGCCATGGCATCGTGCGCATCGAGGACATCGGGCGGGGTCCGGCAAGGAATCGGTAACGTGGTAAGGGGGCTTTCGTTATGCCTGAAATTAGCGCCTGAAAAGCCCCGGAAAAATGCCCGGAAAATCGCTGTAAGGCCCGTCTGGCATGGGTTCGCGGGCAATTGATGCTTGCTTGTTAGGGCAGGGGATCGCGCCTATAATGCGTCAGTTTGCTGCACGGAAGGGTCCCCAAAATCCATTGTGGCAAGTCCAGATGTTCCCGTAGTTGTGCGAGGCGCGACGCGGCGATAGTCTGGCGAGGTTGCAAGTGGGGGAAGCGGGCGATGCAGGCGTCTGATCTGCTGGCGAGTCCAGAGCCGGTCCTGAAAGACTGGACCATGAAGCGCAACTGTTCGGTTTCGCCCAGGCAATTCGTGTTCTTCTATGTTTCGCTGGCGCTGGTTTCCATCGCGATCGCCGTTCTGTTGTTGATCCACGGCGCCTGGCTGGTTTTGCCGTTTACCGGTATCGATCTGTTGGTAGTAGGCGGCGCTTTTGTCATTTATGCGCGCCATGCTGTCGATTACGAACGTATCAGGCTTTATCCGAACCGGCTGGTGATCGAACAGATGAGCGCCGACGTGCTCACGCAGTTCGAATTCAATCCCCGCTGGGTCCGGGTCGAGCCGGGCGCGACCCCACGCGACCCGGTGCGTCTCGTGTCCCGCGGCCAGGCGGTCGCTGTCGGGTTGCATCTGCCGCAATATCGGCGTGCGCAGTTCGCGCGGGAACTGCGCGCCTCGCTTGCGCGCGCGCTTTGATGCGCGGTGCGTGAGCTTGCCGGTTGGCGGTATGAGCGTCCCAGGGGGCGCCCTGGTTGCAAAACCTTCCTGCGGGGTCGAGGGTTTGAATGGAAATTATGGGTAAGGAAGCTATGAAAACAATCAAGCGAGCCCTCCAGGGCGTGCTGGCGTGCAGCGGATTCCTCGTCGCCGGCGCGGCACTCGCAGTTGGAGACAGCCCAGGCGGCCCTGCGGTGAACGAGATCAATTTCCAGCCGCCCGTCACGCGCATCGCCGAAGAGCTCTACAGCCTCCACATGATGATGCTGCTCTTGTGCGCCGTGATTTTCGTCGGCGTGTTCGGCGTCATGTTCTATTCGATCTACGCGCACCGTAAATCGAAGGGCCACAAGGCCGCTCACTTCCATGAGAGCACCACGGTCGAAATCATCTGGACGGTGGTGCCGTTCATCATCGTCGTGCTGATGGCGCTGCCCGCCACCAAGGCCGTCGTCGCGATGAAGGACACCTCCAACGCCGATCTCACCGTGAAGGTCACGGGCTACCAGTGGAAATGGGGCTACGACTACGTGAAGGGGCCGGGCGAGGGCATCAACTTCCTCTCCACGCTCAGCACGCCGCGCTCCGAGGTGAACAACCGCGTGCCGATCACCGATACGTACCTGCAGGAAGTCGACAATCCGCTCGTCGTGCCGGTCAACAAGAAGATCCGCATCATCACCACGGCCAACGACGTCGTGCACTCGTGGTACGTGCCCGCGTTCGGCGTGAAGCAGGACGCGATTCCCGGCTTCGTGCGCGACACGTGGTTCAAGGCCGACAAGGTCGGCACCTATCGCGGCTTCTGTACCGAGCTGTGCGGCAAGGAGCACGCGTTCATGCCGGTCGTCGTCGAGGTGCTTTCCGACGAGGACTACGCGAAGTGGGTCGATACGCAAAAGGCGAAGATGGCCGCCGCCAGCGACGACCCGAACAAGACCTACACGCTGGCCGAGCTCAAGGAGCGCGGCGAGAAGGTCTACATGTCGAACTGCGCGGTGTGCCACCAGCCCACCGGCAAGGGCGCGGGCGCGTTCCCTGCGCTCGACGGCAGCAAGATCGCCAACGGGCCGATCGCCGGGCACGTGAACATCGTCCTGCACGGCAAGAACGCCATGCCTGCGTGGGCGCCTACGCTGAACGACGTCGAGATCGCTTCGGTCATCACGTTCGAGCGCAATTCGTGGGGCAACCATACCGACGACATTCTGCAGCCGCGTCAGGTGGCCGACGCGCGTAACGGCAAGATGCCCGAAGGCGGCGACCATACCGCCGCGGCGGGTGCGGGTGGCGCGAGCGGCGCGGCCGCCGCAAGCGGTGCGCAAGAGGCTAGCGGCGCGGCCGAAGCGAGCGCGGCAAGTGGTGCGGCCCCCGCAAGCGGCGCGGATCAGGCGCCGGGCGCAGCCGCATTGCCGGCGAGCGTCTACTTCGAAGTGGGCAAGAGCGCGCTGCCCGCCGACGCGAAGGACGCCATCCAGGCTGCAGCCGACTACGCGAAGGCGCACCCGGACGCGAAGTTCACGCTGTCGGGCTACACCGATTCGAGCGGCAATGCCAGCACGAACGCCGAGCTCGCCAGGCGCCGCGCGCAAGCGGTGCGCGACGCGATGAAGGCGGCAGGCATCGCCGAAGACCACATCATTCTGAAGAAGCCGGAAACGATCACGGGCGGCGCGAACGCGAAAGAAGCGCGCCGGGTGGAGATCAGCGCGGCGGCCTGAGCGGGCCGGTGCGGGAAGGACAGGCAGCAACGGGCGCAGGGCAGGCGCTGCGCGAGCATAGAACAAGCAGGCAAACGCTGCAGCAAGAGACACAGGCAATTCGCTTCCGCAGTTAAATTGCATGGGGCCGGAGTCAGGCGTGAAAGCGCCAACTCCGGGCCGACAGGAGATAAGTCATGTCTAGCATCGGACACGATGTAGCTGGAGGGCACGGCCACGTGCACGGCGACCACGCGCACGCCACGCCCCACGGCTGGCGCCGCTGGCTGCTGGCGACGAACCACAAGGACATCGGAACGCTGTATCTGCTCTTCTCGTTCGTGATGTTCCTCTCGGGCGGCGTCATGGCGCTCGCCATTCGTGCGGAGCTGTTCGAGCCGGGCATGCAGATCATGCGCCCCGAGTTCTTCAACCAGCTCACCACGATGCACGGTCTCATCATGGTGTTCGGCGCGATCATGCCGGCCTTCGTGGGCTTCGCGAACTGGATGATTCCGCTGCAGATCGGCGCTTCGGACATGGCGTTCGCGCGCATGAACAACTTCAGCTTCTGGCTGCTGCCCGCCGCCGCGTGTCTGCTGGTCGGCTCGTTCTTCGCACCGGGCGGCGCGACCGCCGCGGGCTGGACGCTCTACGCGCCGCTCTCCACGCAGATGGGCCCGGGCATGGACTTCGCGATCTTCGCGGTGCACATCATGGGCGCCTCGTCGATCATGGGCGGCATCAACATTGTCGTGACCATCCTGAACCTGCGCGCGCCGGGCATGACGCTCATGAAGATGCCGATGTTCGTGTGGACGTGGCTCATCACCGCCTACCTGCTGATCGCCGTGATGCCGGTGCTCGCGGGCGCGATCACGATGCTGCTGTTCGACCGCCACTTCGGCACGAGCTTCTTCAACGCTGCCGGCGGCGGCGACCCGGTCATGTACCAGCACATCTTCTGGTTCTTCGGGCACCCCGAGGTCTACATCATGATCTTGCCGGCGTTCGGGATCGTCTCGCAGGTCATTCCGGCGTTCTCGCGCAAGCCGCTGTTCGGCTATAGCTCGATGGTGTACGCCACGGCATCGATTGCGATTCTCTCGTTCATGGTCTGGGCTCACCACATGTTCGCCACCGGCATGCCGGTCACGGGCCAGCTCTTCTTCATGTACGCGACGATGCTGATCGCCGTGCCGACGGGCGTGAAGGTGTTCAACTGGGTCGCCACCATGTGGCGCGGCTCGCTCACCTTCGAAACGCCGATGCTGTTCGCGGTGGGCTTCCTCATCGTGTTCACGTTCGGCGGTCTCTCGGGCCTGATGCTCGCCATGGCGCCACTCGACATCCAGTATCACGGCACCTATTTCGTGGTCGCGCACTTCCATTACGTGCTGGTGGCGGGATCATTATTCGCGTTGTTTGCGGGCTGGTACTACTGGGCTCCAAAATGGACCGGCTGGATGTACAACGAGATGCGCGGCAAGATCCACTTCTGGTGCTCGCTCATCTTCTTCAACCTCGCGTTCCTGCCGATGCACTTCGTCGGCCTGGCCGGCATGCCGCGCCGCTACGCCGACTATCCGGCCCAGTTCACCGACTGGAACCAGGTGATCACGATCGGCGCCTTCGGCTTCGGACTTTCTCAGGTGTACTTCCTGTTTGCGGTGGCGCTGCCTGCGTATCGCGGCGGCGGCGAACTGGAGAAGGCCGGCGACAAGCCGTGGGACGGTGCAACGGGCCTCGAGTGGACCGTGCCGAGCCCGGCGCCGTTCCACACGTTCGAGAATCCGCCGACGGTCGAGTGAGCCGTTGAGTCTGTGGCGTCCGGCTGTGCGCAGCCGGGCGCAAACGAAGTCAGCGGTCTTCACGCAGTCTTCATCGGAGCACGTACGAGAGGCCATTCACGATGCAAGGAGAAGCCGCGGCCGGCCGCGCTGAACGCATGACCCGGGATCCACAAAAAAGACGCACGCCCGAGCAGATCCGCGCGGGCAATCTGCGGCTCGGCCTCATTCTGTTGGCCGTCGTAGTCGGTTTCTTTGTGGCTGCCGTCGTCAAGCAGGTGTATTTCCCCGGCCACTGACGCGCAGCGCGTTTGCCGGAAGATCGTTCGAGGAAGTCCGATGTCCACGCAAGCTGGAAATGATCGCGCGTTCAACCGGTCGATGCTCATCAAGCTCGTCGTCGTGGCGCTGCTGATGTTCGGATTCGGCTTTGCGCTCGTGCCGATGTATCGCGCGATCTGCCAGGTCACCGGCATCAACAACCTGGTGCAGCGCGACGCCACCGGGCGCGAGGCGCGCAACACGCAGGTGGACATGACGCGCACGATCTCCGTGGAGTTCGACGCGAACGCACGCGGGCTGCTCGGTTTCAAGCCGGAGCAAACGAGCCTCGACGTGCATCCGGGCGAAGTCATGACGGTGATGTACGACATTTCGAACAACGAAGGACGCACGATCGACGCGCAGGCCATTCCGAGCTACGCGCCGAAGCAGGCGACGGAGTACTTCCGCAAGATCGAGTGTTTCTGCTTCACGCAGCAGGTCCTGAAGGCGAACGAGACGAAGCGCATGCCGGTGGTGTTCGTGATCGACCCCAAGCTGCCGAAGGACGTGAAGACGATCACGCTGTCGTACACGTTCTTCGAACTGAACAAGCCGGCCGTGCCGCCGCCGAAGCAGTCGGCGGGCGCATGAGGCTTCGGAGCCGGGATCAACGAGGCCAGGAGGCGAAAGGCGCATGAGCGACGAACGCGGCGGTGCAGATGCAGGGCCGGCGAAGAAGAAGGGCGGCATCCTGCAGGTGATGAAAGCGGTGGCGTGGTCCTTTCTCGGCGTGCGCAAGCGCGCCGACCTCGAAGACGACGCCGCGAACCTGCACCCCGTGCAGTTGATCATCGCGGGCATCATCGGTGCGGTGCTGTTCATCGTCGTGCTGCTGCTGATCGTGCACGCGGTGGTGGGATGAGTTTTTCGCGCGCAACGCCGCGCGCGATGCAGTGAATAACGAGGACACACTCGGATCAATGCAGCCGGCGATGTCCGGTGCAACTGGAAACTGGAGAAACTGGCATGAGCGGCCAAAACGATAGCCCGTACTACTTCGTACCGCATCCGTCGCGGCACCCGATCAGCGCGTCCATTGGGCTTCTGGTCATGCTCGCGTCGCTCGCCTCGTGGATCAACGGCGAGTCGTGGGCGCCGATCGGCGTGCTCGTCGGCTTGCTGTGGCTGCTCTTCACGCTGTGGCACTGGTTCGGCGACGCCATCGCCGAATCCGAGGGCGGCATGTACGGCAAGCGTGTCGACGTGTCGTACCGGTGGAGCATGAGCTGGTTCATCTTCTCCGAAGTGATGTTCTTCGGCGCGTTCTTCGGCGCGCTCTTCTACGCGCGCGCGATCGCCCTGCATCAGCTCGGCAGCCTCGACTACAAGCTGATCTGGCCGGACTTCTCGGCCATCTGGCCGAACAACGGTCCCGCGGCGCTGGTCTCGCACTTCCGCTCGATGACGCCGTGGCCCGTGCCGACCATCAACACGGCGCTGCTGCTGTCCTCGGGTGCGACGCTCACGGTTTCGCACCATGCGCTGCGCGACAACCATCGCTCGAAGGCCATCGCCTGGCTCGCCGCGACGATCGTGCTGGGCGTGTGCTTCCTCTTCCTGCAGGCGTTCGAATACATCCATGCGTACAACGAACTGAACCTCACGCTCGCTTCGGGCATCTACGGTTCGACGTTCTTCCTGCTCACGGGCTTCCACGGCTTCCACGTGTTCCTGGGCGGCACGATGCTGACTGTCGTGATGATCCGGCTCATTCGCGGCCACTTCACCGCGGAGCATCACTTCGCATTCGAAGGCGCGGCATGGTACTGGCACTTCGTTGACGTGGTGTGGCTCGGCCTCTACGTCGTCGTGTACTGGCTGTGATGCGTGGTGCGCCGCGCGCGTCGCGGCGCGCGGAACGGGAATGAAACCAGGCGCCGCCCGACCTCGTCGGCGCGGCGCCTTGTGTTTTCCGCAATGAAGTTTGCGCGGCAGTGTTCGGTGAGGGCCAGCCGCGCTCAGCGACCGTAAGGAATGCCGGTGGACTGGATCCAGCCCATCCAGTGCGCGAACAGGATGAACAGGAATAGCGAAATGGAAAGGCCCACGCGCGTGGCGAGCGACCAGACCATCCGCTTGGTGCGGCCCCGGTCGTGCATCATGAAGTAGAGCGCGGAGATCATGCTCGCGATGATCAGCGCGAACGCAACGGGGACGAGTATGTGCATGAAGTTCACGGAATTTGGCATGCCTGAAAACGTCTGTCTCATTATCGCACCACGCTGCGTGGCGCGGGGTTCGATCACGGGTATCTCACGCATCGGACGTGCCCAATGAAATTCCGGCTCGTCCCCGCGTTGCTCATCCTGATCGTGATGGCCGTGACGATCCGGCTCGGCTTCTGGCAGCGCGACCGCGCGCATCAGAAGGAGGCGCTGCAGGCACAAATCACGCAGTACGAATCGTCTGCGCCGCAGCCGGTGGGCGCCGCGCCGCTCGCGCTGAAGGACATCGAGTTCCATCGTGTGCGGGCGACGGGCACGTTCCTGCCCGAGCGCGCGGTGTATCTCGACAATCGGCCGTATAACGATCAGCCGGGCTTCTATGTCGTGATGCCGCTTAAACTCGAAGGCGGCGGCTACGTGCTGGTCAATCGCGGCTGGCTGCCGCGCAACATCGCGGACCGCGCCGCGATCGCGCCCTATGTCACGCCGCCTGGGCCGGTCGTCGTGGAAGGCATTGCGCGCGCGGACGCCTCGCGCGCGTTCGAACTCGGTGCGGGCGGCTCTGCAGCGCATCAGAAGATACGGCAGAATCTCGGCGTCGCTTCCTACGCAGCGGAAACCGGGTTGCCGCTGCAACCGTTCGTGATCCAGCAAACCGGTTTCGTGCCGGCCTTCAAGGACGGGCTCGTGCGCGACTGGCCGGCGCCGGATACCGATGTCGAGCGCAACTACGGCTACATGCTCCAGTGGTGGGGCATGGCGCTCGCTGCCCTCGGTTTCGGCCTGTTTGCGGCCCGTAAGGCTGCGAAAAGCGCTGCGAAAAGCGCTGCGACAAAAGCGCGCACCGAAGGCGAGGCCGGGCGGCACGCCGAAGCGCCCGGAAGGCCAGGCACAGGCAGCGCAAAGGACGCCCGATGATCCGTCGGACGAATCAATGGCATCCGACATGATCCGGACAACGGCGCCGCGCATGCAGCACATGGACAACCGACAGCGACAGAAGCGAGGTTTCACGAGAGTGTCGACGCAATCCCCCCGTTCCGCCCCGGTCGCACAGCCGGCCGCCACGTCCGCGCAGAAGGACGCGCACCAGGACGCGCACAAGAACGCAAAGCGGCGCGGCCGCTGGACGCTGCTCATCATTGCGCTCATTTGCGGCGCGCCGATCGCGATTTCGTACTTCACGTACTACGTGATCAAGCCAAAGGGCGGCACGACGAGCTATGGCGCGCTCATCGAGCCGCAGCGGCCCATTCCCGGCGCGCTCATGGTGACGGGCGAAGACGGTCATGAAGTGCCGCTCGCCTCGCTCAAGGGCCGCTGGCTGATGATCTCGGCGAATGGCGGGGACTGTGATGAAGCCTGCGCGACGAAGCTCTATTTCATGCGCCAGGTGCGCGCGACGCAGGGCCCGGAGCGCGAGCGCATCGTCACGGTCTGGCTGCGTACCGATGACGCAGGTGTCCCTGCGAAAGTGAAGGGCGCCTACGCGGACACGCGCATGCTGCGCGCCGATCCGGTCGCCGTTGCTGCGTGGCTGCCCGCGACGCCGACGACGAAAGACACCGACCACATCTATCTGGTCGATCCGAACGGCAACCTGATGATGCGATTCCCGGCGCACGCCGATCCGTCGAAAATCAAACAAGACGTCACTAAACTGCTCAAGTGGTCCCGCATCGGTTAAGGTGCGCAGCGCGAGTCTGACAGAGAAGAGTAAGAGAGATGTTTATCCTGGAGCTGGGCCTGATTGGCCTGTGCATCGCGTTGTTGCCGCTCTCGTGGGTCTGGGTGAAGGCCGACGACAACAAGTTTCGCAAGCTCGTGTGGCTCACGACGTTCATGACGCTCGACCTCGTGATGTTCGGCGGCTTCACGCGCCTGACCGACTCGGGCCTCGGCTGTCCTGACTGGCCGGGCTGCTATGGCACGTCGTCGCCATTTATCGCGCATGCGCAGATTGCCGCGGCGCATCTCGCCATGCCGAGCGGCCCCGTGAGCATGACGAAGGCGTGGATCGAGATGATCCACCGCTATTTCGCCATGGCCATCGGTGTCCTGATCATCGCGCAGATGGCGATTGCCTGGCGCGCGCGCATCAAGCGCCTGCCGCTGCATGTGTCGCCGTGGTGGCCCACCGCGCTGCTCGGGCTGATCCTCGTGCAGGGCGTGTTCGGCGCGTGGACGGTGACGATGAAACTGCAGCCCGTCATCGTCACCACGCACCTCCTGCTCGGCCTCACGCTGCTCGGCTCGCTCGCGTGGCTCGGCGCGCGCATGACGCCGCTGCCCGCCTACGAGCCCGATGCCGCGCGCTGGCGCGTGGCCGCGCTGGCGGCGCTCGGGCTGCTCGTTTTGCAGATCGCGCTGGGCGGCTGGGTGAGCACGAACTACGCGGTGCTCGCCTGCACCGACTTCCCGACCTGCAACGGCGCGTGGATTCCGCCGATGGATTTCCATCACGGCTTCCACCTGTGGCGCGCGCTCGGCATGGACGGCAACGGCGACGTGATCACGCAGGACGCGCTCGTCGCGATCCACTGGACGCACCGTACGTTCGCGTTCGTCGTGATCGCTTATCTGGTATGGTTCGCCCTCAAGTTGCGACGCTATGTCTCGCTGCGACGCCCGGCAAACTGGATCATGATCGTCATCTTTATCCAGTTTTTGACTGGGCTTTCCAACATCGTGCTGCAGTGGCCGCTGCCCGTCGCAGTGGCGCACAACGGTGGCGCGGCGGTCCTGCTGCTTTTGGTCGTCGTGCTAAACTTTCGAATTGCTTGTAGCCGCCCCGGCCGCGCCGTTCTCCCAGCGCGCGACACCGCTGCGGTGTGATCCCGCCCTATGGAAAGTACAACCTTATCCCAGACGCCCGGTAGCCGGATTTCCCAATATCTCGCGCTCACCAAGCCGCGCGTCACGCAACTCGCCGTGTTTTGCGCCGTCATCGGCATGTTCCTCGCCGTGCCGGGCATGGTGCCCTGGAAGCAGCTGATCGGCGGCACCGTCGGCATCTGGCTCACGGCCGGTGCGGCCTTCGCGATCAACTGTCTCGTCGAGCAAAAGGTGGATGCGCGCATGCGTCGCACTGCCTGGCGTCCTTCAGCGCGCGGCGAGATCACGAGCACCCAGATCCTGATCTTCTCGGCGGTGATCGGCGGCCTCGGCATGTGGGTGCTGTACACGTTCACCAATCCGCTCACCATGTGGCTTACGGTCGCGACCTTCATTGGCTACGCGATCATCTACACGCTGCTGCTCAAGCCGGCCACGCCGCAGAACATCGTGATCGGCGGCGCCTCGGGCGCCATGCCGCCGGCGCTCGGCTGGGCCGCGGTGACGGGCCACGTGCCCGGCGACGCCTGGATTCTCGTGCTCATTATTTTCGTGTGGACGCCGCCGCATTTCTGGGCGCTCGCGCTCTACCGCCGCAAGGACTACGAAAACGCCGGCCTGCCGATGCTGCCGAACACGCACGGCGAAAAGTACACGCGTCTGCACATCCTGCTCTACACCGTGATCCTGTTCGCGGTCACGCTGATGCCTTACATCTCGGGCATGAGCGGCGTGCTGTATCTGGCTGCGGCCGTGCTGCTCGGCGCGGTGTTCCTCGCCTACGCGTGGAAGATCTACGTCGAGTATTCCGACGCACTGGCGCGCAAGACTTTCCGCTATTCGATCGTCTACCTCTCGTTGCTGTTCGTGGCGCTGCTCGTCGACCATTACGTGCATGCGCTCATCGCGGCGTAACGACATGGCCCACCGCACGCTTGCGCGCCTTGCGCGCGCCACGGTCGTCGCGCTTGCCGCTGCAGGCGCACTCGGCGGCACGCTGGTTCTCGGGGGCTGCGGCCAGCAGCCGCCCTCGTTCTCGAACCTCGACATCACCGGCAATACGCAGTTCGGCAAGGACTTCGCATTGCCCGACACCAGCGGCAAGACGCGCACGCTCGCCGACTTCAAGGACAAGGTGGTCGTGCTGTTCTTCGGCTACACGCACTGTCCGGACGTCTGCCCGACCACCATGGCCGAGCTTTCGCAGGCGCTCCAGCAGTTGGGCCCCGATGCGGCGAAGCGCGTGCAGGTGCTGTTCGTCACCGTCGATCCCGAGCGCGACACGCCGCAGATCCTGAGCCAGTACGCGGCCGCGTTCAATCCGGCCTTCATTGGGCTGCGCCCGGCCAACGAGGACCAGCTCAAGCAGGTGGCGAAGGATTTCCGCGTGTACTACGCGAAGGTGCCCGGCAACACGCCGGACAGCTACACGATGGACCACACCGCTGCGAGCTACGTGTTCGACACGACCGGCAAGCTGCGCCTCTTTGCGCGCGACGGGCAGGGCGTCACGCCCTGGCTGCACGATCTGAAGATCCTCCTCGGCTCGAATCCCGACTAAGGGACGTCCGGCGTGTTCGCCTCGAGAGGCGCACACGCGCCGCGCGCTTCAGGGCCGCGCGGGCATACCAGTATGCGAATTCATTATTTCCGGCAACTGGTTCCATATGAGACGATTTATATTGTCCGGCAGACGGCGCACCACGCCGCGGAATCGGAGCAACACCAAAACCATGCAGGAACACCATCTTCATGCAGCGCAGAAATCTGATTAAAGCACTCCTCGCCGGCGTAGCCGCCACCACGCTCGCAGCCAGCTTCGGCGCACGCGCGGACGACCAGGTCATCAAGGTCGGCACCGTTGCGGGTCCGGACGCGCAAGTCTGGGCCGTCGTCCAGAAGGTTGCCAGGCGCGAAGGCCTGAACGTCAAGGTCGTCGAATTCAACGACTACGTGCAGCCGAACGCCGCGCTCGACGCCGGCGACCTCGACGCCAACAGCTTCCAGACCGGCCCGTATCTCGACAGCCAGATCAAGCAGCGCGGCTACAAGCTCGTGAACGCGGGCCTCACGTACATCTCGCCCATTGGCGTGTACTCGAAGAAGCTCAAATCCCTGAACGAGCTGCCGCAGGGCGCGAAGGTCGCCGTGCCGAACGACCCGTCGAACGAAAACCGCGCGCTGCTGCTCCTGCAAAGCAAGGGCCTGATCAAGCTGCGCGCCGGCGCGGGCACCAACGGCAATAATGCGACGCCGCTCGACCTCGCCGAAAACGCGAAGAAGATCAAGCTCGTCGAACTCGACGCCGCACAGCTTCCGCGCGCGCTCGGCGACGTGGACGCCGCCGTGATCAACACGAACTACGCGCTCGCGGCCGGCCTGCAGCCGACCAAAGACGCCATCGCAATCGAGGACATTCACAGTCCGTACGCGAACCTGATCGCCGTCCGCACCCCGGACAAGGACAAGCCGTGGGTGAAGAAGCTGGTTGCCGCCTACCAGTCGGAAGACGTGCGCCAGTTCATCAAGAACGAGTTCAAGGGCTCGATGGTTCCGTCGTTCTAAGGGACCTACGAGAAGCGGCTGTCCGCGTCCAGTCGACGCGAGAGCCAGCAGGACCCGAACGCCGTGGCGAGCGCCACGGCGTTTTTTATTGCGCGTGCGCTATCGGGATCCGCGCGTTCCTGCCTGCCGAAGCCGCGTCCTGGTCCTATGGCGGTACTACGGTGGGCTATGTCAGATAACCTGTTGATGCCACTTTGGTCCCATTGTGGCGTCCCGGGGTACCGTTCCAGGGTAAATCCCGATATCGCCCGTGTCCCGCCGGAGCCTTGTGTTTTTGTGCAATATATTGATTTTTAACGATATTTTTTGATGTCCTCCGGTGCTGCGGTATTGGTTGACTGGTCTTATTGTGGTTATATAATGGGCTCGATTCCGCACCGGACCAATCTGCACAACCGGCACTGCCGCGTAGCATGCCCGTCCGGCCCCCCACGATCGTCCAACCGCTGGCGCCAAGTCCATGGAAACCCGTTGGTCTGCCCTGATGCCCGATGCGCGCAACGTGACGCCGCTCTACCTGCAGCTGGCGCGCAACCTTGCCACGGCCATTCACTGCGGCGTATGGTCGGCCGGCGAGGCGCTGCCGTCGGAGCGCACGCTGTCGGACGCCATCGGCGTGTCGCGCATCACCGCGCGCAAGGCGATCGAGCTGCTCGTGGAGCAGGGGCTGATCCGGCGCGCGCGCGGCGCGGGCAGCTTCATCACGCCGCGCGTGGAAGATCCGCTTTCGCGCCTCACGGGCTTCACGAAGAAAATGGAGCAGCGCGGCTTCACGCCCGACTCGGTGTGGCTCGCGCGCGAGGTACGGCCCGCGCATCGCGAGGAGATCGTGCAGCTCGGCCTCTCGCCGGGCGCTTCGGTCGCGAGCCTGCGCCGCCTGCGCCGCGCCGACGGCACCGTGATGGCGGTCGAGCATTCGGCGCTGCCGGTATCGATCGTGCCGGACCCGCAAGCCATCGAGGGCTCGCTGTATGCGTATCTGGAGCAGCGCCGCGTGCCCGTGGTGCGCGCCCTGCAGCACTTTCGCGCGGTCAACGCGACGGGCGAGATCGCCGCGCTGATGGGCGTCGAGCCGCGCGCGGCGCTGCTCGTCATCACGCGCGTGGGCTTTTCCGCCGATCAGCGCGCCATCGAGCTGACCGACACCTATTGCCGCGACGGCTATTACGACTTCGTTGCGGAGCTGCGCCAGTGAACGCCGCCGCAGTCTCTCTCATGCACGTCACCGAACCGTCCTACCGCGCTTCGATGCGCCTCATCGGAAAACTCTCATGCTGAGCGGAAACATACTCACCCCTGAAGGCTGGATCCACGGCACGCTGTCGTTCGAGAACGGACGCATCACCGCGATCACGGGCGAGGCCACCGATCCGGCGAAGAACGACGCGCCTTACATCCTGCCGGGCTTCATCGACCTGCACGTGCATGGCGGCGGCGGCGCCGACGTGATGGAAGCCGGCGACGCGATCGAAACCATCGCGCGCACCCACGCCCGTTACGGCACCACGAGCCTGCTCGCCACCACCATGACCGCTCCGCGCGACGAACTGATGAACGTGGTCGCGGGCCTTGGCCACGTCACGCGCAACCGCACGGCGGGCGGCGCACGCGTGCTGGGCGTGCACCTCGAAGGCCCGTACATCAATCCGGGCAAGCTCGGCGCGCAGCCCGACGCCGCCGTTTCGGCCGTGCTCGACGAAGTGCTCAAGTACCTGTCGATCGCGCCGATTCGCGTGGTGACCGTGGCGCCCGAGATTGCGGGCCATATCGAGATCATCGGCGAGATGGCGGCGCGCGGCGTGCGCGTGCAGATCGGCCACTCGCTCGCGACCTACGACGACGCCGTGGCCGCGCTCAAGCACGGCGCCTGCGGCTTCACGCACCTCTTCAACGCGATGTCGCCGCTGCATCATCGCAACCCTGGCGTGGTCGGCGCGGCGCTCGCGCATGCCGAGTACGCGGAGATCATTCCGGACCTGCTGCACGTGCATCCCGGTGCGATCCGCGCCGCGCTGCGCGCCATTCCGCGCCTGTATGTAGTGACCGACAGCACCTCGGCCACCGGCATGCCCGACGGCGAATACCGCCTCGGCAGCCAGCACGTGACGAAATGCCTTGGCGGCGTGCGCCTCGCCGACGGCACGCTCGCGGGCAGCACCCTCACCATGGACCAGGCGCTGCGCAACCTCGTCTCGATCGGCCTGCCGATCGCGGACGTGTCCGCGCGCCTGTCGCGCTATGCCGCCGACTACCTCGGCATCGAAGACCGTGGCCGCCTTGCGCGCGGCGCATGGGCCGATGTCAACGTGTTCGATCGCGAGCTGGCGCTCACCGCGACCTATGTCGAAGGAGAATCGATTGTCGAATATGCTTAAGGAAGCGCTGGCCTCGGCCGGCGTCGTCGCCGCGCAGCTCGCGGACACCTCGCGCGTCGAGGCGCTCGCCCGCGCGCTGGCGGCCGAGCCGCGCCACGTCGCGCTGACCGTCGCGCGCGGCAGTTCGGACCATGCGGCGAGCTACTTCGCTGCGCTCACCATGAGCCGCATCGGCGTACCGGTGGCGACGCTGCCGATGTCGATCGCGACGCTCCAGCAGGCGCCCTTACGTGTGCGCGGCCAGTTTGCCCTCGCTTTTTCCCAATCAGGTAGGAGTCCTGACCTCGTCGCGACGATCAAGGCGCTGCGCGAAGCCGGCGCGCTGACGGCGGCGATGGTCAACGTCGCGGGCTCGCCGCTCGCCGAGGCCGCCGGCACGGAGCTGCCGCTCCTCGCCGGTCCCGAGCTGAGCGTGGCGGCAACCAAGAGCTATATCGCGATGCTCGCGATGTCGGCGCAGCTCGTCGGCTTCTGGCAGCGCGACGCCGCGTTCCTCGACGCCGTGCGCACGCTGCCCGACGCGCTCGATCGCGCGGGCACGCTCGACTGGTCGAAGGCCGTCGAAGAATTGCGCGACGTAAAACAGATGATTGTCATCGGCCGCGGTCCGGGCCTCGCCATTGCGCAGGAGGCTGCGCTCAAGCTCAAGGAAACCTCGGGCATTCAGGCCGAAGCGTTTTCGAGCGCCGAAGTGCGCCACGGCCCGATGGAGCTGATCGACCGCGATTACCCGCTGCTCGTGTTCGCCCCGCGCGGGCCGGAGCAGGCGGGTCTGATCGAGTTTGCGCGCGACATGGAAAAGCGCGGTGCGCGCGTGCTGCTCGCGGCACCCGCCGACGTGGCCAGCGCGGCACTGCCGCTCGAAACGGCTGCCGATGCGGCACTCGATCCCATCGCGGCCATTTTGTCGTTCTACGTGATGGCGGCCGGCCTCGCCGCCGCGCGCGGCCGCAATCCGGACGAGCCGCGGTACCTGAACAAAGTCACCGAAACCCACTAGATTGGAAAGCGAATGGAACGCATCGAGGAGTCTCGCCTGATGGATCCGCATACTCGCGTCGAGGGGCACATCGTATTGGCCTCGCCGCTCACCGGGCCGGTCGTGCCGCTCGCGTCGGTGCCCGATCCGGTGTTCTCGGAAGGGTTGTTCGGCGACGGAATCGGCGTCGATCCGCTCGTTGGCCGCGTCGTCGCGCCGTGCGACGGCATCGTCGTGCATCTCGCGCGCACGGGCCACGCGATCACGCTGCAATCGGCAGAAGGCGCACAGGTGCTCGTGCACGTCGGCATCGACACCGTCGAGCTGAACGGCAAGGGCTTCACGCCGAAGGTCACGCAGGGCGCGCAGGTGCGTCTCGGCGACACGTTGATCGAGTTCGATCTCGACGTGGTGGCGTGCAATGCGCCGAGCCTCGTTTCGGTCGTCGCGATCGCCAATTCGGATGCATTCGAAGTGATCGAGCGCGCGGGCGCGGGGCACGTCGAAGCGGGCAAGTCCGCGCTGCTCGTGCTGCGCGTGCGTGACGGCGTGGAGGTCGCGCCCGCCCACGAATTGATCGCAAACGAAGTGCGCCGCAGCGTCACGCTCACGCATGCGGGCGGCCTCCATGCGCGGCCGGCCGCGCGGGCCCGCGAAGCGGTGCGCGGCATCGATGCGCGCGTCGAGGTCCGCTTTGGCGAACGCAAGTCCGCGATCGAGAGCGTCGTCGGCCTGCTCGGCCTCGGCGCGGGCGAGGGCGCGACCATCGAGCTCGTCGGCATCGGCCTGGAGGCGCAGCGCGCCGTGGACGCCGTCGCGAACGAACTCCTGCGCGAAGCGCCCGGTGAGGGCGGCGCGGCAAGTGAATTGCCGGCGCGGCAGCAGTCGCCCGCACCGCTGATGCAGGAAGCCGCGGCCGCCGTGGCGTCGTCCGCCGAGCCGGGCGTGCTCGCGGGCGTGTGCGCGGCGCCGGGCGTCGCGGTGGGCAGGCTGGTGCGCTGGGACGAAGCCGAACTCACGCCGCCCGAATTCGCGGGCGGCACATCGGCCGCGGAAAGCCGCCTGCTCGACAAGGCGATCGCCGCCGTGGACGCCGAGCTGAATCAGAGCGTGCGCACGGCTTCGCAGCGCGGCGCGATCGGCGAGGCGGGCATTTTCACGATGCACCGCGTGCTGCTCGAAGACCCGACGCTCGTCGACGCCGCGCGCGACGCGATCAGCCTCGGCAAGAGCGCGGGCTACGCGTGGCGCGAGGCGATCCGCGCGCAGATCGCGGTGCTCGGCAAGGTGGACGATCCGCTGCTCGCGGAGCGCGCCGCCGACCTGCGCGACCTCGAAAAGCGCGTGCTGCGCGCGCTCGGTCTGTCTAATACGGCCGCGCGCACGCTGCCCGAAGAAGCCGTCCTCGCCGCCGACGAATTCACGCCGTCCGATCTCGCTTCGCTCGACCGCAAGCGCGTGATGGCGCTCGTGATGGCGCGCGGCGGCGCGACCTCGCACGCCGCGATCATCGCGCGCCAGGCCGGCATTCCGGCGCTCGTGGCGCTCGGCGACGCGCTTCATGCGGTGCCCGAAGGCACCGAAGTCGTCATCGATGCGGGTGCCGGCCGCTTTGCGTACACGCCGAGCGCGCTCGACATCGAGCGTGCGCGCAGCGAGAAGCAGCGCCTCGCCAGCGTGCGCGAAGCGAACCGCCGCACGTCGCAGGAAGCCGCAGCCACACGCGACGGCCATGCGGTGGAAGTCGCCGCCAACATCGCGACGCTGGAAGACGCCAGCACGGCGGTGGAAAACGGCGCGGACGCCGTGGGCCTGCTGCGCACGGAACTGCTTTTTATCCATCGCCAGGCCGCGCCGACGGTGGAAGAACATCTTCAGAGCTACCAGGCCATTACGGACGCACTCGCAGGCCGTACGGCGATCATCCGCACGCTCGACGTGGGCGCGGACAAGGAAGTCGACTATCTCACGCTGCCGCCGGAGCCGAATCCGGCGCTGGGTCTGCGCGGCATCCGCCTCGCGCAGGTGCGGCCCGATCTGCTGGACGACCAGCTGCGCGGACTCGTTGCCGTGAAGCCGGCGGGCAAGGTGCGCATCCTGTTGCCGATGGTGACCGACGTGGGCGAGCTCGTGCGTCTGCGCGAGCGCATCGATGCATTCGCACGCGAAGCGGGCCGCACGGAGCCGATCGAGGTGGGCGTGATGATCGAGGTGCCCTCCGCAGCCCTGCTCGCGGACCAGCTCGCGCGCCACGCCGATTTTCTCTCGATCGGCACCAACGACCTCACGCAGTACACGCTCGCGATGGACCGTTGCCGGCCTGACCTCGCGGCGCAGGCCGACGGTCTGCACCCGGCCGTGCTGCGTCTCGTGGCGGCGGCGGTCGAGGGCGCGAACAAGCACGGCAAGTGGGTCGGCGTGTGCGGCGCGCTGGCGGGCGATCCGCTCGCGGTGCCGCTGCTCGTCGGCCTCGGCGTGACGGAGCTTTCCGTCGATCCGGTTTCGGTGCCGTCGATCAAGGCGCGCGTGCGCAAGCTCGACTACAACGACTGTCGCGAGCGTGCGCAGCACGCGCTCGCACTCGAATCGGCGCAAGCCGTGCGTGCGGCCAGCCGCGAAAGCTGGCCGCTCGATTGATGGTTTCTGTTTCACCCACCCCAGGCAATCCTTAGAAACATGCCGGCGTGCGCAGCGATCGCGCGCCGGCTTCTCTCACCCCCACACGTCAAGCAAGAGATAAAGACTGGAGGCAGTTCAATGGATGGCAATCCGTTTCTCAAGATACAAAGCCTCGGCCGCGCGCTGATGCTTCCCATCGCAGTGCTGCCGGTGGCCGGCATCCTGCTGCGCTTCGGCCAGGCCGACATGCTCAACATCAAGATCATCGCCGACGCGGGCGGCGCGATCTTCGATAACCTGCCGTTGCTGTTCGCGATCGGCATTGCAGTGGGCTTCGCGAAAGACAACAACGGCGTGGCCGGCCTCGCGGGCGCCCTGGGCTATCTGGTCCAGACCGCCGTGATGAAGGACATCAACGACAAGCTCAACATGGGCGTGCTGTCGGGCGTGGTGGCCGGTGTCGTCGCGGGCATGCTGTACAACCGCTTCAAGGACATCAAGCTGCCCGAGTTCCTCGCGTTCTTCGGCGGCAAACGCTTCGTGCCGATCGTCACGGGGCTCACGTGTCTCGCGCTGGGCATCGTGTTCGGCTACGTGTGGGGACCGGTGCAGGGCGTAATCGACACCGCCGGCCACTGGCTCACCACGGCGGGCGCGATCGGCACCTTCGTGTACGGCTTGCTCAACCGGCTCCTGCTCGTTACGGGCCTGCACCACATCCTCAACTCGCTCGTCTGGTTCGTGTTCGGCTCGTTCACGCCGGCAGCCGGCGGCGCGGCCGTCACGGGCGACCTGCACCGCTTCTTCGCGGGCGACCCCACGGCGGGCAGCTTCATGGCCGGCTTCTTCCCGGTGATGATGTTCGGCCTGCCGGCAGCGTGCCTCGCGATGCTGCACGAAGCGCCGAAGGACAAGCGCGCAATGGTGGGCGGCCTGTTGTTTTCGATGGCGCTCACCTCGTTCCTCACGGGCGTGACGGAGCCGATCGAATTCACGTTCATGTTCCTCGCCCCCGTGCTCTACGCGATCCACGCGGTGCTCACGGGGCTGTCGCTGGCGATCTGCTCGCTGCTCGGCATCAAGCTCGGCTTTACCTTCTCGGCGGGCGCGATCGACTACGTGCTGAACTACGGGCTTTCCACGCATGGCTGGTATGCCATTCCCCTCGGCGCGGTCTATGCGGTCGTGTACTACGGGCTGTTCCGTTTCTTCATCCGCCGCTTCAATCTGCCCACACCGGGCCGTGAAGCCTCTGCGGGCGATACGGCAATCGCCTCGTCGATGTCGGGTGTGGCGGTCGCGGCTGGCGGCTCGGCAACGGCATCGCTCTCGCGTGCTGCGCGTTACATCGATGCGCTGGGCGGTGCGGCCAACCTCAAGGTGGTCGATGCCTGCACGACGCGTCTGCGTCTCACCGTGGCCGATCCGGCGCATGTTTCGGAGCCGGCACTGAAGGCAATCGGCGCGCGCGGTGTGCTCAAGCGCGGCGGCGAAAGCGTGCAGGTCGTCATCGGGCCGGAAGCGGACATCATCGCCGATGAGATTCGCGGCGAGATCGCACGCGGCGGTGCGGCGGCTGTCAAGCCGGCTGCGGCGGCGCAGCACGCTGCACAAGCCGTTGCGGCCGCTCAGGCGAACGCGGGTGCGGACGTCGCGCAGGGCCCGCTCGATCCGGCTCCGTCGCGCTGGCTCGCGGTGTTCGGCGGCGTTGCCAACATCGTCTCGCTCGACGCGGTGGCGGCCACGCGCCTGCGCGTGATCGTGCGCGACCCGGCGGCCGTGGATCGCGAGAAGCTCGGCGCGCTCGACGTGGCGTGGACTTCGGCGGATACGCTGCACATCGTGGTCGGCGCCGCCGCGCCGCGTTATGCACGTGAACTGGCGCTTCAGCCGGCGTAGTCGATTGGCTGTATGTCAATGAAAGACGCCGCGGCACATGCCGCGGCGTCTTCGTTTCCGGCGCCTTCGAACCGCTGGGACGCTCAGTACAACGTATGGTGGTTGTCCCGTATCGCATCGGCGGTGATCTTGCCGCGCATGACGCGATAGACCCATGCCGTATAACCGAGCACGATCGGCAGGAAAATGATGACGGCCACCAGCATGATCTCGAGCGTCATCTGGCTCGAGGTCGCGTCCCAGACCGTGAGGCTCGAGCGCGGATCGAGCGACGAGGGCATGATGAACGGGAACATCGAAAAACCGGCAGTCAGAATCACGCCGACGATCTGCAGCGCCGTGCTCAGGAACGCGAGCCGTTCGAAGCGCGAGCCCGCGAGTGCGAACGCGAGTACGCCGCCGAGCACGCCCACGGCAGGCGCGAGCGCCATCCACGGATAGAGCCCGTAGTTCGCGAGCCAGAGCCCGGGTCCCGAATCGACGCTTTTCAGGAGCGGGTTGGCCACCGTGTCCAAAGGCGCGGGCGACGTGATCGTATAGCCGCTGATGAGCGTCGCCACGAGCGCGCCCGCCACGAGGAACAACACGATCGTGAGCGCCGCGAAGAGGCGCAGCGCCTTCGAGGCGCGCATGGCGACAATGCCATCGCTTTTCATCTTCAGGAACGCCGCGCCGTGCGCGGTGAGCATGCAAAGACTCACGAGCCCGCAGACCAGCGCGAACGGATTGAGGAGTGCGAAGAAGCTGCCGTGGTACGTCACGCGCAGGTCCGTGTCATAGGCGAACGGCACGCCCTGGAGCAGATTGCCGAAGGCCACGCCGAACACGAGCGCGGGCACGAAGCCGCCGATGAAGAGGCCGCAGTCCCAGCCCTGGCGCCATCTCACGTCCACGCGCTTGCCGCGATAGTCGAAGCCCACGGGCCGGAAAAACAGCGAGAAGAGCACGAGCAGCATCGCGAAGTAAAAGCCCGAGAACGACGCCGCGTAGGCGAGCGGCCAGGCGGCGAACATCGCGCCGCCCGCGGTGATGAACCAGACCTGGTTGCCTTCCCAGGTCGCCCCCACCGTATTGATGACGATGCGGCGTTCCTCGTCGGTCTTGCCGACGAAGGGCAGCAACACGGCCGCGCCCATGTCGAAGCCGTCGGTGACGGCAAAGCCGATCAGCAGCACGCCGATCAGCACCCACCAGATCAACTTGAGCGTTGCGTAGTCCATGGCGTGTTCCCTCGCGTCTTTCGTTGTCTGGCAGCGATCACGAAACCCTGCCGTCGGCCGCAAGCGCAGCCGTCTGCTCGTGGAAGTAGCGGCCGGTATGCAGCGACGAAGGCCCGAGGCGCGCGTATTTGAACATCAGCGTGATCTCGATGATGAAGAGCAACGTGTAGAAGATCACGAAGCCCGCGATGCTCAGCATCACGTCGCCGGGTGCGAGGCTCGAAGCCGAAAGCCGCGTGGGCAGCACTTCCGCGATGGTCCACGGCTGTCGGCCCAGTTCCGCGACGACCCAGCCGAATTCGGCGGCGAGCCACGGCAACGGGATCGCCACCAGCGCCCAGCCGAGGAACCAGCGGCGGTTGTCCTTGAGCAGCGAGCGCTGCGCACAGAACCAGAAGGCGAGCACGAAGGTCACGAGAAAGAGGATGCCGAGACCCACCATCACGCGGAACGACCAGAACACGGCTGCGACGGGCGGGATCGCCGTTCGCGACGCGGCCCGGACCTGCGCGGAAGTCGCGTCGACCACCTTCGGCGTGAACTGCCGCAGGAGCAGGCCGTAGCCGAGATCGGCCTTGTGCGCCTCGAACACGTCGCGCGTTTCGGTGTCGGCGGTGCCTTCCTTCATCTTTTGCAGCGCGGCATAGGCGAGCATGCCGTTGCGGATGCGCACTTCGGCGCGGCCCATCAGGTCTTTCAGGCCGATCACGGGCGTATCGATCGAGCGCGTGGCGATGATGCCCATCAGCCAGGGAATGCGGATCGCGTAGTCGGTGCGCTCCTCCCTCTGGTTCGGCAGGCCGAACAGCGTGAACGGCGCGGGGGCGGGCGCGGTGTCCCATTCGGCCTCGATGGCGGCGAGCTTGACCTGCTGCACCGCGCCGTCGGTGTAGCCCGATTCGTCGCCGAGGATCAGCACGCACAGCGTGGACGCAAGGCCGAAGCCCGCGGCGATCGCGTACGAGCGCAGCGCGAACTCGACGTCGCGCCGGCGCAGCAGGTACCACGACGAAATGCCGAGCACGAACATCGACGCCGTCACGTAGCCGGCCGAAACCGTATGCACGAACTTCACCTGCGCGACGGGGTTGAAGATCACCGCGAACAGGCTGGTGAGTTCCATGCGCATGGTTTCATAGTTGAACGACGCGCCCACGGGGTTCTGCATCCAGCCGTTGGCGATGAGAATCCACAGCGCCGAGAGGTTCGAGCCGAGCGCGACGAGAAACGTGGTGAAGAGGTGCGCGCCTTTCGACAGGCGATTCCAGCCGAAAAAGAACAGCCCGACGAAGGTCGATTCGAGGAAGAACGCCGCGAGCCCTTCCACGGCGAGCGGCACGCCGAAAATGTCGCCCACGTAGTGCGAGTAGTACGACCAGTTGGTGCCGAACTGGAACTCCATCGTGAGGCCCGTGGTGACGCCCATCGCGAAGTTGATGGCGAAGAGCTTGCCCCAGAACAGCGTCATGTCCTTGTAGATCTCCTTGCCGGTCATCACATAGACGGACTCCATGATGACGAGCATCCACGAGAGGCCGAGCGTGAGGGGCACGAACAGGAAGTGATAGAGCGCGGTGATGGCGAACTGAAGACGCGAGAGTTCCACCGATTCAATCATGGGCATGACGGTCTCCTCGTTGTGGCGGCATGGTCTGAGATCGGGGCACGGACGGCTTGAGCGCCGAAGACGGGGGCACAGCCAGGATGGCCTGCGCGACGGCAGCAGGCGGCATGTTCATGTCTTGCGCCTGCGGGTGATTGAAGAACGCGTATTTGAGCGCCATCAAGAGGACGAGCTTGACGGCGAGAACGAGGGCAATATCGCGCGCGAAGGTGGGGCCGCGCATCCAATGGAGGATGCGCGTGCGTAGCAACGACGGCTGGCGCTGACCGGATGTCGGGAACATGACGACGGGTGCCCATGAACGCGTTACGAGGCCAGACCGCGGCGCGGCCTCTGGCTCACCTCGAAATCATCTTAGGGCGGAATCAGCGAGACCGGTGCGAACGTGCGCAGCTTGCGGGGGCGCAAAAGAAAAACCCCGTTCGCGGGAACGGGGTTTTCTGTTTTGGCACTGAGTGCCGGCGACGCTTACGCGTAGTCGGCGAGCGCAGCGCGCATCTTCTTCATGGCGCTCGCCTCGATCTGGCGAATGCGCTCGGCCGAAACGCCGAACTCGTCGGCCAGTTCGTGCAGGGTCGAGCCGCCCGAACCGTCGTCGTCCACGTTGAGCCAGCGCGCCTCGATAATGCGGCGGCTGCGAGCGTCGAGCGCTTCCAGCGCGCTCGCAATGCCGTCGGACTGCAGGCGGTCGCGCGAACGCGCGGCGAGCACGGCGCTCGGCTCGCTGTGCGAATCGGCGAGCCAGGCGATCGGGGCGAACGATTCCTCGCCGTCTTCGGTCTGGCCTTCGAGCGCAATGTCGGCGCCCGAGAGGCGCGTTTCCATTTCCACGACCTCTTCGCGCTTCACGTTCAGCTCCTGCGCGAGGCCGTCGATTTCCTCCGGCGTGAACGACTGCAGGCCCTGCTTGTGGCTGCGCAGGTTGAAGAACAGCTTGCGCTGCGCCTTGGTCGTGGCGACCTTCACCATGCGCCAGTTGCGCAGGATGTACTCGTGGATTTCAGCCTTGATCCAGTGCATGGCGTACGATACCAGGCGCACGTTCTGCTCGGGGTCGAAGCGCTTTACGGCCTTCATCAGGCCGATGTTGCCTTCCTGGATCAGGTCGGCGTGCGGCAGGCCGTAGCCGAGATAATTACGCGCGATCGACACCACGAGACGCAGGTGCGACAGCACCAGGCGGCGCGCGCCTTCAAGATTGTTCTGCTCGCGAAACTCGGTCGCGAACTGACGCTCTTCTTGTGGCGTCAGCATCGGGATCCGGTTCACGGCCTGAATATAGGCGTCGATGTTGCCCAGCTGGCCGGGCAACAGGGAAGCATTCGCGAGCGCCAATGAGCCCCCGGCCTTGGCCGACGACGGGCTCAGCGTACTCGGAAGGGTCATGGTCATTGCGTTGCTCACGTAGCGAACTCCTCAGGAATCTTGCAAAAGTCGGATACCGACTCCACGGTGGATGTTAGCACTCTGAATTCCCGAGTGCTAATACTTGGAGTCTGTAGGGGCTTCAGGGTTCCTTGATTCCTATCGAAATTGTTGTATCGATAGATTACACTAAACGCCGGCCATCAGGCAGGGCGGGGCCTGGCGCCCGGCGCAGGCCCGCACAGGGGGCGAGCCGAAGGAACACTCTAGAACGGGACAGCAGTCCGGCGCGAGGGCACGGGCTGTCGAGACGCCACGCGCGGTTTTCACCGGACCCGTGGCGCATGCGCCATACATGGAGGCGATGTCTTTGATCGCAAGTATCCTTGCGCCAAAACCTGGTATAAATTTCAGCCAGACGTATGCAGAAAATCTTCAGCGTAGATCCGCGCTCAGGCGCGGCCCGACGCGCAAGGGGTTCGAGCGATGGCGGCAAAACTAATCGATGCGATTCGCGGACTTGAGCGCGAGCGCTTTCGCGCGATGGTCGACGGCGACGGCACGTCGCTGGACCAACTGCTGTCCGATCACGCGACCTTCGTGCATACCAACGGCAAACGCGAGACCAAGCAGCAGTTCATCGAGGCGATCACGGCGGGCCGCCGCCGCTACCGCCAGATCGAGATCCAGTCGCAGGACGTGCTGCACGCGGGCAACGAGGCCTGCGTGGTCTCCGGCCGCGTGCTCATCGAGATGGAAGCGAACAACGGTGCGCTGCTCTTTCCCATTGCCTATACGGCGATCCAGACGCAAGAAGGGGGACACTGGCGTTTGCTCGCATGGCAGGCGACGCGCTGCGCGACCGAGTGACGACCGGTAAGTCCACTCGCCGAAGCGCCGCCCAGTCGCTTCAGGCGCGCGCCGGCGGCCCGTTTTGCCGCCGGCGCTCAACGATGCCGCCGATTTCCTGCTGAAACTCAAACTGCACCGCGCACACGCGCGCGGAAAGCGTCAAGCCGCGGCGCGCCGATCCACTTGCGGCCAGACCGCGCGGTTCACCGCGCTGACCACTGCCGCGACGCACGCATGGGCCGCGTCTTCGCCCACGCCCACGCCGTGGCGCAACGGCTGCCCGCCCACGCGCGCGCCGACGAACACGGCCGTGCCGCCCTGCGAGGTGCGCCCGGTCTCGAACGAAGTGATTTCGATGCGCTCGCCGGCCATCGACGCGATGGCGGCGGCCACGGCTTGCGCATGCGCTTCGTCGCTGCCCGCGGCAGCCGGCATGGCCACTTCACGGCCTTCCCAGCGCACACGGCCTGAACCGGCGCTGGCGGCCGGCCCGCGCGTTTCGAAGTACTCACGCGCGAACAGTGCGCAGACGGCATCGCCCGTGATTTCCTCGCCCGACGTATCGGCGACGGTCTGCACGGCATGGCTGAACTCGATCTGCACGCGGCGCGGCGGCGTGAAGCCCATGCCGCGCTCGAGCAGGTAAGTGGCGCCACCCTTGCCCGACTGGCTGTTCACGCGGATCACCGCGTCATAGCTGCGGCCGAGGTCGGCGGGATCGATCGGGAGATAGGGCACTTCCCAGACGGCGTCGGGCTGCTGCTGCGCGAAGCCCTTGCGGATCGCATCCTGGTGCGAGCCCGAGAATGCCGTGAACACGAGGTCGCCCGCGTACGGATGGCGCGGATGCACGGGGAGCTGGTTGCAGCGCTCGACCACGCGGCGCACGGCGTCGATGTCGGAAAAGTCGAGGCCCGGGTCGATGCCCTGGGTGTAGAGGTTCATCGCGAGCGTGACGAGATCGACGTTGCCGGTGCGCTCGCCGTTGCCGAAGAGGCAGCCTTCGATACGGTCCGCGCCCGCAAGCAGCGCCATTTCGGCGGCGGCTACCGCCGTGCCGCGATCGTTATGCGGATGCACCGAAAGCACGATGCTGTCACGGTACGCGAGATTGCGGTCCATCCACTCGATCTGGTCGGCGTAGACGTTGGGCATCGCTGCTTCGACCGTCGCCGGAAGATTCACGATCATCTTGTGATCGCGCGTCGGGCGCCACGTCTGCGCCACCGCGTCGCAGACTTCGCGCGCGAAAGTCAGCTCGGTCATGCTGAAGGTTTCGGGCGAATACTGATATGTCCAGTGCGTTTGTGGGTTTTTGTCGGCATGTTCGCGGATGATGCGCGTGCCTTCGACCGCGAGCGCTTTCACTTCGTCCCTGGACTGCCCGAACACGATCTTGCGGAACGACGGGCAGATCGCGTTGTAGAGGTGGACGATTGCGCGCGGCACGCCATCGAGCGCCTCGAACGTGCGCGCGATCAATTCTTCGCGCGACTGCACGAGCACCTCGATCGTCACATCGTCGGGAATGCGCTTTTCGTCGATCAGCTTGCGCACGAAATCGAAGTCGGTCTGCGAAGCGGACGGAAAGCCGACTTCGATTTCCTTGAAGCCGATCGCGACGAGCATTTCGAAGAATTCGGTCTTCTGCTCGATGCTCATCGGCTCGATCAGCGACTGGTTGCCGTCGCGCAGGTCGGTGCTCATCCAGACCGGCGCGCGCTCGACGGTGCGCGTCGGCCATTTGCGGCCATTCAAACGGATGGCGGGGAAGGGGCGGTACTTCTCGGCGGGGTTACGCAACATGACGAGCCTCGTTCTTCATGGTGTCGTTTGCGATGGCGGTCGGCAGCGGGCGGCTGGCGGGCTGGCGACGGAGCACGATGCGCGAAACTTCACGCGTACGGGCGGCAACCTCGGACGCGAAGAAGACGGCCACGGTGACGGCGGTAACCGGCGCGGCGAAAGCGGACGTGAACGATGCCCATGCAACGTGCATTTTGACCTCGCGACTCGTCCGAACGGTAAGCGGACGAATGCAGACGACAGGTTGTAGAGATACTGCGGATTTGGGGTACTGCGAAAACTGCTTTGGGAGGACCGCGGTGACCGGAGGAGGGGGTCGTTGCGGCGCTACACCAGCTTTAGGCCAGGCGTAGCGATAGGGCCGATAGTCGGCCGAAGGTAATTCGGAGGGTGTTCGGGTAGGAACGCATTCGTCCAATGTAAATCAGGGCAGACGCGCGTGTCAACCGCGAATTGGCAGATTGGCCGCGTGAAGATGCGTGGAGATGGCGGGCGTTGTGCGCCGATGCGTTGCTGGCGGAACGCGTGCGTCGCCCGCCCCGCGCGGCTTTTAGCGGCTTGCGCAGCCTGCTTCTGGCTCGATGCGTCAGCGCTTCGCGATGCGCTTGATCGTCTCGATCTGGCGCGCGATTGCATCCGGCACCGGCGCTTCGCCGCGCAACACGGCTTCGATCCAGGCGGCCGTAGTGGGCGCGTCGCGGCCTTCGGGGAGATCGACTTCGGGCGCGCCGGGCGACGAGCGCTCCGGTTCGACCAGCGTTTCGCAGAGGCCGTCGTGCAGCCAGTCGACCTGCACCTGGCGGCGGGTATCGGCGACGGCTTCTCCCTCGGTGCCGCGCGCAAGCAACGCGCCGCCCACCGCCGCTTCCGGATGCGCCGCGAAGAGGGCACTCAGGCTTTCGCGATACGGCGGGTGCGTGTAGTTCACGAGACGCAGGCCCGGATCCGCGAACGGCTGCAGCAGCTTCACGAGCGTATGCGTGGAGTTGCGCACGCCCATGCGCCGGCGCATCGAGAGCAACCGCGCGAGTTTGGGCGCAAGCGTTTCGATCGATGAAAACGCCACGCGGCCCGCTGCCAGTTGCGCCTCGACTTCGGCGTGATCGCGTGCTTCGGGCCGATTCAGCGCCGCGAAGATTTCCGCGCTCGTGACGCGGCCCGGATCGGTGACGACGCCGTGCACGAGCGTCGGCACGCCTTCGCGCGCAAGCAGCAAGGCGAGCAGCGGCACGAGATTCGGCTGCTTGCGCGCGCCGTTGTAGCTTGGGATCGACACAGGCCGATAGCCGCCTCGCGGCGCCGCGAGCGGCGCGAACGAGGCGTGCGCCGCACAGAGCATGGCGGCCAGCTCATCTGCGGTTTCGCCCTTGAGGCGGTAGGCGAGCAGCACCGCGCCCAGTTCCAGCTCGGGCACGCGGCCGTCGAGCATGGCGGTGTAGAGGGCGTGCGTGTCTTCGGACGAGAGCGAGCGGGCGCCGTGCGGTCCGCGGCCGATCTCCTTGATGAAGCGGGCACACGGGAAGGTGTCGGTGGAGTCGGCGGTGGTCATGGGCGAGCGCGGTTCGTTCGGCGGCGTGTGGCAGCCCGCCGTCATATTGAAATGGGGGATGCGGGAAGTATCGCACGAGCATGCCGCACCTCGCCTCGCCTCGTCGGCCGCGCCTGACCGGCCGTGCCCGTCCAGCCACCTGAAGGCTCCGCCGCGCACGCCCACCGCCGCGCGTTACACTCGCGATTGTTCTGACGGCGCTAGCCGTGCGATCTACAGGCCCGCGTGCCTCGCGCACGCCCCATCACAAAGACGGAGAACTCCATGACGTACGTATTCGAGCCGGCGGCGCCCGCCTCGGTGCCGGTGGCCGGCAGCGACACGCGTTTCCCGGTGCGGCGCATCTACTGTGTTGGCCGCAATTACGAAGCGCATGCGCGCGAGATGGGCCACGATCCGAACCGTGAACCGCCGTTCTTCTTCTCCAAACCCGCCGACGCGGTGCTCTACGTTGCGCCCGGCTCGACCGCCGAATTTCCGTATCCCGCGCAGTCGCAGAACGTGCATTTCGAGATGGAACTCGTCGCGGCCATCGGCAAGGGTGGCAAGGACATTCCGGTCGCGAGCGCACTCGACCACGTGTATGGCTACGCGCTCGGCCTCGACATGACGCGCCGCGACTTGCAGGGCGAGGCGAAAAAGCTCGGTCGCCCGTGGGATACGGCCAAGGGCTTCGACCATTCGGCGCCCATCGGCCCGATCCATCCGGTTGCGAAGATCGGCCATCTCGAGAAGGGCGAAATCTGGCTCGCGGTCAACGGCGAGGAGAAGCAGCGCTCGGACATCTCGCAGATGATCTGGCCGGTAGCCGACACGATCGCGTTCCTTTCGACGCTGTTCGAGCTCAAGGCCGGCGACTTGATTTACACGGGCACGCCCGAAGGCGTGGGCGCCGTGGTCAAGGGCGATCTGATGACGGGCGGCGTGGCGGGGATCGGCGAGTTCGCCGTGCGGGTCGTCTGAGCGGCGCGCGCCGCATCACGATTCAAGAGGAGCAAGAGAGGAGCATGAAGCTTTACAGTTATTTCCGCAGTTCCGCATCGTATCGGGTGCGAATTGCGCTGAATCTGAAGAATCTGCCGTACGAATACATTCCGGTCCACCTCGTGCGCGATGGCGGCGAGCAGCTCAAGCCCGCCTACCGCCGGGTGAATCCCGACGCGATCGTGCCGTCGTTCGTCGACGACGAAGGACACACGCTGCAGCAGTCGCTCGCGATCATCGAATATCTGGAAGAGACGCATCCCGAGCCGCCGCTGCTGCCGAAGTCGCCTGCCGATCGCGCTCACGTGCGCTCGCTCGCGTTGCAGGTGGCGTGCGAGATCCATCCGGTGGACAACCTGCGCGTGCTCAGGTACCTCAAGCACACCGTGGGCGCGGACGATGCGACCAAAGACGCGTGGTATCGCCACTGGATCGAGGCGGGGTTCGCGACGCTCGAACAGCGGCTCGCCAGCGATCCGCGCACCGGCAAGCTCGCTTTCGGCGACACGCCGACCGTCGCCGATCTTTGCATCGTGCCGCAGGTCTATAACGCGAACCGCTTCAAGATCGACACGTCGCGCTATCCGACCATTCAGCGCATCAACGACTACGCGCTCACGCTCGACGCGTTCGCGCGCGCCACGCCGGGCGTGCAGCCGGATGCGGAGTGAGCGTTTGAGCGGCTAATGCCGGCCGCGCGAATGAAAAAGGGCGTCGTTCGCGAGAACGACGCCCTTCGTGCATCTAAATCCGGGTAAAAGCGCGCTTTCAGCTGCCAAGCAGCGCGTCGGCGAATTCTTCGGCCACGAATGGCTGCAGGTCTTCGACCTTTTCACCCACGCCGATGAAATACACGGGAATCGGGCGCTGCCGCGCGATTGCAGCGAGAATGCCACCCTTGGCGGTGCCGTCGAGCTTCGTGACGATCAGGCCGGTCAGGCCGAGCGCGTCGTCGAAGGCCTTGACCTGCGTGAGCGCGTTCTGGCCCGTGTTCGCATCGATCACGAGCAGCACCTCGTGCGGCGCGCCGTCGAACGCTTTGCCGATCACGCGCTTGACCTTCTTCAACTCGTCCATCAGGTGCAATTGCGTGGGCAGGCGGCCCGCGGTGTCGGCCATCACCACGTCGATGCGGCGCGCGCGCGCGGCGCTCACGGCGTCGAAGATCACCGCTGCCGGGTCGCCGCTTTCCTGCTGGACGACCGTCACGTTGTTGCGCTGACCCCAGATGGCGAGCTGCTCGCGCGCGGCGGCGCGGAACGTGTCGCCGGCGGCGAGCAGCACGCTCTGCTCGAAGCTCTGCAGATGCTTGGCGAGCTTGCCGATGCTCGTGGTCTTGCCCGCGCCGTTCACGCCCGCGATCATCATCACGAGCGGCTGCGCGCGGCCGAGCATGAGCGACTTTTCGAGCGGCTTGAGCAGGCCGATGAGCAGTTCGCGCAGGGCATTCTTCACCTGCTGTGCGTCGGTCAGGCGCTCGGCGCGCACCTTCTGGCGCAGCGTTTCGAGCAGATATTCGGTCGCGTCGACGCCCGCATCCGACATCAGCAGCGCGGTTTCGAGCTCCTCGTAGAGATCGTCGTCGATCTTCGCGTTGACGAAGATGCTCTGGATGTTCGAGCCGGTTTTCGAAAGCCCCGACTTCAGGCGCTTGAGCCACGATTGCTTTGCGGCAGGCTCGAGCGCGGGCGGCGGGACGATTTCGACGGCTTCCGGTTCGTCGTCGTTGCCGTCGGCGGCTTGCTGCGGCACGGCCAGCGGAGCGGTCGGCGCAGGCGACGGTTCGCGCGCCGCGCCGGCAGGCGCATCAACGGACGCGTCGGGCGTCTCGAGGGTGGCTTCGTTCTGCGCGTTCTCGGCCGGCGCGTTCTCGGCATCCTTCGAGCCGCGGAATCGTTTGAAGAAACTGAACATGGTCTGGGTGGGTCAGGCGCGCTGCGGGTCGGACCGAGGGGCGGTCAACGACGGCAAGGGAAGAGGTAACGCGCGGAAAACATGGCATTTTATCAGGCGCGTCCCCTGGAGTCGCTGCGGCATCGCCGTAGGGGCGTGGCGGCGCGCGCGAGGCACCTGCGCGCCCCTGTGGTAACGTGCGCGCATTGGAGGGCGCGATGCGAAAGCGTCGAACTCCACAGTCGAGTTCCGCCGGCAAATTGACTGCCGGCGGTCAAATGCACGCAGCCGTACGACCCAACGCATGACCCGTTCCTCACCTTCACGTGGCCCAGGCGGCCGCTCCCATCAGTCCGATCCGCGCGCACGTGGCGGCGGCGGCGCGCACACGATCCGCATCATCGGCGGCGACTGGAAGCGTACGCCGCTGCCCGTGCTCGACCTCGACGGTTTGCGCCCGACCCCCGACCGCGTGCGCGAAACGCTCTTCAACTGGCTCGGCCAGCGCCTCGACGGCCTGCGCTGCCTCGACCTCTTCGCGGGCAGCGGCGGCCTCGGCTTCGAGGCGGCCTCGCGCGGCGCCGCGCGCGTCGTGATGGTGGAGCGTAGCGCGCGCGCCGCCGCGCAGCTGCGCGCGAACCAGGCGCGCCTTGGCGCGCGCACGATCGAAATCGCGGAAGCCGATGCACTGCGCCTCGCGGCCAATCTCGCGCCAGGCTCGTTCGATGTGGTGTTCCTCGATCCCCCGTTCGGGGATACCGCGTTGCTCGGGCGTTCGCTCGAACTGGCCGCTCCGCTCGTCGCCCCGGACGGCTGGCTTTACGTGGAGTCGGGCGAGCCCATCGATCCGGCTGTGCAGCCCGCGCTGGCGGGCTGGAGCGTGGTGCGCGAGGGCCGGGCGGGTGCGGTTCACTATCATTTGCTGCAGCGCGAAAATGAGGAATAATGCGCGTTCGATAAGAAGCGGCGGGCGGCCTGGCCGTCACGCACGCACGTGTGATGCGTCGCCACGGGACTGCATTGCGCCCCATTTCTGTTGAGAGGAGAAGCCTCATGGTAGTCGCCGTGTACCCCGGTACCTTCGATCCGCTCACGCGCGGCCACGAAGATCTCGTGCGGCGCGCGTCGAGCATTTTCGACACGCTGGTAGTCGGCGTTGCGGACAGCCGCAACAAGAAGCCTTTCTTCTCGCTCGACGAGCGGCTCGAGATTGCCCATGAGGTGCTCGGCCACTATCCGAACGTGCAGGTCATGAGCTTCAAGGGGCTGCTGAAGGACTTCGTGCGCACCAACAACGCACGCGTGATCGTGCGCGGCCTGCGCGCCGTGTCGGACTTCGAGTACGAATTTCAGATGGCCGGCATGAACCGCTACCTGCTGCCCGACGTCGAGACGATGTTCATGACGCCTTCGGACCAGTATCAGTTCATTTCGGGCACCATCGTGCGTGAAATCGCCCAGTTGGGCGGCGATGTGAGCAAGTTCGTGTTTCCGTCCGTGGAAAAGCGCTTGCAGGACAAGGTCGACTCGATGGGCGGCCCGGTTACGAAGGGGTGAACGCGCGGCGAAAGCAGCGTAAACTATGAGGCTAAGCAACGTATGAGAGTCGGCCTTCGCGCCGGCAGGAAGTGAGAACAGCATGGCCCTGATGATTACCGACGAGTGCATCAATTGCGACGTGTGCGAGCCCGAGTGCCCGAACGACGCGATCTCGATGGGCCCGGAAATCTATGTGATCGACCCGAACAAGTGCACCGAATGTGTCGGCCATTTCGATGAGCCGCAGTGCATCCAGGTGTGCCCGGTGGAGTGCATTCCCAGGAATCCGGAGCATGTCGAGTCCCCCGAGCAATTGATGCAGAAGTACCATGCGCTGACGGCGGCGAAGAACAACGCCTGAACCGCTGGATCTTCGGAAATAAAAAAACGCGCCAACTGGCGCGTTTTTTTATTCATCTTGTCGTCTTCTTACCCGACGATCGCCTTCAATGCATCGACGAGCGTATCGCATTCGGCGTCGGTGCCGATCGAGATGCGCAGATATTGGTTCACGCGCGGCGCGTTGAAATGGCGCACGAAGATCTCTTTTTCGCGCAACCTGGCCGCAATGGCTGCCGCGTCGTGCGCGGGATGCGTCGCAAACACGAAGTTCGCCGCCGAAGGCACCACGTCGAAGCCGAGCGCCGTGAGCGCGGCCGTCAGGCGCTCGCGGCTTGCAATCACGCGCGCGCGGGTGGTCCTGAGCCATTCGCCGTCTTCGTAAGCAGCAGTCGCGGCGGCTTGCGCGAGGCGGTCGAGCGGGTACGAATTGAAGCTGTCCTTCACGCGGTTGAGCGCGTCGATGAGATCGGGGTGGCCGAACGCGAAGCCCACGCGCATACCCGCGAGCGAGCGCGATTTCGAGGTCGTATGCACGACCAGCAGGTTCGGATAGCGGTCAATCAGCGCGATCGCCGATTCGGCGCCGAAATCCACATACGCTTCGTCGATCACCACCACGGATTCCGTGTTCGCCGCGACGAGCCGCTCGATTTCCGCGAGCGGCAGCGCGTGACCCGTGGGTGCATTCGGATTCGGGAAGATCACGCCGCCATTGGGCTGGCGGTAATCGTCGACGCGAATCGTGAACTGCCCGGTGAGCGGCACGGTGCGGTACTCGACTTCGTAGAGCCGCGCATAGGTCGGGTAGAAGCTGTAGGTGATGTCGGGAAAGAGGATCGGTTTGTCGTGCTTGAGCAGCGCCTGGAACGCGTGAGCGAGCACCTCGTCCGAGCCGTTGCCGACGAACACCTGCTCCGCGCGGATGCCGTGATGCGCGGCCACGGTGGCGCGCAGACGCTTCGCGACGGGGTCGGGATAGCGGCGCAGCGACTCGCCCGTCTCGCCCAGCTCGTGGCGGATCGCCTCGAGCACGCGCGGGGAGGGCGCATACGGATTCTCGTTGGTGTTGAGCTTGACCGGCTTCGCGAGCGCGGGCTGTTCGCCCGGCACATAAGGCACGAGCCGGTTGACGATGTCACTCCAGTAACGACTCAAGACGCTCTCCTTGTTTCAACCATTGCGATGCAGCTGCATCACCGCACGTTCGGCCTCGCCCTTCACGAACGTCGGCATCACCGCGAGCGCGCGTTCGATCGAGGCGTCGATCGCCTCCTGCTCCTCGCGGCGCGGCGGCTTGAGCACGAAGTTCGCGACGTCGGGCTTCGCACCGGCGCGCGCGCCTTCGGGAATCAGGTCGCGCGGATGGCCGATGCCGATGCGCAACCGCCAGTACTGCTGCGTCGACAGATGCGCGGAAATGTCCTTCAGGCCGTTGTGGCCGCCGCTGCCGCCGCCGAGCTTGAGCTTGACGGTGCCGGGCGGCAGATCGAGCTCGTCGTGCGCGACGAGGATCTCATCGGGCAGGATCTTGAAGAAGGCCGCGAGTGCGACGACCGATTGCCCCGAGCGGTTCATATAGGTCTGCGGTTCGAGCAGATGCACTTCCTCGCCGTAGAGGCGCGCCTTTGCGTAGTGGCCGTGGAAGCGCCGCTCGTCGCGCAGCGTCGTGCCGGCTTCGCGCGCGAGCTGGTCCACGAGCCAGAAGCCCGCGTTGTGACGCGTCGCCGTGTATTCGGCGCCCGGATTGCCGAGCCCGACGATCAACCTGATCATTGTGATGTTCCGCTTGCGTAAATCGATGAACTGACCCGCAAGTGTACGAAAAAGTGCGAAAAAAAACCCGCCGGGGCGAACCGCGGCGGGTCACGTCGTCCGTTTCAGGGAAACGGATCGAGAGGATCGGCTCGTTGAAGCCGCTGCGTTTTACTCAGCAGCCGGTGCTTCTTCGCCTTCGGCTGCCGCCTGGGCGCCAGCCGGCACCGGTGCCGACGCGACGACCGGGTTTTCAGCTTCCACGTGCGGGACGAGCGTCACGCCGGCGGGCAGCGTGATGTCCTTGGCGTGCAGCGACTGGCCAGCTTCGATCTTGGCGAGGTCGACTTCGAGGAATTCCGGCAGTTGGCCCGGCAGGCACTGGACTTCGATTTCAGCCAGAACGTGCGAGATGATCGCGCCGCCCAGCTTCACAGCCGGGTTGGTTTCCTGGTTCATGAAGTGCAGGGGCACCTTCGTGTGGATCTTCTTGCTCGGATCCACGCGCTGGAAGTCCACGTGCAGCACGAGCTGACGGAACGGGTGGTATTGCACGTCGCGCAGCAGCACTTGCTGCGACTTGCCGGCCACTTCGAGGTCGAGGATCGACGAGTGGAAGGCTTCCTTCTTGAGGGCGTGCCACAGCGCGTTGTGATCGATTTCGATCAGTTGCGGCTCGGCGCCGACACCGTACACGATGCCAGGAGTCTTGCCGGCATTGCGCAGGCGGCGGCTCGCACCCGTACCTTGCAGGTTACGCTCGAAAGCGATGACTTTCATTTGATTCTCCAATGCACTGCCCGCGACCAGGCAGTAAAACGGGGCCTTTTCAGCAGAATGCCTGTCTTCTGGCCCCCAGCGATGCAGCGCGAACCATCGTCCGTTCGCGCCGATTACGTGCAAAAGCGCGGCGTCCTTGCGAACACCGCGCCTTGCGCGTCAATTCCTGTCAGCTTTCCGCGAAGAGCGACATGACCGAGTCGCCGCGACGGATCCGCGAGAACGTTTCGGCGAGAAGTCCTGCGCTCGTGAGCGAGCGGATCTTCGGGCACGAACGCGCTTCGGCGCCGAGCGGAATCGTGTCGGTCACGACGAGTTCGTCCAGAGCCGAGCTGGCGATACGCTCGCCCGCGCCGCCCGAGAGAACCGGGTGCGTGGCGTAAGCGAATACCTTCTTCGCGCCGCGTTCCTTCAGCACTTGCGCTGCCTTGCAGAGCGTGCCGGCGGTGTCGACCATGTCGTCCATGATCACGCAGGTGCGGCCTTCGACTTCACCGATGATGTTCATCACTTCGGCGACGTTCGCCTTCGGACGACGCTTGTCGATGATGGCGAGATCGCAATTCAGCTGCTTGGCGAGCGCACGGGCGCGCACCACGCCGCCGACGTCTGGCGAAACGACCAGCAGGTTCTCGTAATTCTGCTTGCGCAGATCGCCGAGCAGCACGGGCGTTGCGTAGATGTTGTCGACGGGAATATCGAAGAAGCCCTGAATCTGGTCGGCGTGCAGATCCATCGTGATGATCCGCTCGACGCCGGCGATTTCCAGCATGTTCGCCACGACCTTCGCCGAGATGGCGACGCGCGCCGAACGGGGGCGGCGGTCTTGACGGGCATAGCCGAAATAGGGGATGGCTGCGGTGATCCGGCCTGCGGATGCGCGCTTGAGCGCATCGACCATGATCATCAGTTCCATCAGGTTGTCGTTGGTCGGCGCGCAAGTCGACTGAAGGACGAAGACGTCCTTGCCGCGCACGTTTTCCTGGATTTCGACCTGGATTTCACCGTCGGAAAACCGGCTAACCATAGCCTTGCCGAGGGGAATACCGAGGATCTTGACGACTTCCTGGGCAAGCGCGGGATTTGCGTTGCCAGTAAAAACCATCAGGCCGTCATGGCTGCTCATCATGCACCTGCTGCGGACTTTGAGGGGGCGAGAGGAACTACTTGGGCGAACGGCCCTGGGTAACCCACAGAGCGAACTGCCTGGAATTTTTGGCAGGGGAGGAAGGACTCGAACCCTCGCATGCCGGAATCAAAATCCGGTGCCTTAACCAACTTGGCGACTCCCCTACACTCAACTTCGAGCCTGGCTGACCGGTAGGTCGATCAACCACGCAAAACTATGCCGCGAAAGCGAAGAGTGGATGCGTATTCAGACTCGAGGCCACCGCGCTTCTCCAGTCCGGTTGTTCCGCAAGCAGTCTGGCTTGTGCCGATTCTGCTTCGGACCGACTGGCGAATGCTGCAAAAACGCTGGCACCCGACCCGGTCATCCGCGCGGGTGCGATGCTGTTCGAGATACCCTCAAACCATCGAAGCACCTGCGCTACTTCCGCGTATTTTCCTGCGACAACCGCTTGCATATCGTTATGACCGAAGCTGTCCGGCCATCCGTCTAGCGCTGCTTGCTGTGCAAGAAAGACTGCTATTTTGCAGGTCTTTGTGTCCCTTGTCAATGACTTTTCGGAAAAAATCTCGGCAGTAGGTACATGAACCTGCGGCGTCACGACCAAAAAATGACGCGGGGGCAATTGTACAGCCTCGAGGGCTTCGCCAACACCCTCCGCGAACGCATTTTTTCCGAACACGAAGAAGGGCACGTCCGCACCCAGCTTGAGTGCGAGCGCCTGCAATTCCTCGCGCTGCAGGTTGAGCTTCCAGAGGCGGTTGAGCGCGAGCAGCGTCGTGGCTGCGTCCGAGCTGCCGCCGCCGAGACCCGCGCCCATCGGCAGACGCTTCTCGATATCGATCTCGACGCCCTCGCTCGTGCCCGTATGTTGCTTGAGCAGCGTCGCGGCGCGCACGGTGAGGTCGTGCTCGGCCGGTACGCCTTCCACTTCCACGGTGCGCATGATGCGGCCGTCGTGGCGGCGAGTGAAATGCAGCGTGTCGCCCCAGTCGAGCAACTGGAACACGGTCTGCAGATCGTGATAGCCATTGGGACGGCGGCCCGTGATGTGCAGGAAGAGATTGAGTTTCGCGGGCGCCAGGCAGTCGCGCAGCGAGTCCTGAGTTTCGATCATGATGCTCTTGGGGGGATGCCCTGGATTCTGGCCGGCGCGTGCCGGCCAGATATTGCTGATGAGAGACGGTTGCTGGACAGTCTGCGGCCCGCTTACTGGTCGAGCACGAGCTTGATCTGGAGCGGCGGGACTTCGCGCGTGAGATTGACGCGCTTCACGTCATTGGACGGCGCGTCCGCGTAGGCGACGTAATCGATGGTCCAGCCGTCCTGTTCGATCTGCGAAAGCCGCTGCGGATTCTGCGGGTCGGGCATGGTGCGCGCGTGCGACGTGGGCGCGACCGAAGGCTGCAGCCAGTAGCGCAGCCCTTCCACGGGCAGGGCGAAGCCGAGCGCCTGCTGCATGAGCGTGCTCACGTTGTCGGCCGTGAGCGGCTGGCGGTTAGGCAGTTCCAGCGTGGCTTGCGATGGTGCGGAGGTGACGAGCGCGAGTGTCTGGCCGAGCGGATTGAGCAGTTGCAGCGTTACCGTCGAATCGGTCTCGTGCCAGTCGAAGTTGCCGTACGCATTGCGCTGCTGGCCGTTCTGGTCGACGTATTGCACGGCGAAGCGGCCATGATAGGCGCGACTCGTCTGCGTAGTGAGCGAGGTCGTGGCGTTCGAGGTGGACGGCTGGCGCGGCGGTTGTTGCGTCGCGCAGCCCGCGAGTACGAGGAGCGCAGCCGCCGCTGCGCCGAGCGACGCGCGCCGTACGAGGCGGGCCGCGCGCGCAGCGGGGAGGACCTTGGGGGAAACCGAAGTGAAAAAATCTGCCATCAGAGATCGTTGACCTGGAGGCGCTTGAGCGTTTTCAGGAGCGTGTCGTTGTCGGGTTCGAGCTTGCGGGCCTCGCGCCACGCGGCGCGCGCGCCGTCCTGGTCGCCGTTTTTCCACAGCACTTCGCCGAGGTGCGCGCCAATTTCCGCGTTCGGCTGGAGGCTGTAGGCCTTGCGCAGGAGCTTGATCGCGTCGGCATTGTCGCCCAGGCGGTATTTCACCCAGCCCACGCTGTCCATGATGAACGCGTCGTCCGGTGCGAGCGACGAGGCTTTTTCCACCAGTTTGTCGGCTTCCTGCAGGCGCTGATTGCGGTCCGCGAGCGAGTATCCGAGGGCGTTGTAGGCCTGCGGATTGTCGGGCTGCGTCTTGATCAGCTTGCGCAGCTGCGCTTCCATGACGTCGTATTGGCCGGTCTTTTCCGCGGCCATTGCGTAGTCATAGGTGAGGTCCGGGTCGTCCGGGAAATCGGCGGTCGCCTTCGCAAGGCGTGCCTCGGCCTCCGGGTAGCGCTTCGCGTCGAACAGGATCGCGGCATCGGTGCGCGCGATCAGCGCCTGGTCGCGCGGATCGTCGGCATGAATGCTCGCGAGCTGACGGCGCGCGTCGTCGGTCTTGCCTTCCTTGTCCAGGATCTGCGCGCGCGTGATCTGGGCCGGCACATACTGCTGGCTGTTCGGCTGGATCTTGTCGAGCCACTTTTGCGCGCCGGCGTCGTCCTTCTGCTCGACCGACAGTTGCGCGAGATAGATATAGGCCTGACCGGGGTCGGCGGCCGGATTCTTCTCGGCAAGTTGTGCGTATTGCGTCAGATACTTCTGCGCCGCGTCGAACTTCTTTTGCTGCACGTTGATGAGCGCGAGCGCCATGAGCGGCATCAGGTCGTTCGCGTTGTCCTTGTGCAGGATCTCGAACTGCTTCTGTGCGTCGTCGAGGCGGTCGGCTGCGAGATAGGTCTGTGCGAGCGCGAGACGGCCTTCGCGCGACTTCGGGTTCTGCTGGACGTACTTTTCGATCGACGCAATGCCTTCGGCGCGCTCCTCCGGCCCCATCTGCGCGAGCATCAGCGCGGCGGGAAGGTAGTCGGGCTTGAGCGTGAGCGCCTGCTCGAACGACTTGCGCGCACCGGGCGCGTCGTCGGCGAGCAGTTGCTGGCGGCCGATCGCGAGCTGTGCCTCGGGGCGGCTCATGTCGTCCTTGAGCAGCGCTTTGAGCACGTTCAGGCCGCCCACGCGATTGGGGCCGCGCGAAAGCAGAAGCTGCAGCGAGAGGATGGCCTGGCCGCGGCTGTCGGCGGGTACTTTCGCCAGTTCGCGCGCGAGCAGCGGCTGGGCGTCGTCGGGCCTGCCGGCGAGCACGAGCAGCGAAGCGTCGAGTTGCGCCGCGCGCTCGGAGTCGGGCGCGTACTGCTGCCAGAGCTGGACCGCGGTCAGGGCGTCGGACGGGCTTTGCGCCGCGAGCGCGATTTCGGTCGCGCGCTGCGCCATGCGCGGATCGTGCGTGTCGCGCGTGAGCGCGAGATACGTTTGAAAGGCGGGCGCAGGCTGGTCGCGCTGCAGCGCGATCTCCGCGGCGAGCACCTGGAAGACGATCTGGCTCGACAGCGCAACGCCCGGCAGGTCCTTCTTCTCGTCGGGCGAGGTGGGGCCGAAAGCGTCCGGCATGCTGACGGAAGTGTCGTCCGTGTCGGGGGACGGATCCTGCGCATACGCGCTCGACGTGGTCAAGGCCCAGGCGGCGAGAACCGCGGCGCCAACGAGGCGACGCGCGAAGGAGGCAGGCACGCGCGGCGTCGCGGGACGCTTCGCGAACAGCTTAACGAAAGACAGTTCCATGGAATTCCGTCGAATGTTTCGGTCGATTGTAACGCGCTGGCTACAATACGCGCACAACGCGCACACACGTTCACGCAAGTTGCAGACCAACCCGGACCAGCATCCGAATCAGGCCGCCAGACATGCCAGAGTTGCCAGAAGTTGAGGTTACCCGAAGGGGGATCGAACCGTGGGTCGCGGGCCGCCGCGTCGAGCGTGTGGAGGTGCGCAACCCCGCATTGCGCTGGCCTGTGCCTGCCACGCTCGCCCGTACGCTGCGCGGCCGCACGATACGTTCGGTTGGCCGGCGCGGCAAATATTTGCTGTTCGAGGTCGACGAGGGCTGGTTCATCGTGCACCTCGGCATGACCGGCACGCTGCGCGTGCTGCGCAATCTGCCGAAGCCGCCTGCCGCGGAGAAACACGATCACGTCGACTGGTTCTTCGACGACTTCACGCTGCGCTTTCGCGACCCGCGCCGTTTCGGCGCCGTGCTCTGGCACCCGCGCGAGGCCGGCGACGTGCTCGGCCATCCGCTGCTGGCGGGGCTCGGCATCGAGCCGTTCATGCCGGCCTTCGACGGCGCGCTGCTCTTTCGCGAGACCCGCGGCCGCAAGGTCGCCGTCAAGCAGGCGCTTCTCGCGGGCGATATCGTGGTGGGCGTTGGCAATATCTACGCTTCGGAAAGCTTGTTCCGCGCCGGCATCCGGCCGACGACACCGGCGGGCCGCATTTCGCTCGCGCGTTACGAACTGCTCGCGGATGCCGTGCGCGCCGTGCTCGCCTCGGCCATCGAGAAGGGCGGCAGCACGCTGCGCGACTTCGTCGGCAGCAACGGCGAAAGCGGCTATTTCCAGCTCGAATACTTCGTTTATGACCGCGCAGGCCAACCCTGCCGCGTGTGCGGCACGCCGATCAAACAGATCGTGCAGGGCCAGCGTTCCACTTACTTCTGTCCGCGCTGCCAGCGTTGAGCGCCAGGCTTTTCCATGTACCGAACATCGTCCACTTCCGCGCCGCTGCCGGCTGGCGCGTATCCCGCTGAACTGCTCACCGGTTTCGCGCCGCGCCTGATCGCCTGGCAGCGCGAGCATGGCCGTCACGACCTGCCATGGCAGAACACGCGCGACCCGTACCGCATCTGGCTCTCGGAGATCATGCTGCAGCAGACCCAGGTCTCGACCGTGATTCCGTACTATGCGCGTTTTCTCGAGCGCTTTCCCACGGTCGAGGCGCTCGCCGCCGCACCCGACGACGACGTGATGGCGCTCTGGGCCGGTCTCGGCTATTACTCGCGCGCGCGCAATCTGCACCGCTGCGCGCAGGTCGTGGCCGATACCTGCGGCGGCAAGTTTCCTTCGACGGTCGAGGCGCTCGCAGCGTTGCCCGGTATCGGCCGATCGACGGCGGCGGCGATCGCGTCGTTCGCGTTCGGCGCGCGCGAGACGATTCTGGACGGCAACGTGAAACGCGTGCTCGCGCGCGTGTTCGGCGTGGAAGGCTTTCCTGGCGAAAAGCGCATCGAGAACGCGATGTGGGCGCTCGCCGAAACGCTCGTGCCGGGTCCCGAAGCGAGCGACGCCGACGTGAGCGCATACACGCAAGGCTTGATGGATCTTGGCGCGACGCTGTGCGGGCGCGGCAAGCCCGACTGCGAGCGCTGCCCGTTCTCCGGCGACTGCGTGGCGAAGACGACGGGACGTCAGCGCGCGCTGCCCGCCGCGCGCCCGAAGAAGGCCGTGCCTACGCGGCGCACATGGATGCTCGTGCTGCTCGACGGCGATGCCGTCATGCTGGAGAAGCGCCCGCCATCGGGTATCTGGGGCGGATTGTGGAGCTTGCCCGAGGCCGCGGACGAACCCGCGCTCGCCGAGCGCGCGCGCGACTTCGGCGTGACGCAGGAGGGCGCGGCGTCGAGCTCCGCGCTCATGCCGCTCACGCATACGTTCACGCACTTCAAGCTCGACATCGAGCCGCGCGTGATCGAACTCAAGCGTAATGCCGCGCCGCTGGAAGCCAACGATGGGCAGACAGCATGGGTGCCGCTCGGCAAGATCGACGCGTATGGCGTGCCCGCGCCGGTGCGCAAGCTGCTCGACGGTTTGCGTGGACCGCTGATCTAAGTCGGCGAGTCAGCGGCATCAACGCTGCGTCAAAGCAGCTGATGCTGCTGCATGTAGTGATGCACGATTTCGATACGCGCGCCCGCGTCGCTCAACTCCATGAGCTTCTGACGCGCGCGCAGCGCGATCGGCAGCACCTCGGCCAGACGGTTCGATACCCACGAGGGATCGTCGAAGCGGAACGGCTCGGCGAACGGCAGGCTCGCGGGATCGCGCTCGCGGATCGTCGCGATGATGCGCTCGAGCACTTCCGCACACGCGCCGAATTGCGCGAGCTGTTTGCCGCCTTCCAGCGGAATGTCTTCGGGGATCAGTTCGGCCATGCCCACGAGCAGGCCGTCGGCTTCCACGCGATGCGAGAGCAGATGAAAGCGCTGCGTGCCGTGAGCCTGGATGTGCAGCATGCCGACGGTCTCGACATCGCACTGCTCGATGAGCGCGAGGCAGCCAACGGATTCGGGTACGGCAGCCGTCTCGTCGGGCTGGGCGACTTCCGCGCCGCTTTTGAGCAGGCACACGCCGAACGGCGTGTGCTCGCGCAGGCACTCGCTCGCCATGTCCAGGTATCGCGCTTCGAAGATCTTCAGCGGCAGCAGGCCGCCGGGAAACAGCACCGTATGCAGCGGGAACAACGGCAAATCGGCAAGCACGGCAGGAGACGAGGACATGGCGCAACGCTTTCGGTTAAGGGCCGCGCGATGCGCAGCCGGTTAGGCGATCAGCCGTGACGACTCTCCGACATCGAGAGGCGCGTCGCGGTGGCGCACGATAACGTTCGACTCGCCGGCAAAGCGTGTGGCGAGTGTCTGGGCGATGTACACCGATCGATGCTGTCCGCCCGTGCAGCCAATTGCAACGGTGAGATAGCTGCGGTTGTCGGCGCGAAAATGCGGCAGCCATTTCGCGACGAACGCGTAGACATCGTCGATCATTTCATGGACGGCCGGCTGCGCATTCAGAAAGTCGATCACGGGCTGATCGAGCCCGGTGAGCGGCCGCAGGCGGGCGTCGTAATGCGGGTTCGGCAACGTGCGCACGTCGAACACGAGGTCCGCGTCGAGCGGCACCCCGCGCTTGAAGCCGAACGATTCGAACGTGAGCATGAGCGAGCCGCGCTCGCCTTCGACGAACACCTTCACCCACTGGCGCAGCGCGTTGGCGCTCAGGTTGCTCGTGTCGACCTGATGGCCGAATTCGGCGAGATTCGAGACGAGTTCGCGCTCGTGCTCGATCGCTTCTTCGAGCGACTTGAGCATGCCCACGTTCGCGTCGTGCGCAGCGGAGCCCGAAAGTGGATGGCGGCGGCGCGTTTCCGAGAAGCGCTGGATGAGCGACTGCGTGCTCGCATTGAGAAAGAGTACGCGCACGTCGTGGCGAAGCGCGAGGTCGCGGATCATCTCCGGCATGTCGTCGAACGACGAACTCGAGCGCGCATCGATAGCGACGGCGAGGCATTCATAGCCGTCGTCGCTAAGATATTGGGCGAGTTGCGGCAGAAAGCGTGGCGGCAGATTATCGACGCAATAGTAGCCGACGTCTTCGAGCGCATTGAGCGCCACTGACTTGCCGGAACCCGAAATGCCGGTGATCAGGATGATACGCATGGGAGAGTCGATGAACCCGATTGGGTCATCATAGCATCCGGGCCGCGCGCCTGTACGGGCTCTCCGGGCCGCAGGCGCTCGTTTCGAGCGCGCGCGCCTCGCCGGCCGCGCCTCGCCGGCCGCCGCGTCGGGCGTCAGATCAGCTTGCCGGGAAACTGGCTGTCGGGGTCCTGCATGGCGAGACGCTGGCGGTCCATGAAGTCGCGCAGGGTGTCGATGCCGCGCAACTGCAGGATCGTGTTGCGCACGGCGGCCTCGACCAGCACGGCGAGGTTGCGGCCCGCGGCCACCTGGATCGTGACCTTGCTGATGGGCAGGCCGAGCACGTCGACGGTCTGGCTCTCCAGCGGCAGACGCTGGAATTCGCCGTCCGGGCGGCGCACGAGCTGCACGATGAGCTTGAGCTTCATCTTCCGGCGCACGGCCGTTTCACCGAAGATCGTCTTGATGTCGAGCAGGCCGAGGCCGCGCACTTCGAGCAGGTTCTGCAGGAGCGGCGGGCAGCGGCCCTCGACGAAATCGGGGCCGAGGCGCACGAAGTCCACGGCGTCGTCGGCCACGAGGCCATGGCCGCGGCTGATCAGCTCCAGACCCAGCTCGCTCTTGCCGAGGCCCGAGTCACCCGTGAGCAGCACGCCCATGCCGAGAATGTCGAGAAACACGCCGTGCAGCGTCGCGCGCGGCGCGAGTATGCGCGACATGTAGAGGCGCAGGCTGTCGATGACGGTGGCCGCCGACATCGGCGTGGTGAAGAGCGGCGTGGAGGAACGCGTACAGCGCAGCACCAGTTCGGGCGGCGCGGTCATGCCGTCGGCAACCACGAGGAACGGCGGTTCGAGCGCGATCAGCTCCGCCATGTGGCGCGAGCGGTCTTCGTCGGTCTGGCGCTGGTAGTAGTGGATTTCGGCGTCGCCGAGCACCTGGATGCGGTTCGGGTGGATCAGGTTCAGGTGGCCGACGAGGTCCGCGCTCGCCGTGGCCGTGGCCACCGTCTCGGTCGAAAAGCCGCGTTCCCAGCCTTCGTGCCCCGTCAGCCAGCTCAGTTTCAGCGTGGTGGCGTTGTCGTCGAAGATGCTTTGGGCGTTGATGCTGGAAGTGTCCATGAGTCGGTGACTCCGCGAGATGACTCGCTTAACGGCTGACTGAATTGCTGGCTAAATAAACCGCGCGGCCTGGATGATTGACGGCTGCCGGCGCCCGGCGCTTCACCCCTGCAACGAGCGTCGAGCGCGCTGTTCGGCCGCGCGTAGCGCGACCGCGCCCCGCAAGACGCCGCACATTACATCAAGGTTGCCACTGGGTGAGCAGGCGATGCAACGTTTCGCGGTCTTCTTCCGTATGGAGCCGCTCACGCGTTTCGCGATCCGACAACAGTTGTGCGATCTCGGACAGGATTTCAAGATGCTGCTGCGTCGCCTGTTCGGGCACGAGCAGGAAGATCAGGAGCGAGACGGGCTGACCGTCTGGCGCTTCGAAGGCGATTGGCTCAGCGAGGCGCACGAAGGCGGCCTGCGGCTGCTTCAGGCCCTTGATGCGGCCGTGCGGGATCGCGACGCCTTCGCCGAGGCCCGTGGAGCCGAGGCGCTCGCGCGCGAAAAGATTATCGGTAACCGTGCTGCGGGCGATGCCGTTCTGGTTTTCGAAGATCAGGCCAGCCTGTTCGAAGACGCGTTTCTTGCTGGTGACGGACAGGCCGACGACGACGTTCTCGATGGGAAGTATTTTGGCTAAACGATTCATGTTGGCAGGCGAAAACGTGGCCTGAATGCTCCGCACCCCGACAGCTGACCGCTTTGGCGGAAGCTTTGGATCTGGCGACGAAGCCCGGTGCCGGGACCGTGGGGACCTGTTGGCGCGTTAGACCCCGTAATACGACTGGACCATTATAGAACAAGCGTCCACCCCGATGGTGCGATGCGCCACGCATGAGCGCAACCCTCGTTGCCCGGTTGCACCCAGCGGTAAAACCCTGCATTGGGCGTACTCACGAAAAAGCCGCCCGGTCCGGGCGGCTTCGCTTCGAGGGGCGGAGGATCAACTATCGACTCCAGCCCCGGTTCATGGCGTGAATCGCCACAGACGACATTGTGGGATCACTGCGGCGGGATTTCGATGATGGGCGCAGGCTGGTGCTTGATCGCCTCATGTTGATGTCCCTGCACGCGGTCCTTGTGACGTACGACCTGGCGGTCGAGCTTGTCGACCACGAGATCGATGGCGGCGTACATGTCGCCGTTCGCGCTCTCCACAAATATGTCCTTGCCTTTCAGATGAAGGTTCACTTCGACCTTCTGTCTCTTATCCTTTTCCTTATGGTTGTCGACCGAGAGGACCACATTGCCATCGATTACCTGATCGAAATGTCTTAGCACCCTGTCCAGTTTGGTGATCACGTATTCTCGCAACGCTGGCGTTACTTCGAGATGGTGTCCACTGATCTTCAGATTCATAGTGCTTCTCCAGGCTGATGGCCGCGTAACGCGTGAAGTGCGGCAATGCCGGTCGACTGTCTGCCTGTGCGCGGCTCCCCGAAAAGGCCTGCGACGGCGGGCTAACTCGGCCGGCCATGTCCGCCAACGGGCGTAGCGGCCGGAAAACGCCTGCTCCGTAAAAGCCGGAACAGGCTAAAGAGACTTGCGCAGATTGACCGCTGGAATCTTCAGTGCCTCGCGATACTTCGCAACGGTGCGTCGCGCGACCACGAAACCCTGTTCCGCCAGCAGTTCGGCGATGCGGCTGTCTGAAAGAGGGGATTTGGTGTTCTCGGCTCCTATGAGTTGCTTGATGAGGGCGCGGATGGCGGTGGACGATGCAGCGCCGCCGGTGTCCGTCGATACATGCGATCCGAAGAAGTACTTAAATTCAAGTGTCCCGAATGGAGTCAGCATGTATTTACCGGTTGTCACACGCGAGACAGTCGATTCGTGTAGGCCCAGCGTATCAGCAATCTCCCTCAAAACCAAGGGGCGCATGGCGATTTCGCCGTGCACGAAAAAGTTCTTCTGACGCTCGACGATAGCCTGTGCGACACGCAGGATCGTCTCGAAGCGCTGCTGGATATTCTTGATGAGCCAGCGCGCTTCCTGCAGTTGCTGGCGCAGCGAACCGCTGCCCGGGTCGCCCCGGTTGTTGCGCAGGATATTCGCGTACAGGTGGTTGATGCGCAGCTTCGGCACCACCTCGGGGTTCAGTTCCGCATGCCAGTTCTGGCCGGTCTTCTTCACGATGATGTCCGGCACCACGTAATCGGCTTCGGCCTTGCCATACGACGCACCGGGGAACGGTTCGAGCGAACGGATCAGCGCATGCGCCTCGCGCAGCTCGTCGTCGCCTGTCTTCAGTTGCTTGCGCAACCGCGTGAAGTCGCGCGCGGCGAGCAGTTCGAGATAGTTCGACACGATCTCGAGCGCGAGCGTGCGCGTGGGCGACGACGTGACGCGCAGCAACTGCAGCTTGAGGCACTCGGAGGCCGAGCGCGCGCCCACGCCCGCGGGGTCGAAGCTGTGCAGCAGCGCTAGCGCCGCATTGAGTTCGTCGGCGTCGACTTCGAGTTCTTCGGGAATGTCGGCAAGAATTTCCTCGCACGTCGCGCTGAGGTAGCCGTCTTCGTCGAGCGATTCGATCAGGAAGGTGATGAGCGCGCGATCGCGCTGGCTCGCGTTCGTTTCGCGCAGCTGCGCCATGAGATGGTCGCGCAGCGTAGTGGTCGATTCGTGGATCTGCAGCGGCGGCAGGTCGTCGTCGTCGGAGGCGTTGCCCGAGCGGCCGTAGTCGTCCAGGTTCCACTGGCTTGCGTCGCCGTTCGCGTCGCCGCCAAGGCCGTCGTATTCGTCCACGCCTCGCGGCTCGCTCTCGCTGTTCTCGGCGCTGCCGTTGGACGCCGAGGTGGCGCTGTTCGCGCCCTGCATCGGCTCGGCGCCCGAGGGCGTGGGCGGCTGCGCGATGACCGAGCCGTCCGCGGCCACGCGCAGCGGGCTCGCGATCCAGTCGTCCTCGTTCTCGAGCAGCGGGTTCTGCGAGATCGCGGTCGCGACCTCCTGCTGCAGTTCGAGCGTCGACAGCTGCAGCAGCCGGATCGACTGTTGCAGTTGTGGCGTGAGCGCAAGATGCTGCGAGAGGCGGAGTTGGAGGCTGGCTTTCATGGCGGTGTGCGGACCATTGTAAAGAGTTTGCCACGCGGACGAAACCACAGGGCACTCGCAAAAACGAGCGTGCGCCGCGCCGGTGCGTGCCCGGAATTTGGTGCGCAAACAGGGACGCTGCCCGGCCTGCCGTGCACCGTTTTGGGGGCAAGGTCGATACCGCGGAGTTACGCGGGGAAACGCGAAAGATGAGGCCGGAAAAACGCGAAAGCGGATCGCGCGCGCCCGGGTGGGCGCTGCGGGACTGCGGTGAACGGGCGCGCGAGGCGCGCCCGGGGGCTTACATGCGGAAGTGCTCGCCGAGATAAACGCGGCGCACGTTCTCGTTCTCGATGATCTCGCCGGGTGCGCCGGCCGCAAGCACGGTGCCGTCGCTGATGATGTACGCGTGATCGCAGATGCCGAGCGTCTCCCGCACGTTGTGGTCGGTGATCAGCACGCCGATGTTGCGCTGCTTGAGGAACTTCACGATCTTCTGGATTTCCAGCACGGCGATCGGGTCGACGCCCGCGAACGGCTCGTCGAGCAGGATGAAGCTCGGATCGGTTGCGAGCGCGCGCGCGATTTCGACGCGCCGGCGCTCGCCGCCCGAGAGCGACAGCGCCGGATTCTCGCGCAGATGCGCGATCTGAAGCTCGTCGAGCAGCGCTTCGGCGCGCTCGGTGATGATGTCTTTCGACAGACGTTTGCCGTTGCCGTCCACCTGTAGCTCGAGCACCGCGCGGATGTTCTCCTCGACGGTGAGCTTGCGGAACACCGAAGCTTCCTGCGGCAGATACGAAAGCCCGAGCGCCGCGCGCTTGTGGATGGGCAGAAGGCTGATGGACCGGCCGTCGAGGTCGATCTCGCCGGCGTCAAGCGGCACGAGACCCACGATCATGTAGAACGACGTGGTCTTGCCGGCGCCGTTGGGGCCGAGCAGCCCGACCACTTCGCCGCTCTTCACGTCGAGCGACACGTCCTTGACGACGGTGCGCGAGCCGTAGCGCTTCTTCAGGTTGCGCACGACGAGCGTGCTCGTCTTGCCGGCCAGCTGGCGGCCGTAGCTTTGGGGGGCGGTGACGGTATTCACTGGGGCGGCGCTTCCTGCAGCTTGGTGGACGGCGTGAGTGCGGCCGGGGCGCCGGCGGGCGGCTGTGCGCCGGTCGTGGCGTTGCGCGGCGAAAGCATCGCGCGAACGCGGCCGCCGGGGTTGCCGGGACCTGCGACGTCCTTTCCGGAGCGCGCCGTATAGAAGTCGTTCTGGCCGTCGTACGTGACGACGCTGCCGTGCACCTGATCCATCACCGTCGACAGACCCTGCAGGCGGCGCACCGTGGCGCGCGTCGTGAGTGTGGTGAGGTCCTGCTTGCCGTCGTAGTCGATGCGCTCGGCCGTGCCGTCGACGTATTCGTCGAGGCCTTCGCGCTTCTGGCGGAAGTAGGCGAGCCGGTCGGCGGGCGTGCCCGGCGCGACGGTGCCGGTCGCGAACTGGTAGCCCTGCGGGTCCTGCGTGACGACGAGCTTGTCGGCCTTGATGAGGATCGTGCCCTTGGTGGCGACCACGTGGCCCGTGAAGACGGTCTGCTGCTTCAGATCGTCATAGGTCATGTTGTCCGCTTCGATATTGAGCGGCTTGTCCTTGTCGGCGCGCTCGGCGTGGGCCGCGGGCGTGAGGCCGGCGAACAGCAGCGCGCTGGCGAGCGCCATCAGCGCCGCGCAGCGTGCGCGGCGCGCGTCGGGCGAACGGCCGTTCAGTGGACGGGGAAGCGAATCGTTCATGCAATCGTGCCTTGCGTGGACGGCCCGGCGTTCAGGACGAGCCGCCGGAGTCGGCCGGGGCGATGGCTCCACGGACGTTGCCGAAGAGCTGGATGACCCGGGAGACATTGTTGTAGTTCATGCCGCTGGTGGCCGTCATGACCGACTGGCCGCGTCGAAGTTTAACCGGCTTTTCGGTCAGGATCACATCGTCGTTCACGAGCACTTTGAAATGCTCGGAATCAGCCTGCATTTCGGGGTCGCCGGCGCCGGCCGCGCGCAGAATGCGCGCGTTGTCGTACAGGTTGACGATCGAGGCGTCGGCGTTGACCGTGCCGCGCAGCCCGGTGGCCGTGACGATCGGCTTGCCGGGCTGGAACGCGCGCACGGCCGGGTTCGTGAGATCGCTGTTCTCGTCGTCCTCGTAGTGAACCATGTGCGTGGCCGTGAGCCGATACTGCGTGGCGCCCGACTGGTCGAGCTCGGACACCGAGAAGTTGTCGGCGAAATAGTCGGGCGTATGCGTGAGCGGACGCGGCGCCGCCTCCTTCTCGCGCGGCTGGACGGCCTGCAGCAGCCACCACGTGAAACCGGCGAGCGCGGCGACGCACACGAGCGGCACGAGCGAGGTGAGGCGGAACTTCTGGTTCATCGCGGCATCCCGGCGAGCGGCGCGCAGGCCGCGGCGAGCATGGCGTCGTAGCGGTTCTGCGCGCGCAGGATCAGGTCGGTGACTTCGCGCACGGCGCCGTGGCCCCCCACCTTGCCGGACACCCAGTGGGCGCGCGAGAGCACGTCGGGATGGGCGTTCGCGGGCGCCGCGGCGAAGCCGCACTGGAGCATGACGGCGAGGTCGGGCCAGTCGTCGCCCATGTAGCCGCACGCTTCGGGCGCAATGCCGGTTTGCGAGAGCAGTTCGGCGAACGCGACACGCTTGTCCTCTACGCCTTGCCACAGGTGCGTGATCTTCAGTTCCTTCGCACGCACGGCGACGATCTCCGAGCGGCGCCCCGTGATGATGGCCGTGTCGATGCCGGCTTCGCGCAGCAGCTTCGCGCCGTGGCCGTCGAGCGAGTTGAACGCTTTCATCGTGTCGCCCGCGCCGGTGAAGAGCAGGCCGCCATCGGTGAGCACGCCGTCGATGTCGAAAATCATGAGGCGCACGCGCGCGGCGCGCGCGGTTGCATCGAGTGGGCTAGCCATCAGATCACCTTCTTGGAGAACAGGTCGTGCATGTTGAGGGCGCCGATCAGCGAGCCCTCGGCATCGACGACCAGCATCTGATTGATGCGATGGCGCTCCATCAGTTCCACGGCTTCGACGGCAAGGTGGTCCGGGCCGATGGTGCGCGGAGCTTTCGTCATGACCTGCGCGATCGGCAGTTCGCGGAAATCGCCCACGCGCTCGAGCACGCGGCGCAGGTCGCCGTCCGTGAAAATGCCCTGCACCTGGTCGTCGGCGTTGACGATCGCCGTCATGCCCATGCGTTTGGCCGTGAGCTGGAAAAGGGCGTCGCGCACGGTGACGTCGTCGCGCACCTTCGGAATTTCGTCGCCCGTGCGCATCACGTCGCGCACGTAGGTCAAGAGGCGCCGGCCGAGCGCGCCGCCCGGATGCGAGCGCGCGAAGTCGTCGGCGCCGAAGCCGCGTGCGTCGAGCACCGCGACCGCGAGCGCGTCGGAGAGCGCGAGCGCCGCCGTCGTGCTGGCGGTGGGGGCGAGGTTCAGCGAGCAGGCCTCCTTCTCCACGCCGGCGTCCAGATGCACGTCGGAGAGCTGGCCGAGCGTCGACTGCGGCCGACTGCCCGTCATGCCGATGAGCTTCGCGCCAATGCGTTTGACGAGCGGCAGGATCGCCACGAGTTCTTCGGATTCGCCCGAGTTCGACAGGCCGATGAAGACGTCGTCGGCAGTGACCATGCCGAGGTCGCCATGGCTTGCTTCCGCCGGATGCACGAAGAACGCGGGGGTGCCCGTGGAGGCCAGCGTGGCCGCGAGCTTGCGGGCAATGTGGCCCGATTTGCCGATGCCGGAAACGACCACGCGTCCGCGGCAGCTGAGGATGAGGTCGACCGCGCCGACGAAGTTGTCGTCGAGCCGGTCGCGAAGCCCGCGCACGGCGTCCGCTTCGATGTCGAGCACGTTGCGAGCGAGCTTCAGCGCCCGGTCGCCATTGATTTTCGCTATCATCCGCGGAGTATAGCAAAGGCGTCTGCGCGCCGCGCCAGCGCCCCCAGCGCCAAAACCCCGTGCGTGCGCCGCCGGATTTGCCCCAGGCGTGTCTCCGTAGCCCTTCCCATTTAGCCCGTTATTAATGTAAACAGGCCCTAGCCGCCTTGCGTCGATCATCGACACGGCGCGGGCAGAATTTGCATCGCCGCTCATGCAGACCGCGGCTGACGAACGAGGACGCTTCACACGATGATCTCCCCGCTGGAAATGACGCTGTTCCTGCTGCTCGCCTCGGTGGTCGGCGTCGTGCTGTTTCGTTATCTGAATCTGCCGCCGATGCTCGGCTACCTCACGGTGGGCATTCTGGTGGGCCCGCGCTCGCTCGGCATCGTGCCGGACACGCATGGCGCGCAGAACCTGGCCGAGTTCGGCGTCGTGTTCCTGATGTTCTCGATCGGCCTCGAGTTCTCGCTCTCGAAGCTGCGCGCCATGCGCCATGCCGTGTTCGGCCTCGGGCTCTCGCAGGTGCTGGGCACGATCGTGGTCGCGCTGCTGCTCGGGCTCGTGCTGGAGCCGTGGGTGCATATCACGTGGCAGGCCTGCGTGGCGCTCGGCGGCGCGCTCGCCATGTCGTCCACGGCCATTGTCAGCAAGATGCTTTCCGAGCGGCTCGAGATCGAATCGGAGCATGGCCGCAATATTCTGGGCGTGCTGCTGTTCCAGGATCTGGCCGTGGTGCCCCTTCTCATCGTGATCGCGGCGTTCGGCGGCTCCGGGGCGTCGCTCGTCGAGTCGCTCGGCACCGCCGCCGTGAAGATCGTGCTCGCGCTCGCCATTCTGCTCATCGTCGGGCAGAAGTTCATGACGCGCTGGTTCAACGTGGTCGCGCGCCGCCGCTCGCAGGAGCTGTTCGTGCTCAACGTGCTGCTCGTCACGCTGGGTGCCGCGTTCATCACCGACAAGTTCGGCCTCTCGCTCGCGCTCGGCGCCTTCATCGCGGGCATGCTGATCGCCGAAACGCCTTACAAGCACCAGGTGGAAGAGGACATCAAGCCGTTTCGCGACGTGCTGCTCGGCCTCTTCTTCGTGACCACGGGCATGCTGCTCAACCCGCACGTGATCTGGCAGCACCCCATCATGGTGGCGGCGTTCTTCCTCGGGCCGGTCGTGCTCAAGGCCGTGCTCATCACCGCGCTCACGCGCATGTTCGGCGCGTCGCCGGGCGTGGCCATGCGCACGGGTCTCGGCCTCGCGCAGGCCGGCGAATTCGGCTTCGTCCTGCTGAACCTCATTCTCGACAAGCATCTGGTCGACGCCACGCTGCTCCAGGCGATCCTCGCGGCCATGCTGCTGTCGATGCTCGCCGCGCCGTTCCTGATCCAGAACGCCGACCGCATCGTGCTGCGCCTGTCCTCGACGGAATGGATGCAGCAGTCGCTGATGATGACGCGCATCGCCACGCAAAGCATCAAGCAAAGCGGCCATGTGATCGTGTGCGGATACGGCCGCGCGGGGCAGAACCTCGCGCGCATGCTCGAATACGAAGGCCTTTCGTACGTCGCGCTCGACCTCGACCCCGACCGCGTCGCGGCGGCTGCGGCGGCGGGCGAGTCGGTGGTGTTCGGCGACGCGGCGCGGCGCGAATCGCTCGTCGCGGCGGGCATCCACCGCGCGGCCGCGGTGGCGATCACCTATGCCAACACGCAATCGGCGTTTCGCGTGCTCCATCACATTCACGAGCTGGAGCCTACCTTGCCCGTGATCGTGCGCACGGTGGACGACGCCGATCTCGAACGCCTGCTCGCCGCGGGCGCGACCGAAGTGATTCCGGAGATCGTGGAAGGCAGCCTGATGCTCGCCTCGCACATGCTGGTGCTGATGGGCGTGCCGATGCGGCGCGTGGTGCGCCGCGTGGAGGAACTGCGCGACGAGCGCTACAGCCTCCTGCGCGGCTACTTCCACGGCACCGACGATGTGGGCGAGGACGGTCACGAGCAGGTGCGGCTACAATCCGTACCGGTCGACGAGCGCGCCGACGCCGTGGGCCGCACGCTCGCGGAACTGGGCCTGTACGAGCTCGGCGTCGAGGTGACGGCGATCCGCCGCCACGGCATTCGCGGCGTGGAGCCGGACCCGTCGACCAGGCTGCGCGAGGCCGACATCGTCGTGCTGCGCGGTTTGCCCGAGCAGCTCGCGCAGGCCGAGGAGCGGCTTTCGCGGCATCGCAAGCCGGGCGCCGCCGGCGCGGGCGCGGCGGCGGCCTGATACGCCGTGGTTGTTGGCGCGATTTATTGGCGCGGTCGCGCGACCGCGCCAAGGGTCCCGCCCCGTTTAAACAGTCCTGCTGTCCTTTATCGAGTCACTACCCCGGAGAGATGATGTCCAACGCACCTGCGAACCCGAGCGCTGAAGCCGCCCAGTTCGTGAACAGCCTGATCCGCACGGTGCCCGACTGGCCTCAGCCGGGAGTGCAGTTCCGCGATATCACGCCGCTCATCGGCCATCCGAAGGGCCTGCGCGTGCTGATCGACCTGTTCGTCGAGCGCTATGTCGGCGCGAAGCTCGACTACGTGGCAGGGCTCGACGCGCGCGGTTTCATCATCGGGCCGATCGTCGCGTATGAGCTGAACGTGGGCTTCATTCCGATCCGCAAGATCGGCAAGCTGCCGTACAAGACCGTCTCCGAGACCTACCAGCTCGAATACGGCGAGGCGACCGTGGAGATTCACGAGGACGCCTGCGGCAAGGGCGACCGCGTCGTGATCGTCGACGACCTGATCGCCACCGGCGGCACCATGATGGCCGGCAAGCTGCTGCTCGAACGCCTCGGCGCGAGCGTGGTGGAAGGCGCCGCGATCATCGACCTCCCGGATCTGGGCGGCTCGAAGCTGCTCACCGATGCCGGCCTGCCGCTCTTCACGGTGACCGCCTTCGGCGGGCACTGAAACCCGAACGTACAGCCTCACGAGTCGATCTCATGCCGAATTTCGCGCTCTTTCTCGCCACCTCCATCGCCATCACGTTCGCGCCCGGTCCCGACAATCTCCAGGTGCTCGCGCGCGGCATTTCGCAAGGCCGCGCCGCCGGTCTCGTCGCCGCGCTCGGTTTCGCGGCAGGTGTGACGTTCCACACCACGCTCGCGGCGCTCGGCGTGGCCGCCGTGCTGCGCTCATCGCCGCTCGCGTTCCAGATCCTCAAGCTCGCCGGCGCCGCGTATCTCGTGTGGATCGGCGTGAAGGCGCTGCGCAGCCAGGGGCTCGCCGCCGCCGGTGACAGGCCGCGTCAGCCGCTCTCCGCGATCTTTCGTCAGAGCGTGCTCGGCAACATCATGAACCCGAAGGTGACGCTGTTCTTCGTCGTGTTCCTGCCGCAGTTCGTCGACCCGCATGGCGCGCAGCACGTCACGCTGCAGATGCTCGAGCTCGGCCTCGTGTTCATGGCGCAGACGGTCGTGGTGTTCTCCCTCTTCGGGCTGTGCGCGGGCACGATCGGCGGCTGGCTCAAGCGCCGCCCGCGCGCGGGCGTGTGGCTCGACCGCCTCGCCGGCGTCACCTTCATCGCCATCGGCATTCGCGTGGCCCTGCGTGACTGATCTACGGAGTCCTGATCGATGACCTTGCCTTGCATTACCGACGCGCGGCGTTTCGATGTCGGCGCGCATCTGCCGTTCCATATCGGTGACGAGCGCGTGGGCTGGATACGCGAGAACGACGTGGCGCTTCTCGCGCGCTGGCCCGACGTGTTCGAAATCGACGGCGATGCGCATAGCGCACGCGTGACGCTCGCCCCGCACTTCGATAGTGTCGATGCGCGCAGCGCGGCGCTCGCCTCGGTGATCGGCGCCCTCGCGGCGCAAGGGCACATTCCGGGCTGGCGCAACGAAACCTACGCGATCCGCAATGCGTTCGACGCACCGCCGCTCGCCTTGATCGAACGCGCGGCCTCGCGCTTCTTTGGCACCATGACGTACGCGGTGCATCTGAACGGCGTCGTAGAATACGCAGATCCGGCGGCGCCGGGCGCGCCGCAATTGTGGATCGCGCGGCGCAGCGACACCAAGGCCACCGACCCCGGCATGCTGGACAACGTCGTGGCGGGCGGGATCGGCTGGGGCTTCGGCATCGAGGCCACGCTCGTGAAGGAATGCTGGGAAGAGGCGGGCATTGCCGAGGAACTGGCGCGCGAGGCGCGCGCGGGTCGCACCGTGCATGTGCTGCAGTCGCTGCCGGAAGGCACGCAGGCCGAGCAGATCTTCATCTACGATCTCGTGCTCCCGGCCGGCTTCGTGCCGCACAACCAGGACGGCGAAGTGGGCGAGCATCGCCTCGCGCGCATCGACGAGGCCGCGCGCTGGATCGAGGAGGGCGCGATGACGGTGGACGCGAGCCTCGCGACGCTCGACTGCCTGCTGCGCCGCCGATGGATAGACGAAGACGCGTGCGAGGGCATTGCCGCGATCTTCGAACCGCCGGCGCTGTGAACAGGTCTCGAAGCAAAGCCCAAAGCCCTTTTAGAAACACCAGGTATTGATGGGAGTTACCAAGGTCATGTCGACCGATCACAGCTTCATCCTCAGACTGTCGTGCGCCGACCGGCCTGGCATCGTGCATGCCGTGTCGGGCTTTCTGTTCGAGCGCGGCAGCAATATTCTCGACTCGGCCCAGTTTGGCGACAGCCACACGGGCGAGTTCTTCATGCGCGTGCACTTCCAGCAAGTAGGCGGCGACCCCGGCCTCGACGGCCTGCGCAGTGCGTTCGATCCGCTCGCCCAGGAGTTCGGCATGCGCTGGGAACTGCATGACGCGAACGTGAAGCCGCGCGTCGTCATCATGGTCTCGAAGATCGGCCATTGCCTGAACGACCTGCTGTTCCGCTATCGCACCGGCCAGCTGCCTATCGAGATTCCCGCGATCATCTCGAATCACAAGGACTTCTATCAGCTCGCCGCGAGCTACAACATTCCGTTCCATCATTTCCCGCTGCTCGGCGGCACCGAGGCCGACAAGGCCGCGCAGGAAGCGCGCGTGCTCGAAGTGGTGAACCGCGAAGGCGCCGATCTCGTGGTGCTCGCGCGCTACATGCAGATCCTCTCGCCGCAGCTTTGCAAAGCGCTCGAAGGCCGCGCGATCAACATCCATCATTCGTTCCTGCCGAGCTTCAAGGGCGCGAAGCCGTATTACCAGGCGTTCGATCGCGGCGTGAAGCTGATTGGCGCAACGGCGCACTATGTGACGTCCGATCTCGACGAAGGCCCGATCATCGAGCAGGAAGTCGAGCGCGTGGATCACAACATGGCGCCGGACCAGCTCACCGCCATTGGCCGCGACGTGGAGTGCGTGACGCTCGCGCGCGCGGTGAAGTGGCACGTGGAGCATCGCATCGTGCTCAACGGGCACAAGACGGTCGTGTTCCGCTGATCGCTTGTCGATCGAGTGCGACTCCATGCCGTAGCGTGTTTCAAAACATGCTACGGCTTTTCGAACTCATCTTATTGCTCTCCGGCGCATTCGCATGCATGCGATTTTTTTCCGCGCCAACTCATTCCCCGCGGTACGACTCCTTAAGTTCTGGTGGCGCATCGTCGCGCACTCCCTGTGGAGAATAGTCTGCCCCTTTCGTCTTTCCTGCTCCTGTCACTTCAACCAAACGACAAGAGGGAAATTCATGAAAGCCGCCCTATCCCCGCAGGTGGAACCTGTCGCCGATAGCCGTGCCTGGCGCGTGCTGGGTTCGAGCACCTTCGCGTTCACGATCTGCTTTGCCGTCTGGATGATGTTCGCGATCCTCGGCATTCCGCTCAAAAAACAGCTTCACCTCACCGATACCGAATTCGGCCTGATTGCCGCGATGCCCGTGCTCACCGGCTCGCTCGCCCGCGTGCCGCTCGGCATCTGGACCGACCGCTTCGGCGGGCGCATCGTTTTCTTCATCACGATGCTCGCGACCGTCGTGCCGATCTGGCTCGTCTCGTATGCGACGCAACTGTGGCAATTCCTCGCGCTCGGGCTGTTCGTGGGGGGGGGGCCGGCGCATCGTTCCCGGTCGGCACGCCCTATGTCGCGCGCTGGTTTCCGAAGTCGCGCCAGGGGCTCGCCGTGGGCATCTTCGACGCGGGCAATTCGGGCGCCGCGCGCGAGCGCAGACACGCTCACGGCGCTCGAGCGCGACATCGTGCGCGAACTGGCGCGCGGCGCGAGCAACAAGGCGATTGCGCGTACGCTCGACCGGGCGGAGAGCACGGTGAAGATTCACGTGCGCAACATTCTGCGCAAGCTGGGTCTCACGAGCCGCGTGCAGGTGGCGATCTACGCCATAGGGCACGACGGCATGGCCGACGAGCCCGACGAGCCCGGCGAGCCGCGCGGGCGCTGAGGGCCGCGCGCGGTTTCGGGAGAAAGCGGCTCAGACGAGCCGCAGATAGATCAGTTCGCGCTTGATATACGCGTAGAAAATGGGCGCGGCGATCACGCCTTGAATGCCGAACGCGGCTTCCATCACGAGCATGGCGACGAGCAGCTCCCACGTGCGCGCCTCGATCTGGCCGCCCACGATGCGCGCGTTCAGGAAGTATTCGAGCTTGTGGATCAGGATGAGGAACGCGAGCGCCGTGACCGCCGCGGGCAGGCTCACGGTGAGCGCGATGGCGACGATCAGCGTGTTCGAGATCAGGTTGCCGATCACGGGCAACAGCCCCACCACGAAGGTCACCACGACCAGCATCTTCGCGAGCGGCAGCGGCGCGTGAAAGAGCGGCAGCGCGAGCAGGAGGAAGAGGCCGGTGAACACCGTGTTGATGGCCGAAATCTTCACCTGCGCGAACACGATGCGGCGGAACGCATCGGCGAAACGGGACACGCGCGCGACGAACGCCGTGGAAAGCGGCAGCCGCGTGGCGTTCTTCTGCGCGCCAATGGCGATGATCGCGCCGATGATCATGCCGATCACGATATGCCCCAGGATACGCGCGGCGTTCTTGCCGCCCTGGCCGAGCTGGGTGGCGTGCTCGTGCATGAGCGCGAGCGCCTTGAGCTTCATCTGGGCGACATCCACGGGCAGATAGGCGGCGATGGACTCGGGAATGCGCCCGCGCGCCTGGTCGACGAACGACATCATCTGCGCCATGACCTTCTGCACGCTCGGCACGTCGCTTTCGAACTGCTCGATGACGCCCACGGTGAGCCCGGTGAGCACGCCCACGATCACGATGGAAACCAGCACCACGGAGAGCCAGCGTGCGCGGCTGCTCGACATGCGCCGCTCGATGAGCGGCGAAATGGTATGAACGAGCTGGAAGACGAGCATGCCCGCGAGCAGCGCGCCCAGCAGATTCAGGCGCAGCACCGCCAGCATGCCGGCGAGCGCAGCCACGTAGCTGCCGATTTCCACTGCCGAAAGCTTCGGCAGGCTCATGTCGCTCGTGAGCCTGACCGGCCGTGGCCGCAGGTCGCGCACCTGTTTATCTTCGGTCGCTTCGTTGCGCTTGACCATGTTGGGTGTATTCCGTCTCCAAACTTCAGGGAGGCGCACGCGCCCCCGACCCGTTGTTGCTGCAGCTATTTCTACTGCTAAATTTCCGGCCCGGTTGTCAGCCCGCCTGGCGGGTCATTTGCCCGAAGCCGTGTCCAGCGCGGCGATCTGGCGCTTGAGCAGCGGTGCGAGATAGCGGCCCGTGAAGCTTGCCTTCGACTTCGCCACCTGTTCGGGCGTCCCCTGGGCCACGATCTGGCCACCGCCCGCGCCGCCCTCCGGTCCCATGTCCACGACCCAGTCGGCGGTTTTGATGACATCGAGATTATGCTCGATGATGACCACCGTGTTGCCCTGATCTCGAAGCCGGTGAATCACTTCCAGCAAAAGCGCGATGTCGTGGAAGTGCAGGCCCGTGGTCGGCTCGTCGAGTATATACAGCGTGCGGCCCGTGTCCCGCTTGGAAAGCTCGAGCGAAAGCTTCACGCGCTGCGCCTCGCCGCCCGAGAGCGTGGTGGCCGACTGGCCGAGGCGAATGTAGCCGAGGCCCACATCCAGCAGCGTCTTGAGCTTGCGCGCTACCACCGGCACCGCCTTGAAGAACTCGTAGGCAGCTTCCACCGTCATGTCGAGCACTTCGCTGATGTTCCGGCCCTTGTATTGAATTTCCAGCGTTTCGCGGTTGTAGCGCTTGCCGTGGCAGACGTCGCAGGGCACGTACACGTCGGGCAGGAAGTGCATTTCCACCTTGAGCACGCCGTCGCCCTGGCAGCTTTCGCAGCGCCCGCCCTTCACGTTGAACGAGAAGCGGCCCGATTCGTAGCCGCGCTCCTTGGCGGCAGGCACACCCGCGAACAGTTCGCGGATGGGCGTGAACAGGCCCGTGTAGGTGGCCGGGTTCGAGCGCGGCGTGCGCCCGATCGGCGACTGGTCGACGTTGATGACCTTGTCGAAGTGCTCGAGGCCCTCGATCGCCTCGAACGGCGCCGGTTCGGCCGACGATCCATACAGATGCTGCGACACGGCGTGATAGAGCGTGTCGTTGATGAGCGTGGACTTGCCCGAGCCCGAGACGCCCGTCACGCAGGTCAAAAGACCGACGGGCAGGTCGAGCGTCACGTGCTTGAGGTTGTTGCCGTGGGCCTCGACGATGCGCAGGCGGCGCTCGCCGGGCTCGATGCGCTCGTCGGGATAGTCGATGCGGCGCGTGCCCGAGAGGTACTGGCCCGTCATCGAGGCCGGATCGCGCTCGACTTCGCCGGGCGTGCCCTGCGAAATCACCATGCCGCCGTGCTCGCCCGCGCCCGGACCCATGTCGACCACGTAGTCGGCCATGCGGATCATGTCCTCGTCGTGCTCGACGACGATCACCGAATTGCCGAGGTCGCGCAGATGCTTGAGCGTGGCGATGAGGCGGTCGTTGTCGCGCTGGTGCAGGCCGATGGACGGCTCGTCGAGCACGTACATCACCCCCGTCAGGCCCGAGCCGATCTGCGAGGCGAGGCGGATGCGCTGCGCCTCGCCGCCGGAAAGCGTCTCGGCGCTGCGTTCGAGCGAGAGATAGTCGAGCCCGACGTTGTTGAGGAACATCAGGCGCGCGACGATCTCCTTGACCACCTTGTCGGCGATCTCGCGCTTGGCGCCTTCGAGGCGCAGTGTCTGGAAGTAGCCGAGCGTGTCGCGCAGCGGCCAGCCGCTCACTTCATAGATGGCGCGCGCATCTTCCCCCGCGCCGATGCGCACGAAGCGCGCTTCGCGGCGCAGGCGCGTGCCTTCGCAGTGGGGGCAGGCCTGGTTGTTCTGGTACTTCGAAAGCTCCTCGCGCACGGCGGCCGAGTCGGTCTCGCGGTAGCGACGCTCCAGGTTCGGGATGATCCCTTCAAAGACATGCTCGCGCACCGAAGTGCGGCCGCGCTCGTTGATGTACGAGAACGGAATCTCCTGCTTGCCCGAGCCGTAGAGCAGGATCTTGCGCACTTTCTCCGGCAGGTCCTCGAACGCGGTGTCGATGTCGAAGTCGTAGAACGCGGCGAGGCTCTGCAGCATCTGGAAGTAGAACTGGTTGCGCCGGTCCCAGCCCTTCACGGCGCCCGCCGCGAGCGAGAGCGACGGGTGCGCGACCACGCGCTTCGGATCGAAGAACGTGATCTGGCCCAAACCGTCGCACTCGGGGCACGCGCCCATCGGGTTGTTGAACGAGAAGAGGCGCGGCTCCAGCTCCGGCAACGAATACGAGCAGATCGGGCAGGCGAACTTCGAGCTGAAGAGATGCTCGCGGCTGGTGTCCATTTCGAGCGCGACGGCGCGGCCGTCGGCCAGACGCAGCGCGGTTTCGAACGACTCCGCGAGGCGCTGCTTCATGTCGGGGCGCACCTTCAGGCGGTCCACCACGACGTCGATGGTGTGGCGCTCGCTCTTCTTGAGCTTGGGCAGCGACTCCACCTCGTAGATCTTCGCTTCCCCTTCGTTGGCCGTGCCGCCGCCCGAGCGCACCCGAAAGCGCACGAAACCCTGCGCCTGCATGTCGTCGAAGAGCTCGGCGTGCTCGCCCTTGCGGTCCACGATCACGGGCGCGAGGATCATCAGCTTCGTTTCTTCGGGCAAGGCGAGCGCGGCGTCCACCATCTGCGAGACGCTTTGCGACTCCAGCGGAATCTCGTGATCCGGGCAGTAGGGCGTGCCGATGCGGGCGTAAAGCAGCCGCAGGTAATCGTGGATTTCGGTGACGGTGCCCACGGTGGAGCGCGGATTGTGCGACGTGGCCTTCTGCTCGATGGAAATAGCGGGCGACAGACCCTCGATCAGGTCGACGTCGGGCTTCTCCATGAGCTGCAGGAACTGGCGCGCGTAGGCCGAGAGGCTTTCCACGTAGCGGCGCTGGCCTTCCGCGTAGAGCGTGTCGAAGGCCAGCGAGGACTTGCCCGAGCCCGACAGCCCGGTGATCACCACGAGCTGGTGGCGCGGCAGGTCCAGATTGACGTTCTTCAGGTTGTGGGTTCGGGCCCCACGGATACGGATCTGTTCCATGAACCTGCGGGAGAAAGGAAAACCAAACCTGCTACTATAACGACTTTTCCAGACCGCCGTTACGGCTTGCTGACGGTCTTTGAAAGGGCCCGGAGCGGCAAGTGCAAGGGCCTCGAAAGAGGCGCGTCAGGGAGCGTCCCGGTCAACAAACGTGCGGGCACTTGCGGTCCAAACACATAACGCTCCGATGTCCTCCAATTCACCCGCTACATCCTCACGCATGAGCGCGCCCGAGTTGCGCGCGACCGTCTCGCTCGCGGCGATCTTCGCGCTGCGCATGCTCGGTCTCTTCATGATCATGCCGGTGT